>DASZFU010000012.1:0-98416 GCA_035939495.1 Candidatus Angelobacter sp. | reverse complement strand
TGCCAGAGGGATTTGAAGCCGCCAGCGTGGTAACCCTTATCAACCAAGCCCGGCTTCAACCGGATGGCTTCCGGGCCGATCCCATAGGGTCGCAGGATCCGACTCATAGGACGATCCAAAAAAGCTTACCTGAGTAGGTTTTAAGGGTTGCGGGGGTGAATGGTCAAGAAGAAAATTAATCTAGGGATAAAATATCGCCAAATAATACGTAAGTTTTTGATACAAAAGGAAATATAGTTCTAAATTAGAAGTATTACTGGGGCAGGGACCGAAGATTTAATAGTAGCTCTATGGCCAGGAAATGATCTACATCACCAGCCGCTGTAGGCGGTGCCTTCGGTCGAGACTTGGTTGGAGCCGCTGTGAACGTCGCTGATGCCTGGCGCAGTCTGGTCAGCGCTTAGCAATACATCTTCCTGGGCAGGTTGCCAGGTATCGGAAGAGCGCGTAAACGGATCCTGAGGAAGCCTGGTCATATAACCGGCGGTGACCAGATCATTCAGATCCTGCGGAGCCTTGTTCTTGTCCAAGGTGTACTGGTCGATGGCGTTACGCATCGTATACAGGTCTTCGCGCAAGACCGCTTCACGGGCGTGAAGCAGATGGGTCTTGTATATCGGCACAGCGATGCCCATCAGAATCAGGATGATCGAAATTACGATGACCATCTCGATCAGCGTAAAACCACGTTCTCTACGACGATGCCCGGAATTCATAACTACCAATCCTTATACTTTGTTCCATCAAGACCGGTGCCATCGGACTTGGTGTAGACATCAAAGACATTTTGGCCGCCCCAGGAATCCGAGGTTGGATCGTCCTGCATGGAACGCATCCCCCACTCGGTGTTGCCGGTCATTGGATCGATGGGGATCTTGCGCAGAAAGCGTATCTTTTTTCCCTGAACATCCACGCCCTTGACCAGAGTTTCCAGATCGGGAGGGTAGCCCTGACTATCGACCTTCTGCTGGAAAGCATTCCTGTCTGCCAATTCCTTGTAATGGTCAATGGCTGAACGCATTTCCCACAGGTCCCGGCGCAACGTAGTTTCTTTTTGCCGCTTGGCGCTAAGGCGGGCCACGGGAACAGCCGCCGACATCAAGATCAACAACACCGTAATGGCGACCACCATCTCCAATAGCGTGATGCCGCGTTGATTACGATATTGCATGTCTTTATCCTTCTTCCAAATTTTACTCTTTCATCAGGCTCAATTCACGGTCACGGCAGCCTGAGAACCCATGGCCTGGAGCGGCTGATTCTGGCTGTTGCGAGCTCCTGGAATCGTAATAGCGATGACTCCAGACCCTTTATTCTTGGCCATGAAAGTGAGCCTGAAGACCGTGCCATCCCCAGAGACTCCGGCCATTCCCGGAGGCCGCTGGGCATTCATGGTCAAAGTACCGGTGGCAGGATCGTCACGATGGACAAGAGCCACGGTCTGGTTATCTCTGGACAGGAAGTCGCCGTTCGAGACGTTTACAAATTGGAGAAGCTGCGGATCGTAGCTTATCTGTACGGGCACTGAAAACACATCCTGTGCACCAGCCAAGACGATGTTCACAGCAAACATGCCTCCTTGCGACGACGTGAGGCTTCCCGGTGAAAGCTGGAGCGTAACCGGGCCATTCGGCGTTGCGGCAGGCTTCGCATCCGTACCTGGAGTCTGCTGAGTGGTAACCGGAGGAGCCGCCGGGCTGGTTTGCGGAACCGCAGCTTGCGGAAACTGCTGCGCGGGCGGGATCTGTTGCGGTGCAACTTGCGATTGAGATTGCCCACCTAAAGCCTGGGGTTGAACGGAAGGCTGAGGCTGCGTGGCTTGGGGTTGCATGGGCATGCCCTGTCCGGGAATTGGTTGCGCCGGCTGCTGCGCCGCTACAGGGGCTGATTGTTCCACAGGGGTATTTTCAGATTTCTGTACCGGCTTGGGATTCATCCGCAAACCAATTCCGGTGGCTGTGCCCACATCAAAGGAACGCTGGTTCAACTCGGAAAGCTCCTGGCCGCGAACTATGTGGGGAACAAGCAGGAAGACAATCTCGTTGTTGACCTTTTCTTTCTTCTCCTTGGAAAACAGGCGGCCTAATACAGGGAGTTGCCCAAGAATGGGGGTGCCGGCGATGCTTTTCAACTCCTGCTCTTCAAGGATGCCGCCCAGCAGGTTCATTTCACCATCTCTCAACCGAATTTCGTGCTCGATCTTGCGTTGGCTGATGACCGGTTGGGTGATACCGCCGATGCTGACCGTACTCGATTCGTTGGAAATTTCCAGCACAACCTTCATGCTGATTTCGTTTCCAGGATGCACCTTGGGAGTAATGTCAATGTTGACTCCCACTTCCAAGTATTGAAACTGAGTGTTGACGCCCAACCCAACGCCCACGCCGGTTCCTACTCCCAGGGGCGTTCCGAATGAACCGGTAGCTACGGGAATGCGATCGCCAATCTTGAGGCTTGCCTTGACTCCGTCGCCTGCGCGAATCTGTGGGTTCTGGATGATCCGGCTGTTGTCATCGGTGAAAAGTAGACGGGCCGAAAGAGGGTCGATGGAGACAGCATAGTTCGTGGAACTCAAATGCTGCAAGGTGTTGAAGTTCAAATTGGCGTTTCCGGTTCCTGTCCCAGTTCCGTTGTTATTATTATTGTTGTTATTGTTGTTATTGTTATTCGTCCCGTTATTGCCTTGCAAAGCTACAGTGGCATTTTGCGGGGGGATGATGCCTAAGTCGCGTACTTTGTCTCGCCGTACCTGGGCGACGATCACATCAACCACCACCTCAGGCTTGGCCTTATCGATATCGTCGATCATCTTCTGGGCCAGAGCTATCTGGTCGGGAGTGCCGCGCACAACGATGGCGTTTTGTGAAGGTATCTGCTGGATGCGCTGGACCTCGAGGATAGTGCGGATCGCGTTGACAACATCCTGCAGATCCGTAGGCGTGGAAACGTTGCCGAGGTAGAAAGTCTTGATGACGCTTTGCTCAAGCTCACGGCGTTTCGTCGGAGTATCAGCCGCCACAAAAATCGTATTGGGAGTTACCGGACGCCAAAACGTGCGTGACTCCAGAGCCACAATGTCGAGCGCTTCCTGAAAATTAATGCCGCCATTGAGTTCGAGGGTCAGCTTGCGCGACTGGTAGTCGGGATCAAAGAGGACATTGATTCCGGCAAGCTTGCCGATCGTCTCATAAACGGTTTTCGATTCCTGGTTGTTGATCTTCAAGGCTGCGAGCGGAGTGTTGGACATCTCGTTCAACACAACCGCGGAGCCAGCTTCGGCAAGACGCTTGCGCAAAGGATCTTCAGGAGGCGGAACCGGCTTGTTCTCACCCGCAGGCTGGCCCTTCATGAGATTTTGTGTTCGCCGAATCTCCTGGGCGGCCAGTTCGTTGCTGGGATCAATTTCCAAGGCCTTCTGGAAGAGTTCCAACGCTTCCTGGAGCCTGCCTTGGTCCCTCAGCTTCTCTCCTTTATGAACCTTCACAGTGGCAGCCAGGAAGCGCGTGCGTTCGTAGGGAACGCGATATTTCAGGTTCGTGGGTTCTTTGGTGTAGGCCTCTTTGTAGAATTCGTAGGCGGCCTCATAATCCTGGCGGGCCTCAGCCTTAACACCCTTGTTGAAAAGAGAACGGACCGACTCACCAACCGTTATGATGGATGAGAACAGAACGACAACTACGAGCGTTCGTGTTAAACCTCTCATACGCTCCTTACCGCCACAAAATGGCCATGACGCAGGCTTAGAAGGCAAAAAAATGCATCGCCGTCACAGTGCGGCCATAGACTGTCGAAAACGTCAATTATACACTTCATATCTTTGCGTCTCATAACGTGTTGCTGCATCGCGCTTCAACAGAAGAACGGACTTAAGCTGAAGTTTTGCACTGTGCTAGCATAAAAATTTTGTAAGTACATGAAACTCGTCGCAGGATGTTGTTATGGCCCGCCAGACAGTCCATCAAACCGAGCCCAACAAACCGAAGAATGTGAAGCGCGATCCGATTGCAACTGGGGAGCGTGACGCTACGGTAAACCGCGCGGCCAGCCATAATTACTTTCTGGAAGATAAGATGGAAGCAGGAATGATGCTGACCGGCTCCGAAGTCAAGTCAGTACGGGCCGGTCGCGCCAATCTTAAAGACGCATACGCACTGGTAAAGGATGGCGAACTTTGGTTGCTCAATGCTCATATTGGCGCCTATGAGCATGGCAGCTATGCCAATCACGCTCCGTTGCGGACACGCAAGTTGTTGGTCCACAAAGAGCAACTGCGTAAACTGGTGGGAAAAAGCCAGCAGAAAGGCTATACGCTCGTCCCCACACGCATGTACTTTAAGAATGGCAAGATAAAATGCGAGATTGCCCTGGCCAAAGGAAAACAGAGCTGGGACAAACGGGAAACAGAGCGCCGCCGTACAGCAGACCGCGAGGCCCGCGAAGCCATCGCGAGATCGAGAAAGAGCTAATTACATAGCAAACTTATAACGTCAGGAGCGCATGAACTTATTATGGATACACGATTGATCGCTGGCAGTCTGGCAGAAGCGGAAACTGAATGTCTGGTCGCTGTAGCTTTGGACCACGGAGAAAAGCAGAAGAATGAGCCAAGACTGGCAACCAAGGATCCGGCCTTGGAAAAGGCCGTAGGGGAATTGACAGCTTCAGGTGAGATCACCGGCAAGTTGTTTGATACGGTCATGTTGCATCATCCGCAAGGGCTCAAAGCCAAAAGGTTGCTCGTTGTCGGGGGCGGCAAAGCCAAGAATTTCAGCCACGTTGAATTGCGTAAAGCCGCAGGTACGGCTGTGCGGTTCTTGAAGCCCAAGATGATCAAGAGCTGTGCCTTCACTGTTCCCGATCTAAGCACCGGCGCCGAAGATGCAATTCGTTCCCTGGTGGAAGGCGCTTTTGTCGCTGATTTTGATCCGGACACCTATCGCAGTGATCGCAAAGACCTGCGCATGAAGGATATCGCTGTGATTGTTGCCTCCGGCCCGGATCAGGCAAAGTATCAGCGAGTGGTTGATCAAGCGCGAGTTGTCGGACAATCTCAAAACTTTACGCGTGAACTTGTGAATGAGCCGAGCAATCGACTTACGCCTACTATGCTCGCCGACCGCGCCCAAGCGATGTGCGAGGCGGTTGGCTTGAAATGCGAGATCATGGGCCCGGACAAGATCAAAGAACTCAAGATGGGCGCATTCTGGAGCGTGGCCCAAGGGTCGGACGAGGAGCCCAGATTGATCGTGATGCGCTATGAACCTCATGACGCTCCTGAAAAGCCGGTGCTTGGCCTGATCGGCAAGGGCATTACCTTTGACACTGGCGGCATCTCCATCAAACCCGCCGATGGCATGGAGAAGATGAAGTACGACATGGCCGGAGGCGCGGCCATGATCGGAGCCATGCGAGCCATCGCGCTGCTCAAGCCCAAAGTGAAGGTCATCTCGGTTGTGTGCGCTACCGAGAACATGCCCAGCGGCAAAGCGCAAAAGCCAGGCGATGTCCAGATTGCCATGTCGGGTAAGGCGATCGAGATCATCAACACCGATGCCGAGGGACGCCTGGTGCTGGCCGATGGCTTGCACTATGCACGCACCCTGGGCTGTACCCATCTGATCGATGCGGCGACCTTGACGGGTGCGTGCGTAGTGGCTTTAGGCAATGTCAATGCAGGTATCTTCGCTAACGACGAAAATGCCTTCCAGCATTTTTCCCAGGCGCTGGAGCGCTCCGGGGAAAAATTCTGGCGCTTACCGCTCGATGCTGAATATCAGGAGATGATCCGCTCCAGCATCGCAGACATCATCAACAGCGGCGGACGTTGGGGAGGAGCCATCACAGCCGCCATGTTCCTGAAGGAATTCGTAGAAGAAACTCCCTGGATCCATCTGGATATCGCCGGCGTGGCCTGGATGGATGAAAGCAGGAGCTGGATTGCCAAAGGCCCTTCCGGCATTGGCGTGCGCAGCTTGGTGGAGTTTGTAAAGAGTTTTGAACGGAATGGGGTTTAGTTAGTAAGACCCAAGAAATCTTCTACGGACTTCGTGAGGAAAACAGTTCCAGCGAGGTGGAGTTTACCGACGCTTAGGCGCGCCTCGTCAGCGAAGAGTGTTCGCATTTTCTCTGCGTTACTCGCCGCTTCCAGTGGATGTATGTTGGTTACCCCCAGATGACTCGTTTTGCGATGTATCCTGTAGATTACGATCGCCGGAAGTGACAGTTCCCGAATTGCGTGATGGCGGCGTAGAAGAAATCTCGACAGAATAAGTTCCGCCTGAGTAGTTAATCCATCCAAGAGGCGTTTTCATCAGTTTAACCTTTCTCCATCGTACTTGGGATGCTACATGCCCGTCACATGCTCGGATGCGTGTTTGCGCCGCTGTGCTTGCCAGGGCAAACCCTCCACAGCCCCCAAGAATCTTCTATGCTAACCATAAACGGTGGCACAAGGCAACATTTATTCAATTCGTTCCCATTACGCTTGCTTAAACCCGAAACAAATCTGAGAGTTACGCGCTTCATCATTTTTGACGTTCTTGATCCGGAGACTTATTTTAAGATTCATGTCAAGAGGCAAGAGTTTCAATTTTATTCCGAGCTTTAAGATCTGCTGTTATTTCAAGATTATTTTGCCTTTTCTTCACGCAACACGGCGCACAAACGTTGAACCAGATCTTCGCACCACTCAACCAGTTCCCGAAAATTGTTGTTGCCAGCTAGACCTTTGAAACTGAGCAGGTTGCTAGTTTCGCTATTGGAAGCAATGTCTATTACGGCCAGCCGTGCTCGAGCGCTTTCGAAGCTGGAGCTTCCTACTTCGCGGGAGTATGCCGGATGTGTTAGAGGCAGCGCGATTAAAACCGAGTGTCGTTCACGATTTGGAAAAGGGAAGTAAACTTCAGGTTCCGTCCGCACTTCTTCTGGGTCCGGCGCAAAATAGATCAAAGGATTATTGCCCTGCTGCTTAAAACAAGCCCCTGCTAGGCCGGCCCCGAAAGGAAGCCAAAAACTCCACATATCGTCATCAGGTTCGCCCCTGTTGACAACACCGTCCACAAGCTTGAGCCGATGGTCGACATCGTCATAGGTCATCATGGACACGGCGAAGCGCTCCTTATGATCCTTCCGATATTTGTGTTCTAACCTGTTATAGAGTTCTTTCAAAGGCGTCTGAATCCGGAGATTGGATTTCCCGCTCATGCGCTGCTTGCGGTGACCTAGCAGTTTCCTTCGGAAAAGAGAGGTTTCATCCCCAATACTTACCAACTGATTGTTTGCACTGCTGCTGGGAAGTCTCCAATCTAACGAGTAGCAAGAGCCCACCACCGGATTTGGCACTGAGAGTTCCCAACTCTGGGGTGTGACATTGATAAATTGACCAGTTTGAACCAAGACATCAGCTGCCGCTCTCAGCCACTTAATCCCTGGCAGTTGCCAGGCAGAGCCGTCAGGGGGATACATCTGGAGCGTCTTGTGAGCCACTACTTCCTGACTCGGTATAGACTCACGATCGGTAGCCATGAAAACACTTGGAAAAGCTGGACCTGGTGATCTGCCGGACAGCATAAGGGCCAGTTTTAGAGTCCTTACTGGAAACCAAACTACTCTTGCCATGTATTCCATGGCATGTGTGAGAGGTTCCCCATTTACATGGATTCGGTTCCGTGGTTCATAAAGCTGTTCAAATTCCCAACCGGAAAGCGCATCGCCATTGAGTACCGTGATAGTCAGAGCGAAAGTCAGGGGTGGGTCCGAGGGACGCAGCGGGGTAGGGAAGCGGACGATGCCGGCCATTCTTCTCACTTGGTTTCTGATTGCCGTCATTGCGTCGTCAAAACTCACAGTGTCTTCAGTTGATGATGACACGTAATCATCTTCCCAGATGAAACCAGCCTTCTGTGCAGATGCATCCAATATTGGCCGACCGACCTGCCCGAAAGTAGATTCATAGTAGAAGCGCATACCGATCAGTTCTCCAGTAGCGACAGTAAGACCACTGATGATGTACTCCGCTGTGGCGACACCATCATCCCTGAGTTTTTTTCGCACCTCCAAAGCTGATGCCTGCACACCATACCTCGCAACCGTTTCTTGAAATGCAGGATCTAGTATTGTAGGAGCGATGATGCCTTGGGGGCCTGTCACTTCATCGTCGGATACTGGACTTCCGGCAGTGGCGGTCTCAGGACCGAAAAAGTCGTCGGGCCAGAACGGTTTGCGAGTTATATCTTTTTGCCATTGAAGGTTCGTCCATCTTGAGTTCAGGTCGGCGCAGGCTTTCCAGATGGCATTGAAGGACTGTTCCAGAATGGCAGGGGTTGGTCCGTGCCGAATGATCACACGATCAAAATACCTGGACTCTGCGCCCAGTGGGACGAGAAATCCCTTCCCCTCAGGTTTGATGTTCTCGATTTTTGTAGGACCGGTTAACATCGTGATGACCTTGGGGATCTGTTCCAGTACCCTGACCACCAGCCGGTTCAAGATCGACGATCTAGCTCCGTAAACAAAAGGAGTCTGTCCAGCGAGAAAGACACGAGGTCCATGCTTTCGCAGCCGGGGTTTAAGAGCAGCTACCAAGTTGTTCAGCGGAAGTTTGTCGAATTTTTGGCTAAGCGATTGGGCAGACAGGTTCTCTTGAGCATGTATTTCCATCAGTTGCTGCTTAATTTCTTTAATTCCTGCTACCCCTTCAAACCACTCTACGATCTCTGCATGACGGAACTGATTGATGCATAACCGCATCACATCCGTAAGTGCCCCGTCGCCAAATCCTGACACAAGCCACCGCTGGCCCTCTGCGGATCGCCTGAAGTTTCCATCGATATCGTCTTCCGTCCAGTAGCTGTCTTGGTGGGTAGACTGCGGTTCCAATCCAAATCCGACAGAGAGGATAATGACTGCGTTGTAGCGCCGCCGAGGATCGTTGGTATCTGTTTCATCAGACCACGTAATTACATTGCCATTGTCAACCGGGGAGATCGTGACGTCACGAACATTTGGCCTTACATCGATACAAAACAACTCTTTGAGAACGACCCACTCCTTTTCAATTTCTCTGGTCACGCTCGCAGCATAATCCGCCTTCCAAGAAAGCAACGGGAGATCAGCAGTGCTCCGGTGAGGATCCATATCAGGCCAGTAATAAATATGGGGATGAATCCAGCGCTGCCGATTATTCCGTTGCAGTTCCATTACTTGCTCTTGTTCTTCTAGCAGAAGAACCTTAGCCTTTCGCTTAGCCGCCGCGACCGCTGCAGTCAGCCCAGCGGCCCCGCCTCCAATTACCACAACTTCCCTGCCTTCAAAAATGGCCCCACTGACTGCTAACCCAGTGATCAGATTCAGCGCACGGACCTGCTGTGCGTACAGTGTCACATGCTTAGCAAAACATCCCAGAACATAGACGTCTGAATATCCAGGAACATGAAACCACTGTTCTAAGAGTTCGTTCCACTTCGCGGGAGTCGTTTCACTTGGGGTCATAGAGGACTAACTCTGGGACGAAGATGTGAATCCGAGCTGAATATAGCTCGGTAATGGACGTCATCTGCAGTCGCATTATAAGTCTACCCAATTGGAGATTGCTAAAGTATCGTTGGAACCCAAATACTGTATCCGGTCGAGTTCGCCCAATCGGAAATTCTCTAGTTACGTTGTGATGAAAGACCTGAAATCGTTACAAAAAAAGGCGCGACTTTTCGCAAGTGTTTTGCAGATGAAGCCATTGTTGACTCAACCCGCATAACTTGAGAGCGGATCGCTCTGGAACTGGAGGCGATTTTGTGGCTGCGAAGGCCTCAAGTTTTCACAGCCCTCAACACTCTCGGTTTCTTGAATGTTGAGACAGATGTCAAGTAGAACCCTGGTCGTATCTTAGAGATACAGGAGCTTTGGGAAAGAGTCGTTATTGGGAAAGATCTTTTAAAATCAATAGCTTGTGAATGCTCTTGTCAGCATAGATCAAAAAATATTATAGGGCACGCCATTTGCCGCCTGCTGCTCCGTCTGACTCTGAGCCAAGTCCAAGCGCAATAAATGTAAACTTGATTTGTGTTGGTAGGCAAAACCGGATTTGAATTAACCCCGCTGTTTCACAGGCATCGCTCCATATCTCTGCGTGGCGAAGCCTACGATCAAGCCGACCATACCACCGGGGAGCATGATCTCGAAATAGTGCGCATGTTGCATTTGGGCAATGGCAAAGGCCAGGAGCAGACCTACGCCCAGGCCAAAAAAGATTCCTTTAGCCAGAGAATGTACTTTGCGGGCGAACACACCTATCAACACACCGGCGATGATTCCTTTGAATGTAGAGCCGATCACAATTTGTAAGAGTTGGCTCCTGACTTCCGGTGTGAACCAGGCGGTGAGCCCGTCGAACATGCCCAATATGGCTCCCAGGATTATGCCCAGCAGGACTTTGTTCATCATTGTTTGTTAGCCTCCATGAGGATATGCCTCTCATCTGTCTTATCGCGCCAAGGGCGTACACATCAGTGCGTTCGTCGATCTGATCCGAATCGCCACGCGCCTGCTCAGGGGACATGTAACCGGGCGTTCCAAGAACTTTCCCATGAGCTGTAGGAGGGACTTCCAGCGAAGATGGTTCTTTCGGCGGAGAACCACTCTCCTCTGTGACAGCTACCGATGGTTCGCTGCGACGCAGCCCATCATTGGCAATGGCAATCTTCGCCAGCCCCCAATCCATGATCAGCACCTTGGCCGAATGGCCCAACCATGATGTTGGCGGGCTTGAGGTCGCGATGGATAACGCCGCGTGAGTGCGCAAAGGCGAGGGGCTCGGCAATTGTAGTTCCAATGCTATTTCCGCCCTTTGATATTCCGTCTTATTCCGTCAGGAACTTTTGCATCTCGGGCATGATACGGTCCTGGCATTCTGTAGGGGCAAGATGGCCGCATCCATCCACGACATATAAAACTGATTGCGGCATTTCCTTGTGCATTGCTTCGCCGATCGAAAGAGGAGTCAAGACATCCTGTTTGCCCCACACAATCAATACAGGTGCTTTTACGCCCTGGAGCTTGCCATCGAGAATGTCTTTTCCGGTTTGCATGGAGTGCAGAGAGCGGCCAACCACCCAATCCTCTTCTTTCATGGCGCGCAAAATGTCGTTGGCAAAAAATGCTGGAATGGGCTGCGGATGCGGAGTCAGAATCGCCATCATCTGCGCAAGCTCTTGCGCAGTCTTGGGGCGCAAGAAACGTGCATTGACGGCGTCATATTTCAGGCCGGCGCTATCGAGGAGCATGACCCGCCGGACACGCTGTGGGTGGTCCACTGCAAATTCTCCGGCAATCCAGCCGCCCATCGACCATCCGGCAATGTCAGGTTGTTGCAGGCCCTGGCTGTCAAGAAATTGCAGGAGAAGATCGCTCTGCATGGAGATGGAATAATCGACGTCAGGCTTATCGGAACGCCCATAGCCCAGCAGGTCGAGCGCGTAGATGCGAAATCCCTTAGCGGTGAATTGCGGGATCATGGTGAGCCAGTTTTCAGCGCTTCCACCCAGGCCGTGAACCAGGACCAGCGGACGGCCTTCTCCAGCGGTCAAATAATGGATCCGATACGATCCCAACTGGACATTTTGGCGATGAATCCCGCGAATCCACATGCGTCCTTGCTGCACGGCCCCCGTGACCAGGAGCGGCCGCGTGAAAAACAAACCAGCCACCACCACCACCAAAAGCACAAGCACGGCTAGTACCTTCCGGTACCGTCGCGATTTCTTTTTCGAAATTACTGCTGTCTGTGTGGTGGCCACGGAATTCCTCCTGCTTGGGTTGGTGTTCACATTGTACCGTCAGAACCATTTCAAAAAGCCGAACCACAGTTGTCACAGCGTTCCACAACCAAAAAACCGGTTCACCGCAAAGGGCGCGAAGGCCGCAAAGGAAACCAACAGCCAAAACGAAACCCACCACGGAGACACGGAGAAGATCAAAACCAGGTCAACCGCAGAAAACGCAGAGACCGCAGAGTAACAAAGCCGCAACCGAACCCGTTTTGACCGCGGATTAACGCGGAAGAACGCGGATCAAATACTTGCTTACCACTGATCTCCACAGATGCCACTGATCTGAAGGCGGCTTGATGAAATTCTTCGCGCCTTGGCACGAATTTGATTGTTAGCAGTGCAGAAGGAGAATGGGGATTTTAAGCCAATCTGAATTTGCGAGAAAAAGCACGATTTCGAACCACCTCGTAGTACGAGAGAAACCCAAGGACACAAAGAAAAAAGGAAAGAGATTCTTCGCGGGAAACAAGATTTTCAAGGTGAGCAATGCAGAGCATCTGCAACACTATTCCTCAAGCGCACTCCCTTGGGCTGCAGCTTGCCGCACGAGTTCGGCTTGGATTTCAGGTCTAATGTCGAGTGTGATGGTCATCTCGCACACGCTCCCTACGCAGTTATTTCTTACTGTATCTTCGCTGACGTTGCAAGTCGAAAACCATTGCTCTCTGTGGTGGTTTCACTCGATCATCGGCCAATCACTCATCATGCTATCCTCGCTGCTATGAACCGGAACGCCCATGAAGAACTAACTTTCCTCGATTTGGCAGAGGCCAGCAGGCTGGTGCAGACACGAAAGGTCTCCCCAGTGGAGTTGACCCGCGTGTGCCTGGATCGCATTGAACGGCTCGATCCAATCCTGAAGGCATTTATTACCGTAACCGCAGAGTCAGCCATGCAAGAGGCCCGGCAAGCGGAGTCGGAAATCTTAAAGGGAAACTGGAAAGGTCCGCTGCACGGCATTCCGTTGGCAGTGAAGGACCTGCTTGAAACTGCGGGCGTCAGGACAACCGCGGCCAGCGCCGTGCTACAGGATTCTGTTCCGAACCACGACGCTTACATCGTACAGCGGATAAGGTCTGCCGGCGCAATCATGCTGGGCAAGCTGAATTTGCATGAATTCGCCTACGGCGGCAGCGCGATCATCAGCCATTACGGAATCGCGCGAAATCCCTGGGATACAGCGCGCATCACCGGCGGATCATCCTCGGGTTCGGCCGCAACCGTGGCAGCCGGGCTATGCTATGGCGCGATAGGAACAGACACCGCAGGGTCGATTCGGCTGCCTTCCTCGTTTTGCGGCATTACCGGCCTCAAACCCACCTACGGACTGGTAAGCACGCGAGGCGTGATTTCGCTTTCCTGGTCCTACGATCATGTTGGCCCCATGACACGCACAGCTGCCGACGCCGCTCTCATGCTCCAAGTCATTGCCAGCTACGATTCCCAGGATTTCTATTGCCGAAAATTTCCTCCCGTCCACTATCCGAAAGCCATTGAAGAACAGGCAGAGAAGGCTGCATCGTTGCGCCTGGGAGTGGCCCGCAATTTCTTCCAGGAAGTTGATCCAGAAGTTGAAAGTGCAGTGAATAGTGCCGTCATCAAGCTAGGCAAGCTGACCTCCGGCGTTTCTGACATTACGCTTTCCACGGAAGTCGATCGCACGGTGATGATGTGTGAAGCCTTTGTCTACCATCAGAAGTATCTCCCGCAGCATGAGGCCAAGTATCATCCGGAAACTCTGCGCCGTATTCGAAATGGAGCCGACGTTACCGCTGCTCAGTATGTTGAAAGCTATCGCGACCTGCTGCGCTCGCGGCGCGAGGCGCTCAGGATGTTTGAGCATCTCGATCTGATTGTGACGCCAACCAGCCTGTTCCTACCACCGACCATAACCGAGCTTGAGGCCGAGCCCCAAGACCTGCGAAAAAAAGAGTTGGTGATGCTAAGAAACACGCGTCCGTTCAATGCGCTGGGGCTGCCGGCCATCTCGATTCCCTGCGGCTTCTCGTCATCAGGATTGCCCATCGGTCTGCAAATCGCTGGCGCTCCCGGCGCAGAGGACAAAGTTCTGGCCCTAGCCCATGCCTACCAGAAAATGACAGATTGGCATAAGAGAAAGCCAGCAAGAATGGGCCATTAATTTAACCCAATGTGGGAGACATCGCGCCTTGACACGGGAGTCGAATCAGCGTAGCGTCGAAGTTGAGCGAGTATCCTTCCTCACTTTTCAGGGTCTCTGAATCTAAGTCAGCCTCATCTGAAGTTTTCTCATCTTAGTTCCCACCGATAACCGGGAGGTTACTCATGATTGCACGCAAGATTTCCATCCACCTGAAACCCAACACACTCGCGGAATTTACCATGACGTTCCAACAAAACGTGATTCCATTGCTGCGCAAGCAGCGGGGTTTCAAAGATGAAATCACCTTTGCGGCTGCCGGCAGCACAGACGTATTGGCGATCAGTCTCTGGGACACCAAGCAGAACGCCGAGGCTTATGACGCCAATGGCTACAAAGATGTGCTGAAAATGTTGGCAAACGTGATCGAAGGAACGCCGAAGGTGGCTACCCTCGAAGTCATTGATTCGACATTCTACAAGGTTCCCACCGAAGTACCAGTCGCAGGCGCGGTTGTGGTGCCGGTTGCTGCGGTTGCCTGATCGTTTGCACCGCCTTTTCCTTCGGGGGAAGGCGGTTGTAATAAGGCTGTCCCCGTAAAGCCGAGATGAGAACTGAGAGTTGACAGGGATCTACCTATTTATCTTCTACGTCACTTTGCACAAGGCAAAACTGCAAGCTGCCGTTACGTCCATCACAGATCGCAGTCCGCAGGTACGGTCACTGTAGTACCCCCATCGGAGCGTTGGAGAATGATTATGGCTACTATGCAGCCTGAGCAAACCGCAAAAATTCCGATCTATCGCATGCTGGAGAGCGCGGTCGTCCTGAGTTGGCGCGATCTGGTTGAGACTTCGCGTCAGGACTTGATCCATGTCGAATATGGCGCCGCTCCCGAACGCTTTTTGCAGTATCTGAAGATATGGCGACTGGCGGGAAGAGGAGCGGGGAGCCTGATTTGTGAATACCGGATGCGCCTGGGATCAACTCCCACGCCGAAAGCCGGATTGACGTTCAGCAAAGATCACCAGTCCGCCGCCCTGGCCGAGATGTTGGAGTTTATCATGCAGCACCAAGATAACTTTTCGGCTACATTCGGCACATCGAGTGTGGGCTTGTTCCAAGTCCAAACGCCTACGAAAGAAGCAACCTCAACCGCCCGCGACTGCATGAGCGAAGCCTACCAGCGAATGGGTCTTGCCTATGTCAGAACACCGGGCAACGTGGCCTGAAATGATGTCTCCTGATATCCAAAACGGGACCATGATGGTTCGAGAAGAATTCCTTCTGCCCAAAGCCTCGCAGATTGAAAGCCTCAGCTACTCGAATACCTGGCGCACTTTGGTGGGAATGGACAGCTTTGCTTTTGCTCGAAAGCTTGGTATCGCCGGTTTGCACTTGTTTTTCATTGCCGGTGAATTGAAAGTGATCCAATGGGGGCGGGGAACTGGTGCGGTGCGCAGAGCGCCATGAAGAGAATCCTGGCCCGAGGCGGCAAGAATTATCTGAATTGCATGGACACTTCAGCACCGGCCCAAAACTCTAAATAAGGACACTTAAACATGCGCTCTCAAGATGTATTTGCTGCAGCAAAGCAAGTGAACAACCGTTTTCTGCTTTGCCGTGTGACCTCGATCTCGTCACATCGCCTCCATATCGCTCCCAAGCACTTTAGTGAGAGCATCAACCGCGCATTGCATGAGATTGCCCGGTCAACGGGGCATACTGAGCAAAACGCAACGAACGTGGCATGAGACTTTTCTGAATTGTTCTGAAACAACCACGAACGCGGCGAAGCCGCGGCAAGGACTTGCTTGAGGAATAGATGAGGTGTAGGCAAATTTGAGGCTGTCAAAGCCTCCGAATCAACAGAGAACAACGGCTTTCAATGAGCGGCTTGCAACAGGTTCAATATCAATCACTTAAGAACAACAAATTTCCCCAAAGCTCAACAAGGTTTTGAATGTGGTTTGGGACCAGATGGTCGGAGGTTCAAATCCTCTATTCCCGACCATTTATTTCAAGCAGATACACGCCTTCTGAGTCACGGAAAATTCCCGTCGTAGGTAAAAACGCGACAGTGTTGGGCATCCGGGATTTGCCAACTGAAAAACTGCTGGACTAGTTGGTTTTTCCATACAGATGGACTCCAAAATTATGCAATCCGCTAACTTAGACGAGACCCTGTAGATCCTGCACCAACAACATTCTCCAGCAAGCCTCAAAATTGGGAAATCGCTGAGGCAAATGTTGATCTGTTGGCGATCAAAAGAAGGAACCGAAAAGAAACGTAAATAAAAACCAAATCGCTCAACCCTCTAACGATTCAATCGTGCACATCTCGTTCGAAAGCGTGATCAAAAGTTTGTTCTCCTTCAGGCGAACGAACTTTAATCTCTAGTGCGCCAATCTTGTTGACACGGAAGCCGATTGTAAGGATGACTGTTTCATTCGGATGCAAGAAGTCGCATCGCATTATTACATCGTAAAATCCTACGAATGTGCGCGTTGGATCGACACCCTGGCACTTTGGATCGAAGGCGGTCCACGGCAATTCCTCATCACTCTGGTCCGTTGGAACTATCATTCCGCGCACTTCAACGCTCTTAAGACTCTTGCTCCAAGTATTCTTGATACTCACTTCGGCGATGTGCACGACCGATTTGCCATCGCTATCGTATGTCGCGCTGCCTGCCTTCGCCTCAAGAAATGATTGCTCCACAGAAACTGCAACTGCTGGCGGATCAAAAATGCCCGTCAGCCACACATAAGTTGCGCCAACGACGATCGCAACAATGGAGCCAACTATGGACCAAGCGAGCTTCCGACTGGGCGTTTCCTTCGAATCTTCGGGCATATGAATGCTCTATTCAGCATGAATTTCAAAATTATCCCAATTCGCGCCGCCCCAAAGAATACGCCTGACCGTATCCAAAGGACAATCGTCAGTCGGAATTATATAGGGTCGGCTCAAGGGTGTTGGCGTAATCAAAGTCGTGACCCCACGATCAAGACGGCTGAAATACAGTCCGCAACTCGTCCGGTACAATGAATAGCACACCGAGACCAATCTCACCTATGGTAGGCGCGAATGTCTCGCAGTCAACCGTAATGTCGATCCTACGGTCAGCAAAAGGACTGGCCGATTGACTATTTAGGACAGAGAACCTTGGACTGATGCGAACGCTTTGACATCGTTCACGCCGCGCAAGCGGAGTAATGGGACGAAAGAAAACTAGCGGTGGTATCGATACAGTAACGGATTTGAGGGTGGCGGAGGATTTGGATTTTCAAGGATTTAGGAATGTAGACGATTTTGTGCTGAGCAAAGCCTCCGAATTCAACAGAGAACAACGGCTTTCAATGAGCGGCTTGCAACAGGTTGAATATCAATCAATTACAAAACAATGAATTTCAACAGATTCCATAAGCATTGGAATACGTTCGGGACCCGGGGTCTACCCGGCACTCCTCTTGTAAGTCCTTTAGATTCAGCATCAACAGCTTTCGGGCGCTTTGAAGGCTGTTGAATCGTGAGGTTTTCACAGCTACAGAATTGACTACAGGCCAATCTAATACCCCTGACCAATTTGGGAATTCATTGAATACAAAGGACATCGGAGAAACCGCCATGAGGTAGACCCACTGGGTTTGCACCTTGTGCTTGATGTTTGTCTGTGGTGTGAAAGTTAGTCCGAAACCCTTAAGAAGGCGAGCAACTAGCCGAAAAGCAAGAGTATATGCTTTCGCCACGCGCCCAAAGAATCAGTCTGCGCCTTGTGATCATCATGTGCTTGATGGTTATCCCTGCCTGCCAGTCCATGCAAGCGCAACGCTACGGCTTCAAGAGCTACACGCAGGACCAAGGATTGCAGAACACCGCGATCAGCCATCTCCTGCAAGACCATACCGGACTGATGTGGATAGCCACCCAGAATGGTCTCTTCTGGTATGACGGAAAATCTTTTCGCGAGTTCGAGAACCCGCAGGAATTACCCAGCAAGGACATCGAATCATTGCACGAGTCGGCGGATGGGACCTTATGGGCGGGAACCCGCCAAGGACTGATACGGCGTCGGGGTAATCACTTCGAAACTCTCCAGCTCGGCCGGCAGTTTGACATCGTTGGCGCAGGAAGCCTGGCTTCAGACCGGCAGAGCCGGATCTATGTGGCGACGACCAATGGGTTGGCACTCGTGGATACCAGAGACCTGAATGGTGCTTACAAAGTCCGATGGTTGACAGACACGGTTACACACGGCGTCGGTGTGGACCACGGCGGGACTTTGTGGTTTGGTTGTGATGAAAGCCTTTGCCGGGTGGAGTCAGAAAAAGTTGTGAAAGTCGATGAACGCTATCGGCTCCCTCATGAACGCTGGGAAAGCATCGTTGCAGATGGTGAAGGTAATGTGTGGATCCGCGGGCCTCATCGGTTGTTTGAATTTGTTCAGAAAGCGCAACAGTTCGTCGCCCGCGACCAGGGAGTCCCACAGACTGGCGCACCAGCGGCAGCATTGGCTCTCTCTCCGCAAGGCAAGATTCTGGTACCCACTGACACCGGATTAGCTCTTCCAGAACGGGACAACTGGCGCATCGTGAATTCACATAATGGTCTGGCGTCTGATTCAGTATCTTGCGCACTCTTCGACCACGAGGGTTCGTTATGGATTGGCTTTCGAGGTGTAGGAATTCAGCGCTGGCTGGGCATCCAGAATTGGGAAAGCTGGACCGAGACGGAGGGACTTTCCAGTGATGTGATCTGGGGTATCCGCAAAGATCTTCGTGGCGCTCTCTGGGTGGGCACCAATCACGGACTCAACGAGTTGGACCCTCAAAGCGGCCGGTGGCGTTCGTGGCACGAAGCTGATGGCTTGCGCGGTGAAAAATTTCGCACTGTGGCCCTCGATGGTAATGGAGAGATCTGGGCAGGTGCTTATCCAGGCGGGGTTTCCCGCTTTTCCCGGCAGGGTAAATTCCTGGCTGTATATGGCAAGAAGTCGGGCTTGCTGAGCGACCGCGTTTGGGGCTTACTGGCGGACCATGGAAACCGCATTTGGGTGACCACTACCGGGGGAATCTATCGCAGCACGGCGCCGGTTCGTGCTGGCGTAAAGAAAGTAGCGTTTGAGCAAGTAGAGGTCCCTTTAGCCGATGTTAATGAATCCTATTATCAGCCCATCATGGACCGGCGTGGATGGCTATGGTTTCCTGGGTCCCGGGGCCTCGCTCGTTTTAAGGATGGCCAGTGGAGGCGATTCGGAGTTCTGGATGGTTTGAAGATGACCGGAACCTTCGGAATTACGGAGGCGGCGGACGGCGCCATCTGGATTTCTTACACGGAACCAGTCGGTGTGAGTCGTATGATTTTTTCTAACGATTCCGATCAGCCTTCTATTGCTCATTTCAACCGGCAAAATGGTCTACGGTCGGACCAGAGTTATTTTCTGGGCGCGAGCCCTAAAGGTTCTATTTGGGTGGGAACCGATCGCGGAGTGGATGTACTGGAAAACGGCCAATGGCGACATTTCGGCCGGGCTGACGGCATGATCTGGGAAGATACAGATACCAATGCGTTTTGGGCTGAGCCTGATGGCGCCGTCTGGCTAGGTACCAGCCATGGCATCGCACATTTTCAGCCCTCCGAGACTTTGGCAGGGGAGCGACCGCCTAAGATCCTCTTGATCTCAGTACAGTTTGGAGACAACAGGACGATGTTGCATGCTCTTGACGTTCATGAGAACCAACGGGCTGAATCCGCGCAAATCAAGTACGCAGATCGGTCGGTGCAGATTCACTTTGGCGCTCTCACCTTCCGCCATGAAGATGAAGTCCAGTTTCGTTACCGGTTGCAAGGCCTCGAAGAAGCATGGACAGAGACACAGCAGCGTGAGGTGCGCTATTCCAGCCTGCCGGCAGGCCAATATATTTTCGAGGTAATGGGGCGAGTGCCGGGTGGCGACTGGAGCGAACCTGGGCAAACATCATTCACAATAAAGCCACCCTTCTGGGGAACATGGTGGTTCAGGTCAGCAGTTGTGCTGCTGCTGGTGTCGATGGTATGGGGAGCCTGGAAGTGGCGCATGATGCGGGTATTGCGGCAGGAGGCCTGGCTTACCAAAGAAATAGAAGCGCGCACTGCCGAACTTCAAGCCGCCAATGCCGATCTTGGAGCCGCCCGCGAAACTGCGGAAGCTGCCAATCAGGCCAAGAGCGATTTCCTGGCTAATGTGAGTCATGAAATCCGCACCCCTATGAATGGAATCATCGGAATGACCGAACTGGCACTGGACACGGACCTGAACGAGGAACAGCGCGAAGTCCTATCGGTGGTGAAGTTCTCGGCTGATTCGTTATTGGTTGTAATCAATGACCTGTTGGATTTCTCGAAGGTCGAGGCCGGCAAACTCACACTCGATCCAGCACCTTTCAGTTTGGCGGAGACAACGTCTGACACGGTGAAGTTGCTTGCCAAATCGGCCCACGAAAAGGGATTGGAACTCACTTTGACGATCGCGGAAGATGCTCCTGCGGTGTTGGTTGGGGACGCTGGCCGATTGCGACAGATTCTAACCAATCTCATTGGAAACGCTGTCAAGTTCACGAAACGAGGTGAAGTTGCCGTATCAGTTGAGACTGACACGCAGGATGCCGACAGCGTTTGTCTCCACTTTGCAGTGCGTGATACGGGGATCGGTGTGCCTGAAGACAAGCTATCGGCAATCTTCGAGCCTTTTGAGCAGGCTGACCGCTCGACGACGCGCAGGTTTGGTGGAACGGGACTTGGCCTCGCCATCAGTTCGCGACTCGTAGAACTAATGGGCGGACGTATCTGGGTCGACAGCCGTGTAGGCGAAGGAAGCGTCTTCCACTTTCTTGCCCGCTTCGGCACGCGCTCTACCGAAATCCAGGGAAACACGCTGGCCCACATCCACGATCTTCACGACGTGTCGGTGCTGGCTGTGGACGATAACGCTATGAGAGAACGGGTTTCGCATACCCCAGCTTCGTTGGCTTCGGGACGTTCCCTCCACATTTTGGTGGCAGAAGATAACCACATTAACCAGCGCTTCGCCAGTGCGCTGCTGGAAAAGATGGGCTACCAGATTACCATCGTGGGAAACGGGCGGGCAGCTGTAAGAGCAGTGGAGGAAGCAGAGTTTGACCTGGTGTTAATGGATGTCCAGATGCCAGAGATGGATGGGCTTGAAGCCACGGCTACGATCCGCAAATCTGAAAAGCATAGTGTTTCGCGCATGCCAATCATCGCCCTGACTGCGCACGCCATGGAAGGTGACAAGCAGAAATTCCTGGCTGCCGGTATGGACGGTTATGTTTCCAAACCAATCAACCGGGAGGCGCTGGAAAAAGCCATGGTCCAGGTGTTGCAGTCGACTCAGATGTTAGAGGGCGCAGAAAGCATCTGATATTGATGGCTCCTGCCGCTACAAAATTGCCTACAGCACCACCTTGGAACTCCATCACAATCTGAGAAGTTCTTGAATATAAGCGCCCCAGCGTTAGCAACTGACGATGGGCCCTCCGGTGTTGCATCAGGGGCCCTTCCTAAAATGCAAATGCCAAAATTACAATACACACTTATCTGCCCGAAACGATTTTATCGTCGGACGGCTTATCGAGCAGAAGAGTCCGCCTTGATACTGTCGTGGACTCTTTTGTAATACTCGGAAAGGTCGTGCTCTGTGAAAATTATGCGCCACGTGCGTATTTTTGTTGCGTCTCCGATGGAACCGCGCAACGAACTGGAAACAATTCGGACTATCGTTTCCGAGATTAACCTCACGGCGGGACCATTGCTAGGGTTGTGGGTGGAGGTACTTTCTTGGGAAACGCATGCTTTTCCGGCGGTAGGCCCAGATGGACAGAGCACAATCAACACCCAAATCGGAGATGAATATGACATATTTCTTGGCCTTATCTGGGCTCGAATTGGAACGGCTACTCCCAGAGCTGAATCAGGAACTATCGAGGAGTTTAATCGTGCTTTGGATCGCCTGAAAAGAGATGGCAACCATCCACACATTATGTTTTATTTCCTTGACTCTCCTCTTCCGCCGTCGCGTATCGAAGGCGATCAGTTGCAGAAGGTGCATTTATTTCAGAGGAGACTTCGGGAATTGGGGGTGCTGTACTGGACCGTCGGCTCGACCGACGAGTTTGCACGCGTGCTTCGGGTGCATCTAACGAAGACGTTGGAAAAGCAGGCTGCCGAGAAAACGACGGGTGGAAGCGAAACATCGGGAGATAAAGGAAAACTTCTTCTTGAACGTGACTATGCCGACATTTGCAATATGGATTTAAAAACGGGAGAGTGCTGGGACCGATTTAGCACCAAGACCAAAGATTTCTATGACATGTCGTGTTTGCTCGACAAGGGCACCGATTTGCGGTATAAACTTGAGTTTTGTAGGGCGTTGCCCCGAGTTGTGGACGAATTACTTCAGGCGATTGTGCAGGTCGAGGCGGCTGAAAGAGAACTCTTGAGAGCAGCAAGCGGGCTATTGGAGGAAGAATACGGAGTGATTGCTGATACAACCAAAAAGGAAGTTCTCGCAAAGGTTAAGTTCCTTATACGGGAGCCAACCAACGAAATGGCGGCGTTGTTGGCAAGACTTGAACCCACCCTGATGTTGGCTGAAGACATCGCGGTATACATGACGGCATTGGCATCGGAAACAGAAAACGGTGTATCTTCAATTATCAAAGCAAAAAACAGTTTTCTGGCTATGTTTAAAAGGACACAAGAGATGCTGAAAACCGCAATATTTAATCGCGAAATACTTATGGACCGATGCGATGCCGCACTCAGAAGAAGTCGACTCGCCCGAGATGCCTCATCAACTTGAGATGGATAAGATTGACATGAAATTCCAAAACCGGCAGAGGCCACGATGAGAATCCAGGCAGAAATGAGTGGATTTTTCTGACTGTAGGCAATGAGGCTGTCAAAGCCTCCAGAAGTGAGCTACTTCAGTAGCTTTCAACAAGTGAATCGCAACAGATTCAATATCAATCGGTTAGGAACAACAAGTTCCAACAGGTTTCAATAAAGACTGGAATGTGGTTCGGGACCAGGGGGTCGGAGGTTCAAATCCTCTCTCCCCGACCAATGTTTTCAATAATTTACAAGCAATTTCTGGTATCCCGCCTACACGGATGTAGGCGATTTTGAGGCTGCAGAAGCCTCAGAGATCAATAAGAGAACTTGCCCCAACAGAATTAAGGTCGTCACCTGTTACACACCTTCAGGAGCTTATTATGGAAGTGCGCACAATGACAGAAGATATTCCTAGTCTCTCTCACACTTGGTGCGCTCTTACATCGCGGCGGCATATGCAGGTTCCGGCATTTGCAATGGAATCTCCCCGAAAAGTTCGTCAAGCATGAAAGCGGCACCACTCTTTCGTAATAAGCGTTCTAGAAAAATACCCACGCCAGATGATCCTGTTGCAAAGTCACAGGTGATCCGCATCAATTCTTCCCCGGGGAAAGCTACTCCTTCCTCTGCGTCAATCGCAAATAACATGATGCCGGCTGCCACCTTTCTTGCTTTTGCTGCATACTGTTGGTCCCCGGTAAACTGTGCGAGATCCAAAAGAAATTCGCCCATGCCGCTCAATCCAAAGAATCTGCCTGGAAAGATCGCATATTTACGGTCTGCATCGACGACAATTTGTTTTATTGCCTCCCAATACCGCTGCTCTCCGGTTACTTTCCAATAACGCAACAGGGTCATTCCAACCCCAGCCCCACCGTATCGAAGATAAGGAGTAATCGTGGGGTGGCCCTCATGGAGACGCCAACTCAAGCCGCCGTCGCTGGTAGGAACGGAATGCGCAAGTTCATACTCGAGCCCCCTCTTGCCACCTTCCAGATACTGCTCGCCTCTGGTTGCCAGGTAGAGATACAAGAGAAACAGGCTCACGCCGCTGGCGCCATGTCCAAGACCATAGTAGATCTTCCCCTGGCTGGGCCAGTAGTCACCATGTTCGTCGTGTGTGGCTGTGCGCAGCAAAAAGTCACCTGCGTCTATTGCTTGTTTCAGGAACAGCTCGTCTTTTGTCTCGTGGAAGAACTTGAGAGCAGTCATTCCCCAGCCCGCCATGCCATAGAACAGATCAGGACAATCCAGCAGCAACGGGTGACTGGCAGCCATGCGTGCGAACTCCGTTGCTCGTTCAACCAAGCCCAGCTCAAGGTGAACCCAAGCCAGCCCAGCAAGGCCTACATAAAGACCCGGAGGATATTGCTCCGGCGTGTAAGGATGGGAGTCCATCCATTGCAGCATAGCCTCCGGCACAGCGCCGTTCAGCCTCCACAGGGCCCAGGCTACTCCGCATGCTCCATAGGCCACACTCAGGGGGTTAGTGGAAAATACCGCTGGGTCTGCAGGAAACAGCCTGTCCTCACGATCGTAGCTGGCAAACGCCAGTAGATAACTGCACAAGCGGTTGAGAAGCTCTTCATTTATCCTTTCGGCCTCAACATCCGAAATCGCGGGTTCCCGACAGGCTGTCGGCTCGGATAAAACAGTCCGCGCCTGGGCTGCAGTCATGCGCTGATTGCGGTCCGCAGCCATGAGACCAGAGACAGCCCGTTTAATTGTCTCCGGCAAGCCCAGATCCCTGACAAGTGCACTGAGAAAAACAGAATCAGCTTCCGGTTTTACATAGATCAGCGCATTGATCGGCATGAGTGCAGCCAGCATAAGCGCTCCCAGCCCATAGTGGTCGTCCTCACGTTGGGCAAACAATCCATCTGCGCTGGCTCCGGGGGCGAAACCAGGCGTGAACAACGGTGTTGGTTCGTCAACTCCGGCTTCGTATGCTGCCTCGAAATCTATCATGCGCAGCTCGCCGCTATTCGGCTCAACCAGGATGTTGTAGTGAGAAACATCGCAGAAAACAATATTGCGCTCGTGTAGCGCCTCGAACAATCTGGCGATTTTGGTATACGTCCTACAAAACCATTCGTAGTATTTCCTGGTATCTGCGAGATCTATCCGCGTATTTAATGCCAAACATTTATCGTCGCCGGCGGTGTAATAACGGAGTGGCTGCCCTTCAAAAAACTCTTCGACCAGGAAACAATGCTCCCATTCCCGAAAAAAATCAATTGGTTCCGGAGCGATGCCAGACCCGGAAAGAAGAGTTAACAATCTGTGCTCCTTCTTCAGAAGCGACATCGCGTCATTCCCTGACGCCTGCACGTTGGTAAATGGCCGCGCCTCCTTAATGACTACAGTCCGGTTTGTTCTATTGTCGATCGCCTTATACACGCCTCCAGATGTTGCGAAAGACAAGGCGGCAGTAACCAGATACCTGCCATCCTGAAGAGACGGCTTCCCCTCAGGAGATGGTCCTCCTCCCAACGGGTCCTCGGCCCACTGTGGATCATTGAAATATGGGAGCCTTTGATCGTGATGGGCACTTCCATCCGGAGACATGACGACGGATTTCGAAAGACCATTCACCATAAGGGAGTTCATCTGCAGGAACCCGCCGTAACGGTAGTACAATACGGGATCGTTTTTGTAGCGGTGGTCCGACAAAATATATGGACCGTTATGGCCTACCAACGCCCGATCAAGTTCTTCCATCAAGGCTAAGAATTGCGATTCGCTTGCGGGATAGGCCGTAATGAATTTTCCCGCCCCGGCTCGCGGCCACCTTTTTGAATTCATCAGGCGAAGAAGGTGTCCATCCGCCGCGAATTTAAATGGCACGTCGTGGGCGACCAGAATCGGCGCTGCTGTCCTTAAGATTGCCTTGGCTTCGGCGATGGCGGCGGAAATATGAATCTTCCACCCCTGTGGCGGAAGGTTAGCAGTGGCGGGCTGGCAATGCACCCAAACATCTCCTCGATGAAATGTCCAATCCTCCCCGACACACTTTCGAGCAATGTGCACAAAATGGCTCTCATCTGCTCGATAGCGTGACAATACTTCGTAAAATCTGCGATCTGCTATGGAAAATAGAAACCGGTCGCTCGTGCGCATACTTTTAAAACGGCAGACCTCCGCAAGCAGCGATCTGCCGTATCCTCCTGAAGTGTGTAAATAAGCTGCTTAGAAACCAAGAGGCGAAGGCCCCATTAGCCCACCACAAGCAAAGAGACTCACGGTTGAGCAAATGCACTCGCGCACACTACATATGCTCTTGGCGGTTTGAGTTGCTGGGCCAGAAAAATCATCATCAGTACCTAACTTCTGCAGAGATAGTACGTTCCACATCGTCAATTCCTCCTAAAGATTTGCAGGCATACCGTCATTCGCAAAACAATGCCGGTCTGTCCAAGAATGGATTTCTTATGAATAGTGTCGTGACCGCCAAAAACGTTTCATTGTTCTTAGATTTCTTAAGGGAATTTGCAAGCTGTAACATCGAACTATTGAAGTCAACGACGTAGATTATTAGGAAGCCTCAATCTGGGACTTGCTGCAAACCCGAATCGGGGCAAGCAGTTTCTCTTACATCTCTTAATTCACGGTACTGGCAGGAATCTTGAACCGAGATTCTTGGTGAACTCTGTGGATTTCGCAGCTACAGATTCATACACAGGAGCCAAATCAGATTGTAACAGTCGGTTTTATCTCCTGTGGGCTCAGACCTTTGCGCCGCAGGATTTTGGCCAACCCCACTGAGCCCAAGCCAGGGGGATCCGGGCGGGGCCTGATGCTGGCCCGGTGTCTCGGCAAAGTCATTGTCCGATTTGCCGTTCAAAATTCTGTACTTTGAAGGAGGATATCAAGATATTTCCGAGGGGCGATTACCTTGGGGCAAGCTTTGCGGATTCCCCGAATGGATCAGGAGTTTTGGAATGAAAATGGCCGGCAAGATATTAGGGAATTTCACTCGAAGGGAAATATGGGCAGGAACAATTTTGATATCTTGATTTTGAAACAGACACCCCTGTGAGACGGACATCTCACAGGGGTGTAAAAAAAGCTTCAGGTTAAAACAGGTTCCAAAGGAACTGGTTGTAAACGTCGTGGTGATATTGCACCTCTGGGGCTTTTACGAATGTACCCAGGAGGCGCGGGCAGCGATCGGCCGATGCTTGCTTCAAATCGGCGTAGCGGGATTTCACATCGGCGCCCAAGAGCTTCGTGGTCCAATCAGCATTCCTGAAGTCCTCAAGCGACGTGTAGATGTTGTCGGGCAGGTAACGCTCTGCCTGACGCAGGTTCTTAATGTTGGCTGTTTCGCCTTCCACTCCCGCCTTGAAGATCGAGTACATCACCATATAAGGATTCGCGTCGGGAGCGACGGAACGCACTTCAACCCGCATGCTCTTTTCGTTGCCAATCGGGATGCGCACCATGGAGCCACGGTCGGTGGGTGATGCCTTGATCTGGTTCGGAGCCTCAAAATGAGGATCCAAACGGCGATACGCATTGACGCTGGCGTTCAGCATCAGGCAGACGTCATTGGCATGGGTGAGGATGCGATCAATGAACGCCCAGCCACATTGGCTAAGCTTCTCTTCGCCGTTCGGATCCCAAAAGAGATTCTTGCCATTCTTGCTGATGGAAATATTGGTATGCATTCCATTGCCGTTGACGCCAACCACTGGCTTAGGCAGGAACGAAGCCGTCAGGCCCATCTTGGTCGCGACCTGGCGGCAGATCAGCTTGTAAAGCTGGATCTGGTCGGCTGCAGCCACCACTTCGCCGTAACTATAGTTGATTTCAAATTGCGAAGGCGCAACCTCAGGATGGTCCTTTTCATTTTGGAAGCCCATGGAGCGCTGCACTTCGGCAGTAGTGTCGATAAATGTCCGCAGCGGATCGCCGGGCAATGAGTGATAGTAACCGCCGGTGTTCACGTATTCGAACTTGCCGGTTTCATGATAACGGCGTTCAGCGTCGGGACCTTTAAAGAGAAAACCTTCAATCTCGTTAGCTGCGTTAAGGGTATACCCTTCCTTTTCATAGAGCTCATTGGCAAACAGCTTCAGCATGGCACGAATGTCAGCACTGTACGGGGCCCCGCCTTTATCAATGACTTCGCCAAATACCAGTACCTTGCCGGATCCAAATACGTCGGACGGGGCCCAATAAAAAGCCCCCCAATCAATCCCAAGGCGCAGATCGCTCTCGCGTTGGGCCGTGAAGCCACGAATCGAAGAACCATCGAACGTAAGGTTGTCCCAGCTCTTGATGAGGAACTTCTTATCGTAGTCCAGCATGTGCAGGCGGCCTTCCAAATCACTGAAAAGCACGGTCACAGCCTTGATGCGCTTCTCGTCCGTCAGGTATTTGATCCGGTCTTCCTGGATTTTATGGGCGGCAACGCGGGTCTGGCGCTGCTCTTTCGCCTTGAGGTTCAACTCCTCCAATTCGTCGTATGAGAGCGCCAGGAAATTACGAAGTTCGTGTGACATATCCCTCCTCAAGTATTTTTGGGTTCAGCCGGGAAAAGCGAACGCGGTTCTAAAGACTAACATTTCAGATTATCGCGGGGCTTTACCTTGGGCCAATCAAAAGACATTATCATGCCTATTGACGGAATTTATCGCTCGAAAAGTCTGGAAAAAGGCCAGGGCGAAAGCTTGCAACCTCTTCCAAAGGTTGGGTTAAGGTCCACTGGTCGCCCGCTCAACCTGATAGCCCTTCGCCTGCAGGAGCTTCACGATACCTTTCTCTCCGATCATATGCCCCGCCCCCACCACAACAAAAGAAGGCTCTTTGCCCTTCAGGTACTGCTCCACGCGCTGCGCCATGGTCACGTTGCGGTCGTCCAGAAGTTTCTTCATCAACGTCTTAGGCCCGCCTTCTTCTTCCCGAACCAGTTTCTCGAGCGATTCGGTATCGCCGGAAACGTAAGCTTGCTGCATCTGATGCACCATATCCTTGACCTTGTCGGCCTGTTTCAACGAGGCTGCTAAGAATTCCTGCTGTTCTTGCTCGGTGGCAGAGGACAAGACAGACACCTGAAACTCAGCACTCTCCAGTTCATCAATTCGTTGTTGTGGTTCTTTGACTTCATTGAGAAAGTGCATATCGATCCCTAGCTCCGGATCTTCGCCAGCCGCTTTCGCCGCCAGTGCAATTACGGTAATTGCTGCGACCCATGGCTTGGTCTTGTCCAGCATCATGCGAGGCAAGCCATTCTTGGAGCAGAATTCGTCAAGGGCAGCCGAGGTTTCTTTTGAAATGTGTTGGGAAAGGCTGTCGCCATCCAAATACATTCCATTTTCCTGTATCAGCTTGAACATCTTGGATTGATCAATGCTCTTGACGTTGAATTCCACGGCCAGCACCTTGGATGCGGCAAATGCGGCTTCCACTGCTCGCGGCAGCGGATATAGGCTGCTATCCCCAACATGAATGGATCCAAAGAGATACACGGTATTGGTAGGCGACGTTGCCTTCCACATGAACAGGCGCTGGGTAGGTTTAGCCGGCGCTGGTTTTGCAGCTTGACCCTGGCAGAGGCCTAGCGCGACCACCACAGGCAAAAAACGAGCCACACACGCCCTGAAACACTTCTTCATTGATGTCTCCAATCGGGGGAATTCAGGATAGGTGTAAATATTGATTATACCGGTTGGGTTACACGGTCAGCAGTTCCTGAACTTTGAAATCCAGTTGTCTCAACGAAAACGGTTTCGGCAGAAACGGCGTGCTGAGGGTCGAGACGCCGGCTTGCAACAGGACCTCATCCGCGTAGCCCGAAACAAATAACACCTTAGTATGCGGACGGATTTGCAAGAGGCGGTCGGCAAATTCGCGCCCATTCATCTCAGGCATCACAACATCGGTAATCACAAGATCAAGCTGCGGAATCTCAGGCACCAATTCCAGAGCCTCTTGCCCGCTGCCAGCACATCTCACGGAGTATCCAATCGAGCGTAACAACTGGGCATTGTTATGAAGAAACTCAAGCTCATCTTCAACCAGCAGGATATTGCCACCTTCTTTGCGGACTGAGATTCCCTCGCTGGAATTGTTGACATCATCGGTTTGGAGGGCCAGTGGAAGCAGAATAGATACCTGCGTCCCCTTGCCGGGACTTGATTCGATGGAAATCTCTCCCGCACACTCTTTTATGATGCCATAGACCGTCGCAAGGCCCAGACCGGTACCGCGTCCCACGGGCTTCGTGGTAAAGAAAGGCTCGAAGGCATGCAGCTTTGTTCCCTCATCCATACCTTCTCCGGTATCCCTGAGTCTTATCACGAGGCAGGGCAGATCAGCAGGGGCAGGACCCGTTTGATTGTCTGTCTCGATCACAATCTGTCCGCCGTGAGGCATGGCATCCCGGGCATTCACGGCGAGGTTCACGATGATCTGTTCGAAATGGGTTCGATCGATAACAATAGAGCCACGAGAACGCAAATCTATCTTGATCTCAATGTCTTCGCCAATCAATCGCGATAACATGCCGGCCAGCTCGCGAAGCGCATGGTTCGGATCAAGAACCAGAGTGCGGCTGGGTTCCTTGCGGCTGAAGGTGAGCAATTGGCGAGTAAGGCCGCTGGAGCGTTGCGTCGCCTCGATGACTTTAGAGCAGTAACGTCCATAGCGGCCGTCGTGGCCGAGCTTGGCCTCCAGAAGTTCGGCATAGCCGCTTATGACTCCCAACAGATTATTAAAATCGTGGGCAACGCTACCGGCGAGCCGTCCGAGGGCGTCCATCTTTTGTGCCTGTAAAAACTTAGCTTCCAGTTCATGCTGGCCCGTGTTGTCGAGGAACATGCCAAAGATACATTGCTTCTCACCTGCTTGGACTAACGCGCCAAAGTAGAGCACCACGTGGAGCTCGCCCTCGGCATCACGGAATTCAAGCTCCAGATTTTGAATCGAACCTTCGCAATGCAGCTTCTGCAAAAAAGGCGTGTTGTCGTCCCAGGATTTCCAGAACCCCAGATCAATCCCGGTTTTACCGATGACGTCGTCCGCGGAACGTTTTAGCAGACCCAGCATGTTTTCGTTTACGTTCAGGAACTCTCCAGTAAGGGAGATAATGGCACACGCCATTGGGCTATGGCGAAAAACCGCAACGAACCTCTCCTCCGACTGTCGCAATGCGATTTCCATCTGCTTTCTTTCGGTAATATCGATGGCGGAGCCCTCGATCATCTCTTCGCCGTCTACGTTGTGTACGATTGTGGCGCATTCCAGGATCCAGAAGGCTTTACCATTCTGCCGGAGTTGCTGGGACTCGTAATTCAGCACCCGGCCCTTGCCCCGCAACTGTTCTGTGAACTTCTCGCGCTGCGCAGGGTCGGCATAACACGCAATCGCCGAGGCGGAGAGCGCCTGACCTTTTGAGCTGAAGCCATACATCTCAACAAAGGCGCTATTGCAATCGAGAAAACGTCCATCGAAGGTTGACACATATACGGCGGCAAGATCTTCTTCGAACAGCGACCGGTATTGGTGGGCGATGCTGGTGGCCAATTCAGCCTTGTTCTCAAACAACGTAAGGATCATACCAATGGCAACGAAATATTGTGGTAAATCCCAAATCACACTGGAAGTAGCAAGCATGGGGGAATTCTGGAACTCGCGCATCACAAATGTCCCGCCCCACGCAATAAATGAGATGGAAGTTGTGACGACTCCGGGAGTGAATCGCCGATAAAAACGCCAGTAAAGTAACCCAGAGACGATAAAAAACGTGCTTAGAAAAGAAAACAGTCCGGGAGCAGGATTGTGGAGCAACGATTGTTGAATGGACCAAACAGCCTGGGGAACGACTGCCAGGCCGAAAACATATAGATAACGACCATGAGAGCCGTAATAACGGAGCACATGCAACAAGCTGACGCTGGAAGCCGCAAACACCAGCACTGGATAAATCCAGATTTGCCGGGTGTCCCAAACCACACCCATTGTATAGATCACTGACATGGCGCCGGTCAGGATCACAAATACAAGGCGCCTTCTTTTATCGGTATAAATCGCAGAAACTGACAGCAGAAAACTGATGCCGGCGACAGCCAAGGCTGAAGTCTTGAGAAAGACGGCCCATCGGAGAGACAGGAAAGACAAACTAAAGAGCAATACCACAGTGAAGTGTACATACATGGCACTCCATCCCAACATCCACAGCCCTATCCGGGGCTGCCGGTCACGTAGGTAAATCCAGGCGAAAAGAGCTATCAAGATCGTCGCAATCAAAAAGACGACCTGCTCCGACTGCACCGACATGGGATGTACTTCCTTTGTCTTTCAATAGCGCTGGGCTTCGATAGACCTGGGACAATAGTTTATGGGCAACCTTGACTATTTTTTCGTGCGTGGTGGGGAGAACACCGCTCTTTCAAATATTATCGTCACATCACCAGCATTATTTACCGTGAAAGCTAGCGATTTCCATTTGACCCATTATCGACCTCTACGGCTAATAACTCCTGGACCTTGTGGCCGAGTTGTTTGAGCGAAAACGGCTTTTGAAGATAGGGAGTACCGAGGGTCGAGATACCAGCCAGAAGCACTACATCGTCAGCATATCCGGAAACGAAGAGGACCTTGGTATTAGGACGCATTTCGAGCAGGCGGTCGGCAAATTCGCGTCCATTCATCCGGGGCATAACGACGTCGCTGATCACCAGGTCGAGCCGAGGCGCTTTGGCGGCAAGTTCCAAAGCCTCAATTCCACTGCTGGCGCAAATCACAGAATAACCAATGGACCGTAAGAACTCGGCGTTTGCATCCAGAAGCTGGGCTTCGTCTTCTACCACCAGAATGTTGCCGCTGCCCTGGGCGAGCTTGAGGGAATGTGGTTGGTCCTCTGCGGCATCGATGTTGAGCGCTGCGGGCAGGAGAATCGTAATTTCGGTTCCATATCCCAGTTCCGATTCAATACTGATCTCGCCGCCGCACTGCTGAACGATGCCGTATACCGTGGCCAATCCCAATCCCGTACCACGCCCTACGGACTTTGTAGTGAAGAAAGGCTCGAAGGCATGAGCCCGGGTCTCCTCATCCATTCCCACCCCGGTATCGCGAATCTTGATTTGGACATAGCCCATCTCGACAGTCTTCCCGGAAGCATCTTGGGCCGGGTGAATCACGTTTTCTGTCTTGATGAAGAGATCGCCGCCTCCGGGCATGGCATCGCGAGAGTTCACCGCGATGTTAAAAATGATCTGCTCGAAATGGGTCTTGTCGATGACCACTCGGCCATTGGCGCGCAAATCAAGATGCATCTCAATGTCTTCGCCGATCATGCGCGATAACATGCTGGCCAATTCACGGATGGCGAAGTCGGGTTTAAGCGGGGCTGGACGGGTAACTTCCTTGCGGCTGAAAGTAAGCAACTGCCGGGTCAGACCGCTGGCCCGCTGCGTGGTCTCGATGATCTTAGCGCAATAACGCTTGTAGTTCTCATCGCGACCCAGAGTAGCCTCTAGAAGTTCAGCGTATCCTCCGATCACCCCCAGCAGGTTATTAAAATCGTGGGCCACTCCGCCAGCTAACCGTCCCAGGGCCTCCATCTTCTGAGCCTGCAGGAACTTGGCCTCGAGTTCACGCTGTTCGGTGCAGTCCAATTGCATGCCGAAGATGCATTCTTTATCGCCAATCCGGACCAGGGTCGCAAAATAAAGACCTATGTGCCGGCCGCCCTCGGAGTCTTTGAATTCAATCTCAAGGTTTTGCACCGAGCCTTCCGTCCGAAGTTTTCGGTAGAAATTGTTTCTATCTTCCTGGCTCCTCCAAAAACCTAGCTCAACCCCGCTCTTGCCGATCACTTGGTCGGCTGGCAATTTCAGCATCCGTAAGAGGTTCTCGTTTACGTTGAGGAAAATTCCATCGAGAGAAACAATGCCGCAGCCCACGGGACTATGGCGGAAAATCGTAGAAAAGCGCTCCTCGGATTGGCGCAAGGCCATCTCGGCTTGTTTGCGCTCCGTGATGTCAATGGACGTGCCTTCGATTACCTTGCGTCCTCGGGAGTCAGTCGCGATCGTAGCTCGTTCCAGAGTCCAAAAAACGGTTCCATCTTTTTTACGCTGCCGCGATTCATAGTTGAGCACCTGGCCTTGCTTGAACAGCCTGTCCAGGAAAGCCTCGCGATCTCCTGGCTCCACGTATAGATTCTGTGTAGGGTTAGACTTCAATTCCTCCCTTGTCTCAAAGCCATACATTCTGATGAAAGCGCTGTTACAGTCCAGCAGCTCTCCATCAACAGTGGAAAGATAAACGCTGGCCAAGTTCCCTTCGAAAAGAGCCTGGTATTGCTGAGCGGCATTGTTGGCAATCTCCGCCTCGCTCTCAAAAAGCGTGAGGATCATGCCAAAAGCCACGAAATACTTGGGCAGATCCCAAATCACGCCGCTAACATTTGGAAGAGCATGGAACGCATAGAGAATGTCGAACACCGGAAAAACCAATCCCCAAGCGATAAACGATACGGACGTTGTTAGGACACCGGGAGTTAGTCTTTTATAATGGCGCCAATAAAGTATTCCGGTAACGGAAAAGAGGGCGAACAGGTATCCCGTCAATCCATCGTCGGGATGCTGATGACTTGATCGCCACACCACCCACACGGCATAGGGGCCCAACAAGACGCTAATGGAATACAGATAGAGGCTCTTCCATCGATAATGCATACACGCGCCGATAAAGGAACTGAGCACGCTGGTAAGCAATAGCGCGGGAAAAATCCATCGATTTTGGGGCGCCCATATATCGCACGTAAGATAAATAACGGAAGGTATGCCTACTGCCAGGATGAAAAATGCCCGTTTTCGCGGTGTTACAAAAACTTCCGAGACAGACAGCAAGAAGCTGACGCCTGCTACCTCCAGCGTTGACCGGTTGAAGAAATAAAACCAGTTTTCGGAAAGAAGAGAGAAGGCGTAGAGCAAGGCAGCCGCAAAGTGGATGAAGATGGCTACCCATCCGATCATCCAAAGCCTGATGCGCTGCTGCCGGTCGCGAAGATAGATCCAGGCAAAGAGCGTCACCAGGATGCTCATTACCGTGAAGATCACGATCTGTTCCAGTTTCGGGGACATCACATCCCTACTTTTGCCCCAATATGCGAAGCCTACCGGGAGACAATTAACAAAACCTAATCAATATCTTCGGCAAAACTTTACATCGAATTTAGCTCATTTTATTAGTTTTTTCTCAAGAAAGTTACTTTGGTTATAACTGCTCCGTCAAGCTATTGATTTTAAAGAAGTTGATCAGGCTAGATTAGCGGAAATCGTTGGTCCAGGCAAGGAAACCGCGCGCGGTATCAAATTCGCCACGGATCGAGATTCGGGCAACTGTGTCGTGGTGCTCGTTCTCGGCCTCCAGAATGATCGCCTGGCTGGAGTTCTGTACCACCATGACTTGCTTCCCGCGAGTAGCAAATAGATTGTGATAAAACTGCTCCACCTGGCTGTCTTTGACTTGCGCCTTAAAGCTGGCGCCGGATGTGAACAGAGTGCCTGCTCCTGTATCTGGCTTCTCGATCGTGAAACAAACAATTTCTTGGGCGCCAGTGTAGATCCATTCTGAACGAAACCCGCCGGAGTCGTCACAGGAAGCCGCGCGCATTTGTGCATTGAGCCCTACAGCCAGATCGAGCATCGCGGTGCGTCCTGTCGCGCGGTCACGGGCAATGACGAGGCCGGTGTGCGGATACGAATCAACCGCTTCCAGACGCGGGTTAAGATCCCAAAAGATTTTGCTCTCTCTGCCGCGATCGATCATGGATCCAAGGTTGAAGTGGCCCGTTGCGCGGTACCTCGTAAAGAGGATCATGGCAAAAAAAATGGCCAATACCCCAATGATGTAGAAAGCTGCTCCCGGTTTGTAGTGCAGCAACCGCTCCAAAAAACTCTGTGGCATGTTGCTACGATACGCTTCTCGCATAGACTCCGGCTTTGATTTATCCTCAAAGTTCAACCAAATGAAGATACTCGTGATCGGTAGCGGAGGCAGGGAGCACGCGCTGGTTTGGAAGCTGCGACAATCTCCCCGCGTTTCAGAGATACTTTGTATTCCCGGAAACGGAGGAATCTGTGAAGAGGCCACTTGCATGGCTGGTGATCCAAAAAACGTTGAGGGATTGCTCAACGTGGCGCATCAACTCCAGCCTGACATTACAGTCGTAGGCCCAGAACTCCCACTCTCTCTCGGTCTGGTCGACGAATTCAAGCTGCGCGGGCTGCCGGTCTTTGGTCCTACACAGGCCGCAGCTCAGTTGGAATCAAGCAAGAGCTTTGCCAAGGAGTTCATGCAGCGCCACCAGATTCCGACCGCCCACTATGCGGTCTGCTCGTCAGAGGAAGAGCTGCGCAAATCGCTCGGCTTGTTCTCTACGCCGATCGTGGTAAAGGCAGACGGTCTGGCTGCAGGCAAGGGTGTGATCGTCGCCGCCACAAAAGAAGAGGCTGCCACCGCAGGCGCCGAGTTGTTCAGCGGCAAGTTGCTGGGTACACCCTCTGAGCGAGTGGTACTGGAAGAGTTTTTGGAGGGCGAGGAGCTTTCCTTCCTTGTATTGAGCGACGGCGAGCGGGTCGCATCTCTGGCCGCCTCCCAGGACCACAAACGAGTGGGCGATGGCGACACCGGTGCAAATACTGGAGGCATGGGGGCTTACTCGACTGACAAGCTGATCGACAGCGGCATGGTGGACTGGTTATTGAACCATATTGCCCGGCCCGTTGTAGCTGGAATGAAGCTGGAAGGCGCTGAATACCGAGGCGTGCTCTACTGCGGCCTTATGATGACCGCCCGTGGCCCCATGGTGCTGGAGTTTAATTGCCGCTTCGGAGACCCCGAAACCCAGGCTGTGCTGATGCGCCTGGAAGGCGATTTGGTTGAGGCTGTTGAGGCTTCGATTGAGGGCAGGGTCAGCGATGGAATCTTCAGTTGGTCTCCAGACGCCTCGTGCTGTGTCGTGTTGGCTTCCGGGGGATATCCGGGAAGCTTTGTTGCCGGCAAGAAGATCTCCGGCTTGGAACAAGCGGCGCAATTGAGCAACGTACAGGTGTTCCACGCCGGAACGAGCAAACGTGATGATGGTTTTTACACCAGCGGAGGCCGCGTATTGGGCGTGACCGCCCGCGCTCCCCAACTCACGGACGCCATCGCCAAGGCTTATGAGGCGGTTGGGATGATCCAGTTCGAAGGGATGCAATATAGAAAAGATATTGGAGGGCGCGCCTCAAAATCCGTTCGCTCCTGAGAAGCTTCCATTCGTAATTCATGTAAGTTCGTGCTCAAATACCTTATTCTTATGAAAGGAAACCATGGACGGTCCACTAGTCTCCATTGTGATGGGGTCAGATTCAGATCTGGAAGTTATGAACGAAGCTGCCAAAGCTCTCGAGGGGTTTGGCATTCCTTACGAAATCGACGTCACGTCAGCGCATCGTTCGCCGGCGCGCACCAGCGAGTTCACTCGCAAAGCTGCTGGCCGGGGCGTGAAGGTGATCATCGCTGGAGCCGGCGGCGCAGCCCATCTCGCGGGCGTCATCGCTGCCGAAACCACACTTCCGGTGATCGGCGTGCCGATTCCTTCCACTTCTTTGAATGGCATGGACTCACTGCTCTCCATTGTGCAGATGCCTGCCGGCATTCCTGTCGCCACCGTGGCCATCGGCAAAGCTGGCGCTACCAACGCTGGAATCCTTGCTGCCCAGATGATCGGCCTGAGCGATCAAGCAGTCGCGGAAAAGCTGAGGCAGCACAAAAAGAAGCTCGCCGATGGAGTAGAAGAGAAATCCCGAAAGCTGCAGGAGTCTCGTAAAAAGTGAACTATTCCGCCAACTAGCCAGGGGCTTCGCCCCTGATACCCCCAAGGGGAGTCAGAAGTCAGGAGGCGTAAGGCCGTCGCTAACGAGAACAAAATTCACGTTTCATAACGACCTAATCGTATTGAACAAGCTTAATCGCATGAGCGCACGACTTGCAGGGAAGACCCAGCCAGGTCGTAATTTCGTTTACAGCAACGTCCTGCGCAGGGCGTGCGGCTCCGTACGCCAAGCGCGCACCATGATTATCCAGAATGGCCAGAGCCAGATCAGATCATTCATCACGATCATTGGGGCGCCCGTCCAAGAAAATACACCCCGCAGCATGCCTATTGCGAAGCCAATGGGACCAAGTGTCTTGCCTACGATGCCTACTGCCACAAGCGGCCAATACCTGATTGGATCACTGCCTGCAATCCAATATCCCAATCCGTATACGCCTATCATCATCCCGATGCATTGAATGATGACGATCGGAGTCTCCGGCATTCCCCACCAGTGAAATACCTGTGAAGGATAGAACGCCAGCAGTACACAATAGACCAGGTTATAAACGCCGGCTGCCCGCAAAATGAAAGTACCTTTCATGGCTTACTCCTTAAGGATGGAGATCGGTCCTGCGAATTCTGGAACGACAACGTGCCGTTGTACCGCAACAATCTACCCAAGTAAGGCAGGGACATTCGAATATCGCAATACAACGTGTTTTCGTCGATCGGGATTTCATGCTCCACAACACGGATGCCCAGCCACCGAGGAAGCTTCATTCAAAATGCCATTCAGCATAGATCACGTAAGGCCGCTTCCAATTGGGGAAAGTGAAAGCGATATCCGTCCTTCTCCAGACGGGCCGGATAGACGCGCTGGCCCTCAAGCAGGAGCATTGCTTGTTCTCCCAGGACGAGGCGAATCACGCTGGCCGGCGTGGGCAGCAGGCACGGACGATGCAGCACCCGGGCAAGAGTCCTGGCAAATTCATTTTGTGTTACCGATTGCGGAGAAGCTACGTTGTAGGCCCCTTGAGCATTGGGATTCGCCATGAGATGCGCGATGATGTGCAAAACGTCTTCGACGTGAACCCAACTCATCACTTGGCGACCGCTGCCGATCCGGCCTCCCAGGCCGACGAGAAAAGGAAGGCGCATCATCGGGAGCGCACCCTTGTGCCCCAGCACCACACCGAAGCGCAACACCGCCAGCGGAACTCCATGGCCAGTTACGCTCTGCGCCGCTCCCTCCCATTGCCGGCAAAGCTCCGAAACAAAGTCCCGGCCACTGGCAGCGTCTTCGCCTAATGCAGTCGGATCGCCCTCAGCTTGTACGCCGTAGTACCCAACGCCTGAAGCCGAGATCATGAGACGAGGCTTATGCGTTGATCGTGCAATCCACGCTGCCACCGAATGCGTTGTGCCGACGCGGCTTTCTACGAGCTTGTGCCGCCGGTTGGCGGACCACCGGGGCCCAAGGATGCGTTCACCTGCCAGGTTAATCACAACATCGAAACGTGTTCCCGGATCGAGATCATCCAACCGGGTAATGCAATGGACGCGACCTTCGAAAAGATAGGCGGTCTTCAGTGGATCACGGGCGAGCAAAGTAAGCTCATGTCCATCCGCCAGCAAGGCGCGGCAAAGCTCTTGGCCGATAAAACCAGTGCCGCCGGTGATGAGCAGCGATTGTGCAGGGTTTCCAACGTGGATATTGAGTGTCCGCTGGCCACGCTGGCGAAGCGCGGAGCCTGCACGGACGTCGCGGATCGCAGAAACGGCAACCCCTACAGCGAATACGCTCATCACCAGGCTTTGCCAACCATGAGTTGTGAATTGCAACCGGGTAGGCAGCCTCCACCAGAGCGGGGCGAAGAGACAAAGGAGAGCGAATGCTGCGCCGCCATTCAATGCCATCAGGGTGTGCAGCACGCGTTCTGCGGGAGGCAAGATCCGAGAACGGTCTTCCACCAGGAAATCCCACAAGGTCAGCACGACTTCGGTGAGCAACATGGCCGCGAGCAGGAATAGCCATACGCCACCCCAGATCAGCCACGCCAGACCCGCAAACAGGAGTCCATAGACCATGGATCTGCCGGCATGAATTTTTAATTCCAACGCAGCACTCGGCTGCTGCGGCAGCGCTGCTCGCAACTCGTGATGATACAGCGTATCGAATGTCCCCATGATCCCTTGGGCGATGATCAGGTCAAGAACCAGGGGAAGCGTGTTCATGGTATTCTTCTCCGTTTATATTTCTGTAATTTCAGTAATCACAGAAATTAGACGCCAAATAAAAAGCGCCTTCAACCCGCACTTTTGCGGCTGGTTGAACCACCCCGCAGGAGTTGTTGAATTCTGGAGCCAAGTTTCATCACCTTGACCAGCGTTTCTCGCGGCAGCCGCACCATCTCGTCGCCCCAGGCGGACATCGTTTCCATGAACAGAAGCGTCTCGCGGATGCGCTGCTGCGCTCCGGCATCCTCGCGGCTGAAACTGGAATCGGCCAGACACTCCCGCAGGACTTCCACCGTGGGATCGAATTCCCGCACCTTTCGCTCGCGTACAACCGTTCGAAACAGCTCCCAGACATCGGTCGAGGTCTCAAAATGGTCGCGCCGGTCGCTCATCAGATGCACAACACGAATCAGCTTCCAGTTCTGCAACTCCCTTATGCTGGCGCTTACGTTGGAACGGGCGATGTTCAGGGTCTCGGCAATTTCCTCCGCGTAGAGAGGCCGGCCGGCGAGATAGAGCAAAGCATGAATCTGCGACACCGTGCGGTTGATGCCCCATTTCGATCCCATCTCACCCCAGTGAAGAATGAATCTTCGTGCGACCGGTCGCAGTTCCATGTTTACCAAGTTATCGTATTCTGTTATTTCTGTCAATACAGAAATAAATGAAATAACTTATGTACACACTTCAGGGTATTTTTCGTTCTGGCAAAGGCGGAACAGGAACGCGATTGTAAACAATGTTCCAGTAATTCCAGGAATGAGCGTCAAAGATTCCCGGAGGTGGGTCCAAGAGAGCTGCTTCAAAATCAGCATCGGAAAAATATTTTTTTGCAGTGAGGAGGTCTTCCAGGTTCCCGTAGGTCATTAGGTATGCCAGGAAACGCCTCGGGTAGCGTAGCGCATCCTCAGCGCCCTCGAACCAAATCACTCGTTCGGCAACACTACAAAGGTCTTGAGGGTAGATCATAACGACATCCTTTGCCGAGTAATGCCAGCTTTAGCTGGAAACGTTCTCGCTGTGTTTCTATTGTAATTACTTGCTCCAGTTTTTGAGCGTAGCTTGGAAAACTCACTAAGTTTGCATAAGTCTTGTATTGTTAAAAGGCTAGAACAGCCACAATATCCATGAACGCAATCGCCATCATCCCCGCCCGCCTTGCTTCCACTCGCTTACCGCGCAAAATCTTGCGCGAGATTGCCGGAAAATCCATGCTGGCGCATGTCTATGAGGCAGCCAAAAAATCTCCGCTGCTGCGTGAGGTTGTTATCGCCACTGATTCAGAGGAGGTGCTGCAAGTAGCCAAGTCCCATGGCTGGCGAGCGGAGATGACCTCGTCACAGCATCGGAGCGGGACTGACCGAGTCCATGAGGTGGCGCAACGGATCACGGCAGATATCTATGTAAATGTCCAAGGAGACGAACCCCTCGCCCGTCCCGAGCACCTGGAAGCATTGCTGCGGCCCCTGACCGAGCCGGCGGTGATGGTCTCTACCATCATGACACCCTGTCCTCCCCATGATATCGACAATCCCAGCGCCGTGAAGGTGGTGACAGACAAGCAAGGCCGTGCGCTTTATTTTTCGCGTTCAACCATTCCCTTCAATCGCGATCAGCGTACCGGCGTGCAGTATTTCAAGCATTTGGGATTCTATGCTTACCGTAAAGCTGCCCTGGATCAGTTTTGCAAATTGCCGGAATCGATTCTGGAAGCCGCCGAACGCCTGGAACAATTGCGGTTCCTCGAGAACGGCACTGATATTTACGTCGAGCAGACGCCTTTTGACACGGTCGGAGTGGATACGGAAGAAGACCTGCGCCGAGTCGAAGAAATGTTCAGGTCGCGAGGCTAGGGCGATTGGTATTGGCCCAAGCTTCTGCCGCTGCGATCCTCTTCGAGATCGGCGGGTGGGAATGAAAAAGAACTTCGACTAGGCGCGAAGGACTGCGTTCGCTTAAATTCTGTGCCGTCAACTTTTCCATCGCGGTGATGAACGGTGTTACGCTGGGCACAGACTTCCAGCAGTAAAGATCGGCTTGGCGTTCGGTAAGACGCGAATAGGCATTCAACGCCGGCATCAACAGGATCGAGAGCACGCTCGAAACCAGCACCAACAAAGGCAGGTTGGCGAAATCGGTAAGATGTTGGAACTTTGTGGTTTGTTTTAGCTCCGTGGTTGCATACTGCAAGACCCAGTTCGCTGCCCAGAATCCCACCAGCGTTACTCCTGCTTCGATCACAATACTCTTCAGGATGTGTCTGTGAACCTGATGCCCAAGCTCATGGGCCATGATGGCTTCTATTTCGTCGTCATTACAATTCTGGAGCAAGGTGTCGGCAATAATGATGCGGCGGGTGCTTCCCAGTCCGGTAAGGGCTGCGTTGGCCTTTTTACTTTTTTCCGAGAGCTTCCACTCGTAGACTCCACGAATCCTGGTGCCTGCCCGCTCCCCGAGTCGCATCAGGCGCGATTTCAATTCCTCGTTCTGGAGGGGCGCAAACTTGTAAAACAACGGAAACAACACGACCGGCGCAATCTGCGCAAACAATACAAACAGAGCGATAAAAACCAGCCAGGCGATGATCCACCACTGCGTAGGTGAGGTCCGAATCAGCGCATAAATTATTTCGGCAATGAAAGTTGCCATGACCAGGCCTAAAACCCAGCCTTTGATTTCATCCTTGATCCAACCGCTCAGCTTCTGATTGGAAAGATTGAAACGGTGCTCCAGACGAAAGCTGTAAAAATCGAGTCCAATTCCCAGAAACTTGCTGATGGCGCTCAGCAGCAAGACATAAACGAAAAGCTGCAAAGCGTAGTGGTCTCTGCCGATCTTCATCGAGATATCGCGGAGGCTGCGGTTCCAACCGGTCAGCAGCAGGATGGCCAGAAAGGCAACTCCAACCACCAGGTCGGCTATCTCCAGCCAGCGCTTGGCGCGGTTGTATTGCCGGGCTTCCGGAGTATCTGGCTGCGGGTTGGAACTGGGTAAACTCATTGTTTGAATTCCAAAGTAACCAATTGGGCTGCGCTGGCGCCCTTGTTCACGACGCTATGGACAACAGGCTCAACCCAATTCAACATTCCCGGCTGACCTTGCATTACCTTGGTAGATCCATCTTCCAACTTCTGAACCAGATTCAGGGGGGATACGGCGACGACCAGATGGGGCGCGGCATGTTTGTGTTTTTCCAGAGTTGCTGACGGTGGCAGAACCACGCGACTTAATGTCCATTGGTCTGAAGTGATTAATTGTTCCTTGGTAGGGCAAGCCTCCTTGTTTATTGCGGCACACGGGACTGGCATCGAGCACGAACTCGAACACGATTTCACATTGGTGGAGGATCGCAATAGTTCAATTGTAATATTGCGGAATACACTATTGCTCCGGTTCGTGATGGCATGGGCAAATCCACCAGGAGTAAACCTTACGTCACCATCTTTCAGCAATAACGGTACTGGCTTCTGTCCCACCCTGGCGTTAATGAGGTCAGCGTCTCCCAGCGTCACAAAGGCATAGTCGTGCCGATGCCAATGAACGAGAGTAGAAGCCTTCGGCGGCGCGCTTACGTCAAAAATCCGAACATAATCGTTGACAAGGACCTGGTGATGGTTCGGTTCGGCGGTAATCTCAACCTCGCCGGGCGGTTGCACCAAAGCCACAAACGCCAGCATCAGGATGGCCGTGCTAAAAGGTTTTAACATGAGCATTATTGTAGAGGCGGTGATTTTAGCCTCAAGCAAGGCAAAAGCTCAACTGGATATCTTCCACCAGAACACAATCAGTACAGCAGCCACAATTGCACCACCGGACGCCCCAATCCAGAAATTCTGCCACCAACTGTTCGTCGTTCGCATGACCCTTCGGTCATTGGAGATCACCAAGATAAATACAAGAATAGGAATAGTCAGCGCGCCCGCCAGAATCTGTGACCAGTAGAGTGCCTTGACCGGGTTCCAGCGCGCAAAATTGACCGCAGCAGCCACGAACATTGCGATCGAGATCATCACGTAGAAACGGATCGCTTCCCACGGGCTTTCGTTAAGACCGCTCTTCCATCCCATTGCTTCAGCAACGCTGTAGCACATGGAAGCTACCAGAACCGGCAAAGCAACCATGCCTGCGCCAATAATGCCCAAGGCAAACAAGACCCTGCCCATCGCACCGGCGGCCGGCGTCAGCGCTTCTGCTGCCATGCGCGTGGTCAGATCATCGGGCAGCGGTACTCTGAGGACAGTTGCTGCAGCCACCATGATCGAATAACACAAAATGGTCGTGACAAAAGCTCCGGCGTGGTGTTCACCGCCAGCTCCGCCTTCGAATCGTTCTCCTGCCAAGGCCTCCTCCCGGCGGGAGCTTGTCTGCCAAACCAGGACATACGGCGTGAGGAGCGAGCCAAAAATAGCGATTACAGTCACAGGATAGCCAGTGTCATGAGGAATGCGCGGAAAAAGCGAATGGCCAATGACCTGCCGCCAATCTGGATGCGCGAGAATCGCGGATGCAACGTATACAAACAGCGGCAACGAAAGAAGCGCAAGCGCGTGGGTAATTTTGCGGTAGTCACGGAAGATCAGGACGTACCATACAGAAAACGCTATGGCCGCGATAAAGTAACTGCGCGGCAGTTCCATGATGATGGAAAAAGCATCAGATACGGCCATCAGATCGGCCACGATCATGGCCATATTAATCGTCACCACAATAGTGGCACATAACAACGCAGCGGTCCGGCCATAATTGGTGCGCAGCAAATCAACCAATCCTTGTCGAGTCTCCACGCCGATCCGGGCTGAAACCGCAAAGACGGCCAAAAGAAACGGTACACACAGCAGAACCGACCAAAGCAGCGAGTAGTGATAGACCGAACCAGCGACAGTTGCCGTAATGACCAGAGAAGGATCGACGTCGGAAGCCCCGGTCACCATTCCTGGCAAGAGCCGGCGAAAAGCTCCCTGGGGCACAGGGGCCGTCCGCGGGGCCGGGAAGCTCACGATTTTTTCACGGTCGGCGGCCGAGCCCCTACGTGATCTTTGGAAGCTCACGTCGGAGGTCCCCTTCTATGCGACGTTCATGAAACAGGCGCAGAGGTCTTGAGTAATTAATGATCCCAAAGGCAGCGATGGCCGCCAGCAGCAGCGCGCTGCTGAGTCCCAGAAAAACCTTGGAAGCACCCGTCTGAGAGATCTGGAGGATCACCAGCACGTTACGGGGCCTGAGGAGCATGGAGAGAGCCAGCGCAAACATTCCAATGCCGGCTAGCAGACCAGTTACGTTCTTGGCCCAGCGTCCTTTGGCGTGGTACTCGGCAAACAGAATGAATCCATAGGAAATCAGTCCGGCAATGACAACGAAATTTGCGATGATGGCGATCCACGTTCTTAGGTCCATGACTTAAGTTAGGACGCAAGCAGAGTAGCTGCAGGTTGGAACATGGACTTCGGATTCTTCTTCGCCGGAACACGGGACTACGCTGTTTTGCTTAATCCGAAACTCCTATAGAAATTCAGGTATTATGATTTTTAGAGGGGGATCGTTCCAGCGATATGAATAAGATCGAAGCAAAAGACCGGCTCATCGTGGCCTTAGATCTTCGTGATGTTGATGAAGCCAGGCAGATGGTTGAGCGTTTAGGCGACACCGTAAGCTTTTACAAGGTCGGCCTTACTCTTCAACTCGCCCCCGGCGTAGAGGGTCTTATCCAGGACTTGATCTCGCGCGGAAAGAAGGTCTTTCTCGACTACAAATACTATGACGTCCAGGAAACCCTTAGAAAGGCCGTTTCGCAAGCTGCCCGGCTTGGGATTTCTTTTCTCACCGTGCATGGAACGGGTGATCTGCTTACAGCGGCGGTCAGCGGAAAGGGCAACAGTAACCTGAAGTTGTTCATGGTGACGGTCTTGACCAGCCTGGAAGCGAAAGATGTAGCCGAGATGGGTTATACGGAATCCTCCGTGGAGGATTTGGTGCTCTTCCGCACGCGTAAGGCCCTGGAAGCCGGTTGTGATGGGGTAATCACCTCGGGGCGCGAAGCCCAAAAAGTCAGGGAGCTGGCGGGCGGCAAACTGCTGGTTGTCACGCCTGGAATCCGGCCTGATGGCTATGGTGAGGACGAGCAGAAACGCAGGACCACGCCAACCTCCGCCATCCAGGCAGGCGCCGATTATCTGGTGATTGGTCGCCCGATCACCGGTGCCGCCGATCCTCGCAAGGCAGCTCAAGAAACATTAGTAGAGATGCAGCAGGCATTTGACGGCGTGACGCAGGCGAGCCTGGCTCATTCCTAAGAGTTCATTGCAATATGATCACCTACCTGCGCACAGTTTTTGGTGAATCGTTCCGGGAGTTGGCCCGCAACAAAGTCCGAAGTGTCTTGACCATTTTGGGCATCGCTGTGGGCATTGCCGCGTTCATCTGCGTGGTCGCGATTGGCAACGCCGGTTCAGCCAGGATCGAACAACAATTGCATGACCTTGGCGATAACATGATCTGGATCGAAGCTGGCGCCCGTTCGGCGAGCGGCGTGCGCGTAGGTTCCAGGGGGAGCAGAACCCTCATCGTTGACGACGGCTTGGCGATCCAGCGGCAGGTTGCAGGTATCAAGAGCGTTGTTCCTAATAGCGACGGTCATGTTCAGGTGATCTACGGCAACTTGAACTGGGGTACGCAATACCGCGGTGTCTCTACCGACTTTCCCGAGGTTCGCCGGTGGGACATGACACAGGGAGGCTTCTTTACCCAGGAAGAAGTCGATCAGGCCGCCGCTGTATGTGTCTTAGGCCAAACCGTAGTCGATGGGCTTTTTCAAAAGGACGAAGACCCGGTTGGCAAGACAGTTAGGGTTAAGGATCTGCCATGCAGGGTAATCGGTGTCTTTACTCCCAAAGGAATGTCGGCCAGCGGACAGGACCAGGATGATTTCGTCGTCCTTCCCTATACGACAGTCCAGAAAAGAATCACCGGCACATTCTGGCTCGACGACATCTTCTGCTCCGCCAGCTCCCGGGAAACCATGGCCGAGACCACGCGCCAGATTGTTGGCCTCTTGCGCGAGCGGCATCATCTCCATGCCGGCGAGCCTGACGATTTCAACATACGAACTCCAGAAGAGTTGATTCGCGCACAGCTTCAGGCCAGCCACCTATTGACCCTTCTGCTGGCGAGTACGGCCTCCCTTTCACTCATTGTCGGTGGAGTCGGCATTATGAACATTATGCTGGTCTCGATTACGCAGAGGACGCGCGAGATCGGTATACGCATGGCCATCGGAGCTACGGAAGGCGATGTGCAACTACAGTTTCTCAGCGAGGCTGTGGTCATCAGCCTGCTGGGAGGAGTCTTCGGGGTTGTCCTGGGGATTCTCGGATCGGCCTTGCTGCAGAATACCCTTCACTGGCAGATGCAGCTTTCGGCTCAGATCATGATTTTCGCCAGCCTGTTCGCCGCGGCCACCGGAATCTTCTTTGGCTATTATCCTTCGAAGAAGGCATCCCAGCTTAATCCAATCGAGAGCTTACGTTACGAATAAAACTGAAGCGATGTAGCAAGCCGCGATGAATATCCGGCCAGAATTCGTGCACTATGTTTAACCCCGCATCGCGCACGAGGTTGAAGGTGACGCGACCCACAATGGGATCCAGTCCCTGCCTTGCACCTGGCACATAAAGGTCGGAGATGGCCTGTGATGTGGCTCCCCCGAAGATCTTGGAAGCATTGACGGTCTGGTGCCCGTTGTCCCCTTGCGCGATGAATACGCGGCTGATCGAATAGAGCGTACGCTTAAAAAACGGGAGATCAGGATTACGGAAATATCTGGGATCTTGCTTAAAGACCGCTGGGAACAAAAAGCGCTCGAAAAACACATTGGTTTCGCTGGTCGCCAGATTGATTCCGAAGCGTTGACCAGCTCCCATAACACCGCGTTCGTACTCTGAGTTTCCACTTCCCATAGTTGAAAACTTCAACGCATCGATGCCCGCGCCCAGAAATGTGTTCGGAGAGTAGGTATGCGTCACAAAGACATCAAATTTTTGGCGCGTGGTGAGCGGATGCCACTCGTTCAAAGTAGGGCACTGCTTTCCGTCGATTGCTTTTTTGAGTTGATGTTTTACCAGCAATTTGACATTCTTCGGACGGATGAACGCCAAAGCCCGTACGGGCAATGTATCCGTCTGAACGCTCGGTGGCTGATTCGTTGCCTTGGCCTCGACAATGGCAGTCTCCTGCGCCATAGACAGCGTGGAAGATGCCAACAGAATGCCTGCAATGAGAAGACGCATACCCCAGGGCCCCGGGAAACCTAACCTTGTAATCAGTTAGAACTCGGTAAACATCTTGGGGTTGCTGAAAGTAGGTCATTTTCGCCGGGAAATGACCTGTTATCGAAAGACAGACGTTAATCGCGAAGGAATCTATTCAGGAATTGCTTTAGAAACTCTTTCGCAGCCTGCTAAGCCGAATCCAGTCTCCCACCAGGCCTGATGGAGCCATCAGAACCAAAGCGGAAATCTGGGACCATACTGTGCCTCCGCCCGGATTGAGCATTGAGATCAGAGCTGGAACCGCGATGATCAGGGCCAGCATCATTCCGGTAATCAGGTCCCTGCGACGACTAATCAGGCCAGCGACAAATCCGGATAAAAGAGCAAACCCTATCCCATAAGCGATGCTGAAAGCTACGAAACCGGGCGACGCCCGTGCATGGGGGTCTACGCGTGATAGGTAAGAGAGCAGCACTGCCGATCCGACAAAAATCAAATCGTCGATAATGATGCCCAAAGCAGTTCTCAAGCTCATGCAGACGTGATTGTAACCGTAGTTTGCGCAAGCTGTTTAGTCATGCCGGAAACATCAAAACGAGCCGGCAACGAGAAATTCCCCTATAGTTCACGCCCTGCCCCCTGTCATTCTGAGCATCTGAGCTGCTGCAAAGCAGGTAGATATTAAAAAGGAAACGCTAAATACTAAGGGCTAGCAGCTAAAAGCTAAGATCCCATTCGCATTAATTCGTGGCTACCTATGCTTTCGCTCCATACGCCGTTTCAAAACGCTTTCCTAAAATCTGGTTAAGGTGATGTTTGAGGTGATCCACATAGTCCTGCGCAATCCAGCCCAGTGTGGCGGGTTCGTGGTCTCCGATCTGGCATTTGGCTTTGTAGGCATTCTTTGGCAGGCACGTCAGGACGTGCGCGAGATAGCGGTTGTAGCTGGCCCAGAAGTCGACCAGGAATCCCCAATCCATCTCTCTGAAATCCTGGAGCTTCACCAGCGCATCTTGTGCATATCCTGGAAACTCGAGGCTGCCTTGGAGTGAGGCGCGCACGAAGCGCTGATGATTATTCGACGCCGAATCCAGCAGATGGCCCAGGATCTCTTTCCGCGACCACTTCTTTGGGCTGGGACGAGCGGATGTATCGGCGTTGGTCAGTTTTGCCAGCAGCGGCTTAGCCTGGGCAACAGTTCTGCCAAGGTCGGTAGCAATGTCGCTAAATGTGTTACTCAATGCCCAACTCCTTCCATTTCCTGTCTACCAATTCCTTGGTCTTCTCGTCCATGAGGATTTCGTCCGGCCAGGGACGCGTAAATCCCTCGGTTGGCCATTTTCGGGTCGCGTCAATGCCCATCTTGGAGCCAAAGTTCGGCAACCGGGACGCGTGGTCGAGGGAGTCCACCGGCCCCAGCGTGAACTGGATGTCGCGCTCGGGATCGATGTTGTTGGAGACCTTGAGCACCACGTCACCAATGTCCTGCACGTTGACATCTTCATCCACAACTACAATGCATTTGGTAAACATCGCCTGTCCCAGCGCCCATATCCCGTTCATGACCTTGCGCGCTTGTCCCGGATAAGACTTCCGAATCGATACGATCATCAGGTTATGAAAGATGCCCTCGACGGGAAGGTTCACATCGACAATCTCGGGAAGGGTCAGCTTCATCAGAGGGAGAAAGATCCGTTCGACGGCCTTGCCCATCCAGGCATCTTCCATCGGCGGCTTGCCGACAATCGTGGTTGCGTAAATTGGGTTCTTGCGATGAGTGATGCAAGTGACATGAAAGACCGGATACTGATCCTCGAGCGAATAGAAACCGGTATGGTCGCCAAACGGACCTTCCGTCCGCAACTCATCGAGCTTCACATATCCTTCCAGGACAATCTCTGCCGTCGCAGGGACTTCTAAGTCCACAGTCTCGCACTTCACCAGTTCAACCGGCTTCTGCCGGAGGAACCCGGCGATGATGAACTCTTCCACCTCGGGCGGGGCGGGCACAATGGCAGAGAAGGTCAGTCCCGGCTCAGTGCCGATGGCGACGGCGACCTCCATCGTCCCGGTAGGTCGTTCTCCTTCGGCCAGCATCGAGCCTCCACCGGAGCGGGCCATGATCGATACGCCCGTTTCGCCGCCTGCCTGGGCTGCTGCCGCTCGCAAACGCTCGCGGTAGTGCTCTGCCGCCACCTTCTGCCGTTGCCAGTGCATCCCGGCGGTTGTGGCGTCATAAACCTGGATGCGATACATGCCGACGTTGCGCTTACCGGTCTTGGGGTCGCGGGTGATCACACAGGGCAAGGTGATGAAACGGCCTGCATCTTTTGGCCAGCACTGCAATACAGGCAAGTCGAGCAGCGAGAAGTTGTTTTTCTTGATGACTTCCTTGCAAGGACCGGTAGGAACGATCTTGGGGAAGAATTTGCCCATATCTGCCAGTTTGGGCAGCATCTTCAGCTTCTCCAGGAAGCCCTCGGGGGATTTCATGTTAAGCAACTGGCGGATCCGCTCCGCTACCTCGTCCAGACGATCGACCCCTAACGCCAACTGCATACGCCGCTCTGAGCCAAATTGATTGATCAGGAGGGGAATGCCATTCGATCCTTTGACGTTTTCAAACAACAGCGCCGGGCCGCCGGGCCGCCCGTATTTTTTGGCGGCGCCTTTGGAAACGCGGTCGGTGATTTCCGTGACCTCCAGGATCGGATCAACCTCGGTCCGAATCCGTTTCAGTTCGCCGGCTCGTTCGAGTTCGGCGATCCATTCTCTAAGGTCGTTATAGGCCAAAAGCTCTCCTTGGTACAGAACAACTACATGAAAGCATCAAACAACGTCTTGTGCCAACCCGAAGTGCAGCAGTTCTCATCTTAATCCACAAAGGAAATAACTGGAGCACTTCGTCAAATGGCCAAGTTGGTGGAAGCAGAAAAACAATATATTGATGCGTTCCTGAAACTGACTCTTCGAGCGACGTCTGCCGCCGACGTTTTCCCATTGCTGACCTCATTGACCGCTGAACAACGGCGGGACTTTGAAGACCTTGCTAACTCGAATCACGTACTCGTCCGCGCGTTCGAGGTCATCAACCGCCTTGCCGGGAACCGTGGCAACACAGGCCTGCAGGCATGGGCCATCAGCGTCTTGACGGTGGAGCGTGCCCGGATCGCAAAAGCCCTGGCCCATCTGGAACCGGTCTGCCAAGCCCTCGAGGAAGAAGATTGTCCCAGCGTTGTGATGAAGACGCTCGATCATTGGCCCGATCTTGGCAATGACATGGACTTGGTCTCTACGGGTGATCGCAAGCGCATAATGCAGGTCTTCAAGCAACGGTTCCACGCCCGTGTCGAGGGCCGCAGTTGGGGTGACCGGTTGGCTAACAAATGGAACTTTTGCCTGCCAGGGTTGCCGGAATCGATTGAGGTGCATGTTGGACGTTTGGGCCAGACAGGAGAGCACGTCGAGCTGGCACAACGCTTTATTGATCGCCGCATGATTACTCAGTTCAATGGCCACAAATTCTTCGTGCCGGCCCCTGAGGAACGGATATTCGCCGCCACGCTTCAGCGCATATACCGGCATTTCTACTTCCGGGTCTGCGACATATTGAATGTTGCATCGCTGATTGAAACCGGCGAGGTGGATTTCATCGAACTGCGCCGCGCTGCCGAGAACGCAGGCATCTGGAAAGGCGTAGCCACCTTCCTCAATATTGTTTCCGGCTACGTGAAGCAATACCGGGGAACAGCGTTGAACATCCCTTCAGCAGTGATCTCTGCCGCAGAAGTAGGCGCAGACAAGATATATACGCGCGCGCGCTTCTTGCGGCTGCCTGTCATTCCGTATGCAGCCCGGCTCTACACCCGCCAGATTACCGAGGCGGCATTTCGGGGCAATGTTCCCGCCACCTTCCGCCTGAGTCTCTTGCCTCCGCTGGCTTCAGCCGCCATGGTCGCTTTCAAGTTAACCGGAAGCGACAAGGGCGTGTGGTAGGAGGCACTCAGCATCCATTCTCCTTCTGCGGTCTCTGCGTTTTCTGTGGTTGACGTTGCCCTATTGATTTTCTCAGTATTACTAACTTTGGAAATCTTGCTTTCTCGCGAAAAGAATTTCTTTGCTTTTCCTTGGTGTCCTTGGGTTTCTCTTCGTGTTCCTTTGTCGTTAAGATGTTGGTTTCCTTTGCGGCCTTCGCGTCCTTTGCGGTGAACCGGTTTTTGGTTGTGGCTCCGCTACGTTGTGTCTCCGTGGCTGGTCTTCACGCGGAATGACCCAATAACCACAATGCTCTATCATGGAGCAGGTGAAACTATGAAGAACTACGAAAACCTGTGCTTTGCCGCTGACGGAGACGTTGCCGTTATCACCCTGAACCGGCCTAACCGGCGCAATGCCCTTTCTCTGGAACTCATGCAGGAGTTGATTGAATGTCTCGACCAGATCGGACAAGACCGCAACCTGCGAGCTGTGATTCTGGCGGCTGCCGGCAAGGTGTTTTCTTCCGGGCATGACCTCAGCGAGATGGTTGGCCGTAACCTGAATGAATATCGTCAGGTTTTCGACGTTTGCTCCCAGTTGATGGCGAAAATCCAGTCGATCCCTCAACCGGTCATTGCCCAGGTCCAAGGCATCGCTACTGCCGCAGGATGTCAACTGGTCGCTACCTGCGATCTGGCTGTGGCTGCGGATCAAGCCGCCTTCGCCACTCCGGGCGTGAAGATCGGTCTCTTCTGCACCACGCCCATGGTTGCCGTCAGCCGCGCCATAGGCCGAAAGCGCGCCTTGCAGATGCTGCTCACCGGTGAAATGGTGGACGCAGTCACTGCCGCAGACTGGGGCTTGATTAATCTGGTTGTTCCGGCCGAGGAACTCGCCGAAACAACTCGAAAACTCGCAATGCAGATCGCCAAAGCAAGCTCGCTGACCGTGGCGCTCGGCAAAGAAGCTTTTTATGCCCAGATCGACCTCGATCAACCGAAAGCCTATGCCTATGCCAAAGAGGTAATGAGCATGAACTCTTTGGCCGCCGACGCCCAGGAAGGCATCTCTGCGTTCCTGGGAAAACGGGAGCCGTGCTGGGTGGGCAAGTAACCCTATTTCACCAACACACATGATCAGCATTCTCGGTTTCATCGCGGGAACATTGACTACGCTTTCCTTTGTTCCGCAAGTTCACAAAGCGTGGCGCACGCGGCGTTGCGAGGACCTCTCGTACGGGATGCTGCTCACTTTCGGTCTTGGCGTTGTCTTTTGGCTGATCTATGGCCTGCTGGTGCGGGCCGCGCCGATTATTGTGGCGAATGCCGTCACGTTGAGCCTGATCGTTCTATTGTTGGTAATGAAGTCCCGTTACCGGGTTAACTAACAAATCGGGGATCGGACTGAGTGACCTCATCAGAAGATTACAATATTGAGTGCCTCCCTCACAGATTGCTCTTCTCTTTTCCGCTGCGGTTCTAGGCGGCGCGATCAACTCAGTCGCTGGCGGAGGCGGATTCATCGTTTTTCCAGCACTGCTATTTACGGGTATGCCACCCGTCAATGCCAATGCCACCAACACCGTTGCTCTGTGGCCGGGAACCTTGGCCTCAAGCTGGGCCTACCGCAAGGCGCTGAATCGGGAGCTTTTTAGATCGCTCTTGCCGCTGATGGTCATCACCGTTTGCGGAAGTATTTTGGGAGCGGCCTTGCTGTTACGTACACCGCAAACGACGTTTCTCAAGATGGTGCCATGGTTGTTACTTGGAGCCACGCTGTTATTTATCTTTGGCGGCAAGATTACCTCCTGGATGCGGCAACGTCATCCTGTTCAACCGCCCTCGCGCACCACGATCATTGCGGTGACTTTTGTGCAACTTTGCGTGGCTGTCTATATCGGCTATTACGGTGCGGGCGTGGGATTCGTGATTTTGGCATTATTGACCATCATGGGAATTGAAAACATTCATGCCATGAACGGCATGAAAACGGTGCTGGCCACCTGTGGAAACGTCGTCGCCATCGTGATGTTTATCTTTGCTCACGCCGTGATCTGGCCCCAGTCACTGTTGATTGATCGTCGGGGGAGCCTTAGGTGGCTACGGCGGCGCTCATTATGCACAGAAATTGGACCAGAAGACCGTGCGATACATCGTGATCGCTATAGGATCCGCCATGACAGCCTATTTCTTTTGGCAGACAAGGAGACTCTAAACGCGTCACCGCTCGGATTGAAAAATTGCGACTGCCCCCACAAGCCCCCTTTCAGAGCGGAAGATGTAGCGGCAAGAATTACCAAAAGCGGGCATTGAACGCCTATTGATACTAATATTGAGTTACAATATTAGTGTTATAATCTAATATCAAATATGTATTCAAATATTAATACAATAATGGATAGCAATCCTCGATGTATTTTTCATATTTAGCAAAATAGCAGGGGATCGTGAGAAAACAATTTCAGTCAAATTCCTTAGAGGGGGCATTTAAATGGCTGCTCATCCGCGGGCTCGAACATATACGACCACCGTCCGTCTCCCTGGTGCTGTCTATGAAGAGGCAAAGTGTGTTTTGGACAAGGAAAAGGGGGAGGGGCCTGTTGGTAGCATGAACGATCTAATCGTTCTTGCGATGACGGCTTACCTGAAAATGTACAAGCGTCGGCAGATCGACGCTATGTTTGCCCATATTGCCGAGGATGCGGACTATCAGAAGGAAGCAAGTTTGCTTGCTGAAGAATTTGCGGAGAGCGATTGGGAGGCCCTACAAGCAGCAGAAAATGATCTGACAGCGGAGCTTTCTACGAATGTCTCAAATTCTTCGCGGTGATGTATTTATAGCTATTCTTGATCCCGTCGAGGGATCCGAACAGGGGGGAACTCGGCGGGTTGTCGTTGTCAGTAGAGATGCCCTCAATAAATACAGCCCTGTCGTTTGTATCTGTCCAATAACAGACGCTGCAAATAAGAAAAGAGTTTATCCAAGCCATGTCGCCATCCCCGCTGGCGTCGCTGGTCAAACAATCGACGGTATTATCGTCTGTGAGCAAGTCAGAACAATCAGCAAAACTCGTCTTCGCGAGATGAAAGGCAAATTGGATAAGGCTTTTATGACTCGTGTGGATGGAGCCCTCAAAATTGCCCTCGATTTGTAACAAGCATCTCTAACTTTTCCAGCAACACTCCGGCTAAGCCACCATTAAAGTTTGACCACACTGGTCGCATCACGTTAAAATTACGAGGTTTGCCGGTATTGTCAGATCCTGCCTGTTTGAGCAAGGCTGTTCGCAAACCGAGAATTTCAGCTAAATTTTAAAAGTCCAAAGAGACTGTCCTTTATTTGCAATAACTTGAGAAGGACAACGGAGAGAATATGTACGCGGTCATTCGCGCCGGGGGTAAGCAGTATCGTGTTGCTCCTGGAGACATTGTCAAGGTCGAGAAACTGCCCGCCAAGGATGGCGACACAGTTGAGTTCAATGATGTCCTAGCCGTTTCCGGGGAAGAAGGCAAGATCGGCCCTGGGAGCGATGTTATGGTCAGTGGCCAGGTCATGGAGAGCGGTCGCGGCGACAAAGTCCTGGTCTTCCATTTCAAACGCAAAAAGCAGTACAAGAAGATTCTTGGACATCGCCAGCATTACACTGCGGTGCGCATTACCGAGATCACGTTTGACGGACAACGCTTTACCGCTCCGGAGCTGCCCGCAAAAAAGCAAAAAACAGCTCCTCCCGTCGAGATAGAAGCGGAAGAAGGATCTGAGGTTGAAGCCGCCGCGCCAGAGACCAAAGCTGCGGCGTCGAAAAAGGCAGCTAAAAAGCCTGAGAAGAAAGCTCCAGCCAAGAACGCAGCAAAAAAGAGCAGCGGCAAGACCAAAAAGAAATAGAGGAATTTTGTTATGGCGCATAAGAAGGGATTAGGCAGTTCCAGAAACGGACGCGATTCAAACGCGCAGCGGCTGGGCGTGAAAGCCTTCGGCGGTCAACTTGTGCACGGTGGAACCATCATCGTGCGGCAGCGCGGTACCCCGATCAAGCCCGGTCCCAACGTAGGTCGCGGCAAAGACGACACGCTTTTCGCCAAAGTCACCGGCGTAATCAAGTTCGTGGACAAAGGCTCAAGCGGACGCTTTGTGCTGATCGAGCCGGTAGAGGCCGCAAACGCTTAGTTTCAAGTAGCCAGAAGTCAGGAGCCAGAAGACAGAAGTCAGCCCCGCCACCGGCGGACCGGATTGAACAATCTATGATTTAGCGGGGATTGCCAAATTTGCCAAAATGAAAATCAATGCCATTGGACCGTCCCAAAGTCCGTAGCTTTCGCGATTTGTTGGTCTGGCAAAAAGCCCATCAGTGCATATTAGCGCTGTATGCCTTCACATCAGCGTTCCCCAAACAGGAAACATATGGCTTAGTATCCCAGATGCGCAGGGCAGCGATTTCTATTCCGGCCAATATTGCAGAAGGATTTCGCCGCCGAGGGAAAGCTGACAAAGCACGTTTCCTGAATATAGCCGAAGGCTCACTAGAAGAGAGCCGTTATTATCTGATCCTGGCGCAGGACCTTGGTTATGGCGAAACCCAAAAACTCCTGGCTCAAATGGAAGAACTCAGCCGATTACTCAGCCGTTATTGTGCAGCAATTCTGACTTCCGATTCCTGATTTGATGTTCAACGAGGCAACAACAATTCGAACTAAAGTCGGCAACGCAGCAATTCTGACTTCTGTCTCCTGACTCCTGACTTCTTGACCCCATGTTCATCGACGAAGCAACAATTCGAATTAAAGCTGGCGGCGGCGGCAACGGATGCATGGCCTTTCGCAGGGAGAAGTTTGTGCCTCGCGGCGGCCCTTCGGGTGGCGATGGCGGACGTGGTGGCGACATCATCATGGAATCGAGCGAACGCCATAACACGTTGATCCATTTTCGCTTCAACCCTGAATACACGGCTGAGCGCGGACGCCATGGCGAAGGTTCTAACTGCACTGGCCGTGATGGCGAACCCATTATCTTGAAAGTTCCCGTGGGCACCATTGTCTATGACAAGACGACTGGCGAGTTGGTTCGTGACTTCTCCAAGCCCGATGAGCGCATTGTCGTGGCCCACGGTGGACGCGGCGGACGGGGTAACCAGCACTTTGCCACCAGCACCCACCAAGCGCCTCGTGAACACGAACCAGGCAAGCCGGGCGAGGAAAGAGTACTGCGGCTCGAGCTGAAGCTGCTGGCGGATGTGGGGTTGGTCGGTTATCCGAATGTCGGCAAATCCACATTGATCTCGCGTGTTTCAGCCGCCCGGCCCAAGATTGCCGACTATCCCTTTACAACGCTTGAGCCGAATCTGGGCGTGGTCACGATCGGCGAGTTCCCAGACGAAGATAGCTATCTGATAGCCGACATTCCTGGACTCATCGAGGGGGCGCACACAGGCTCCGGCTTGGGAACACAGTTTCTGCGCCATGTTGAACGAACTCGGGTACTCGCCCATATCGTCGATGTGTCCGATGCCAGCGGGCGGCCTGATCCAGTGCAGGATTTCAACGTGATCATGAATGAGTTGGCCAGCTTTGGCGCCGGGTTAGAACAGAAGCCGATCGTTGTGGTGGCCTCCAAAATGGACGTTGTCAACAAAGACAAGTTGACGAAGTTGCGTAAACACAGCAAAAAGTTGAAGCTGGATTTCTATGAGATTTCAGCAGTCACCGGCGAAGGAATCCAGAAGCTGAAATACGGGCTAGGCAAGCGGGTCGCCGAAATCCGCTCGGGCAAATACGTGCAACCTTCGGCGAGCAAAAAGCCGGCATCATCGCGTAAGCCGGGAAAGGTCAAGCCTCAGAGTGTCCGTATTTCCAAACGCGCCGCTTTCAAGAAGAGAAAAAGCCAATGAGTGTAGCTGGTGAAAGGGCATGAAGCTGGCTTTGTTCGGTGGTACTTTTGATCCTGTGCATCTGGGTCACTTGGCCGTTGCCCGGGCTGCAACGGAACGGTTTGGTCTTGACTGTGTCTACTTTGTGCCTGCCAATGTGCCTCCTCATAAGCGTGGCCGAAGCCTTACGGAATTTCAGCATCGTTTTGCAATGCTGGCGCTGGCTACTGCCGAAGAACAACGCTTTGTGCCATCGTTGCTGGAGGCGAATTCCACGCAACCGAACTATTCCATTCAGACCGTCCGGAGGCTCAAGGCTTCTTTGGAATCGAGCAAGCTCTTTTTCCTGATTGGCGTGGACGCGTTTATGGAGATTGGCTCATGGAAGCAGCCGGTGGAGTTGCTGGCAGAGTGTGATTTTGTGGTTGCCAGCCGGCCAGGATACGCACTCAAAGATATAGCAAAGGCGTTGCCCGAGCCTCTGCGTCGCGCGGATAGTCTACGGCAAGGGATAGGACAACAGCCGGGAGGTACGATCCAGCTTTCCTCAACCGCCATCCACCTGCTCGATAATGTCCATCAGCCGATCTCGTCAACGCAGATTCGCACCGCAGCCCATGAATCAATCGAGCAACTCAGCCGGTATGTACCGAGGCCGGTGGCCGAGTACATCAGGAAAGAGCGTCTATATCTGGAACGTGAAACGAATGGCGAAAAATGACACGCGGGAGCCAGCATAAGATGCTATCTTCTTGAACGAGGGCGCAATCAGGAGCAAAGGACGGGAATGAGTATCGAAACCAGGCGGCAAGTGGCGGAAGCAGTTCGAGCAGTAGAAAGCAAGAAGGGTGAAGACCTGGCAATTCTGGAAATGGACCGCACCACGGGACCATTCACCGACTATTTCATCGTTTGCACCGGAACCAACCCTCGGCAGATTCAGGCCATTTCCGATGAGGTGGAAAAAGGCCTTCGTTCCATGGGCGCCTGGCCAACGAGTATTGAAGGATACAACCAGGCGGAATGGGTGTTGCTGGACTATGTAGATTTCGTCGTCCATATTTTTTCCGAGCGGGCGCGCAAATTTTATGACCTGGAGCGGCTGTGGAAGTCGGCTACGCGCCTTACATCCGATGATCTGCTCAAGAAACCTGCAGCCATTCAGGCTCCAAGAAGGACTGCAACCGCACGCTCCGCCAAGGCCAAAAGCACTGCCGGACCAAGAGTTGGCATTAAACGAAAGAAGATTTCGGCCACGGCCAAGACAAAAAGAACGACGCGGAAAGGAAAAGCTTAAAATCAAATTCTTCCTGTGAAACTTCAAATTGCCTGGGTTGGGAAAACGAAAGAGCCGGCGATCCAGTCGCTCACGGCCGAATACTTGAAACGCATTTCCCATCATGTGCCAACGGAATCGCACGAGTTGTCGGGTGAAGCCGCGTTGCTCAAATTAGCTGAACATGCTTCCGGACGCACGAAGCCGGTGCTCATCTTGCTCGATGGCCGGGGACGCCAGTTCACTTCAGAAGAATTCGCCGAACTACTTCGCGACCAGCAGGACCGGGGCACACAGAACCTGCTATTTGCAATCGGTCCCTCCGACGGCTTCAGCAATCATGCTCGCGGAGCCGCTGACTTGATTCTTTCGTTTGGAAAGATGACCCTCGCCCACGAGTTGGCGCGGATCGTTTTGCTGGAGCAAATCTACCGTGCATTTACAATTCTTAAAGGACACCCATATCACTTGGGACACTGAAGGATTTGTAATTTGGTAATTTTTAATTTGTAATTTGAAGAAGCTGCTCGCCACTGGCTTCTAGCTGCTGGCCAGAATGTGCTCTTGGTTTTTCAAATTAGAAATTAGAAATCATCAAATTAGAAATTCTATGTCTGATGTTCATCGTGGTCTTATCATCGTCAATACAGGGCCGGGAAAGGGCAAGACCACGGCTGCCATGGGCACCGCGTTGCGCGCGGTGGGCAACGGGATGAAAGTGCTGATGCTGCAGTTCCTGAAAGGTTCGTGGCATTATGGCGAACTCGATGCGGCGCAATCCTTCGGCGACAAGTTCGTGATGAAACAGATGGGCCGAGGGTTTGTGAAAGTTGGCGGAGCCGAGACCGATCCAGAAGATATCCGCATGGTAGAGCAGGCTTGGGAAGAGGCCCGGCAGGCTATCATGTCAGGACAGTGGGACTTGGTGATCCTGGACGAGATCAATTACGCCATCAGCTATGGCATGTTGGATGCGGATCGAGTCGTCGAGACGTTGAAACAGAAGCCCGAAGGCGTGCATGTGATTTTGACGGGCAGGAATGCCCATCCGTCGGTCGTGGAATTGGCCGATACGGTGACCGAGATGAAGCAGGTAAAACATGCTTATGAAAAAGGCGTGCTTGCCCAGCGCGGCATTGAATACTAAAAGGATTTGAGGTTTTCAATTTTGGCAATTTTGGCAATTTTGGCAATCCCGCCGAGTCGCAGACTATTCAATCCGGCAAGAGCCGGTGGCGGGGCTGACTCCTGACTTCTTTGGGGTATCAGGGGCGAAAAGTCCCTGGCTGGTTTGAAAGGAATTTTCTTTGTCTTGGTTTAAGCGAGAATCGAGCGAAATTCAGCCTTCGGAGGAGAAGCGTGTGCGTACCGAGGGACTATTTCTGAAGTGCGATGGCTGCGGTAAGATCATCTGGAAAAAAGAGCTGGAAGAGAATCTGCAGGTTTGTCCCAAATGCAATCATCATTTCCGCATTGATGCCCGTAACCGCCTGGCCATGCTGCTGGACGAGAACAGCTACACGATTCACGACGAGCGGCTCGCCTCTACGGATCCTCTCTCCTTTACCGATACACGTCCCTACAAAGCGCGCCTGCAGAAGAGTCAGGCAGAGACCGGCTTGAAGGACGCAATTATCAACGCCGAAGGAACATTAAGCGGGCGGCCGGTTGTCGTCAGCGCTATGGAATACTCATTCATTGGCGGCAGTATGGGAGCTGTGGTCGGAGAAGCGATCACACGTGCCATCGAAAGGGCTTGCAAGCAGCGCAAACCTATCATCGTTGTCTCTGCATCCGGGGGTGCGCGAATGATGGAAGGCGTCGTGAGCCTGATGCAGATGGCAAAGATATCGGCGGCGCTCGCCAGGCTGGATAATGCCCGCGTACCTTATGTTTCTGTGTTGACGGATCCGACCACTGGCGGCGTGACAGCTTCGTATGCGATGCTCGGCGATCTGAATATCGCTGAGCCGGGCGCGCTAATCGGTTTTGCAGGACCCCGAGTCATCGAGCAAACGATCCGCCAGAAGCTGCCTGCCGGTTTCCAGCGCAGTGAATTCCTTCTGCAACACGGCATGCTCGATGCCGTGGTTCACCGCAAGGAAATGAAATCCTTTCTGGCGCGTGCCCTCGACTTTATGTCCCCCAAGGCGGCCTGACCCGTGCCTGCCGGCTACGAATCCGCTGTTTCCAATCTCATGGCGTTGGGCCATGAGTTGCTATCGAATCGCAAATTCGACCTTGTCCACATGCGCCGGTTGATGCAAGCTCTGGGAGAACCTCAGCGCAGGCTACAGAGCGTTTTGATCGCCGGAACAAACGGCAAAGGTTCGACGGCGGCAACTCTGGCAAGTATCGTAGGGGCCGCCGGATATCGAACCGGACTCTACACCTCGCCCCACCTCGTATCGATCAACGAACGCATTCAGATCAACCAGGAAGCCATCAGCGATGTTGAATTTGCGGAAATGTATGACCGCGTGGAAATTACTGCCCAGAGGTTGGTTGCGGCTGGAGAGCTTCCCTGGCATCCGAGCTTCTTTGAGATGGTTACCGCCATGATGTTCGAGTATTTTGCCAGCGCCGGAGTAGAACTGGCAGTGCTCGAAGTCGGTATGGGTGGACGCCTCGACGCCACCAATATTGTCGATCCTTGCATTTCCGTGATTACCGATATTGACCTGGACCATCAAAAGTTTCTCGGTTCAACCTTGTCTGAGATTGCACGCGAAAAAGCGGGCATTCTGCGTCGCGGCGGTGTTGCTGTGCTTTTGCCGCAACATCCCCAGGTCAACGATGCTCTTGGCCAGGCCCTCATGGACTGCAATGCCCATCCGGTAAGCGCAGTGCAACACATGCCGTCCGTCACTTCCAATGCAACTGAAGTTACGTTGGGTTCTGGTCAGGAGCCTCGAAACCGGTTCCCTCTGGAGTTTATGGGCAAGGAGATCATGGTGGAGTCACCACTGCTTGGCCGCCATCAATGGCGCAATCTGGCGTTGGCGATTAGCGCCAGTGAACAACTGAATTCTTTTGGCTTCAAGGTGCTTCCGGAACACGTCCAAGAGGGGATTCGCAACACCTCATGGCCGGGACGATTCCAGGTGTTGCCGGCCGATGACTACTTCCCTGAAGCGGTGCTCGACGTTGCCCACAATCCCGCTGGCGCGTGGGCCTTGCGTTCCGCACTTTCAAATTACTATGAGGAACGTGAACTGACTTTCATCTTTGGCGCCATGAAAGACAAGGCCATCAGCGAGATTGCGGACATTCTTTTTCCAATGGCGGCTACTGTCATTGCCGTTCGGGCGGATAATCCCAGGGCCGCTTCTACGGAGGAGATTGCCCAGGCCGCAGCGCACAGCCACACAGAAGTAATTCACGCAGAGAACATGCACGGTGCGCTGGATCATGCTCGGTCCACGCGCCGCGACAAGGGAGTTGTGGTAATAACGGGTTCGATCTACGTGGTCGGTGAAGCTTTAGGCATTCTGGGTGACAGGCAGATCAAGAAAGTGAGGCTGGAAGCGGTAAAGCACTAAAAAGGCCGCCGGATGCTCAAGATGAAATGTAGAAATTTGCCTGGCTAGCAGCTAGAAGCCACTAAACAGCAGCTCTTCAAATTAGAAATTAGAAATTCAAAAATGCCCCATCAACCGGTCAACGGAATTCCCCACTGGCTCTCGCGTTTGCGTTCGTATTTTTTTTGGGATCCGCTGATCTGGTTTTACACCGGGTTCCTTGGCAGTTTGTCGCTGCTCTCGTCTTTCTTCGATCGCGATGGAGAGATTCAGCACAGCTTCGCGCGCCTTTGGTCGCGGGCGATACTGGGTACAATTGGAACCTCTGTCCGCGTCGAGGGGCTGGAAAAGGTCGATACATCTCGTCCCCATGTCTACGTCGTCAACCATCTTTCAGCCTTGGATATCCCCGTAATCTATGCGCAATTGCCTTTTCAATTCAGAATCTTGGCCAAAAGGGAGCTCTTCCGTTATCCATTCATGGGATGGCACCTAAGTCGTTCCGGCCAGATTCCAGTGAACACCGAAAACGTACGTATGTCTCTACGTGGTCTGCATCGCGGCATTGATGCGTTGAAGAAAAACATGCCAATCGTCGTTTTTCCCGAAGGAGGACGTTCCAAAAGCGGACACCTGATGGAGTTCATGGGTGGAGCTTTCTTTCTGGCGATCAAGGCGCAGGTAGATGTGGTCCCCATGGCGCTCGTGGGTACATACGAGACCTTGCCGATGAGCACCTGGCACATCAAACCGCATCCACTTCACCTGATTGTCGGCGATCCCATCTCCACCGCAGGCATGACAATTCGGGACATGGATGCACTCAGCAACAAAGCAAGGAACGTAATTGCCGACCTCTACTATGCGCGCTCCCCCCTGCCCGATATGCGCAAGGAGATATGCGCAAAGAGTTAACCGTATGCCGTGATGAAAGGTAAGAATCGGGTATCAGTGTCGCAAGCCAAACGTTGACATCAGGGAAACTCAATGAGGTCATAAATTTGGGTGTTGGTTAGATCAAAGGGTTTTCCAATCGAAGGTACGATAGGGGGATCAAGACGAAGTCGTCTCTTGGGCCGCCGGGGGCTGGTATCGTGAACAGCCCGTTCAATGCTGCGCAGGATCATCTGTCGAGCGGAACAACCCTCGCGAGCTGCGGCCTGATGCAGGCGGCGGTGCAAATCAACCGGAATATCCAAAGACGTTCGAACGGTCGCTTTCTTCATTCACGTTTTAGGCTATGCTCGTGACTTAAATTAAGTCAACATAACTCGAAGAGATCAAAGAGCTGTCTCAAATTTTTGGTGCTAATTAACCTTCACGGGTTTGACATCCGCCACAACTGCCCACACACTGAATCTGTGAAACCGAAGATTGCCATACCGGAGCCCTGTTCTTACGACCGCAGTTATAGTGATCGGGCACTGCCTCCTTATGTGGAGGCGGTTGAAGATGTCGGCGGAGAACCAGTCGTTATCTCGTTGGAATGGCATCCCGACGAAATTGCCCGGCGCATCAATGATTGTGCTGCCGTCCTGCTTACTGGAAGCAAGGCCGATGTAGACCCACAGAAATATGGTGCTCTGCGGCATGAAAAAACGGCGCCGGCCGATCCTTTGCGCGACACCGCTGATGAGCTTCTGCTGCAGGATGCTTACAATATGCGCAAACCCATTCTGGGGATCTGCTATGGGTTGCAGACGCTGAATGTCTGGCGTACGGGTACGCTCATTCAGCATATCGACTCTAAAGTGGAGCATGATCCCAGGCGCAAAGATGGAACGGCGCATCAGGTGACGATCGAGGACGACTCGCTTCTGGCCCGAGAGACCGGACAAGGCCAAGAGCAGAATTTATTGGCAGTCAATTCCAGCCATCACCAGGCTGCAAAAGAACCGGGAGATGCGTTGCGAGTTGTAGCTCGCTGTCCTGAAGATGGCGTTATCGAAGCTCTGGAAGGTACTGATCCAGCCCACTACGTGCTGGCGGTCCAATGGCATCCCGAAAAAGACTTCAAGCACGATGTGCCGTCACGTCGCCTCTTTGAAGGATTGGTCAGAGCTGCTGAAGACTGGAACAACTCATATCGTAAATCCCTCGGTAGCTAACAGAGACATAGAGTTGGAGCAGTCTTGAATCAGCTCTGAACTCTTCTTAGAATTATCGCTGTTCCCCACCTGGATAGAACTCTTATGGGGAATGCCCGTTTCAAACCTGGCGACCAGGTTCTTACAACAGGCATCTACACCGCGACACATCACCAGCACCGCAGGGCGCATGAAGTTCTGGCGGTAAAAGGGGAGCGTTTTCCAAATTGCAAGAAGTGTGGCACGAGCGTCTCCTTTGATCTGTTACATGCGGCTGGTCCGATCGAGCTAGACCGCGATTTTGTCAAAACCGATGGCGCGGGCCCCAAGAAAATACAGCGTAAACGACAGGGAAATTGAGCATTTGCGCATGGCCTTGTTCAGGCTCACAGTCGCCCATGCTTGCCTAAACGACACTAGCTTTCGTATCGTAACTTCATGCCGACGAGCGGAGTGGTGCTGTCACTCGAAGATCGAGTGGCAGTCGTGACCGGAGGTTCCAGGGGAATTGGCGCGGCGATTGTAAGGATGTTTCGGGCTTCGGGCGCGCGCGTAGTTTTCAATTACCAGCAGGCGAGAAACGAAGCCCAGAGCCTGGCCCGCGAATGCGGAGGCGGCAAAGATTGTGTTGCTGTTCAGTCGGAGCTGTCTTCTGCTGAAGCGGGAGCCCGATTAATCAATACTGCGGTCGGCCATTGTGGCCAAGTGGATATTCTGGTCGGCAATCATGGAGTATGGCCGCCCCAGGATGTCCCGGTCGATCAAATGTCCGATGAACAGTGGCGCCGGACACTGGCCGTAAACCTCGATAGCATTTTTGGTCTGGTAAAAGCCGCCGTCGCACAGATGAAAAAGCAGCGCACCGGCGGACATGTCGTTCTGGTCAGCTCCACCGCCGGTCAAAGAGGTGAGGCATTTCATTGCGACTACGCAGCCAGCAAAGGTGCATTGATCAGTATGGTCAAAGGGCTCTCCACCGAATTGGCGCGCGATCATATTTACGTGAACTGCGTGGCCCCTGGCTGGGTGGATACCGACATGGCGGCGCCTGCGATTCGCGATCCTGAGATCAGTAAGCGTGTGTACAGCACGATTCCGTTGGGGCGCGTGGGCAAACCGGAAGAGATCGCTGCGACAGTGCTCTTCCTGTGTACTCCCCACGCCGGATTCATTACGGGAGAAATTTTGAACGTAAACGGTGGCGCTGTGCTGGTGGGATAGTAGAAATTAGCAACTGAATCCCTCGAAACAGACTGGGTTTCAAAGTGTTTAAACTTTGTATATGAAGATTTTGATCACATTGCTCCTGTGGATGGGCCTTGCAACCCAGCAGACGACTCCTCCGAAACAGGGAGGGGAAGCCGCGGCAAACCAACAGAAGGCGCGCGCAATTATCGATCAGATGATTAACACTCTCGGGGGCCAGAATTATCTGAACCTCAAAGATTCCCACACTGAGGGCCGCACCGGGCGCTTTTATCACGGGACTTCAGAGGGTGGCAGCGTTTATCAGCGTTTTTGGCAGTGGCCCGATAAAGAGCGCATCGAGTACACCAAGGCACGCGACGTCATTACGCTCTACCTGGGAGACAATGCCTACGAAACTACTTTTCGCGGCACACAGGCGCTAGACCAGCAAAAAGATCAGGATTTGCATCGTTATATGCTGCGCCGCCACTACGCTTTGGAGGTCGTTCTTCGGCAATGGCTCATTGAACCGGGTGTAGCTCTTTTCTACGAAGGGCCATCGCTTGCAGAAAACCACAGCGTTGACCGAGTGACCATCATGACCGCGAAGGGCGAGTCGGTAACACTGCTCGTCGATTCCAATAACCATCTTCCGGTAAAAAAAGTTTTCATCACCCGCGATCCCCAGACTCGCGACCGGGATGAGCTCGATGAAGTTTATGACAACTGGAAGCTGATCGATGGGATCAACACGCCGTACAACATCCTGGTGACGTACAACGGAGATCTTTATCGGCAGTATTATGTGAACTCGGTTGTGTACAACAGTCACCTTGCCGACTCGCTTTTTGTTACGCCGAAGCTGGATTTTAACCCGCATAAAAAGTAGTTCGTTTCAGGGCCACGAAACTGTTGTAAAAATACAACAATGCGGCTTCTCTCCCAGGTGTAATCTGTTCATACAAAGTAACTTGTCATTCGAACAGACAATTCGGGTACCGGCAGAGTGTCAGGGCATCGGGTTGCATAGCGGGGCTCCGGTGCACCTGCGGATCATGCCCGCGCCGGCGGGTACAGGAATTGTTTTTCGCCGCGTGGATCTTGATGACTTCGAAGTTGAGGCTGTTGGCCGCAACGTCGCAAGGGTAAGCTACGCCACGAGCCTCCAGAAGAAAGGTGTTCTCATCTCCACTACCGAGCATTTGCTCTCTGCCTTTATCGGCATCGGCCTCGACAACGCGATCGTGGAGTTGGACAACTTGGAGCTTCCCATTCTGGATGGCAGCGCTCAGCCTTTTGTCGATATGGTACTGAAAGTTGGATTGAAGAAACAACGCAAGCGCCGTACCTACCTTAGGATTCTCCAAGAGGTTGAGGTGCGAGACGGACATAAATCGATTGCTGCCTATCCCGCGAGCGGCTACTCCGTCTCATACAAGATCAACTTCGCCTTTCCGATTGGTGAGCAATCCTTTGAGATCGACCTTTCCCGCGACCTCTACCACCAGGAGTTGGCTGCCGCTCGTACGTTTGGCTTTCTCCACGAGGAACAGTCCATGAAGAATATGGGACTGATCCGGGGGGCTTCGGAAGAAAACGTAATTGTGCTCACCCGCGAAGGTATAAAGAACGGTCCACTGCGCTTTTCCGACGAGTTTGTTCGTCACAAGGTCTTGGATTTGATTGGTGACCTGGCGCTGTTGGGCAAACAGATCATCGGACGCATCGTAGCCGATTGCGCCGGACACGCTATGCACACAGCACTGGTCTCCCGCCTGTTGAAAGATCGGTCTCTCTGGGAAGAAACGATGGAAACCGGAGAGGCTGTTGAACAGGACACAGCCTTGAGTGTTTAGCAATCGGGTGATCGCGCCTGATCGGGTGATCGGTTTTGCATCTCTACCCAGGTTTCTAGCTGTTATTTCCTTTGTGTTCCTTTGTGACCTCTGTACCACGAGGCGCTTTGAAAATCGTGTTTTTTCTCGCAAATTTTTGATCGGACAAAGTCTATTGAATCCTCTGCATAACTCTGCGGTTGGTCTTGATTGACTTGCTCTGTGTTCCTCCGTGGCCTCTGTGGTAAATCTGCCTTTGCTGTTCCTTTGCGTCCTGCCCTGTGACTCTTTGCTAAACCATTTAGAATCAGCACACCCTCGGGTACGGCAAAGAATTGCAGTTGGTTTTCAAATTTTGGCAATTTTGGCATTTATGGCAATTTTGGCAATCCCGCCGAGTCACAGACTATTCAATCCGGCCAACCGGTGGCGGGGCTTTGTGGTGAAATGGGTTTGGTTGTGGCTCCGCTACGTTGTACCACGAGGCGCTTTGAAATCGTGCTTTTTTTCGCAAATTTTGATTGGTAAAAGCACCTGGATTCCTCTGCGTAATTCTGCGGCTTCTGCGGTTGACTTGGTTTTGATCGTCTCCGTGTCTCTGTGGTGGGTTTTGGTTGTGGCTCGTCTACGCTGTGTCCTTTGCGGTTGAAACTTTTGTTCGTTCCTCAGCCATGCTGTGCGAAATAGGCTTAAATTGTTTATTATCTTTGGTCGGATTTTTCGCCGTTACAGACAGGACTTAATGCCTCTATGAAAATTCTGGTCTGCATGAAGCAGGTCCCGCAAAAGGACGCACCTCTCAAGCTCAATGAAAGCAACACCTGGATTCGCGACGATGTTTCCTATGAAGTCAATGAGCCTGATGCCTACGCGCTGGAAGAGGCGCTGCGCCAGAAAGAGAAACATGGCGGTGAAGTAGTCGTCATCACGGCCGGACCTGCCCGTGCCCAACAGGTGCTTCGCGAAGGTCTAGCCAAAGGGGCCGATCGGGCCATTCATCTGGAAGACAACGCATTCGTCGGCATGGATGCGGTGAATATTGCCAAAGCGTTTGTAGCTGCTATCCAAGGCGAGCATTTTGATCTGATCTTTACCGGCTTGCAGTCTGACGATTACGGCTACGCGCAAACGGGTGTTCTGATGGCAGAACTTCTGGGTTGGCCTCATGCCACAATCATTATGGAAATTCAAAAGAATGATTCGGGCATCAGAGTGAAACGCGAACTGGAGTCAGGGTTTTTCCAGCATGTAAACATACCTTTGCCTGCGGTGCTGACGATCCAATCCGGCATCAACAAACTGCGGTATGCCACGCTGTTGGGCATCAAGCAAGCCAAGAACAAGCCGTTGCGCAAGGTTTCTCTCGATGAAGTGAAAACCAGCCTGGGGGCCAACCTGCAGAAGATTGAAAAGCTCTATATACCGCAGAAAAGCAAAAAGACCGAGATGCTGGAAGGCTCTCCCGCGGAGGTGGCGAAGAAGCTGGTAGAAAAGCTTCGCAACGAAATCCGCGTGATTTGAGGAGGAAGCCCATGGACAGAATGGAGTATGACCCGGAAGGCGGCAACTATCTCCCTGTAACGGAACGAGAAACAGGCTCCACGCTCATCGTGGTTGGTATTGTAATGCTAATTGCGGCTGGCTTGTTCGGGATATATGTCGAATGGGACATCCGCGCCGGCAATGTTTTCATGCGCTTGCTCTTTGCTGTGGATGTTGTAGTTGCTCTCTTGTTGATAGCTGTGGGTATGCATAAAAAGAATCGTTCAAGAAAATAAAAAATGGCAAACACAATCCTTGTAATCGTCGAACAGCGTGAAGGCAAATTGAACCGCGTCTCGTGGGAAACCGTGACTGCGGCCCAGGGAATCTCTGCTGAAACCGGCTGGCCGGTTGAAGCAGCAGTGTTTGGAAGCGGGATCAGCAGCGTTGCCGGCGAGGTCGCCGGCAAAAAAGTGGCAAAGGTTTATGCTGTCGAGTCACCCAAGCTGGCCCAGTACACTCCCGATGGGGCTGTTGCAGCTTTAAAGCAACTGGTCCAGCAAAAACAGCCGGGGCTGGTGCTGATGCCCCATACCTACCAGGTTCGCGACTTCGCCCCGCAGCTCACCGCAGCGCTTGGTCGCACGCTGATCAGTGATGCTGTCGGCTTTCGCAAAGATGTTGACCGGCTGCTTTTTACCCGCCAGATGTTTCAGGGGAAATTTGTCGCGGATGTCTCCTTTGCCTGTGAGCCACCTCACTTTGCGACCTTCCAAGCGGGAGCATTCCGAGGCGACAAGGCCGAGTCGGGCGCCTCTCCGGCTCCGATTGAGACCATCAATGTGGAGATTGCCGATAACGTGATCCGCACCAAGCCCGAAGAGCCATTCAAGGAAGCCAAGCAGGCCGTGGATCTTACACAGGCAGAAATCATTGTCTCAGTTGGCCGAGGCATCAAAGAACAGAAAAATATCGAACTGGCCAAGTTGCTGGCCGACGCCCTGGGCGGCGAGATCGCCGCGTCGCGCCCCATCTGCGATTCCGGATGGCTTCCAATGGACCGGCAAATCGGAAGCTCGGGCCAAACCGTTGCGCCCAAGCTCTATTTGGCGGTTGGCATAAGCGGCGCCATTCAGCACATTGTCGGCATGAAAGGCGCACGCAGCATCGTGGCCATCAACAAAGATGCGGAGGCCCCGATCTTCGAGATCGCCGACTTTGGCGTGGTAGGCAACCTCTTCGACATTCTTCCAGTGCTCACGGAAGAGGTAAAAAAAGCCAGGGCGTAGGGAATCGGGGTGATCGGGGTGATCCTACACTAACCAGGCGGACGGGCAAAAGTATCTATTATTCGGAGGATAACAGAGGCTAAAAGCTAAATACTAAGGACTAAAAAGCCAATAGCTGAGGAGCTAGAAGCCAGTAGCTAGAAGCTGCTCTTATGAATTTCCGCAAACCTCTTGAAGGAATCGAGCGTCCGCAGATGGAAGCGGATGTGGTCATTGTGGGCGGTGGCCCGGCAGGGATGGCGTGTGCCCTGCGTTTGGCGCAACTGATTGATGAACATAACCATCGTTATCCTGACAATCAGCTTTCTAAAGAGAATATTTACGTCCTTGAAAAGGCTCGCGAAATCGGCCAGCATTGCCTCTCCGGCGCGGTCCTTGATCCGCGTTCCATGGACGAACTGCTTCCCGGCTGGCGAAAGAGCGCTCCTCTCGACGCTCAGGTAGAGCACGAAAGTTTCTATTTTCTGGGAGAGCATAGCGAGTATCGTGCCCCATTGATGCCTCCTCCCATGAGGGATCACGGCAATTACGTCATCTCGATCAACCGGTTTGTGAAGTGGTTGGGACAAAAGGTTGAAGAGGCCGGCATCACGGTCTTCACCGGATTCGCGGGATCGGAACTGCTGGTCGATAAGGATCGTGTACTCGGAGTTCGCACCGACGACAAAGGTGTGGACAAGCTCAATCAGCGGAAGTCCAACTTTGAGCCTGGCTATGACCTGAAATCCAAGGTAACGATTCTGGCCGAGGGCACACGCGGCTCGCTTACCAAAGATTTAATCAAGCTTTACGATCTCGACAAAGACCGCAATCCCCAAACTTACGGCGTAGGTGTCAAAGAGTTATGGGAGGTGCCATCGGGGCGCGTTCGCAAAGGCGAGGTGATTCTCACGCTGGGATGGCCGCTTACCACCAAAGAGTTCGGCGGCTCCTGGATGTATGGCTCCAAGGACAACCTGGTCTCCTTGGGCTATGTCACGAGTCTGGAGTATGCCGACCCACGCCTCGACCCGCAGCGCGTCATGCAGCAATTTAAGAAGCACCGGTTGATCTCCCATCTGCTGGAAGGCGGCAAGATGGTCCGCTACGGCGCAAAAACTATGCCTTATGGCGGCTGGTATGCCATCCCGCGCCTTGTCGGAAACGGATGGATGATTGTGGGCGACTCTGCCGGATTTGTGAATTCGCAGCGCCTCAAGGGTATCCACTTGGCCATCAAGAGCGGAATGCTGGCGGCTGAGACTGCATTTGAAGGTTTGCTGGAAAACAACTTCAGCGAAGAGAAACTCAAGCAATACGAATACCGGGTGGATGCGAGTTGGATTCGCGATGAACTTTACGAGGTCCGCAACTTCCACCAAGGCTATGCCAATGGATTACTTCCGGGCTTGTTCCACACAACCCTGCAAATGCTGACCGGTGGGCGGGGCGTGCGCCAGGTGTACGAAAGCCATCCTGGCCATGCCCGCATGAAGCATCTTGGCGAATTGTCCCCGGATGGCGGCAATCGCTCTCACCTGTTGGGCAAGGCCAAAGGCGATGGAAAATTGACGTTCGATAAGCTGACTGATCTCTATCATTCAGGCACCAAGCATGAGGAAGACCAGCCGTCACACTTGGTGATTCACAACACCGATGTCTGCAACACCCGATGCGTGGTGGAGTTTGGCAATCCCTGCCAGAATTTCTGCCCCGCCAATGTCTACGAAATGGTGGAAGACGTTGACGCCCCAAAGGGCAAAACGATCCACTTGAATCCATCAAACTGCGTTCACTGTAAGACCTGCGACATCATGGATCCCTACGAGATCATCACCTGGGTCCCTCCCGAGGGTGGTGGCGGGCCGAATTATGATGGCATGTAGATTCAGTCTATAATAGGGTCAGGTTTCCGACCGCATCAGCCTTCGGGCATACTCTGGCTGTGGCGGCGGTTCCTTGCGGAATGGCAAGGACGAGGGCTCAAGTGGAAACGTTTGAGCCTCCCGTGTTTGGAAAGGGAACCGGATTGCTGCAAATCCCTTCGTTCCTGCCTTCTCTGCTAAGTCTTCTGCGAACCTTATGCACCGCCTGCGCGATAAGCACGGACGCTCTATTAGTGACCTGCGGGTCAGCATCACTGACCACTGCAATTATCGTTGTGTCTACTGCCGTACCGGAAACGAAGGCGCAATCTACTCAGAGCTTCCTCTGGATGATTATCTTCGGATGGTGCGCATCTTTGTAGGATTAGGGATTGAAAAAGTGAGGATTACCGGTGGCGAACCGCTTCTGCGCCGTGGTCTCGCCGAATTCGTTCGCAACCTTGCCAAGTTGAGAACACTGGATGATCAGCCGCTCGATCTGGCCATCACTACCAATGGACATCTGCTGGCGGAGATGGCGCAATCCTTGAAAGATGCCGGGCTTAGCCGGATCACCGTGAGCATGGATGCCGTAGACCGGGAGAAATTCGCGCAGATTACCCGGGTTTCCAACGGATTCGAAAAAGTCCTGGCCGGCATTCGGGCGGCGAAGCGAGCAGGGTTGGAGCCGGTGAAGGTCAACTGCGTTCTGCTGCGTGGCTTCAACGATGACCAGATCATTGAATTTGCGAAGTTCTCGCGGTCGGAGGGCGTTGTGCTGCGTTTTATCGAGTTCATGCCCTTGGAAGAAGACCGGGTATGGTCGCCGGAAGTGGTCGTAACAATGGCCGAGATTCTGGAGACGCTGAATCGCTTCCGCCCGGTGCGTCAGCTTCCCAATGCGCTCAGCGAAACTGCACGGCGATTTACCTTCGATGATGGAATTGGCGAGATCGGCATCATCGCGCCGGTTTCCAATCCATTCTGCGGCCACTGTTCTCGCGTACGGTTGACCTCCGACGGCAAGATTCGCACCTGTCTTTTTTCGTTGCTCGATCACGACCTTGCAAGCCGCATGCAGGCAGGTATGAGTGATGCTGGGCTTGGCGATTACATCCGTGGTGTGGTCGACCAAAAAGAGGCCCGCCATCACATTGGCGAGGCTGATTTCGTAAAACCTTCGCGTAGCATGGTCCATATCGGAGGCTGATTTTAGTTGCAGAGTAGTAACTATTCTCAGTACAATCCTCACAATTCTCCCCGCGTTTAAATTTCTTCCGGCACCGATATGATTTCTCGGCCACACATCGGGAAGATAGTTAATTACTATTACGAAATGGACCAACTACGATAGGATTCCGACACAGGGACAATGGCGCTTACGGTTGAGGTTGCCGGACAGAGTGATGTTGGCTGCGTGCGCTCGAACAACGAAGATAACTTCGGGTACGATTCGCGCTGGGGGATATTTGTTGTCTGTGACGGAATGGGGGGACAGGCCGCCGGAGAAGTGGCCAGCAAGATGGCCGTAGACATCCTTCTGGATTATTTCCGTGAGGCAGGCAAGAACGGGAACTACCGGCAAATAGGAGAGCCTTTTCCGGCTGTTTCACAGGGCGCCAGGGCCCTGGCAAGCGCAATCCAACTCGCAAACCGGACTATCTTTGAAACCGGCCAGAAGCAACAGTCGAAGTCGGGAATGGGGTCAACCATTGTGGCTGCGCTCATTCGGGGCAACGCGCTTTCTGTCGGCCATGTGGGGGACAGCCGCATTTACCTCATCCGGCAGAATTCGATTCAACAACTCACTCAGGACCATTCCCTGGTGATGGAGCAGGTGCGGAGAGGCTATATTACAAGAGAGCAGGCAGAGCGCTCAGAAATGCAAAATATTATTTTGCGGGCGCTCGGATCGGAAGAAAGCGTAGAGCCTGACGTAGAAGACCTGGTGGTCTTGCCTGGAGACACGCTGATATTGAGTTCAGATGGATTGACCAGACATGTGCATGATGAAGAGATTCTTAAGATCGTCTCTTCCTCGCGAAGCGTCGAACAGGGCTGCGCCGCCTTGGTGGATGCTGCTAAAAATAACGGCGGCGACGACAACATTACCTGCCTGCTCCTGAGAATTGTGGAGCGTGCGTGGTATAAAAATATTTTTTACAGGTGGTTTTCCGGAGGCCCGCAATGGCAAAACTCTATTTGAAGTTCGAACAGGCAGTGTTAAAGGAGATCACGCTCACCCAGGGCGCGTTGACCATTGGCCGCTTGCCAGACAACTCTCTGCAGATCGACAACCTTGCTGTCTCCGGGCACCACGCCAAGGTTTATTGGGACCAGGACCATTACATGGTCGAAGATCTTGGATCTTTGAACGGTACCTATGTCAACAGCCAGAAAGTCGGCAAAGCCGCGTTGAAAGACGGCGACCAGGTTCTTATTGGAAAACATCTTGTTCAATTCAAGGATGATGGCAAAGTTGCCCCTGCTGCGGCGAACCAAAAAGCCGGACCGGTAACTCCTGCGTTGGAAGCTACCGTGGTGCTCGATACCAAGCGAGCTCAGGAGATGATCGCCGCACAAAGCGCTGCTCCGGCCACCGGCAGCCCTCTTGGTTTATCCAAGCCGGCTCCCTCCACCCCACCAAAAGAGCGCATCGGCATCTTGAACATTCTTCAAGGAAAAACCGAGCAGGAACAATATGTGCTAACCGGAAAAATGACGATGATCGGTAAGTCCGATATGGCATCCATCAAATTGAAAGGGTTTTTTGCTCCCAAAACCGCGGCCCTGATCAGCAAAAGGGAAAACAAGTACTTCATCAGCTCTTCAGAAAAGAAAGTTACACTCAGAATCAATGGAGAGGATGTCAACGGCCAGCGCGAATTGAATGAAGGAGACATCGTCGAGGTGGCAAATCTCAAAGCTGCGTTCAGCTACCAAGACTGAAGAGGATTGGGTAAGTGGGCAATTTAGTAAATGGGTAATTGGATAATTGTCCGATCGTTCAATTCGGGTTTTCAAATTACCCAATTACCAAATCACGAAATTACCCAATTCGATCATTCTCTAATCTATCGCTTGGGAGTTTCCCTTATCTTGTGATATCGTCCAACTATACAATTTATTCTGCCCGGGTTAAAAAGGAAGATGGGAAAAAGCTAGAGAGGGGCCTCATAACCTAATCGTTTCGGCTCGATGTCGCAGGAGTACTTTAAGGTTTTTGACACACTTGAATGAAAATCTTGAAGGAATTTTTGCCCCTGCAAATGGGTTATGAGGTCAATTGCGGAAAGCTAAATTCTGTCTCTTTTTAATTCGGAGCCCGGTGGTGAATACAAAAACGGAACGGCTGCCACTAGAATTAAATCGCGGCACGGAGACGATTCTTCTGGTCGATGACGAAGAATCTCTACGCCTTGTAATCACTCAATTCCTCTCACAGGAACTTGGGTACAACATTCTTGTCGCGGGCAGCGCTGAAGAGGCCCTTGGCATGGTGGAGTCCTATCCCGGGAACATCGATTTGTTGTTGACCGATGTACTGCTTCCGGGGATATCCGGCTCGGAACTTGCAGAAAAACTGCTTTCCTCCCGTCCAACCCTTAAAGTCATGTACATGTCGGGGTATACCGACCATAATCTGGAGCAATACGGCCTATCTAGTTCCAATTGCATCCTGATACAGAAACCTTTCACAATTAAAGGACTAGCCATAAAATTGCGGGAAGTTCTGGATAAAGACAAAGACGACGAGGACTAACAATACTTTGTGATAGCAAATGGGCCGAATTGTGAATTGCCTTAAGCCACAGGGCGGGCCTTGCTGGTTGCTTCTCACCGCACATCTTCAAACCATTTTTTCAGCCGCCGTGGAGATGCTCCTAACCAATAGCCCAAACGCAACAGAAAGATGAGCAGCGCCGTTCGAATGACCCCCTGCTTGATATAGCGACGGCCAGAGATTGTTAGGGGTGTCTTGACTACGATAAATCCTCCAGCATTCTTGATCCGGCGAACTAGTTCAACGTCTTCAAATAACAGCCAGTCCGGCGTCCCTCCTATGGCAGCAAAGACATCTCGTCGCACAAAAATGCCCTGATCGCCGGTAGCCGTCCTAGTTATGGTGGCGCGGGCATTGATTCCTTTTTCAACCCATCGCAGTGACTGCGGCTCTTTTTCCAAAAAACGGACATGAAACGCCCCACCAGCAATGTGAGGTCTAGCTACGGAGGATTGAAACGATTTCCAGGTTTCGTGGCTCATCCGGCAGTCGGCATGAAGAAAGAGTATGACATCCCCGGTAGCCTTGGCTGCGCCGGCGTTGAGCTGTGGTCCCTTGCCCCGAGGCGCATCAATTAACAAGATGTTGCTTTGGCCGGTCGCCCATTCCCGTGTGCCGTCTTTGCTGCCTCCATCGGAGACGATAATTTCCAAAGCGCCTGTAATTTCTTTTAAATCGGCTATCAGATGCGGAAGATTCTCAATCTCATTGAGCACCGGGATAACAACAGAAATCCTCATGTAAGGCTTTCTTGCGGATACCACTTACGCAGAAGGCCGAGTGTCTTGGGAGCAGAGGAAAGGTCGGTCGTCATCTTTGGCAGAACGCGGCGCAGGTCTTCCGGAGTATCGATATCGAACCAATGATCGATCACGGCAATCGTCCAGCCTTTTTCACGCAAGCGGCCCACAGTTTCGGTGTATGTTTGTGCGTGGCTCCATTGAATTTTGTCCAGAATGCCTTCGGGACACTTTTTCATCCCCAGTAAATAGAATCCGCCATCGCGCGCGCTCCCCAAGACTGCATCCGCTCTTTGCAACTCATCCCGGGCACGGGCAAGGACACCTGGAAGAAGACCGGGGCTATCTGCGCCGAGAGCGAATACCATTTCGAATTGTTGCAGCCCGCGCCGAAAGATTCCTTCCAAACGGATTCCGAGATCACCCTCACCTTGAAGCCAAAGCTCCTCAGGACGGAAGAAGCTGCGTTCAAAGTTTTCAGTGGCGGCAATTCTGCAACTGGCCCAACTGCAGTTTCTGACCATGTCCACAGTGTCTTGCAGAAAAGCCTCTGCCAGCTCTGCAGCGCGCTCTTCTCCCAGTTCCGGGATGAGCCGCGTCTTTGCTTTTCCAGGAAGCGGAGGTTTGGCAAAGATGCAAATAACGGCTTGGTCCATGTGCTATCGCCTCAAGCGCAACACTCTTTCCAGCAGCTTTTTCATCCAAGGCTTAAGGCGCGTGCGCAGGGCCGCGTCCCCAAGGCGCTTGATGATCTCCGCCTGAGTTGGATAAGGATGAATGACGCTGCCTAGCTCCCATATCTTCATTTTTTTCTGGATGGCCAACACCAACTCGCCGACGCTTTCGCCCGCGTGTTTACTTACGAGTGTTGCGCCCAGAATAATTCCCTTTTCGGCGTTGAAGTGGACGCGAAGGAAGCCATCAGTTTCCCCGTCCACAATAGCGCGGTCGTTGTGGCCGAGTTGCAAAGTAATAGTCTCAACTTCCGGACCACGCTTCTGGGCCTCACTGGAGGAAGGACCAACATGAGCAATTTCCGGATCGGTATAGGTACACCAGGGGATAATCAGATCGCTTGCCTTCTTCCGGCCAAAGAACAACGCATTCTGAAGAGCGATACGCGCCAGGGCTTCGGCGGCATGGGTGAATTGATAATTGGAGCAGATGTCCCCGGCCGCATAGATGCGCGGATTGGTCGTACGCAGACGGCCGTCAACCGAGACCCCTTTGGCGTTGTATTGCACTCCTGCGGCTTCCAGGTTCAGCGCTTCGATGTTTGGAGTGCGGCCGACCGCGACTAAAATCTCATCGCCTGTAACATGCTCCACTCCCTGGCCGCGTTCGAAAACGATGGTTTTGCCCACGCTGCTCTTTTCCGCCTGGCGGATGTGTGCCCCAAGAAACAAACGGACACCTTCGCGCTCCAACTGCTGCTGGAGCAAGTTAGCAGCATCAGCATCTTCCCTGGGCAGTATCTGGGGATCGATGCTGACTACGGAAACTTCAGCGCCGAAACGGCGGAATGCCTGGGCTAATTCGCATCCGATCGGGCCGGCCCCAATCACAATCAAGCTGGAGGGACAGCGGGTCAAAGAAAAAACCGATTCGCTGGTGAGATAACCGGCGTCTTCAAGGCCTGATACGGGCAGCAGTGCGGCCCTGGCTCCGTTGGCCAGAATGGCTCGTGCGAATTCCAGGCGCGTGCCTTCGACTTCAATCGCATTTCTAGAAACGAAGGTGGCCTGTCCTATGAATACGTCTACGCCCAATTCTGTAAATCGCTGGGCTGAATCGTGAAAGGATATTTGCGCACGCAGCCGCCGCATCCTCTGCATTGCGTCGCCAAACTCCAGCCGGGGAGGGTTGGAGGGAGGAAGATGGACGCCGAATTCCGCGGAATGAGTCGGCTCATAAGCCGCTCGCGCAGCCCGGATCAGGGCCTTGGAAGGGATGCAGCCAGCGACCAAGCAGTCTCCACCCAGGAGATGGCGCTCAATCAAGGCCACCCGAGCACCCAACCCTGCTGCGCCCGCAGCTGCGACCAGGCCCGCTGTCCCTCCCCCAACAACCACTAAGTTATAGCGCCCCAGAGGCTTGGGATTCACCCATTCAGGAGGATGAGCATTGTTGATGAGCGTTTGATTGTACTCATCCAGTGGCGAGACCACAGGTTTAGAGGCTGCCATTCAGGTTGCGCTCCCTGGAGCCTCGGTTATTGCTTGCGATGGATCGATTGCTTCCTGCAAAGCCTTGCGAGCAATTCGCCCTATATACACAACCAGTGCAATGGCAGCCAACAGGCCCGTCCAGAATAAGATAGCTCCCCATCTGCCGCGCCCAAGATGTCCTTGGAACAGGTCGCTGACACTGTGCAGAACGGATCCAAAATAAACATAAAGCACGGTTGCGGGAAACATTCCAATGAATGATGCCGCGACGTAATCCCATAGACGAATCCGGGTAAGACCCAAGGCGTAGTTCAAAATATTGAAAGGGAGAAGCGGTTGAAGCCGGAGCAGGAGAATCATCTTGAATCCATTTTTCTCGATGGCCCGGTCAATCGCCTCAAAGTTGGGGTATTTCGCCAGCTTGCGGCTGACCCAGTCACGCGCAACATAGCGGGCAATCAGAAAGGCCAAGGTCGATCCCAAGACGCTGGCTGGAGAGACAATGAGCGTGCCCAGCACTACGCCATAAAGCAAGCCAGCCCCGGCGGTAAGAATGATGCCGGGAAAAAACAGCACAACACCGGCCACATAAAACAATCCATAGATGGCCACACCGGCGCCGCCAAAAGCCTGTACCCACTGGATGAAGCCGCCCATCCAGCGGGTAAAAGGGAGCATGTTGTTTAACAAAATCGTCAAACTAAAAATCTTACCGCTAACACGGCAATTACCCTAAAATTTTCCGTTGGCCCGCTCTTTGTGCGGGAGTATCTCCAGGCACGTCGTCCACCACCCAGTTAGGATTGTCTCGATGAATTCCTGGGGCAGACGTTCTTTTCTCATGTCCTCGGCCAGGGCACGATGATCATAAATCACCGGGACGAATTCAACCGTGACCTCTGCGCCGGAAATCTGCAGTAACGTGTACCAGACATTAGTCGCTCCATCGTTCTCGGGACGCCCTAATACACCCACGTTGATCCAATGTTGCCGGGAGGTGATCTGGCGATGCCATTTGATGCCCGTGTGAGTGGCGCAGACAATGTCCGCTGCGGCCTCTTCCAGCAGATGCCCGAGAAACTGATCTGGGCTGGTGGTGTTCCATACGAATTCATTCATCTTGCGCGGCGATCCGTGACACAACAAAAGCCTGTGTCCGTCTATCTCAAGACATAACTGATGAGGAAGGGTTCCCATCCACGATTTGTACTGCGGGGAAGTATTCTCATTCGTGTAGCGGTAGCTGATCTTGGCAAAGTGGTTATCGCGCGGATCGGTATATCCGCACTGGCAATCTTCCAACCCTCCAGCCAAAGAGTTGTCATAGTTGCCCTGGATGCATTGCACTCCCGCTTCCTGCAGAAGCGGAAAGATGCGATCCGGATAAGGACCAAAAGCCCCGAAATCGCCTAAGCAGTAGATGCTGTCCACGCTTCGGGCCTGAATGTCGCTCAGGGTAGCTTGCAGAGCACGCCAGTTGCTATAGGTTCCGCCGAGAAGGGCCAGACGCGTCCTCATTCGATGTTCGGCATCCCTTCCACTGAGGCACTGACGTTCTGGCAGAAGGTGCCATATTGGTAACAAGTGTGGCAGGCACGATGCCGCAGTTCGTAATCCGGCTGCATGTCCTTGGTGGAGGTACCTAGACGCGCATCCGGCTCTTCTACCAACAAGGGACAGACCCATATGCCATGGCTCGTGACAATGCGGGAGTTCGAGCACATAAGCAAATCACGATCGAAGCCGCGTAGCATCTCTTCGGTAAGCAGAATTTCGTGATGGCCGTTTTCGATGCGAGTGAGTTCACGTCCCAACGGCAGGGATGGCAGTATCTTGATCCTTGGGCGATTGTATCCGGATTGCTGAAGGGCGTTCATGAATCCCGCGATGATCCTTAGCTCTTCGCTTTCCGGCCAGGTTCGCACCACCGTCACCAGGGGCAACAACCCGCGACGCGCGAGGCGGGCAGTGGCCTCCAGGACTTTGTCGAACACGCCCGGCCCACGAAGGCGATCGTTCATCTCTGCCGTATAGCCATCAAGGCTTATGCGAATTTCCAGGGAATACCTGGAAGTCTTTTCGATTTCTGCGAGCTGTTGGGCTAGCCGGTCATTGATGAGGGTGCCGTTCGTCAACACTGTCGTAGGCGCCTGTTGCAGAGAAAGCGCAAGTATCTCAATGAGCTCCTTATGCAGAAAAGGCTCACCGCCGGTGAAAAAGACTTCTCTCACGCCGAGTCGCACCGCTTGCTGTAACTCCAGGGCAATCGTTTCGCGGGAGAGGAAATCGAAGGTCCGCACCCCAGGGCCGCTGCTGTTGAAACAATGGGTGCAGGCAAGATTGCAAAGAGTCCCTGTAACCTGAAACCAAAGATGATCCAGATGCTTGAGCTTGACTCGGGGATGATTCGAACTCGAATGTATGGTCATTCAGCCAGGCGCCGGAGAGTCAGTCTTAAGCATACGCCTCCGGCGAGTCGGCAGGGCAGATGCATCTTATAATAGCTATTCTAAGATCAAAAACGCTTATCTCCTGTCATCCTGAGCAAGCCCGACCGACGCAGGAGGGAGGGTGCAGTCGAAGGACCCCAAAGTGACCCGGGTGACCATGCAGCGTCAGGGAGTTTCAACGAGAGTGCCGAAAGACCGCGAATATCGTAACTCCCTCTGATCCCCTATTCCACTCAGACGTGTTGTTTGGCGAGACACCGCATTTAGCCGCCATTCGTGAGACCTATAAGTCAAATATTTATTAAATATGAACAGTTACCGTAGTTTATGTTAGTTATATTTTAATAATTAACCACGGTTAATCGCGATAAGATATAGAAAGTCAGTCAGCAGTACGCAGGCTTTCAGTATGAGAAGTTGTGCAGAATATCAACGGCTGTTCGAAGAATATCAAAACGCTCTCGTGGTTTGGTCTGCATCCAACAAAAGCTCCAACGGTAATCTTTCGATTGGAGATTCAGCAGCACTTGAGCATGTTTATCAACGCCTGACAGATCACCAACAACAATGCCCGATCTGTTCGACAGAACTGGGCTTGGAACCATTACTCATCGCGTGAGCTTTACTGTGGCTTACGGTCACCCTTCTTTTTGCCCATTGGAATGACCTGCACGGTGGCGTCTCTTACTTCGGCAAGAAAGCGATTAATGACGGAGCCACGCAGCAGGATATCCCAACGCGAGCGAGCCGACTGGCCGAAGACTACGTGGGTAATTCCCTCGCGCTGGGCAAATTCGATCAATGCGTCGGCCACTTTGTTGCTTTTGAGTTTGACGATCCTTGCACCCAGGTCCTGGGTCAGCTTGAGGAATTCAGTGATGCGGGCGTGGTCTTTAGGCTTGATGTTCCCCGGCTCAAAATCTGAGGACTCCACAAACACCGCATAAAAATCCGAAGACATTCTGCTGGAGATACGGGCTGCGGTGCGAATCAGCCGCTCGGTGCCGATACGCGGCGAGATGCAAACCATCACGCGCTCGGGGATCGCAGATTTTTCGAGTCCTTCTCCCTCGCGATAGCGCGCTGCCTTGCTGCCCACCTCCTCTGCCACGGTTCTCAACGCCAGTTCACGTAATGTCGAAAGATTGCCTTTGCGAAAGAAATGCGTCAGGGCTTGCTCCGCTTTCTCCGGCGGGTAGACTTTTCCCTGCTTCATGCGGGTGCGTAACTCTTCCACGGAAACATCGACGTTGATCACTTCGTCAGCGCGCCTGAGAAAGCTATCGGGGAATGGTTTCCCGGACCTTGGTTCCTGCGGAGAGCGAGACGGCATCATTCAGGGTTTCAAGGTGCTGGATGTTCACGGCGGTCATGACGTGAATACCCGCATCAAGCAGGTCGAGAACGTCCTGATAACGCTGTTCCTTCGGCTGCACCTCAATGCAGGAATGGAAAGATCACGGCCGCTACATCTAATGAGGATGCTCAAGGACAAAAGCAGAGATCGCCAGAGCAAACCCAAGCGCGTCAATCACAAACAAAGTGCGAATGAGTGGGCCGTATTTCGTGATACCGCCGTCCAGGAAAAGACTGATAAGGCGACCGGCGATCAGTCCGCCGAAGATGGTGGCGTTTACTACTAAACCGGTACTACGGGGAACCCACCCAACCAGCGCGAAGATCCCGCAAACGGCAGCCGCCAGAAAGAATCCGCCGTATTGCGCTCGAATCTCATTGCGGCCGTCAGCGCCTGGCAGAGCAAAGCCGAGCCGTTCGCCAAATTGCTTTGGATTCGTGAAACTGCTCCAACTCGTGCCTAGAAAAAATAACGCAGTTATAACCAGGACCGCCGTTCCAAACACCGATGCCATGAGGGATTTCCTTTCATGCCAAAAAAGATGTTGCACCGGCTATGGCGCATTGACGACCATTGTAAAGCTGAAATCGTTCTTAGTTCGGTGAAACTGGCTCTGTGGTGATGTGCACATCAACGCCGAAGCGTTTGTAATTGGAGAACTTCTGCTCGGTCATTCCTGGAATGGTGGTTTTCGGTGAGAAAGATAGGTTGCAAGCCCTGTTCTCCAGTGCGTAAACACGTTGAGTGATCTGGCTTTCAGGGCAGCATTCTCGAGGACTGAGTTTTGCGGGCGGTGGGCCTTTGCAGGAAAGTCGCCGGGACGGGCCTTCTCCACACGCACTTTGGTCCCAGTCAGGTCAAAAATAGCTCGAGCAAACTCGTACCATGTGCAACTGCTCTCGGAGGTTGCATGGTAGATGCCGTAATCGTCCGTTTTGGCTAACAGAGTCAATTGCTGCGCTATCTCAACAGTCGGCGTCGGGGTTACGCGCTGGTCATCCACGACTCGCAACTCTTCGCGCTCCCCCGCCAGCTTCAACATCATCTCAACAAAATTGAGGCCAGCCTTGGCCCGGCAAGGATGCATGCCATAGATCCCAGAGACGCGCACCACGAAATGACGAGGATTCGTGCAGCGCACAAAATATTCACCGGCCAGCTTGCTGTTTCCGTAGGCATTCAAGGGACGGGGAGAATCTTCTTCAACGTACGGAGAAGATTTCTCGCCATCGAAAACATAATCAGTGCTGATGTGCAGTAATTTAGCTCTGAGTGAGTCCGTCACCTGGGCGACATTGCGCGCACCCATGGCATTCACCGTAAATGCCGGCAACGGCTCACCCTCGCAACGTTCAACATTGTGGAATGCAGCTGTATTGATGACCACTTGCGGGCGGATCGCCTCGAGAGATTTTTTCACTGACTCTAGCGATGAAACTTCAACATCTTCATGAGTCAGGCCCACCACTTCATCGCCTTCCGCAAGGAATGCGGAAGTGACGTCTGCACCAAGTTGGCCGTTCGCCCCTAATATCGCAACTTTCATGGCTTAAGAGATGTTTTCAGCTTTCGAGCCACCTTAGATTTTCTGGGCGAACCGACCACTCGATGCAACGGCGTAGGGACTCTTCAAAAGCTACCGGCGGAGCCCAACCCAGGAATTTTATTTTTTCGTCAGAAAGGCTATAGCGCAAATCGTGTCCGGGACGATCGCTGTGGATGTCCACGACTTCGTAATCAAGCTTTTTCCCTAAAGTCTTGGCGATGAACTGAGCAATCTCCAGGTTAGTGCGCTCTTCGCCGGCAATGTGGTAGGTCTGCCCGCAGCCTGCCTGACCCTTGCATGTTTTGCCTTGCTTCTGATGGAGGCGCAGTAGAAACAACAATGCATCGGCTTGATTGCGAGCATGGATCCACTTGCGAGACCCAATCGTCCACTGTCCCTCGCTTTCCCGCCGTCCATGGATCAAGACTCGCTCGCCATGCAAGACCTTGCGTACGCACATGGGGATGAATTTTTCGGGATGTTGCCGCTCACCGATGAGGTTCATGGTCCGCGTGTTGGTGACCGGAAGCCGGTAGCAGCGTGACCAGGCAAAGGCCAACGCCTCACCACCGGCTTTGGCTGCCGAATAGGGATTGGAGGGCCGGATAGGGGAGTCTTCCGTAAAATCTACGCCCGCCGGAGCGGGGCCGTGCACTTCATCGGTGGAGACATAAATAAAGTGATCGACTTGCAATTCCCGCGCCGCCTGCAGCGTGTTCATGGTTCCCAGAACATTGGACATGACAAATGGTTCAGGATCTTGAATCGAACGTTCGACATGGGACTCAGCCCCGTTATGGATGATGTAGCGAACACCTTCCAGGGCCTTCAGAACGCTGGTGGGGTAGGCTGCACGAAAATCATGAAAAACCATCTTCATCCGGGGATTGCCCTGCCACTCAGCCAATCGTTCCAGCGATCCCGCGTAGCTCAACCGGTCCAACCCGATGATGTCCCAATCGGTGTTCGTCATCAGGTGACGCACGATGTGTGCCCCGGCAAAGCCCGCTGCTCCCGTACAAAGTATCTTGTCTCGAGCCATCATTCTCCTTGTTTGCTCACGTTCTTCCCACGATCATAAAGCACATTTTCGGAAAGCGGCGAAGCCAGCCATTGCGCCAAGGTCTGCGCGTGGCGGTCGCGATCAGATGTAACAACAGTCTTTGCGTCGATCGGCCAATCAATGCCAATCCCCGGATCGGCAAAATGAATTACGCCCTCGCCTTGCGGATTGTAGACTGCCGTGCACTTATATTGGATTTCACAAGCATCGGTCAAAGCGCAAAAGCCACGCGCAAAACCATAGGGCGCCCATATCTGTTTTTTGTTCTCAGCAGATACTTCTGTTCCAAACCATTTTCCCAGTGTTGGGGAGCCTTTGCGGACATCCACGGCAACCAGAAAAGCGCTGCCATTTGTAACCCGCATCAGCTTGCTCATGGGAGGATCCCATTGAATATGCAATCCTCGCAATACAGCGCGGCTGGAACGCGAGTGATTGTCCTGCGGGAATTCAACAGGAAGACCCAAGGCGCGAAACTGATCGGCGCGAAAGGTCTCCATGAAAAACCCCCTGGCATCGCCATGCACCTCCGGCGCAATAATCACAATTTCATTGAGCTGAATGGATTCGATCTTGAACGACATCCAATGTCCTTTTGCAGGTATGTTCTTTAAACATCTCACAATTGCCCAAAAAGTTACAAATCAAACCAACCGCCGAGGCCACAACGTAGCGGAGCCACAGCCAAAAACCGGTTCACCGCAAAGGGCGCGAAGGCCGCAAAGGAAAACCAACAACCATAACAAAACCAACTACGCGGCACATTGCCGTGCAGAGTCAAACCCTTTTGGCCACAAATGGACGCGAACGAACGCGAATTCAAACAGAAGAGAACAGGGGCCCGAATGAAACAGGCAATTCATATAATGGCAGTGGCTCCATAAAACTCATGATTTCATCTCCAGCGAATTTTGGCGTCGAGTTGCTCTGGAATAAAGGCATCGCCGCACTCTGCGACCGAAGAATTCCAGACGAATTCCCCGACCGACGAACTTACACTCCAGTTGCGCTGCTGGCGGGAGCGATGGCCTCTTCGAAGCTGCCGAACAATCTTGTTGCCGATCCTGAACGTTACAGCGACATTCGCGACGGAGAATTGGTGTGGGTGAGAATTTCATGGCTGAGATCGTTTATTCAGCAAGTGCTTCCGCTCGTATCGGCGAAATTTGTGCTGGTTAGCGGTGATTCTGATAGCTGTGTGCCGTCAGAACTCGGCGATCTGGCTCGTGTCATTCTGGACTCTCCCAAGATTTCCCGCTGGTATACGCAGGATTATGACGGCTCAGTTACCTCCAAGAAGATTTCTCCGATACCGATTGGGATTGATTTTCACATGCTGAGCGAAAGGCCGATCTGGGGAGAAAATGTCAGCTCTCCTGAGCATCAGGAGGCTGTCCTAAAGTCTGTCGCAGGGCAACTGCTGTCATGCAAGGATCGCAAGCCCAAGGTTTATGTGGATTTTGCATGGCAAAAGGGCCTGGGTTTGCGAAACTACCGTCGTTTTCATCCTTTGATTGGAGCACGATTGAAGGAGAGCCGGCGCAAGATTGCCCGGAAATTGAGAAATAACGAGAATGTGTTCTCCCAAAATGGACCTCTGCCACGAACCGAATTGTGGCGGCAGCGAGGAGATTATGCCTTTGTCCTAAGCCCTCATGGAACAGGATTGGATTGCCACCGCACTTGGGAAGCCTTGGCCTTGGGACACATTGTGCTAACTCCTACCTCTTCACTCGATCCGCTGTACGACGGATTACCTGTTGTTACGCTCAAGGATTGGAATGAGATCACATCTGACAATCTAAGGAAATGGCTTCAGCAATTTCAGGGAAGTTGTGGTCTTCAGGAAAAATTGAAGAGCTGCTATTGGATTGCGCAGATGCGGGAAAATCTTTTTGACACGAAGCACCATGAATGAACGCGAATTGGGTCATGAAGCATTGTGCTCCCAGCTTTCCCCGGACAGTACTGACAGGGAATAAAAAAACACATTTTGATTTTTATTGGTGAAAAGCGGCTGCGCTGGTTGGCGCAGCCGACCTAGCATCACCTCAAAACGCGCAGCATAGGGGCGCTCTGGGGGAACTCGCCCCCATGCTGCCTCACATCAGGAGGATTCCCTGTTATTAAAAGATCGGGGCCGGCAACATTTCTTGCAGAAAAATCTTGTGATCTGCTAACACCTTTAATTCCAGAGTTTTAGCTGTGGCCAAAGTTGCTGGAGCGATACTTTCAATCCCTGGCAGAAGAGGATCGGGCGATTCTCTTCCGGCATGCCCCAAGGGTGAGAATGAACACTCAATACCTGAACCGAACTACATCGCGGCGCAAGGCGCTCCACGCTGCCTTGCAAGACAATCACGTTCGACCCCACCGCTCCCTGGTTAGGTGGAGGTGGTCCCCAGAAATAGTGGTTCTGGTGGGCAGATATTGCCGCGGGCAAGCCATATCTGGGGCCAAAAAAATTGATGGCCCCGGCTTCACCATAGTTGTTGGCAAAGATGACGGTATGCGAACGAAGGTCTTCAGGCAAGGAGTTGTAGTCATGCGCGACCTCGGAAACCAATTCCTCCCATCCAAATTGATCGCCGAAATATTGAGGTAACGGGCCGTCATGAGAGACCTCACTTTTAGGGGGACGGAAATGCAAGCGCTCCTCGTAGACCAGAAGCCGGTCAGGAGCAAAAATCGGGAGCGCCAGAGGTGAAAGGATTGCTGAAGTAAAGAGAATCACCATGACCACAACGGGACGCATCCAGTTCCGTCTCTGAGTCCATTGTTCCCAGCCAACTGCGCCCGCAGCAAAAAGCGTGGGATAAATGGGAAACAGGTAATAGTCCTTTCCCTTGAAGAGCACAAACAACAAAAAAAGCGCCGCGTACGTCCAAGCCAGAATTCGAAAGCGCCGGCCTGCAACTGTAAAGAGCCATACCAGTCCGGCCCCCCACACCAGAAATTCAAGCGGATTGAGCGACAAGAGCTGACGGCCCATGTAAGCAACCGGCCCCAACACTACATTCTTGTGCGTTTTTTGCACATTGCTCAGCAGTTCGATGGTGGCAAAGTTATGCCGGGCTTCCCAGATCAGGTTCGGCAAAAAGACCAGGATCGCCACCAATCCGCCGAGCCAGATCCAGGGTTTCAGGAATTCGCGACGTAGAGGCGTGACCAAAATGGCGAGCACCACGGCCAATCCAAAGAACAGAGTTGAGTGCTTGTTTTCCAGGCCAAGTCCGGCAAACAGGCCAAACCAGAGCCACAGCCGCGAGTTGCCGGTGCGCACGATCCGCAGCAGAACGAGTATGCAGGCCATCCAGGCCAGCGGCTCAAAGGCGTTCATGCTGAGGAAACTCATCCTCAATCAGGTAGGCAAGCGCAGCCAGGGTGCAAAAGCCGGAAAGGAACTGCGCAAATTTTCCGCCTCCGAGTTCACGCGCCAACAGGATCGCCAGCAGAACAAGGACAGCGCCTGCCGCTGCCACTGAAAATCGAATCTCGCGCAGAGAACCACCTAACAGCAATCCGATCTTGGCGAAAAAAGCTGCTCCAGGCGCCATATCGGCATAGCCCCAAGCCAAATGGCGTCCGCAGTCGAGATAATAGAGTTCATCGCGGAAGTAGTTGTATTGGTGATTCGTGAGCAGATGAATCAGTAACTTCGCGCTGCAGAGCAAGGCAGCCACGCCAACATAGAACCGAGGCAGAGCCGTGTTCTCAGCTTCGATTGGGTTGCTGGACATGAGAATACTTTACTTTACCGGGTGTTCAGGGTGTCGGCCAATTAGATTAGTAAATTCTAATCATATCGCAGCTTCTCATTTCGTTCTTAGCCGCAAAGGGTGGGTAGTTATCGGGTACCAATAGGCCGGGGGGAGCTCAATGATTCGCTTTTGCAATCTACTAATCTGATTGTCTGAGCATAACTCCGCCAACCTGCAACAAATAAGCCACGGAAATTAAAAAGTCCCCGCGAATGACTCGGATCGTATAGGCCCTTCGGCCGCAGGGTTCAGGGTTTCGCACGTTACAAATGCTGACGAAGCGAATAATATACGAATATTTTATTCGTTTGTCAAACCACTGTCGAACTGAAATTCTTGGGGTTTTATTTGTTAAGGCAAGACAACTGTTTGAGAAACCAAGCGGATTCTGGTTCCAGGCGGCCGCCCCACCAGTGATGGCCTCCAGAGAGAACCGCAGAATGATCCAGCTTGGCGGGTTGTGAGCCCAGGCTGCTAGCGAGATCCAACTCGTCTTTCGGCTCCGGATAGGTGGTGAAGTGAAACGCCAGCAGTGAAGATTCGCCTTTGTAGAGTTCTGTGGTACTGATACTGTCCTGGCTACGCTCTAACGGCGGGCCACATCGCTGCTCGAGAATTACGTGGCTTAGGCCTGCCATCTTGGCGGTTGCTGCTTTTATCTCCGCTCGCTCATTAATCTTCTTAGAAATGTACTGCCGATCCCTTGCACTTGGCTGCTTCATGACCTTGCAATCCAGGGCCGGAGAACCAAGGCCCGTTGTAATGCAATTCCAGATGGAAAAGTCCGCAGGCTTTTCAGAGAATTTGGCGTCGAACACGCTAACCTTTATCTCTTTCGTATCATCTCTCTGAAGCCTGTCTTCGACTTCGTTCGTGACTTCAGGACTGCGGGCCAGCATAATGTCCTCTATTGGTACCTTTTCACCATTTCGATATTGGCTTCGAAGATCGGAGGGAGGAGTCATCTTCATTTGCGCCTGAGGGATACATATCAGGTTGTTGGCTTTGTAAATGCAATAATCGTGTTGGCCTACAGTCCAGTTACTTGGTTCGGTTATAACACTCACCTGTTTGGTGGTAGAGCAACCGATCAATGCGACAATCACCAAAGCGGTTAGCAGCCATCTTGTCATAGCCAATATTTAGTAAATCGTATCAAATTTAATCAGCTGCACTATTCGGCGGCAACGGAATCGCCGATCTCTATCTGCACCAGCTCTGCCGGAGATTCCTGGGGACGGAAGATAGTATGCGATTGCAAACCCTGGGGAGCACGCCAGAAGTCAACCAAGGAAGTCTGGTGGACGCACGAAACGGTGCAATTGGGAGCGCAGGATTTTTCTGTCCGAAATTCGCGGCGGATATCCTCGACGGTATAGTCAACCAGGGGAATGCCTGGAAATCCGCGCTGCTGGGAGCAGTAATGCACCAAGCCGTCTTCGCAGATGTAGAGGTAACGTGAACCGGCCCGGCATCGCCACTGGTTGGGCTTACCTAAGGCGATATTGTCCTGAAATGAATTGAAGCGGGCGTAGCTATGCTTGCCTAGTTTTTTCATCTCCAGAAACACGCGCTGGGCCTCGGGGGCCAACGGCCGAAGCTGCCCGGTTCCATCATGGATGATGCCTACGGTTGAGGTAAATCCCAGCTCCACCGCGCGTTTGCCGATGGTGACGGCATCCCACTGGTTCTTGACACCCGCGCCAATCACCGAGTTGATGTTTACATGGAATTCAGCATGTTCCCGGAGCAACTGGAGCTTCTTGTCCAGCACTTTGAGTGACTTCTTCGAAACATCATCGGGCTTTACGTTATCGATGGAGATCTGCAGGTGATCCAATCCGGCCCGATTCAGCCTTTGGATGCGGTCTGCCGTAAGCAGGTATCCGTTGGTGATCAGGCCGGCAATCATGCCATGAGACCTGATTCGCGCAATGATTTCATCGAGTTGAGGATGGAGCAGGGTCTCTCCTCCACTGATGGTCACCAGAGTAGCGCCTAGCTCGCTCAGCTTGTCAATGCGACGATCCATCTCCGCAACGGGCACCGGATCGGAGAAGTCGTCATATTCGTTACAGTAGGCGCACGACAGATTGCACCGGCGCATGGGGATGATATGTACCTGGATCGGGTGATCGGTAGAGATCAGCCCTTTGGCAATCATGCCCAGTTCGCGCAGGGTGCGCTGCGCAGTTTTCATTCTGCGCCGAAATCTGATAGTAGCCGATGGCATTGACAGATAGTTATTAAAACATAAACGCTCTCGTTAATAGAGTCGCCGAATCATTAAAATGCTGCTTTTGGGGTTCGAATGGCGAAAAATCACCGGATATCCGGGTTAAAGAGCCGCCAGGCCGGCGCCCACTAAAGCTAAGATCGTATACAAAACTGCGACCGCTGTAATGCCTGTTGCAGTGCTGATTTTTTTTCTTGATAGTTTGGCGAAGCCCATCCCTAACAATATCACTGTCCAGATACTAAACAAATCGATAAAAGTCCCAAAGCGGAAGAGAAACTTGCCGACCATATTGGGATCGAGAAGTGCCCCTAGATTGGAAGCAACGGGGTTTTGAAGATCATAGGCTGAGGCATCAACACCGATCAGCAAGACTACAATCCCGAGAACCAGAGAAATCGATTTAGGCAGAGTTGCGTAGAAAAGAATTGCAAGGGCCTGCCGGAATGGAATGTCTGCTTCCAGGACAAAATTGAATATGGCCATCAGCACGGCTGCGGCGACCACGGAAAAAAGAAGGGAGACAAGCCAGGTAAAATAAAGAGTGCCGATGCGCTGGATTTTTGCCTGCCGCTGGAGTGCCTCCTCACGTTGTTCCGGCGTCAGCCGTCCCATAGCGCGTTGAGCGAAACCGCCAGCATTCTCCATTTGGTTCTTTGCGACCGTTTCAAACCCAACTTTCTTGTCCACAGTAAGAAAGAAGGACATGGCCAGAATGGAACCCAGCAACCATGGGACCCACCAACTCGAGTTATGGCGGATGTCTTCAAAGGTCTTGGACGGAGCCAGAAAAGCATTCACAATACGTTGTGGTTCAGAAAGCCCCGCAGGTGCAGCTTCAGTTGACACTGGAGGGATGCTGGTACTCATTCAGTGGCCTTTGCTTGAAAATGTGAATTCGGGAGATGACGGGATTGTAACTTTTGGAAGGTGGGGATGTCAGTTAAATTTTTGAGAAATGCTCCCAACCTTCCGGTCGCAACAACCTTAAATTGCCGGCCGCATCTTTGCTCTTAACAGATGCTCTCCTGTCGCCGCATGGCCGGATTGCGCCAATTTCTGTAATCAGCACGCCAGCAATCCTCTTGGGTAACGTAGCTGATTTGGGAGCGGTGAAGAGCAGTTCGTAGTCTTCGCCGCCATGTAAGGCCAGACTGAGGTCGGCTGTTTTGGCTGTAGGTATCGCATCCAGATTGATCACGCCATCGACTGCGCTCTCCTCGCAGATATGGGCCAGATCCACAGAAAGGCCATCGCTGATGTCGATCATCGCTGTAGCCAGGTTGTTTTTTTGTAACCAGCGGCCCACTTCCAGGCGCGGGACAGGATAAAAATGGCGGTTACTCACTGTTGGCGATATTTTGCCCCCTGAGTACAACTGTTTCAAAGTTGCCGCAGATCCACCCAGTTCGCCAGTTACCCAGATTCGGTCGCCAGAGCGGGCCTTAGACCGGAGCAAGGCTTTTTCTGCTGGAACCTTACCCAGCACTATGATGTCTGCCGTGATCTTCGCAGCGGTTGAAGTATCGCCGCCAGCGAGCGGTGTTCGGAAGCGGCGGCCAAGCTGAAGGAGTCCTGCCATGAAGTTGTCGGCCCAACGTTGTGGCAGCTTTGGAGGAAGCGCCAGGGAAAGGAAGCAGGCTACAGGCTCGCCTCCCATCGCAGCAATGTCACTCAGGCCACGCGCCAGGCAGCGATGTCCCACACTTTTTGCCGGATGCCACTCCCGCCGAAAATGGATATCCTCCACGCACAGGTCGGTTGTCACCAGCAGCTCGAAACCAGCAGGAACTTGCAATAAAGCGGCGTCGTCACCGATTCCAAGTTTCACCCACGGACTCGCCGTCTTGGCAGCGGCTCGGCGAATGCCCTCGATCAATTGTCTCTCTGCAGTAACCAACAGGCCTAACTATATCGAAAAAAGCCACTTAGGTTCTATGGCATTGCGAGAGTCAATCTGAAGTCCATGTCCCGATTGCCCAATTCTCAGGTCAATGACTGCCTACCTTCGTCATCGGTGGGCATCTACTGCGCCATTGACAGAGCTGGAATCGGCTTGTTAGCTTCTTAGTCACGCCCAATGTTGAATGAACTCCTGGCCGCGAGTTTTGAGTCCCCAGTATCTGCGGCGGAAAGATGGAAATACCGATCTTGGAGGCGTGACGATCCAGTTCAGGCCCCGCCACTTTAAGCGTTTGGATCAAACGTGCTGTAAAGAAACTTCGTTGGATGGAGTATTTTCTTGCGAAAACGCTTTTACATCATGCTGGTTGCCCGGAACTCCGAAGGGGAGCTCCTGAAGATTCCAATTCCGCTGCATTATCTCTACGTTTTCATTGCCGGAGCATTGATCGGGATGCTGACGATTACCGGCATGGCGGGATCCTACGCACGTATGCTGGTGAAAACCAGCCGTTTCGATCAGTTGCGTGCCGAAAAGAAGGACCTGAACGCCCGTTATAAGCAGCTCGCGCAGGTTGCAGAAGCCAACCAATTACAGGCTCAATCTTTAAGTTTGCTGGCAAGTGAAGTATCCACCCTGTACGGACTCAAGCCCGACCCGGTCTTTCAAAAAGATGTTCCGGAGTTCGCTTCCATGCAGCAGTTTTACGCTCTGAAAACAACTGCCATGAATGGCTCGGCGTACATCGGCATGAGCATGGAGAATTCGCGCGAGGCCAGCACCAGCGACTGGCTCCGGGCAGCAGCAGCACCAACCTTATGGCCGGTCCAAGGCCCACTTACCGGAACCTTTGGCCAGCGTACAGATCCCTTCAGCGGTGATGAAGGAGCTTTCCACCGGGGCGTGGACATCTCTTCAGAATACGGCACACCGGTAATCGCCCCGGCCAGTGGGGTGGTTCGTTACGCTGATTTCATGAATGGCTATGGCCGTTCACTGGTGATTGACCACGGCAATAGCATCACCACTTTGTACGGACATCTTTCAGGATTTGCCGTCTCTGCCGGGCAGTCGGTTCGACGTGGCGACACCATCGGCTATGTTGGATTAAGCGGACGCAGCACCGGCCCGCATCTGCACTATGAAGTTCGCATTGATAACACCCCGGTGAATCCTAATAAGTATTTGCGTTTCACCTTATCGCAGCAGATCTCGGCCGGAGCCATGTAGCGTCACGGATTCTTGCCAGGTAACGGCGGTTCCTGGATGCCAGTCTGGGCCGCAGAAGCAATCTTTTTCAGAAAAGCTTGAGAAATTGCAGCCGTAAAGATGGCCCGGTTCTCTTTCTGTTCCACCTGAATACTGTCAAAAGCTTTTCTTACGTCCCTATCGCCTCCCTTGGTCCCGAGCGACTGGGCGATACTTCGATATAAAGCCAGGTAATTGTGAGCCGATTCCGCCACCTCCTCGGCTGCAGCGTCGCTCTCGGTAAAAACCTCGGCCTTGAACCTGCATTCGCTGCTCAACCAGAGTGGTAACCGCAAAGAAATCACTCCAGTAGTATTTTGCAAGAAATCAAAACTCAGCCCCTCCGGCAACTGGGCCCTTCCGGGCTGTGAAGGCACGCGATAGACGAGCCAAGCCGCGCTGAAGAAAGGCACGTAAGGATAATAGGACTGCGCAAGCAGGGGGCCTCGATCCGCACGGGCAGGATGACGAAATTTATCGATCACGCTATGCATCGGCTCTGCCGATGCCATGTTGGTGACGGCAACCTCAGATTTATCTAGGATGCACACTCGCACAGTTCGCCCTTCGTGCACGATGGAAAAGATTGTTTTTTCGCCATATTTTTCGCTGCCAGTAGTTAGTTTCTGGAAATAGCTCTGCAGCTTGTTTAGGTCGAAGCGGCCTCTAAAAATCGACGACGTTTCTGCCTCCGCCCCCGGATTGTGCATGGAAATCGCCACTTGATCGAGATCACGCTCGAATCGAATATTCGTCTGGTCTATGAAGGCTTGATAATCCGGGTCGAGGTTTATCGAGTTCGATGTTTTCGAATCAAAAAAATGCAAAGGCTGGAGGTTTACGTACATCAGCAGCTCGCCTTCAGGAAGCAGGCACACCGCTTGAGGTGGGTTGGAGGCCCAACGCACTGTAGCAAAAGTCAGGATTGCGGCCGCAATCAAGCATAGACTTGCAATCGCGAGCATGCGCCGGGTCGTCATGGGTATTCAGTATAGATTAGAGAAAACAGGCATCTTGAACCGACAGCGCATTAAACCGGCAAATGGTATAATCACCATTGGTTGTGAGTCAGTGTGGCTGCGCCCCCTCTGAGATGGTTAAGTGTGCAGTCCTTGCACAGGCAAGGCTGCTATGTTAACTTATAGTTTTTGCGCCATTTGGGAGATATTTGCTGGCGTAGCTCAGTTGGTAGAGCATCTGATTTGTAATCAGAGGGTCGGGGGTTCAAATCCCTTCGCCAGCTCCACTTGATGCGGGAGGCCTGAAACGCGTAGCTGGGCGGGTTTCGGGTTTTGAGATACTGCGCACGAAGGTTTTCCACCGGAACGCACTCCACAGAAGATTCTCCGTAAGTAGTTGGCGTTGTGCGGAAGTTTGTTTGCGCGTCTCCTGTTTGCTTTGCGTTAGGTGATGCAAAAGCAGCCCGTGTCCCAGTGAAAGAGCTCGCGAGCCATTTTGTAATTTAGGAGCAGGCTCGGTTAAATGCACAGGTGGCCGAGTGGTTAATGGCAGCAGACTGTAAATCTGCCGCTCCTAGGAGCTACGGAGGTTCGAATCCTCCCCTGTGCACCAGGATTTGAATCGCATGGCAAAAAGCAGGCGATTGGGCGTTGCACTCGCGCTATATGCAGCACTTGGAGTGTTGATCTGGACGACGATGAGCGATGTCCCCGTTCGGATTGCAGGTGGGTCGATCAGCATTCGAGCTTTACCGCTGATCGTCCTGGCATTTTTTGCGGTAAGAACTTTCCTGCACTGGAAGGCCGAACATATCCGCACTGAGCGCGAGAAAACAGAAGAAACGGTTTTGCGGTAACCAAGCGAGTAACCCCTGGGTGAGTTAAAAGCACCGGAGGGGATCAAAAGCTGATGTAGCTCAGTTGGTAGAGCACTCCCTTGGTAAGGGAGAGGTCACCGGTTCAATCCCGGTCATCAGCTCCAGGATTAATAGGATTGGGTAATTGGGTAATTGGGTGATTGGGTGATTTTGTAATTGGGTAATTTGGGAAGAATGTTGTAAGAAATTTCCCAATTACTAAATTACCCAATTATCCAATCTAAAAAGGCGGGAGTAACTCAGTGGTAGAGTCACAGCCTTCCAAGCTGTTGGTCGCGGGTTCGATTCCCGTCTCCCGCTCCAGATTGACCCGCAATGCGGGCGTGAGCGAAGCCCGCCAGGCGAAACCCTGAGCGACAGGCGAAGGGCCTGAGGTTTTGAACGGCTATGCATGGCGTGGTCAAACCCAACGGTAGTAAGGAACTTTGAGGCGGCAATGGCATTTCAGCAAGCTCCAATACTGGTTCAAAAAGCTGAAGAGTTTGAGCGGTTAAAGAGAATTATTGAGCAGGTTTTTGCTCAGGGTGTCCTGGATAAGTTTTATAAAAAGCTGCAAAGCCGGGATATCCGGGTCCGGGAGTTTGAGAAGGTTCTGGAGCAAGGAATTTTTGAGGAGATCGACTCCGGGCTGTCTCAATCTGGCAAGACAGTGAAGCAGTTCTTCGGCGTATTGCCTTTGTCGGATCAGTCGTTGATCCGTGAGCTTTATCTGGAGCGGATTGAGCAGGTTGATCCCGGGCTTCGGCAAAGGTACCAGAAAATTTACCGGTATTACTGACAAGTTTGGGGTTCCGTACTCCGCATAAGTTTTTAGGAGAAAGCAATGGCCAAGGAAAAATTTGATCGTACTAAGCCGCACGTCAACGTTGGAACGATCGGTCACATCGACCATGGCAAGACCACGCTGACGGCGGCCATCACCAAGGTATTGTCCAAGCACAATCCCAAGATCAAGTTTCGCTCGTTTGATTCGATCGACAATGCTCCGGAAGAGCGGGAGCGCGGCATCACCATTGCCACGGCGCACGTCGAATATGAGACCGGCAACCGGCATTATGCCCACGTGGATTGCCCCGGCCACGCCGATTACATCAAGAACATGATCACCGGAGCGGCGCAGATGGATGGAGCCATCCTGGTGGTGGCCGCAACTGACGGACCGATGCCGCAGACGCGCGAACACGTGCTGCTGGCCCGGCAGGTGGGTGTGCCCTGCATCGTGGTGGCGCTCAACAAGTGCGACGCGGTGGATGATCCGGAGTTGCTGGACCTGGTCGAGTTGGAAGTCCGTGAGCTGCTCAAGAGCTACAAGTTTCCCGGCGATGATGTTCCGGTGGTGCGGCTGAGCGCCCTGGGCGCGCTGAACGGGGAAGCGCAGTGGGAAGGCAGGATTGACGAGCTGATGGCGGCGGTAGACAAGTACGTGCCGCTGCCGGCGCGTGATGTCGACAAGCCCTTCCTGATGCCGATTGAAGACATCTTCTCGATTTCCGGACGCGGTACGGTGGTGACCGGACGCATCGAGCGTGGCAAGGTGAAGGTGGGCGAGGAAGTCGAGATTGTGGGCTTCCGCGAGACGCGCAAGACAGTTGTGACGGGTGTAGAGATGTTCAAGAAGCAGTTGGACGAAGGCATGGCCGGAGACAACGCCGGATTGTTGCTGCGTGGCATCGGCAAGGACGATGTGGAACGCGGCATGGTGCTGGCGAAGGGTGGATCGATTACACCCCACACCAAATTCAAGGCTGAGATCTACGTGCTGAACAAGGAAGAAGGAGGACGGCATACGCCGTTCTTCAA
>DASZFU010000011.1:0-3118 GCA_035939495.1 Candidatus Angelobacter sp. | reverse complement strand
CGCGAAGGATTGACGTGGAAGCCTTGCTCCGTTAGCGTCAGAAGTGACGGAGTTCCTCCCTGCTCCGCTTGCGAACCAAGCAAAAACATTTTGGGTGAGAGAAGCCATTGGCCAACGCAATCATCACACTGACAACGGATTACGGCACGAACGACCATCTGGTCGGGACGCTCAAGGGCGTCATCTTGAAGATCAATCCCGACGTGACCATCGTGGACATCACGCATAACGTCACGCCATTCGATTTGCTCGATGGGGCGCTGACCATTGGCGCAGCCTATTCTTATTTCCCGTCGAAGACCATTCACGTCGTGGTGGTGGATCCTGGCGTAGGCACCGAGCGCAGGCCCTTGCTCGTCAGCGCTACAAACCAGTATTTCGTCGCGCCGGACAACGGCGTGCTCTCGGTCATCTACGAACGCGAAAAAGAAAGCCTCGTCGTCCGCCACGCCAACGTCGAGCATTATTACTTGCAACCCGTGAGCAAGACCTTTCATGGCCGCGACATTTTTGCTCCCGTGGCCTCTTGGCTTACGAAAGGCTGGCAGACCCCCAGCATGGGCGACGAGATCACCGATTACAAGAAGTTCGCGATTCCGCGCCCGAAAGAGGCGGAAGGGGCTCTAAAGGGCGTGGTCCTGCGCGCCGACACGTTTGGCAATTTGATTACGAATTTCCGGTCAGAGGATTTGTCGGAGTCCGCGCTGGCCAGCGGCGGCATCAAATTCCAAGTCGGAAACCAGGCGGTGACGCGGCTGGTGGAAACCTTTGCCCAAGGCAACAATGGCGAAGCCATCGCTTATTTGGGCTCAAGCGGTTACATCGAAATCGGAATCAACAAAGGAAATGCGGCGCGGACTTTGAGCCTGGGCCGCGGCACGCCCGTAACCCTCACCAAGTAGCCCTGGGCTTGCCCAGTAGGTTCCTACCACATTGATTTGCGCCCAGCGACAAGAAAAAAGCGGCTGACCGAGATTCGCGGAACGGCGGTCGGTGAAAGGGCCTGCCACTCGCCCTTGAGACGGGGCTTCGAAAGCCTCCGATCTACCGCGCCAGTCCCCGGCCTTTCCAGCAGTAGATGTGTTCAACAGACGGACGGATACCGATCAATTACGTTCATTCATTTGAGCTTCTCCCTAGGAACACCACAGCTGGTGCCAAAGGTGGAAAGGAAGATTAGTTCCTTCAATTCTTTCCGCGGCACACTGCGACCGACTGAGTCATGGAATGCATCAGTGGTGAGAGCGTACACGACGGGATCACGTTGCATGGCATCTGCAGAAGGATGTTCTTCCGGGCTGGATTCGTCAGCCAGCGGGATCAAATCTATCACCAAATTCTTGCTGGCATCTTTCCATATTCCCCCCGGCACAGCCCCTTTTAGAGCCGCCGATCCATACCGTTCCGTAACGGCATTCACCAATTCCTCCATGGAAACATTCTTGTCGTACAACGCAATGATACCGTTGGGGCATGGGTCATTCCCCAATCGTTCAATGGTCACACGCCATGGGGTAATGGCACCGGGTTTTGCGCCGACTGTGGACCACATCTGCGCGCACTCTCCGAAACGGCAATTAAGCAATTCCGCATTCGGCAGAACAACTCTGCTTTGCCACTGATGATGAGAAGGCTGATGACAGGCGATCTGTATTCCGTTCACAAACACCACAATCAGCAGTAAAATGATGCTGCGTGCTTTCATTGAAAAAGGATTCTCCATATTTACTCCGGCCATTTCTTCGGAAGAAAATTACACATCAAATTACATTGTGCCTTGGTGCTATTTCCCATCGCCTAGCCAGTGGCTGGCGCCGGTTGCTTCCGCCTGTGCCAATAGCCCAATGCCGCGAACAGCAGGACCGCAGGCACACCGGTCAGTCCGCAAACGATGAAGAAAATGCCGAAGGCGTGAAGGAGGCCGTGCGTGGTGCGCAGGCTTTCGACCGCGGCACCGGAAAACCCCTTCAAGATCTTTCCCAGCCAGGCATAGGTTGAACTCAAGAGCGCATACTGCGTGGCGGTGTATCCCAGACTGGTGAGACTCGACATATAGGCCACAAGCGCAACGCCGGCAAAGCTGAGGCTGAAATTGTCACCGGCCATGACGAGCGCGAAGAGGCGAATGCTCAAGCCCCAGAACGCGAGAGTCGCAAACGCGGCAGTCGCAGCTGCCTGCAAAATGCCTCCAATGATCAGCGCGCGCATGTAGCCAAGCTTCAGCGAGCAGAATCCGCCCGCAGCGATGCCTGCCAACGTAGCGATAAGCCCGATGGAGCCGCGCACCGCTCCGACCGTTTGCTTCGTCAGGCCGAGCTCGATGTAGTAGGAATTCGCCATTGGACCCATCAAAAAATCCGGCAAGCGGTAGAGGCTGATGGCCGCTAACATCACCAGCGCAAGCCAGCCATGGGCGCGGAAGAAAGCGATGAACGGTCCGACAACAGCGTCGAAGAAACCGCGTGGCGTCGAAAGCGGCGCTTCGCGTTTTTTTTCATCCATCACCGCATCCGCGCGCTCCGGTTCCTTCGCAAACCAGGTCGCGATCATTCCAACGGCCATACATGCGCCATAAATGCCATAGGACAGGCGCCAGCCCACGGCCGCTGCCACGATGAGGATAAGGGAATCCGTAGCTAGGAGCGCCAGCCGGTAGCTGAACTGATAGGCAGACGCCAGGAGGCTTTGTTCTTCTCCGTCGTGCGCCGATTCTATGCGCCAGGCGTCGACCACAATGTCCTGCGTCGAAGAGGCAAAGGCGACGACGAGCGCAAGAGCGCCAAGCCGGCCTAGCCCGGCTCTTGTGCCGGTTCCTCCCATGGCAACCAGCGTCAGCCCGACAACGATCTGCGAGAACATCATCCATCCGCGCCTATGACCAAGCCGTCTAAACAACGGCAAGTCGACGCGATCGATCAAGGGCGCCCACAGAAACTTCAGCGAATAGGCAATGCCCACCCAGGAAAGAAACCCGATTGCCGTCAGGGAGGTGTGTTCATCGCGCAGCCAGTAGCCGAACGTATTGCCAACCAGATAAAAAGGAAGGCCTGAAGAAAACCCGAGCAACAACATCGACAACGTTTTGGGCCGCAGGTAATCGGCGATCCGGTGCTTGTGC
>DASZFU010000010.1:0-106764 GCA_035939495.1 Candidatus Angelobacter sp. | reverse complement strand
TCATCACCGTCCCGAAGTGGGGCCAGAACATGGCCGATGTCTCTGAGGTATGCTGTATCTGTTCTCATGATTAAGCAACCCTCAGCGCCCAAGAATTATGCAATTCTGGCGCTGGGTACGTCAAGTATATAAATACCCTTTGAAGAAGCTGGCATCAAGCCTGATCTTGTTTGTCTCTCCAAATCCATCAGCGGCTACGGTTTGCCGATGTCGCTGGTGCTCATCCGTCCGGAGATTGACATATGGCAACCCGGAGAGCACACGGGGACGTTCCGCGGAAACAATTTGGCTTTCGTTACCGCAACGGAAGCTCTTGCATACTGGGAAAACACTAGCTTCAGCCGCGCCATCGCTGAAAAATCGATATACACGGTTAACCTGCTTCGCCAGATTACGGACCGCCATGATACTGAGGCTTTGGTACGAGGACGGGGTCTGATACAGGCGATTGTTTTTGCAGAAGCCGGATTGGCGGAGAGGGTCTCTCAGGCAGCTTTCAAGCGTGGCCTCATTATCGAAACTTGTGGCTCCAGAGATGAAAGCCTGAAGCTTTTGCCTCCTCTCACCATCAGCCGGGAAGAGTTGGAATATGGGATTTCCGTGATCGCTGAAAGCCTGGACACAATTCAGACAATAGTGCAGGTCGATAGTATCGCCCATAGACAACCTGCGTAACAATCTGTACGACCTGCAGCCTCACAGATCATCCAACAAGGGAAAATAATTGCAGTGGAACTGCTTCCTGGGACAGCACGCTGAAGGGTGGCATGTGGAGAGCGGGCACGAGCTACGTATCCTCAAGGGTCACTCAGATGTTGTTCGAGCTGTGGCAATAAGCCAAGCCGCATGTGTTGCGGTTTCAGGTTCTGATGACCGTACTTTTGAAGATCTGGAACCTAGGCCTTTGACCGTGTGATGTTGTTCCTTTTATAGCCAAACTTTTCACGCGCTTTTTTGCACGTAAACTGCCAATCAATGGTAATGCGGTTGCGATTCATTCTCTGCTCCCAAGCCTTGGCTTCGCGGCGCAGGTGGCGAACTTGGCGCTGATAGGCTTCGTAAATATACCACCGAGATAACCGCAAGAAAAGCCAGGAATGCAGGCACGGACCACTGGACGAAAAAGGTTGTCAGTGTGATCGCCAGCACCATCACGAAGGCTGCTATGGTGAAGACCGCATGGGCAAGGTTCGTATCCGCTCCTCCGGTAGCGCTTTGCGAAAGCCAATAATGGGCGGTGAGAATCCCCAGCCAGGCAAATAGCATGGCGGCCACGGCCGTTCCGTACAGCAAAAGAAATCGTTACGGCGAGCGTTGAAACGATGGCAGCGATAATCCACCGGTTAACGCTGCTGGCGCCAAAATGGGGCACGCTGCTGCTCACTTTGCCCATCCATCTTTGGAGCATATCTTCCGGCGGCTAGCGAGAACAGCGTCGCGTCGCCAAATATAGGTTGGTATTGACGCTTGAAGTGCGCCCGTGAGCGCCTACAAAGTTCATGATTCCGGCCCGCGAACGGTATATATGCAGCGGCAAACCCGGTCACTAAAGGGCTACCCGAAATGCCGGACGCCCCCGGCTGCTTTCCATGGGACTATCGTCATTTTGGGCCATAAGTCCTGTTCCGGGAAGTTGCGGTTCAGGAAAAAACGAGGGACTACATGGGGGGACTACGGCGTGTTCCTTGCAGGTTCTTACAGGTGCTTAGGTGTCATCCGTGCGCTTGTAAGCCCTTCTAGATCAGTTTCCCTTGGAACTTATAACCCAAAGGTCGGTGGTTCAAATCCATTCCCCCGCAACCAACCTTTTCAATCAGTTACGAAGAATCGGCAATTTCAGCAAACCCCCAAAAACCCCCATTATAATAAGAGAGACATTTTTAAGAGACTGCACTCACCGCTTCCGCCAGTTTGGCTGTGCTTTGAGAGTGAGCGCCGCCGAGGTACTGCGTATGGAATAGCAAGATGGATTTGAACTTGCTGTGTTCTGCGCTTCTCCCATAAGTTTGTGGAACCTGCTGTTCGTCATCACCCGCCATTTTGATCCATCGTATCTGCTCATGGTTCTCTATGCAGATCCAGCGAAAAAGAGTCTTAGCGAACTGCTGCTCCCGGCCTTTCGCCCATGCAAAACACCTTCATTCTCATCCGCCACTGTCGATTCGGGTTTTCTCGATTATGGGGTGAAGAAATTGCATTCTCCCGCCCTCTCCCGTACCATCCCTCCTTCCAATTCATTCGGAGAATTTCATGAACCAGCCTGCCTTTCGTCGCCTCGTATTTATTTCAATCCTGGTGTTTTCGGCCGTATCGTTCGCGCAGCAACCTGTAACGGCGCCGGAAACACCAAAGGACACAATTAGCCGCATCTTCACTGGTGAATTCAGCGAGCGTCCCTCGCCTCCACCGCGCTGGTTCGATGGCGGGCAATCCTACATTACGACGGAAGCGGCGGCCGGCGGCCACGGGCGCGACCTCGTAAAGTACGACACCGCGACGGGCAAGAACCGCGAGGTCTTGATCACAGCCGCGCAGCTCACGCCTGAAGGAGCGTCCGCCGGAGCAGAGCGGAGCGGAAAAATGAACGAGCCGCTGCAGATCGCGGGACTTAGCTGGTCAAAGGACAACCAACGTGTCCTGATTTTCACGAATACCCACCGCGTATGGCGCACCAATTCTCGCGGAGATTACTGGTTCCTCGACCGAACGGCCGGCAAGCTCAAGAAGCTGGGTATCGATGCGCCCGAGGCCAGCCTGATGTACGCCAAGTTCAATCCTGATGCAACCAGGGTCGCGTACGTTAAGAAGAACGACATATACGTGGAAGACCTCGCGAGCGGATCCATCCAGCGCATCACCCACGACGGCTCCGATCTGGTCATCAACGGGGGCTCCGATTGGGTGAACGAGGAAGAATTGGACCTGCACGACTGTTTTCGTTGGAGCCCGGACGGCAAGCGAATCGCGTTCTGGCAATTTGACTTGCACGGGGTTGGAGACTTCGCGCTCATGTACTACCTCGGCAAAGAACGCGAAATGGTCACGGAGATTCCATATCCGCAGACTGGCCCTTATCCGGTGGAGATGCAGGTGCCTTATCCGCTGGCCGGGACCGAAAATTCAGCGGTGCGCGCCGGTGTAGTGAATGCCGATGGCAAGGGAAGCGTGAAATGGTTGGACATCCCCGGCGATCCACGCCAGAACTACATCGCGCGCCTGCAGTGGGCCGACGCTAACACGCTTCTCATCCAGCAGCTCAACCGGCTCCAGAACACCGACAATTATCTGCTCGCCGATGCCGGCTCCGGTGCTGTCCACCAGATGTGGCGCGATCATGACGACGCCTTCATCACCATCGGATTTGGCGGGCTGCCGGAAGCCCAGCCGATTCATGAAGGCCACCAGTTCCTTGCGGTCACCGAAAAGGATGGCTGGATGCATGCCTGGGCGATCGATCGCAACGGCCATGAAATGCTGGTTACACGTGGGGCCATTGATATCGCCGCCGTCGGGATTGAGGGCGTCGATGAAAAGGGCGGATGGCTCTATTTCATAGCGTCTCCCGATAAGGCGACTCAGCGCTACCTTTATCGCTCACCTCTCGATGGGTCAGCCGATCCGGTGCGCGTTACTCCGGAGAACTTCGCCGGCACGAATGGCTACAATATTTCGCCCGACGGGAAATACGCCTTTCATAGTTTCTCGAGTATTCAAGATCCCGGGCTGCGCGAACTGGTGTCTCTGCCCGATCACAAGCTCGTCCGTATGAGCAGCGACAGTACCGAATACAAGAAAAAGATTGCACAGTTCCTCACGCCGCCGGTGGAGTTCTTCAAGGCCGATGCCGGCGACGGTGTAATGGTAGACGGCTGGATGATCAAGCCACCCAACTTTGATGCTTCGAAGAAATATCCGGTCCTGGTGAACATTTACGGCGAACCAGCATCGCAGACCGCGCTCGACCGCTGGAGCGGCAACGGCACGCTCTTTCACCGCTACGTTGCTTCGCTCGGATACCTAGTGGTCAGCTTCGACAATTCCGGCACTCCTGCGCCACGGGGCCGCGCATGGCGCAAGGCCATCTACGGCGCTGTCGGCGTTCTCTCGTCAAGGCAGCAAACACAGGCCCTTCGGTCGCTGGGCAAAATGGACCCGTTCGTCGACCTGGATCGCGTCGCCGTTTGGGGTTGGAGCGGCGGCGGCACCAATACTCTCAACCTGATGTTTCGCTCGCCTGATCTTTACAAGGTCGGCATGGCGGTCGCGCCGGTGCCCGAGCAGCGCCTATACGACTCGATTTACCAGGAACGCTACATGGGGTTGCCCCAGGAAAACGTCGAAGGCTACAAGCAGGGTTCGGCGATCAATTTCGCGGCGGGATTAAAGGGCCGTCTGCTGATTGTGCACGGCTCCGGCGACGACAATGTTCACTACCAAGGGACGGAGCTGCTGGTGAACAAACTGGTCGAACTCGGAAAACCTTTCGACTTCATGACCTATCCCGATCGCAGTCACGGCATCTTTGAAGGCCCGGGCACGACCGTGCACCTGTATCATTTGCTGGCGCGGTACTTGACCGAGCATCTCCCGGCAGGCCCGAGATGAGTAAGGACCTGCTATCAGTCGGTACGCTTTCAGCCCCATACGGGGAGAAGCGGTACGGTGTGAACGAATTTCTGGTCGAACGCCAGCCTTACCGGCTTCCGATGTGGCTCATCAATGGAGCCGGCGAAGGGCCGACGCTCGTCGTAACAGCCGGCGTCCATGCGGCTGAGTACGCCAGCATCGCGGCCGCGCTCGAACTGGGACGCTCTCTTGATCCGGGAAACCTTTCGGGGCGCGTGATCGTGGTGCCGATTGTGAATATGCCCGCGTTCGGGGCGCGTTCTATTTACGTCTGTCCTCTCGACGGCAAAAATCCGAATCGCGTGTTTCCCGGCAATCCGCATGGCAGTGCCTCCGAACAGATCGCCGATTGGTTGTTTCGCAACGTAATCTCGCAGGCCACTTACTACGTAGATTTGCATGGCGGAGACTTGATCGAAGCATTGGTTCCGTTCACGATTTTCTTTCGTTCTGGCGACAAACGTGTTGACGAAGCGTCGCTGGAGATGGCCAAGGTGTTCGGCATTCATTTTCTGGTGTGCAGCGAGACCCCCGGGTCTACTTTCTGCGCCGCATCAGTCGCAGGTATTCCATCCATCCTGGCGGAATCCGGCGGACAGGGAATTTGGACCACCGAGGATGTCTTGCGCCACACGAATGGCCTTAATCGCCTCATGCGCCACCTGAAGATGACTCCAGGCGGTGCTCCGGACACGGCACCGTTCACACTTCTCGAACGGTTCCTTTGGTTGCGTAGCGAGCACGAAGGTTTCTGGTATCCCGCGGTTGCAGTGAACGATCGAGTAAAGGCCGGCCAGAACTTGGGCTTCGTTAAGGATTACGAAGGGCACGTGCTGCAAACGGCGATCAGCCCAGCCGATGGCATCGTTCTTTTCATCGTCTCGTCATTAGCGATCAACCGGAGTGATCCTTTATTGGCAGTCGGTACTTGACTCCATACTTATTCTCTTCCATTCCCCTTGCTTCTCTCGTGCTTCTCCGTGTACAACGTTCTACCTCTGGAGAACTCGATGTCTATTCGTCGTATCGCTATATTCCTCGCAGCCCTTGCCGTCATGCCCATGCTTCGCGGGCAAGGTCCTCGCCGCCTTTCGGCCGACGAGACCCAGCAGCGTATTAATATCGAAAAGCAACTCGAGGACGCGGCGGTTATCGATCGCAAGGTCATGGTGCGCATGCGCGATGGAAAACTTATGGCCGCCGACATTTATCGGCCCAAGGGCACGTCGAAGAAATATCCGGTGATTTTCGTTCGCACGCCTTACAACTTCAATTATTGGGACATCCAGAACGGCGTTCCGCGCGACATGACCGCCGAGTTAACGGCAGTCCAGCGCGGCTACGCCTATGTTGAGATGAACGAACGCGGCCACTTCTTCTCCGAGGGCAACTACGACATTCTCGGCCCGCCGCGCACTGACGGTTACGACGCCATTCGCTGGATCTCTTCGCAATCGTGGTCGAACGGGAAGGTTGGGCTCGAGGGCTGCTCCTCGACGGCCGAGTGGCAGATGGGCGTGGCCGCCACAGCTCCTACGGGTCTGGCCGCGATCAATCCGCAGGGATTCGGCGCCGGTGTCGGACGCGTCAAGCCGTATTACGAACAAGGCAACTGGTATCGCGGCGGCGCCGTGCAGATGCTGTTCATCGCCTGGCTCTACGGCGAGCAGAACGATATCCGCCCGATGTTCCCGCCCAACACCTCGCAGCAGGACCGGATCCGCGAGTCAAAGTCCTTCGACCTGGCACAGCACCTGCCACCTGTTGACTGGTCACAGGCCCTTCGCCACCTTCCCGAGCAGGACATCATCAAGGCCGTCGATGGTCCGCACGGAATCTTTGCTGATCCCGAGCCCGTCGCCACCGGCGGCCGCATGATCCAACGCACGCCTAACGATCCGGCGTGGTACAAGGGCGGACTCTTCGATGACGACATGAAGATCAACGTGCCCGGCCTGTGGTTCATGTCGTGGTACGACGTCTCCGTTGGGCCAAATCTCGCCACCTACAATTATGTGCGCCGCAGCGCGAGCCCTGAAATTGCGAACGAGCAGTGGGCCGTGATCGCGCCCACGCTGCACTGCTCCTATCGCCGCGCCAGCGCCGATATGAAGGTTGGTGAGCGCGACATGGGCGATGCGCGCCTCAATGGTATCGATCCAGCCGGCCCCGGGCATCCGCTCTCCGGCTATGACGAACTCAGCTTCGCCTTCTTCGATCGTTTCCTTAAAGGCGAAGCCAGCCTGGTGCTGGAGAAACAGCCGAAGGTCCTCTACTACACCATGGGGATGAACAAGTGGCAATCGTCTGATACTTGGCCACCCACCGGGGCGCAGCCGATGACGCTATATCTCACCAGCGCCGGCAAAGCGAACACCCTGAACGGCGATGGCGCACTCACCGCGGCCGCGCCAGCCTCTAATGCGCCCGACCGGTTCACGTATGACCCTGCGAGCCCCGTTCCGTCGCATGGAGGAAATGTCTGCTGCACGGGCAACGCTGTGGCCGGCGGCGCGATGGATCAGCGCAAGATGGAGGAGCGCCCGGATATTCTTGTTTATTCCTCGGAGCCGCTGAAAGAGGGCGTCGAGGTCAGCGGGCCCATCGAAGTCACACTCTATGTCTCATCCGACGTGAAGGACACCGACGTCACGGTGAAGTTGATCGACGTCGCAACCAATGGTCCGGCATACAACCTCGATGAAACCATCCAACGCCTGCGCTACCGCGATGGCTACGATCGGCCGCTCGTCTGGATGGAGAACGGAAAGGTGTACAAGGTCACGCTGCAGCCGATGAACACGTCGAACTACTTCGCCGCCGGCCACCAGATCCGCATCGAGGTTTCGGGCAGCAACTTCCCGCGTTTCGATCGCAACCTGAACACTGGCGGCAACAACTACGACGAGGCCCAGGGTGTCGTCGCCCACACCGCCATCCACCACTCAAAGGAGTATCCGTCTTCGGTGACGCTCACGGTCGTGAAGAAGTGACGGCCATCTTAGGCCGTGATGCAGGCGATTACGAAAATTCTGTTTTCGTTGCGCTGCAAGCAACATGGTGCTTGCTGAGAATTTGGTAATTGAGTAATTTGGCAATTAAAAATCAAAATCAAGACCGAGAAACCCAAGAGATATCAAGGGCGAAGTCCTTGGCTAGTTAGCTGCTCCCATTTCGTCTGCACCGCCGCCCGATGCAGCACTCACCCACATTGCCAACTGCCCATACCTCCGGCAGACCACTGGCGCCATTTACCGCAGAGTCAAGCACCGACTGCCAACAGAGGGTCAGTCCGGTTGATCGCTAACGACGAGACGATGAAGAGAACGATGCCATCGGCTGGGCTCATCGCCGTTTGCAGCACGTGCCCTTCGTAGTCTTTGACGAAGCCCAAGTTCTGGCCGGCCTCTACTCGATCGTTCACCGCTACCGCCGGATACCAGAAACCTTCGTGGTCGCTACGCAACCAAAGGAACCGTTCGAGAAGTGTGAACGGCACCGTGTCCGGAGCACCACCCGAAGCCATCTTCAGGTGGCGCATGAGGCGGTTGAGGCCATTCGTATGGCGCCAGACATCCTCGGCGGTCCAAATTCCCTGTCCGCCGGCTTCAGCCAGGATGGACGGAATGCCTGCGACTGATGCCGCGCAGAACGTTGATCCAGGGGTCTCGCTACACACCAGAAAATGAATGCCGAAGACTCTGGCCATTTCCAGCGACGCTTCATCAACACGTTTGTCGCCGGAACGAAAGAAAATCGTGAACGGAACCAATGCTTCGATCAAATCGCCGCCGTGTAAATCTACGTAATAAGTGGCCTGCGAGATTACGTTGCGAAACAACCAATCGGCGATCTGTTCGGAAGCACTGCCATGCGGATTGCCGGGAAACACGCGATTCGGATTCTTGCCGTCGAGAGGACAGACGTAAATAGAACGCGCACTGAACGCCGGAGTATTCACAATCGGCACCACGATCACGCGCCCGGAAAGGCTTCCCGGATCAAGAGAGCGCCCCAGTTCGAGTGCGGCGACGATGCTGGCGTACTCAGCCGCATGGACGCCAGCTGTCACGACGAGCGTCGGCCCTTCGCCGACTCCATTGATGAGCCACATCGGAAGCCGGTAAGGCTGGCGTTCGACCAGAAATTCGCTCACCCCGTACCGCTTTTCCCCGTGTGCGGCTGAAAGCGTTCCGACTGATAGCACGTCTTTTGACATACGCGTTGTTTAACGTCCTCCGTCGATGGCGAAGGTCTGGCCGATGATCCAATCAGCCGGTCCTTCCGTCTTAAAGAACAGTTTCATGGCCAGTTGGATTGCTCGCGGCGTGTAGTTCGGATTGGTGCGCACAATTTGTCCGAAAGCCGGGTTGGGTGCGTAGCATCCGAGTTCTGATTGCTGGCGATAAAGTAGCTTGGCGTATCGGTGATGTTAAAGAATTCAGAGCGGAATTGCAATTTGAACTCTCTGTCACTGCGCGGGTCGCGACTAAACAATTTCACTAACCCTGCCTTACTGTTTCGCGGAAGGTATTTAATCTCTTCCGCGAAGCTAAACCTGTAGACTCGCGGATAATAAGCTCGGGCTCAACCAGAATCTCCCTAGGCACTTCGCGGCCATTCAAGCGGTCCAGCAGAGTCTGTGCCGCAATTTCCGCCATTTTCTGCAATGGCTGGCGAATTGTAGTGAGACTCGGGTTTTGAAAAGCAGCGCTATTGACATCGTCAAATCCAACCACTGAGACGTCCTCGGGAACTTTGAATCCCGCCTCGAGCAAGGAGCGGATGGCGCCGATTGCCGAAAAATCGTTGTACGCAAAGACGGCAGTAAACTCCTGTTTCTTCTTGAGAAATTCCTGCATGACCGGATAAGCGACTAAGGGCGAAAATGTGTCCATCGTCAGTTGGAGAGTCAATTCCGGCAAGATCCGAATGCCCAGCCGTATGGCGGCTTGCTGGATCGCTCTCCATCGCTCTTCAGAATCTGCGCTGAATGGCTGGCCTTTCATAAACACAATGCGTTTGTGTCCAAACTGGACAAGATGCTGCAAGGCCAGGGTGGCTGCACGGTCATGGTCCAAAACTACGTTGGTGAGGTCGGGCAGTTTCCTGTGTCCCGAAATCGCAACTGCGGGCAAAGGCAATGGTTTTTCAAGGGCCGTATCGATAATGATGAAACCTTCAACAGATCTTTCCATCAGGATTTTGGGATACTCCTCCAGCAGGTCCGGCCGGCGACGGTGAGTGGCTACAAAGTAGAAATATCTTTGCTGGATAAGATATTCGCCAATGGCATTGAGCAGCAGCGCGCCGTATCCCTCGCTTACTTCCGGCGCAAGAATTCCTATGGTAAAACTACGCTTATTCTTAAGAGATCGCGCTATGTGGTTCGGGCGATAGTTAAGTTTTTGTGCAGCCGCAAAAATGCGGTCCTGAGTTTCCTGGGGAATCTCGCTGGCCCTGGGAACACCATTGAGGACAACTGAAACCGTTCCCGGAGTCAAGTTCAGATAATCTGCCAAGACCTTCAAATTGACGACTGGAGACGATTTGGTCTTACCCACCCTCGGTCGGGGCATCTCGATATCTCCTTTATTTTCTAGGTTCTGAGGGGGGGATTTTTGGTCTCTAGGAATCCATTGTTATCAGCTTAACCTATTTTAATCCAGGTTCCGGTTGCAAAGCCATGTCCAATTTTTCTCGGAAACCCCTCTTGACATCTCCCATGGAAAAGAGAGAACATTCCATCTCTTTTACCAAAACGTTTTGGTAAAGACCCTGGCGAAGCTGGCAAATTAGTTCCCGGTTGAACGGTATGCTCTTTTCAAAATCTCATCTCTTTATCGCCTGGGACATGGCCCATCAAGCTGGCCGCCATGTTCTTGCCCTATGGATGCTCGTGACTGACTCATACGTGGCTGGTTTGCGCGAGTTCGAGAAAGAGTCCACGCCAAACGACTAGTGAGGAGATAATCCATGAATTGGAAGCAGATATGGCGGTTCCTTGCGCTCTGCGGAGCTATCGGTTTGTTGAGCTTGAGTGCGTTTGCGCAGGCGCCTACGAGTTGCAATGTCACTTACACGATCACGAACCAGTGGAGCACTGGATTCCAGGCAGCAATCACCGTTTCCAATACCGGAACTACAACGATCAATAGCTGGACCTTGCAATGGAGCTTCTCCGGCAATCAGCAAATCAGCAATTTGTGGAATGGGGCAGTCGCGCAAAGCGGAGCGGCAGTTACGGTAAACAGCTTAAGTTATAACGGCAGTATCCCTGCCGGCGGCAGTTACAACGCCATGGGATTTACCGCGAACGATAGCGGTACGAACTCGGTCCCAACCGCGTTCTCCATCAACGGAACGGCATGCGGACCAGCGGGTGGATCGGGGCCAACGGCACCGACGGGCCTAACCGCAACCAACATAACCACCACTGCGGCATTGCTGAGTTGGACAGCGTCCACCGATAGCGCGGCGACTGTTACTGGATATGACATCTTGAACGGCGCCACAGTTATCGGCACCAGCACCACCACCAGTTTTACCGCAACCGGACTTGCGCCGGCCACGAAATTTGCTTTGGCTGTCAGGGCCAAAGATTCAGCCGGCAAAGTCTCCGCGGCGAGCACCCCGGTAAGCTTTACTACGCTTTCAGTACCCGACACAACACCGCCGACCGTTCCGACCGGCTTGGCCGTAACTGGCGCCACGGGCACCACAGTATCGCTGAGTTGGACTGCTTCCACTGACTCTACGGATGGTGTAGCCGGATACACAGTCTTGAATGGGACGACAGCAGCAGGCACTACGACCGCAACTACCTTCACGGTAACCGGCCTAACTCCGAGCACTGCGTATAGCTTTAGCGTGACCGCCAAGGACGCCGCCGGCAATGTGTCGGCTCCCAGCGCTGCTGTAAGCGCAACAACGGGCGCCGTCAACGTCTACACGCAACGCTTCATTGATATGTGGAACGCCATACATAACCCGAGCAACGGCTACTTCAGTCCAGAAGGTGTTCCCTATCACTCAGTCGAGACGCTGATTGCCGAGGCGCCCGACTATGGCCATGAAACTACTTCCGAAACCTATAGCTACTGGGTCTGGCTGGAGGCGGAGTGGGGCAACGTCACTGGAAATTGGACCAACCTGCAAACGGCCTGGAACAGCATCGAAGCGCACATGATTCCTACTTCTCTGGACCAGCCGACCAACAGCTTCTACAACGCCTCCAAGCCGGCGACCTTTGCGCCCGAGTTGGACGATCCCAGCCAGTATCCAAGCCCGCTCAACACTGGCGTTGCGGTGGGTAATGATCCCCTGGCGGCTGAATTGAACAGCACCTATAGCACGCCCCTGATGTATGGCATGCACTGGATCATAGATTCCGACAACTTCTATGGCTACGGGTTAAGAGGTGACGGAGTAACCAAGCCGTCTTACATCAATACCTTCCAGCGCGGCCCGCTGGAGTCGGTATGGAAGACTATTCCGCAACCATCTTTCGAGACATTCAAGTTTGGTGGACCCAACGGGTATCTGCCTTTGTACATTCTGGATAGCAGCTACGCCAAGCAATGGCGCTACACCGACGCACCCGACGCCGACGCTCGCACCGTTCAGGCGATGTATTGGGCGAAGGTGTTCGCGGATGCGCAGGGCGGCAATGCTACCGTAAACACCCTGGTTGGCAAAGCCACAAAGCTCGGCGACTACCTGAGATACGCAATGTTCGACAAGTACTTCAAGGCGCTGGGCTGCACGAGTTTAAATTGTCCAGCAGGGAGCGGCTATAACTCGGCCCATTACTTGTTGTCGTGGTATTACGCTTGGGGTGGGGCAGCCGATCCGGCCGCCGGTTGGGCATGGCGCATTGGTTCCAGCGCCAGCCACTTCGGTTATCAGAACCCAATGGCAGCCTGGGCGTTATCCAATTTTGCTCCTATGAAACCACAATCGCCCAATGGTGAGCGCGATTGGGGAACAAGTCTCCAGCGGCAATTGGAGTTCTATCGCTGGTTGCAATCGGCCGAAGGTGGAATTGCGGGCGGCGCAACCAACAGTTGGCAAGGCCGCTACAATCCTCCACCGGCGGGTGACTCCACGTTCTACGGCATGGCCTTTGATTTCCAACCGGTGTTTCATGATCCGCCCAGCAACCAGTGGTTCGGTTTCCAGGCGTGGTCCATGGAGCGGGTCGCGGAATACTACTTCGTTACCGGAGATGCCAAGGCCAAGGTCATTCTTGATCCCTGGATCAACTGGGTAATCAAAAATACCTCACTGAATGCGGACGGAACCTATGCAATTCCTTCCACTCTAAGCTGGAGCGGCCAGCCGTCGCTGAACTGGGATGCTACCCACCAGAATTTCACTGCGGGAGATCCGGCCTTCAACGCTGGATTGCACGTGACCATCGTGGATACGACGCAGGATGTGGGTGTGACGGCTGCCGTCGCCAAAGCTCTGAGCTTCTACAGCGCAGGCACGAAAAAGTTTGGCACGCAGCACGTCGCCTCACAGACCTTGGCGAAAGCACTATTGGACCGCATGTGGACCCTGTTTCGAGATCCCATCGGAGTTTCCTCTCCGGAGACTCGCAAGGATTTTAACCAGTTCGCTGATCCGATATTCGTGCCAACCGCCTTCACCGGAAAAATGCCCAACGGCGATCCGATAGCGAGCGGGGCGACTTTCCTCAGCATACGCTCCAAGTACAAGTCCGACGCTGCTTTCCCGAAGGTGCAAGCGTATCTCAACGGGGGCGCGGCGCCGACGTTCAACTATCACCGCTTCTGGGCCCAGGCCGATATCGCCTTGGCCAATGCCGAGTACGCTCGCTTGTTTCCATAGAAACTAACCGGGCAGGGCGCGAGGTTGTTCCTTGCGCCCCCTGCCTGATCCGTAGTAAGTGGACAACTCTCTCACCAGTTTTTCATTTGCCTTCAACTCGTTCCGCTGCGGCGCCAATGCGGAAACGGTTTTACGAAATAGGAGCTTGGAAATGAGTCGAGACATTAGAAGCATCAAGTCCGTAAACGTTCACGCAAGCGGTATTCATGGTTTATGGAACGGCGGACGGCGCTACCCGTTCCTCCCGAGGACCGTGTCACGATGCGTTGCGATTTTAGCAACAATTGTACTCGGGACGTACCTGTTTTCAGCGACTGCCTTCCCGCAATCGTACACATGGAAGAACGTGGACACCAGCGGGGGCGGTGGTTTCATTCCCGGAATGATCTTCAACCCCAGCCAGCAAAACCTGATCTATGTGCGCACCGATATCGGTGGCGCCTACCGCTGGGATCCCACTAACAATCATTGGATCCCACTCATGGACTGGGTTGGCTTCGATGACTGGAACACTCTCGGCGTGGAGAGTATCGCCACCGATCCAGTTGACCCTATGCGTTTCTATGTCGCGGCCGGCACCTACACGAATTCCTTTACCTCAGCGAATGGCGCAATTCTGCGTTCCACCGACCAGGGCAATACCTTTGCGCGTACCAATCTTCCCTTCAAACTGGGCGGCAACATGCCCGGGCGCTCTATGGGCGAGCGTTTAGTGATCGATCCCAATCTGAACAGCACGCTTTTCTTCGGCGCCCGCAGTGGTAACGGTTTATGGAAGAGCATCGACTTCGGCGCGACCTGGAACAAGGTCACCAGCTTTACGGCTGTCGCTACTTACGTGCAAACTCCCGGAGATATCTATCTGGGTGATACCGACGGCATCGTCTGGGAGTTGTTTGATCCCCGGACGGGAACGCCTGGCCATGCCACCCAAACCATCTACGTAGGGATCGCCGATAAAGCCAACAGCATTTTTCGCAGCACCGACGGCGGCGCGACTTGGGCGGCCGTTCCTGGTCAGCCCACCGGCTTCCTGCCCCATCACGGCGTTCTCTCATCGGATGGCACGTTGTACATCACCTACAGCAATAACGCCGGACCGTTTGATGGCACCAGTGGCGATGTCTGGAAGTACAACACGGCGACAGCAGTCTGGACCAAAATCAGCCCCGTACCTTCCACTGACACGGCCAACGATTTCTTTGGGTATGGCGGCTTGTCGGTAGATACGCTGCATCCGCAGACCATCATGGTTTCTGCGCTTAACTCCTGGTGGCCGGATACTATCTTTTTCCGCAGCATCGACGGCGGAACTACATGGACCAGGATCTGGGATTGGGCTGGCTTTCCCAACCGTACCTTGCGCTATACCCAGGACATCACATTGGCCCCGTGGTTGAACTTTGGTGTTACCAATCCAGTGGCTCCAGTTCCCGCCCCCAAGCTGGGTTGGATGGTCGGTACTCTGGCCATCGATCCATTCAACTCCGATCACATGATTTACGGCACCGGCGCAACCCTCTACGGGACAAACAACCTCACGGCGTGGGATGCGGGTAAAACGATCAACATCACGGTAGCAGCGCAGGGCATAGAAGAGGCTGCGGTGCTGGACCTGGTCAGCCCGCCATCGGGCGCACATCTGTATAGCGCCTTGGGCGACATCGGCGGTTTCCGTCACGACGACCTGACCAAATCGCCAGCCGCTATGTACTCGATCCCCTTTGCCGGCAGTTACACCAGCATAGACTTTGCCGAAGTGAATCCAAACTTTCTCGCCCGCGTCGGCAACGGAAACCCGAACGCCAGTCCTGCCATACGAAGTTCTGCCTTCACCTTTGATGGTGGCAATAACTGGTTCCAAGGAAACAACGATCCAGCCGGCCTTGCCGCCAACAGTGGCGGGACCATTGCGGCTGCCGCAGACGCCAGTCGGGTGGTGTGGAATCCCTCCGGACTCGGAGCATTCGTCTCCACCGACAACGGCAACACTTGGATAGCCTCCACAGGATTTCCTTCCGGAGGCCGGGTAGCTTCCGACCGTGTGAATCCCAAGAAATTCTACGGCTTCAGCAACGGCAAATTCTATGTGAGCACCGATGGTGGCGCGACTTTTACCGCCAGCGCAGCAACTGGCCTGCCCGCTGTCGGCGACTCGTTCCGTTTCAAAGCTGTGCCCGGTCATGAAGGTGATGTTTGGCTGGCGGGCGGCAGCAACGGAAGTGGCGTCTATGGCTTGTGGCACTCCACCGATAGCGGCGCCACCTTCACCAAGCTCGCGAATGTGGACAAAGCCGACACCATCGGCTTTGGCATGGCGGCAACCGGAAAGACCTACGTGGCGCTGTTTACCAGTGCGCAGATCGGTGGCGTACGCGGCATTTTCCGCTCAGACGACGCCGGGGCATCCTGGGTGCGCATCAATGACGACCAGCACCAGTATGCGAGTACCAACGCTGCCATCACCGGCGATCCCCGGATCTTTGGGCGCGTATATTTCAGCACCAACGGCCGTGGAATTATCTATGGCGACATAGGAACAGGAGTGGCGATACCTGACTTCTCGCTGTCAGACAACCCTGCCAGCCTGACCATCAATACCGGTACGAGGGGAACCAGCACGATCACCGTGACTCCACTGAACGGCTTCACCAGTAACGTGGCCCTCAGTGCGAGCGGCCTGCCCAGCGGTGTGACGTCGAGCTTTAGCGCGTTGTCTTCCACGGGAACGAGCACGCTCACGCTCACCGCTGCAACTACAGCCACCACTGGCGCGACGACGGTGACAGTGACCGGTACAGGCGGCGGGACCACGCACACCACATCGCTCAGCCTGATGGTGAAGACACCACCCGCGCCCGACTTCTCTCTGTCAGCCAGCTCCTCGAGTTTGACGATCAACACTGGCGGGAGTGGGACGGAGACCATCACCGTAACCCCTGCCGGCGGCTTCGTGGCCAGCGTTGCGTTGAGCGCGAGCGGCCTGCCAACCGGAGTAACCGCCGCATTCAATCCGGCTTCCACTACCGGAACCAGCACCTTGACTCTCACTGCCTCAAGCACTGCCACCACCGGGCCTGCAACGGTAACCGTCACCGGCACGGGCGGCGGCTTGACCCACACCGTTACCATCAGCTTGACTGTGGTTGCGCCACCGCCTCCGAGCTTCTCCCTTACGGCCAGCCCTTCCAGCGTCTCGATCAATCAGGGGGCAACAGCGACCAGCGTTATCACAGTAACCTCCAGCGGTGGGTTCGCCGGTAGCGTGACCTTGAGCGCCAGCGGTTTACCCAGCGGCGTGACCGCGAGCTTCAGTCCAGCCTCCACCACTGGCGCCAGTACTGTGACCTTCACCGCGTCAGCCACGGCAACGGTGGGAGCTGCCACCGCCGTTACCATAACCGGAACGAGTGGCGCCCTCGCCAGGAGTGCAACGGTTTCTCTCACGGTAAGCGCAGGCACGGGAAACACTGGCGGCGTGACTGTGGCTACAGTCATCAACTCCAACGGAGCTTTCTTCAACGATCAGGGAGTCAAGCTCAGCAATACGGCTGCGCTTACGGCTCTCTCAATCACCATCACTATGCAGGCAACTACCGGTGTCACCTTCAGCGGCCAATACAACACCGTAGGAGGCTCCATCGTGCAGTCGCACAGCAGCACTGCTTCGGCCATCACATACCAGTTCACCTTATCGTCCGGTCAAACTCTGGCGACGGGAACGAACTGGCTGTTTGATGCCCAGGCTGGCGGTACCGGGACTGTTCATCCTTCGGCGGGAGACACCTTCACCGTCACTTACACCACAGGTGGTTCCACTTTCACACAGAGTGGACATTTCTGAGCATCGCGGACCCGGCTGCCATCAGCTTTTTCGACGGCAGCCGGGACTATTTGTTATCGCGATGGATTCCGACGGACAGCAAGAGGCAGTTTGCAAACTCGCACGCCCAATAAATTCGAATCTTGAAAAAAGACTGGAGAACACCATGCGAATTCGATGGATGCCCAAGCCCTTGCTTGCAACCATATTCATGCTTTGGTTAGCAGGCGGAACACTGAGCGCCTTTGCCCAACAACACGTCAGCAATCCGTTCGTCGGCGCGGTGCAATACGCAAATCCCGACTATGCCAAAGAACTCCAAGCTTTGGCCTCCACGACCACCGATTCGGTGCTCAAGGCGCAACTGAACGTAATAGCAACCTATTCGACCGGTATCTGGATGGACCGCATTGCAGCGATTGCAGGAAGTTCGGCTACGGGCGGCCGCCTGGGCTTGCAGGAACAGTTGGACAATGCCGTGCTGATACAACAATCTGCCGGCAAACCGGTCGTCATTCCCATCGTTATCTATGACCTCCCCGACCGCGACTGCGCCGCGCGCGCATCCAATGGCGAACTAAGCATCGCCGCCAATCCTCCAACCCAGCCGTTGGATGGATTGACAACCTATGAAACACAGTACATCGATGTCATCGCCGGCATATTGAAGAATCCGAAATACGTCAATCTCCGTTTTGTGTTGGTGATTGAGCCGGATTCGCTTCCCAATCTGGTCACCAACACCGGCAAGAGCTTCACCATTGCAAACTGCCAATTGGCGCAATCCTCCGGCGTATATGTAGCCGGCGTCCAACACGCGATCAATGCGTTTCACCCCATTCCCAACGCTTACCTCTATCTTGATATCGGACACTCGGCATGGCTCGGCTGGCCCGACAATGCCGCGGCGGCTGTAACTCTTTTCACGACCGTGGTCAGCGGCGCGACGGGTGGTCTGGGTTCGATTGATGGCTTTATAGACGACACTGCGAATTACACCCCGGTAAAAGAACCGTTCATCGACGCCAGCCAGACATTTAATGGGACCCAGGTCATCTCGGCCACTTTCTACTCCTTTAACCATACGGTCGATGAGGCTGGCTACGCGACCGAGCTACAGACTCTCTTCCGCGCCAATGGATGGCCGGTGACCAGTACCAATTTCATCACCGATACGTCGCGTAATGGCTGGGGTGGCCCGAACCGTCCCCAGGCGGCGAGCAGCAGTACCGATGTCAATACGTTTGTAAACGCCAGCAGAATCGACCGCCGTGGCCACCGCGGCCTGTGGTGTAACCAGAGCGGTGCCGGGCTGGGCATTCCGCCTCTGGCAGCGCCTCCTGATTTTCCTCAGTTCCAAGCCTATGTTTGGATCAAGCCGCCCGGAGAATCCGACGGCACCTATCCCGGTAGCGCCAATCAAATGGGGGCCATTCATGCCGATCCGAACTGCGATCCTGCCCAGACAAATCCGCTGGCTGGAAATACTGCCACGGGCTCGATAGCAAACTCGCCGCCCGCCGGACAATTCTTCGTAGCGGAGTTGATTCAGAACATCCAGAACGCCTTTCCGGTGGTTCCCTCAGACCCCGGTCCCAGCTTCACCGTTTTTGGCTCCCCGGTCAGTGTGATGCAGGGCGCCACAGCCACTACGTCCGTCACAGTCCTGCCTGTGAATAACTTTAGCGGCGCCGTGACCCTCGCTATTAGTGGCCTGCCCACTGGCGTGACAGCGAACTTTAGCCCAGCCTCGATCGCCAACGGCTCCGGCATCAGCACGGTGACACTCACCGCCGCAGCCAATGCTCCGGCGACCACTCCCCCAAGTGCCACGCCGGTCACGGTGACCGCAACCAGCGGTGCGATAAGCAAGGTGACAACTTTCAACGTTACTGTGATTGGGAGACCGGATTTCTCGGTGTCAGCCACTCCAGCAAGCATTAGCATCGCGGCAGGGACCAACCCCACCAGCACGATCACGGTGGCCTCTCTCTTCGGCTTCACGGGCAGCATCTCGCTATCGGCAAGTGGTCTGCCAACGGGCGTTAACGCTAACTTCAGCCCCTCCTCCGTCAACGGTAGCGGTACCATCGTCGTGAATTTCACCGCCCAGACAAGCACTCCGACCGGCACAACCAACATCTCAATTGTCGGGACCAGCGGCGCCGTGGTACACACCGCGACCATCGCTCTTACTGTTACCGGTCCTGACTTTACCCTTTCAGCGAATCCTACGAGCCTCACGGTCGCCCAAGGAAAGTCCGCGAGCAGCACGATTACCGTTACTACGGGCGGCGGCTTTAATAGCAACGTGGCCTTGAGCGCTGGTGGCTTGCCAACAGGCGTCACCGCAAGCTTTGCCGGCAACGTTGTTACCTTCGCCGCGTCGAACACCGCCACCACTGGAATTGCGACCGTAACGATTACCGGAACCGGCGGCGGACTCACGCGTACTACGACCATCTCGCTTGGCGTCACCAATGGCCAGCCCGACTTCTCTCTATCGGCGAATCCCCCAAGCGTCTCTGTCGCCCAGGGCGGAACTGCAACCAGCACCCTCACCGTCACGCCCGTTAGCGGATTCAACGGCGCTGTAACTTTTAGCGCCAGTGGTCTGCCAAACGGGGTTACCGCGACCTTTGCGGGCAACGTCGTTACGTTCACCGCGGCAACCAATGCTGCGACCGGACCGGCGAGTGTGACCATCACGGGAACCAGCGGCGCTCTCAGTCATACAGTCGTGATTGCGCTCACGGTGACCGGGACAGGAGGAGACTTCGCGCTCTCCGCCGCTCCGGCGACTGTGACAGTCAACCAGGGGTCGATGGCCACTAGCGTCATCACCGTCACTCCATCCAACGGCTTCGCTGGGAGCGTAGCCTTGACCGTCAGCGGGTTACCCAGCGGCGTTACTGCTTCGTTTAGCCCGGCCTCCACGACGGGAACCAGCACTCTGACACTCTCCGCGTCGAGCACCGCGACTTTGGGAGCTGCGACAGTGACCGTAACCGGTACGAGCGGCACGCTCACTCACACCGCAACCATTGCGCTTACCGTGACTCCGGTACAGGTCGGGAACGGCGGTGTGACCGTTGGTACGGTCATCAACTCCAACAGCGCTTTCTTCAACGATCAGGGAGTCAAGCTGGCCAACACCGGCGCTATTACCGCCCTGTCGGTCACCATCACGGTCAAGGCCACACCAGGCGTTACTTTCAACGGCCAATACAACACTGTAGGAGGATCAATCCTGCAATCCCACAGCAGCACCGCTTCGACGATCACCTACCAGTTCAACCTTGCTGCCGGGCAGACGTTGAGTCCCGGGAACTGGTTGTTCGACGCTCAGATGGGTGGTACCGGGACGCTTCACCCGACAAGTGGAGATGTGTTCACCGTTACTTACACCACGGGAGGATCCAGCTTCACCCAGAGCGGGCACTTCTGAGCGTGGCATGAGAACTAATTCGGCTGCCGCTGGTCCTATCCCGGCGGCAGCCGCAAAGTCGAAATGAACAACATGAAATCGATCCCGCGCAGTTCCAAACGATGCCGGGAGACAAGGGAAATTGAAAGGAGAACGTCAAATGCGTAACTGCATGGCACAAAAATCATTTGTCAAAGGCACGGTTTGGCTCGTCATAGCTCTCTGTCTGCTCTACATGACAGTGCTTGCCCAGGCCCAAACGGTAGGAGCAGGTTATTGGCATACCAGCGGCAACCAGATCCTTGATTCCAACAGTCAGCCCGTTCGTTTAGCTGGAGTTAACTGGTATGGCTTTGAGACACCCGACCGTCTTATTCATGGCCTGTGGGCGCAGGACTATAAGACGATCCTGAACACCATCAAGAACGACGGTTATAACGTAATCCGAATTCCATATTCCAGCGAGATGCTGGAATCCAATCCTGTTCCTACGAATTTCACCCAATTCGCCAACGGTGGTCCGGTCAATACTGACCTCAAGGGGCTTACATCTCTGCAGGTCCTCGACAAGATAATCGGCTTTGCGGGGTCCATTGGTCTGCGGGTCATCCTGGACCATCACCGCTCTGAAGCCGGCAGTTCGGCGGAATCAAATGGACTCTGGTTCACCGGCACATTTTCGGAGAGCGCCTGGATCAACGATTGGGTTGCTCTGACCAATCGGTATCTGAACAACACTGCGGTGATCGGCATGGACCTGCACAATGAGCCGCACAACGCGAACAGCGGTGGGGCATGCTGGGGCTGTGGCAGCCCCACTCTTGACTGGCGCCTGGCCGCGCAACGGGCTGGGAATGCCATTCTTGCCGTCAATCCACACCTCCTGATCTTTGTAGAGGGCACAGACTGTTTCAACGGTGACTGCGACTGGTGGGGCGGCAATCTGCAAGGTGTCGCCCAGTTTCCGGTTGTGCTGAATGTTCCCAACCAACTGGTCTATTCAGCCCACGACTACGGTCCGTCCCTTGCCTCGCAACCCTGGTTCAATAGCGCCACCACCAACGCAAGTTTGAATGCTCATTTCGCGAAAAATTGGGGTTTCATCTACACCGGCAAAATCGCCCCGGTATGGGTGGGTGAGTTCGGCGCGGGCAATAACGCAACCGATGTCCAGAGCACAGCCGCCGGATCGGAAGGACAGTGGTTCAGCAGCCTGGTCCAATATATTGCCGCCAGCCCGGCGATGGGTTGGACCTACTGGGCTTTGAACGGGGAAGATTCATTTTCCATACTCGACAGCAATTATGACTCGACGCCTGTCAGTGCAGCCAAGCAGCAGTTGCTGGCCAGTATTCAATTCCCACTCGGCGGAAATGGGGGCGGAGGTGGAGGTTCAACCACTCCGGCGATCACTTCGATCACTCCCATCTCAGCGCTTCCCGGAGCCTCGATCACCATCACAGGAACGAATTTCAGCGCTACCGCCAATGCCAATACCGTAACATTCGGCTCGGCCACGGCCACCGTCACCGCAGCCACCTCTACCTCGCTTACGGTCACGGTACCCAACATCGCGGCCGGCGCCGTGAATGTAACCGTTGCAGCCGCCGGCAAGAGCAGCAACGCGGTTCCCTTCACGGTGAACACCAACAATGGTGGCGGAGGCGGTTCTGGATGTCATATTACCTATGCGATTACCAACCAGTGGAGTACGGGATTTCAGGTTGCCATCACCATAGCAAACACGGGAACCACCGCTCTTAACAACTGGACTCTGGCCTGGAGCTTCCCCGGCAACCAGCAGATTGTAAATCTCTGGAACGGCGCGCTGACCCAGACTGGGACTTCAGTCACTGTCACAAACTTGAACTACAACGGCAACATCTCCGCTGGCGGCAGCTACAACGCCATGGGCTTTACTGCCAATGACGCAGCCGCCACACCAGCTTCGTTCTCGGTCAACGGAGTTCAGTGTAAGTAATCGGTCCTTTCCTTCCTTGCAGCGGGGCATTCATGTTCACCTGATTGTCCCGCTGTAAGGTGGAAGAATGGCCCTTTAGCCTGTCCCGAGTGCCTCATAGGCCTGCGGTTCACCCAAGGGAATGAAAATCGGCGCCGTGAAAGTCGACTAGCCGAAGCACCAGCCCCGCAGGGGCGAACGAGAGTAGCCCAGTTACGTCGAGACAGGGTGGGCGCTTGCGCACACGCTGGCTCGTAAGTGCTGGGTAAAGAAAGAACGGACGCCCTCCTTTTCCTTGCGCCGCAGAGCCTGCCCTGAGCGGAGCGAATGGGCTTGCGCGCAGCGAAGCGGAGCGCAATGGATCAAGAAAGGATTCATTTCATGAAATCGAACATCTCACCTCTCGCTCTCTTAATTCTGATTGCAACTCTCGTTCTTGCGGGACCTTTGATAGTCCAGGGCCAAACGGCTCCGCCCACGGGCCAGAGACTGCGTGCCCTGGCCGGAAACTTGCCCATCGGCTTTGCGGCAGAGAGCGACTTCTGGAACCTGCCCGATACGGTGCAATACCAGCAGACGGCCAGCAGCGAATTCAGCATGTTGACTCCGGGCAATCAGTTGAAGTGGGACACCACCGAACCCCAGCAGAACACCTTTAATTTTGCTCCGGGAGACATGCATGGCCAGTTCGCCCAGCAACACAATATGGTATTTCACGGGCACACGCTGCTGTGGCACAGCCAATTGCCAGGATGGCTCACAGGCGGCTCATGGACTGCCGCTACATTAACGGCCGTTCTCCAGAACCACATTGACAAAGTTGTGGGGCACTTCAAAGGAAAGATCGCCATCTGGGACGTAGTCAATGAGGCATTCAACGACGATGGCACGCGCCGCGCCTCAATGTGGCAGAACATTATCGGTCAACCCTATATAGAAATTGCGTTTCAACGCGCCCGCACCGCCGATCCCAATGCCGTACTCGTCTACAACGATTTCAATATCGAAACCCTCAATGCCAAGTCGGACGCGGTCTTCGCTATGGTGCGGGATTTCCAGAGCCGAGGCATTCCCATCGACGCCATTGGCATGCAAACTCACCCTCACCGCCGGTGGTTTGGACTACGCAAGCCTGGCATCCAATATGCAGCGCTTCGCCAATCTCGGATTGAAGATCTTTATTTCCGAGATGGATGTGCGCGAGACCGTTCCTGCAACCGCAGCCGCCCTTCAGAGCCAGGCCACCGTCTACCAGAATGTTCTCGACCGCTGCCTGTTGCAGCCGGCCTGCAAAGGGTTCACCGTATGGGGTTTCACCGACAAATATTCCTGGATACCCTCAACCTTCCCCGGCCTGGGCGCCGCTCTGCCGTTCGATCAAAACTACAACCCGAAGCCGGCTTACTTCGCGTTACAAGCTCGATTGGCAGCGCTCAACCCTGGAACGCCGATCGTGAGCATCAGCAGCCCGGCCAACAATGCGACCTTCACTGCGCCCGCCAGTATCCTTATTAATGCCGCTGCAAGCGTGAGCACGGGAACAATCACGCGCGTCGATTTCTTCAGCAATGGAACATTGTTGGGAAGTGCTACGGCAAGTCCGTTCAGTTTCTCCCTGGCCAACGTTGCCGCCGGCACTTATTCGCTTACAGCGCAGGCAGTAAGCAGCGGCGGACAGACCACGACCTCGGCGCCCGTGACTGTGATGGTTGGCAGCACGGCTGCCGCCTGCAAGGTCACTTATACCCTGACGAACCAGTGGAACACCGGCTTCCAGGCAGACCTGAAGATCGCCAACCTCGGTCCCACGATCAACGGATGGACGCTGGCCTGGACGTTCCCGAACGGTCAATCGATCACCCAATTGTGGAACGCTACATTCACCCAGACCCGAGCGAGTGTTGTCGCTCACGATGCGGGATGGAATGCGAATATCCCCTCGGGCGGCAGCGCAGATTTTGGATTCACAGCCAACTGGAGCGGAACCAACGCCAAACCAACGGCGTTTACGCTGAATGGTGTTGCCTGCAGCGTGGGCCCATGAGATGTGACCGGGCATTACCGCAAGTAGCGGAGTATAAGCTGAATCCGCGTGCATCCGCGTAATCCGCGGTAAGCTTTGGTTGCAAGCGGAGTGAGGCATCGGAAAGGCCGCGCTCCTCGCGTAAATAGCGCCGGTACTTCTCAAGCAATATCTCCCGCGCGGTCGGAACAGCTTCGATAGTGTGTCGGGGCGTGACGCCTTGCTCCCGCAAGAGGTCGAGTAATCTGACCAAAGTTTCCTGTCAGGCCATGATCCGAGAACAATCCGAAAATCTCGCTCAACACAACGGCGGTCTCGCGTTGTTAAATAATTCGAGTGATATACTCCGTTTTGATGTTAGGCAAATAGAGGATTGCAAAATGCGCTCGATGCATCCATCAGAGCATTGAATCGGCTGACTTCTCTCAAACATCCGGCCAAGAGAAATCAGGGAAAGCTGACCGACGGAGATCACATGGCAATGCTGAAGATCAAAAAGCTTGGACAGATCAGGGAAGCGAATTTGTCGTTTGGTGATCTAACTGTGCTTGTAGGTCCTCAAGCAACCGGCAAGAGTATCGCCCTGCAACTTCTGAAGCTCATATTGGACGGTGGCAAAGTACAAGATGTAATGGGTAACTACGGCCTGGACTGGGGACATAAGCTTCCAGAATTCCTTGATGTTTATTTTGGTGAAGGAATGCGATCTATCTGGCGTGAAGGCATGAGTTCAATTGAGTGGGAAGGAAAGCCAGTGGATTTGCCTGGGATGGCGAAACGTAAGCGCCGGACTAAGGAGGAGACGCTTTTCTTTATACCCGCACAGCGGGTGTTGGCTTTGCGCGACGGGTGGCCGCGTCCGTTCACAGACTACGCACCTGGCGACCCGTTTGCCGTCCGTGAGTTCAGCGAGAAATTGCGTGTGCTGGTAGAACAGGAATTCGGTGGTAGCGACTTGTTTCCCCAAGAGCGCCGCTTGAAAAGGGAATTTCGAGAGCTCCTCCAACGACATGTCTTTTCCGAATACCATTTAAAGGTTGACAAAGTTCGCTCTCAGAAGCGATTAGTTCTTGGGTCTTCTGGAAGGGCCGAGCCCTTGCCCTATATGGTTTGGTCGGCCGGCCAAAGGGAGTTTGTGCCTTTGCTGCTCGGTTTCTACTGGCTCATGCCTTCTACTAAGATCTCAACCCGTGATGCCATAAAATGGGTGGTCCTGGAAGAATTGGAAATGGGGCTGCATCCGCGCGCCATTGGAGTCGTGCTGTTGCTGGTTCTTGAATTACTTGTGCGTGGTTACCGCGTGTGTCTCTCAACTCATTCTCCACAAGTGCTGGATGCGGTCTGGGCGCTGAAGCATCTGAAGGCAAATAATGCTGGCGCCCAAGCTATCCTGGGCGTCTTCGAAGCGGAAAACACGCAATCGATGCGTAAGCTAGCCGACACAGCCATGGAGAAGTCACTGAAAGTGTTTTATTTCGACAGAGAGACCGGCAAGACCCGTGACATCTCTGAGCTAGCCCGTCAGCCGAGGAGGAAGGAGAGTCCGGTTGGGGTGGGCTCTCCGAATTTAGTGGAAGAGCCAACCGAGCGGTGGCGCGCTCTGTTGCAAACGCGCAATCGGAGTTTGCTAAATGAGTTTCAAGAAGGCGGTTAGAATGACGCCTCACCTACAGAATGCTTGGATGCAAGGATTGGGTGCATTGCGTTCGCAGGACAGACCCCACGTGGCTCCGGAAGATCCCCGTCGATTGACAGGTAGCGCAGATGTGGATAGCGCGCTGAGACCGAATGAACCCAATGCGCACAGGTGGGACTTTGCTATTGGACATCGCCATATAAATCGGAAAAAGGAATGCGTCTACTGGGTGGAAATACACACCGCCAGTGATAAAGAGGTGAAAGTCGTTTTGGACAAATTGCGCTGGTTAAAGACGTGGCTGGCCGGCCCTGGCAGTCTCTTAAATCAGTTTGAGCGTGATTTTGTCTGGGTCTCAAGCGGGCAGACTTCCTTCACTATTGGCGCGCCTCAACGTAAGAAATTTGCGCTGCTTGGTCTTCAGCACAAAGGCAGAGTCCTCCGCATTCCCAATATGCGCCTGTCGTGACTTCGAGCTACCGCTCTCATCACTTGCCGCAGGTGTGGGGTGACGGGGCATGCACCGGAACCGCGTGTAATCGTGCGCGCGTTGATCCTGGCGTTGGCCCGATTCGAAATCGCATCGAAGCATCAAACCGGCGCCCTGGAAACAGAATGGGCAGCCTACCGCAAGCAATACCGATTGGACGTCGAAGGGAAAGCCTCGGCAGAGATCCCGGAAAGCTGCCCGGCACTCAAGATGGCGTGCGCATTTTGATGATTTTTCACACTGGTCGCAGAAGGTTCGGGTCGCGCATCAATATTGGCGATAACGTCCCGTGGTGCCCAGCCCGAACGCCTGAGTCCAATCGGATTCCTCTACCAACCAAATACGATGGCCCGGACGCAAGGAAAGAGTTGAATCTTTTTTGCGGGAGAACGCATTTTGCGTTTCTCTTGCCAGCTGTCTGGAAAGTGCTACGAAAGGGTTGTGAGGAGGATGGTTTATTCTCTTGTCACTTATATTTGGGCGAGCAAGGAACCATGTATGTATATCAGTAAAGTTGAGGTCGCCAGCTTCAAGAGCTATTACAGCTCGGGCGAGGTCGAGTTCAAGCCTGGATTTAATATCGTGGTCGGCCAAAACCGCGCTGGCAAAACCGCGCTCTTAGAAGCCGTGCAGTTGCAGTTCCCATCAAATCGTCATCGCAGCCTTAAGACAGTTCCTGCTCTGGGCAACGCTGTTGACGCTGAATCATCTGTACGGCTGACGTTAGTCCTCACTCGATGTCCGAATAAAGTAACGAGGTAGCGGTTCGATCAGCGGGCGGTATCGTGTTCTGCCGTGCGTGGGCCCATCAGTGCCATTTGCTTAACTCACTCGTTCTCAAGCTTACAATACTTCCTGCCGGTCCCGGGACGCGCCCTGTTCGTCCGTTCCACGATTCCAATGCAGCCATTGAACAGGCGGCGTTGCTTGGAGCGGACATTCGAAGCTGTCACTGACCGCTCACGCCATCAGCCAGCTGTAGGCCAATCGGCCTAAATAAACAACGGATATGCAGTGCAAGTCTTTCTGGTTGCGGACACTGAAACTGTTCAAACGGGCTTCTGGGAAAATATGCCCTCGTAGTCGCCCAGCGTTTACTGACGCGGGCATGCGGGACGATTCGTTTTGACGCTTGCACCACATCCCCGCGCAATCCTGCCTCGCTTCGCAGTAATCAAAGCTCTCACAACACCTGTGCGGCATAGTCCGGCATTCGACATTGTGGCTGTGGCCAGCACGGCTCTGGAGTTTATGCATCTCTCTGCGAGGAGTCCCACAGAGCCTTATAAATGCACTCAAGTCCCGCTAGAGGCGGCTGAGTTGTTCTCATCCGTCCCCAACGAGGCTTTAGCTTCTTGGCTTCAGCAACCTGAATCCGCGTGCATCCGCGTAAATCCGCGGTAAGCTTTGGTTGCAAGCGCGCGACATCGTTTCAGTCCGCTCTAATTGCAAGTTGTTCCGTTGACGGTGAACGACGTGGGCACGGCGTTGGTCGTGCCGTTCCAGGCACCGTTGAATCCCATGCCGGAATAACTGCCACCCGCGGGAATGTTGCCGTTATAACTCAGGCTGTTCACCGTGACCTTGGAGCCACTCTGGGTCTCGGCGCCGTTCCACAGAGACGCGATTGTCTGCCCGTTGGCGAAGGTCCAGGTCAACGTCCAATTGCTGAAGGCCATGGAACCCGTGTTCTGTATCGTAATCGCCGCTCCGAAAGCGCTCGAGTTTTGCGGTGAAATTGTGTAGACCACGTGACAGGCCGTACCGCCACCGCCGCTGGCCGGCGAAGTCTGCGCTGTTGCTTGCGCCGATGGCGCCGACGTTCCGTCCGCGTCCACCGCTTCCACCACGTAGTGGTAGGTGGTTGAGGCTGTGAGACCCGTATCCGAGAAGCTGGTGCTCGTTACCCCGCTAGCTATCTGATTGCTCGCTGACGGAGTGAATCCGCTGGTGGTGCTGCGAAAGACGTTGTAGGAATTGATGGTGCAGTTGGGCGGCGCTACGTCGGCCGTCCAGCTCACGTTAATCACGCTGGAGGAGGCCGCCGTCCCCGTCACCCCGCTGGGCGCCGAAGGGACCGCGGCGCATGAAGCGCCTCCACCATGCCCAGCTGCGGCGCTGACCGAAAAATTGGTGACGCCCAGTCCCTGACCACCGGTCCAGACCTCAAAACCGTACTCTACGTCAATCAACCACCAGGAGCTTTGCAAGCTGCCTCGAGATACCGCATCACTGAAAAACGGCAGAAGATCCAGGTTGGTTACAGAGTTCACAGGTGGTTGCCGGACATAAGAGACGATGTTCCACGAGGATTGCCGTCCAGTCCAAACCGCCCACGTCGCTCCATCGATCGTCACAGTGCCCGTTTGCGATCCGAACGGCTGCGGAGCCCCCTCATGATTGATCCAGATCATGACCTCAGTGCCATTCGGCTGTCCCGGGGTTGTAGACGTCTGGTTGAACCAGATGTCGTAAGCAGCATCATTATTGAAACCGGTGGGTTGAGTGATGGTCACACTGGTGCTCGCCGATGCAATATTGCTTTCCGGAATGGGAAAAGGACTGGAAGCGGTGCAATTGCCCCAATGGCATCCCCTGAATATGGAAGGGTAGGTTGCCGGAGGACCGTTCGTCGGCAGATTGAAGTTTGCCGTGGTCAGTGTAAAGCCGGTTCCGCTCACCGTGGCGCACTGCGGCTGGCTGGAGTTCCACTCGTTCTGCTGATAGATGTACACATTGCTGTTGATCGCTATCGTGCCGGTCTTGGAGCACGACGACTGGCCCGCGGCCGGCGCGGGCATTCCCATGCAAACCAAACAAACGACGATAGTGCTTAACCAAATCGTTTTGGTAATCATAGACCGCTTATGTTACCACTGTTTGAGACGCAATGGTCAAGCTGTTCGCCAAGCTCCCTAGCCCGTTGGTAGAGACAAAGGGCGGCGCTTATTAGAGCAAAACCTGAGTTGCTGTATCTCGTGAACCGGGTGGAAGAGCGGCCCTTTAGGGCCGTGTCAGAGTCCTAATACACACGGGGCTTTAGCCCAATATCACTTACTTTTGCAGATATGTCTCCTCTCTACGACCCCATTCCCCCAATGTCATCCTGAACGTAGCGCGGCAAGGCACATCACAACTACAACTATGATTGGCGCGGAGTGAAGGACCCCGAGAATGTTTGGGGCTGAATTGGAGATACAGGGTGTTCTACCCGCGTTTGTATCAAAAAGGGTTCCGATGGGCTACTACACTATCCACACAAGACTTAAGATCCAACGACTTCGGTCAAATACGTCGGATCAGCAATTTAGAGTGAAACATTATCGGGGTCCTTCACTCCGCGCCGATCATAAACATAGTTTGTGAGTTTTTCACGCGCTGCGTTCAGGATGACATCAAGGGGTAATGGGTGGGAGAGCGGAGAAATCTCATGCAAAGTAAGTGACATTAGGCTTTAGCCCCGGCTGTTTGGCTACACCAACCCAGGTTTTGCTATAGCTATCAGTCCGTTAGTGGACTATTCAGGCGGATAATCAGTGCCGGATAAGGCGTTAAAGCTGTTGCGTTACAGATAAACTGAATAGCGACTCTCCCCCGAACTGATAGGAAAATTTATCGAAGCCGACCGCGCCAGTGGCGACGTCGAGTGAGCGTTTTTGTTTCAGACCCGCTGTGCTGATTTTTTCTCAAGATTTCTGTCTTGACATAAAACATACAGATGTAGTAGATTCCATTACGTCTATAGTAGACGCCAGATGCCTATGGCCTTGCCTCGACTATCGAAGCTGGAACTGCAGATCATGGAAGCCCTCTGGAGCCGGGGCGCCGCTTCCATCCGCGAGATTCAGGAGGCGTTCCCGGGCCGTGAGCGGCCGGCTTACACCACCGTCCAAACCACCGTCTATCGCATGGAGAAGAAGAAAGTATTGCGCCGCGTGAAGAAGATCAGCAACGCCCACATCTTCGAAGCTGTGATCTCCCGCCATGCGGCGCAACGCAGGCTGATCGACGATCTGCTGAGCTTGTTCGGCGGCCGTACACAACCGGTCATGGCCCACCTGATCGAGTCAGGTAGGCTAACGCTCAATGATGTACGCGAAGCCGAAAGAGCGCTGCGGTCACTGACAAAGAAAGAAGGTGCGCGATGATCGTACTCGCCGGAATCAAAATCGAAACGGTTGCCTGGTCCACCTTTGCTCCGCTCGCCAATCATCTGTGGCAGTCAACCATCTTTGCCGGAACCGCCGGCCTTCTGACGTTGCTGTTGCGCAAAAACCGCGCACAAACTCGCTACTGGCTCTGGCTGATCGCCTCGGCGAAATTCCTGATCCCGTTTTCCCTGCTGATCAGCCTGGGAAGCCATCTGGGATGGTCCAAGCCTGCCTCGATAACCCAGCCCGTGTTTACCTTTGTGATGCAGGAGATCGGCCAGCCTTTCTCCCCGAGCGAACCGGATCTTCAAGCCAAGCCTGCAACTTCTCGCCCGCAGACACTGCCAGCGCGAGCTTTGCTAATTCTTCTGACTACCGCATGGGTGTGCGGAAGTCTTGCGGTGCTGCTTGCATGGTGTCTGCGCTGGCGCCGCCTAGTGCTTGCCATGCGTCCCGCCTGGCCGGCGAACACAGGGCGCGAGCTCGAAGTGCTGCGCCGCCTGGAAAAGGCCAGAGGCACAAAGCCCATTGGCCTATTTAGTTCTGACGCGGCGCTGGAGCCGGGAATCGTCGGCATCGTGCGCCCCGTGCTGCTGCTTCCGGCGGGAATGTCCGATCACCTCACGGACGCGCAGCTGGAAGCCATCATGACTCACGAACTGTGCCACGTTGGCCGCCGCGACAACATGATCGCGGCCCTGCACATGGTGGTGGAAGCCATGTTCTGGTTCCATCCGCTGGTCTGGTGGGTGGGATCGCGGCTGGTCGACGAGCGGGAGCGCGCCTGCGACGAGGAGGTCCTCCGGACGGGCAGCGATCCACAGGTATACGCTCAAGGCATTCTAAAAGTCTGCGAGTTCTGCCTGGACTCTCCCCTTGTCTGCGTTGCCGGTGTTACCGGCTCAAATCTTAAAAAGAGAATCGAGGAAATTATGATGCACCGTATCGTCCATCAACTTGAACTCAAGAAGAAACTTCTGCTGGCTGTCGCCGGTACAGCCGCGATCACCCTGCCAGTGGTCTTCGGTGTATTCCACGCGCTCCCACTCCCCGCGCTTCCCCTGCGCCCCGTAAGTAGCCTGGCACAGTCGCGTGCAGGGCAGTTCGAATCGATCTACGTTCAACCCAACAAGGATGGTACACCGGGCCTGCGCGAAGATTTCGGGTGGACACACGACTCCTTCCAGGCGACGAACGCAACTCTGACGATGCTCATCCGCTGGGCGTACGGCGTGAGCGGCTCTCAGGTCTCGGGAGGGCCGTCGTGGATTGACTCGGAGAGGTACGACGTCAAAGCGCAATTCACCAAGTTTGAAGGTGACGATCCCATCCAACTCACGAATCACGACAGACTTCAGTTGCAGCCCCTTTTGGCCGACCGTTTCAAGCTGGCGATCCATCGCGAAACCAGGCCGGTCCCGATCTACGAGTTAGTGTTAAGCGCTTCCGGTCCAAAGTTTCACGAAGCTACGCCGGGAGGCTACGCAAGCGGCCCCAACGGCGTGCGCCTCGGACTGGGAATATGGCCGCTGGGGGCGGGTGAGTTCGTGGGACAAGGCGCTTCCATGGCCTCGTTGGCGGGCTTTCTTTCGATGCAACTAGGCCGTAAAGTTGTAGACAAGACGATGCTCACCGGCAACTACGACTTCACTCTGCATTGCGGTAAGGATTCCTTCCAAAAACCTTGGCCGAGCGAGAGCAGGTCCGCGGCCATTCTCGTTGCTGTGCCTCATGATCTGGGGTTGCAACTCAACCCTCAAGTAGGTCCGGTGGAGGTGATTATCGTAGACCACGCCGAACAAGTCTCAGGGAACCATCCGACTCGTGATCGCGAAGGGCGGACTGAAGCTGCTGGCGCCACGAGGGGAAGCCGATATGATCGGTGAAAAGGAGATTCCTTGTTTGTCTAAAAAGAATACTTCAGCGCCAGCTCAACTACCCGCTGGCCGAACTTCGTATCGGCGAAGCCGAATTTTGCGTTAGTGTTGCGAAATTGTCCTGACGGGTCTGGCGCTTCTTGCAGGTTCAGGGCTTGGCCGTTGGGATTGAACGAGACATTGGGACGGTTCAAGAAATTGAAAGCCGAGGCACGGAATTGCAAATTCTGGTGCTCGGTAATCTTGAAACCTTTGTAGAGCGACAGGTCACTGTTCAAGAATGCCGGTCCCTTAATGTATGGCAGTTGATAAAGTCCATTTTGGCCGCTGCCGACTACTCCGTTGCCGGGCACTCCAAAGCAGTTCCCGTTTAGGTATTGGTGAGGCAAGAGATTCTTTGTGGGATCGCAGAGAAGCACGGGTTGCAGACTGATATCAGGGGTGCCAAGTATGGTCCGGTTGCTGATGCCGGCCGGCAAGCCGTTGTTGAGGCCAAAGTTAGTCCTGAAGGACGCAAGGTCAGGACCACTTTGCAACGAAGTAATTCCAGCGATGGTCCAGCCGTTGGCAATAGCGTTCACAATTGGCTTCAGGATATGGTTCTCGCCGGTGTAGCGGTTTCCCAGATTTCCAAGATCGATCTGGTACGACGAATTGAAAATGTGGCTGCGGTCAAGGCTGAGAATCCCATAATCGTGGGCTAAATTGGTGGGATCGGCAAGCGAGCAACTGAATTGAGATGTACCGCAAACACCCAGCGCCTTGGAGAATGTGTAGTTGAAACCAAAGGTCGTGCGTCCCGCTTGTTTGTTCCAACTCACCTGTAAAGAGTTGTAATTTGCAAAACCGCCATGCTGAGTTATCTGAAGAGAGTTGTCACCGAAGCCCGGGATGATGGAAGCCGCAGGACAAGGACGCGTAGCAACGGCGCAAAAAGTGCCAAAGGGGCGATAGTCGGCCGTGGGTGCGTTCCCGGCATTGGCAGGAGTGAAGACCGTACCCGTGACCCGGTCGGGGGCAAAGAGGGCTCCGGCCGGAATCAAGTTCAAGTTCTGAAGGTTGCCCTCGAAAGCCAGATGGTTGGTGTGATTGGCAACATAGGCCACCTCGAAGAGAGATTTCCAGGGCGACTGTTGAGAGATGGTGAAGTTGTAGCTATAAGTCACCGGCTGTTCATCGTCGGTGGGATTCACGGCGAAAGCGCCGGTTATGGTTTTGGTAGGCACCATTGTTTGCAGCGCCGCCAGCGTAGTTTGACTTGTATGGAACGGCCTGGATCCGCTGGCAGTACTCAGCGCACCCGCAAAATCATTGAAGGAATCGTGGAAGTGGTATCCACCCCATCCACCCCGAAGGACAGTCTTGCCATTTCCAAAGGCGTCCCATGCCACCCCAAAGCGAGGATCGATCAAGGCAAACTTACTTGGGCTTCCGGCATTTGGCACAGTCTTATCAATAGCGTTCCACCTGAGGCCAGGCTGCGTCGAACCTGCGGCCGAGTCGCTCAAGAACAGAGCGGGCTTCCAGACTGCCAGTCCGGTCGCGCCGTTATCGTCGCGCCACGGCGTGTAGTTGGTGAACCTCATGCCAAGATCGACAGTCAATTTCTTGGTCAGCTTCCAACTATCGGAAACATAAAAGGCGAGACTACGATAACTCATGTTATTCACTGCCTGGAAATTCTGTTCGTTGTAGCCGACAAATCCGATTACACCGAGTAGTTGATTGGCGATGGCATTTGCGGCGCCTGGGCGGCCCGTTCCTCCACCGAAGAAGTAGGGGCCAAAACTATCGAAGACCACTTCACCGTTGGGCTGCACAAAATCAGACTGATCGTTAGCTGTCCGTTCCCAGTACATCCCGAATTTGAAGACATGGGTGCGATAGACCTTAGTAACGTCATCCTGGAAGGTAATCGCTTTTTTCTTAAGCAGAAATGAACCGCCATTCCCCTTGCCGGAGTAGAGATCAAAATTGTCGGCCGCGGCCTGCGACAGGAAAAAACTGTTGCTGAGGGCAGGAGCATAGGGATCGCCGTTGTTGAAAACATTGTGGTACGGGTACCCAAGGGTCGCGCTGCTGGCCAGTGCTGGGTTGTTGGGACGAATCGGAAGATTCAAGTAAGCGAGGCTGGTGCTCACATCGTTGGTCAAGGATGGATTGAAAATATGTAGGAAGTGTCCGGAGATGGTGTGCGAAACGTCGGCCGACGAAATGCCGCCTGGGAAGGGAAGTGATTCGGGTTGCGAGAAAAATGGCCGTATCGGTATCTGGTCCCCTTGTCTTTGCTGGTTGTAAGTAGCGTAGAACTTTGAGTTCTCGGTGGGATTGTAGTCGGCACGAGTGTGGAACATCCAGCCATTCTGCTGGGTGTTGATCGGCAGCACGAAGTTAAATCCCTGCGGATTTGTTCTGGGATCTGTGTTCGGGTTTGGATACAGCTTCAATAATGCCAATCCACCTGGATCAAAGGCCGAGGAAGGGATGATGCCGCTGCTCGATAAATCGGTTCCATCCGCCAGATGGAGATTAAGCGGGCTTTTCCCGGGTAGAGCTGGAAACAAATTGCACATCGAGAAGGGAGCATTGGGCGTGGTGCAGAGCGCAAGGTTGTCCGCGGCAGTGGAGGTGAAGTCTCCTTTCCGCATCGACAGTGTGGGAACGTAGGCTTGCACGGCTTGCGATGCCCGAAGCTGGTAGTAGTATTCATAGCCACCGAAGAACAACAGCTTCTTGTTGGTGTGAGGGACCGGGCCACCTAAATTGAAGCCCGGATACCACTTCTTGTCGTTTCCCCTGGGTAATTGATTGCTGTTGTTATTGAAGTCGTTCGAATCCCATCCTGTGTTGCGGGTGTAAACATAGGCTTGGCCGTGATACGCGGACGAACCCGACTTGCCAATCGCGTTGATCACCACCGGTCCTTTGGCGCTGTCGGCGCCGAAATTTGAAGTCTGTACCTTGACCTCGGAAACCATGTCGGCATTGACGGTTTGCGTAGCCCCGCAGTTGCAACCTGGATCGACAATGTGCGCGCCATCTGCGGTCAAATCCATGCCGCCCCAGTTGATATTGCCATTGGAGATAAATCCATTGCCTAGAGAGCTGCCCCCGATATTGATGTTCAAAGCATCAAACCCGGATTGATTGTTGACATCTCCACCCGCAAATACCGCCATTCCCGGCAAGACTCGAACCAGTTCGGTCACGTCGCGGCTTTGCAGGGAAAGATTCTGGATCTGCTGGGAGTTGAGCAAAGCGCTGCGCTCTCCGGAGTCGACGACCGCATCGCTGTTGGCTTCGACCGTGACGGTTTCATTGGGAGCGCCCACAGCCAACAGAATATTACGGACATTGCGCTCATCGCCTGGATCGATATGGATGCCTTTGGACTCCCAAATCTTGAACCCTTGAGATTCGATGGACAAGTCATAGGTGCCCGGCAGAACGCTGGCAAATGAAAAATAGCCCGAACCGTTGCTTACAGACTGTCGAAGATCACCGGAAGACTGATTTTTCAAGGTGATCTTGGCTTTAGGGACCACTGCTCCGGACTGGTCTTCCACCGTGCCGGCCACGCTTCCTGTTGTTTGGGCGTGGGCCGATGCCAGGAAGAGAGCAGCCAATAACAAAGAAGCTGCGATCGTTTTGAATTGACCCATGGTCCCAAGGTCATGACGTCTGTGCTGTTGCTTCATTGGTATGATTCCTCCACGAATGAGGCGTCCTGATCAGAGCGGTTCTTTGAAATGCCGCAATAACCGTTAACGTTTACAATGTTAATTAACTAAAATTACTAACCAAAACGATATGGTTTAAGTGATTACCGTAAACGATTACATATGATAGGGAGAGTTTTTACTCCCCGGCACGAGTGCATGTCAAGGGTTAAATCGCCCTAAAACGGTTTTAATTTTCGGACGGGTTCTGGGATGGGATGGGTGCGCGTGGCTACGGACATTCATGGGGATTTCGGTATAGTCTTCTATGGGTTTTTGTACAAGACACATCTGAATGAAGAACAACATCACACTGTTCGATATTGCCGACTCCCTGGGAGTCTCGATTGGTACGGTACATCGCGCACTGCATGATCATCCTGGTGTCAGCCCCATGACAAAAACCAAGGTGCTGCAGATGGCGAAGACGCTCGGCTACCGTCCGAACCTGGCGGCGCGCTATTTGTCGCAGAAGAGACACCTCCGGATCTCAGTCAATACCCTAAAGGGCACGACTTCATTTTGGGACGAGGTCAGGGCCGGTATTGAAGCCGCAGCCAAGTCCTCTGGAATGAAAATAGATGTCGAATATCGCACGTACCCAGGAATTGGAGATGGAGAAAAGGAGGCGTTTGAGGCAGCCCTGGAAGCTAAAGTGAACGGGATCATCCTGTTTCCCAGCCGCCCTGGTGACCTGCGCCGCTCGATGCGCATGGCTTCGCGTTCGCGGACGCCAGTGGTTTGCGTGGCCACCGATGCGCCGGGTACCGGGAGACTGGCAGTGGTTTCGATTGACACCATGGCGAGCGGATCGCTGGCCGCCGACCTGCTTGGAAGAATTCTCAAGGGACAGGGAAAGGTCGCCGTCACACTCAGCGACCTGGCCATCACCGAGCACGCCGAGAAAGTGAAGGCATTTAAGAATACGCTTGCGTCGCTTTACCCGGCCATGAATCTGCAGGCGCCGGTTGAAGACCATGATATTGAGTCGGAAGCCTATGAGAAATGCCAGAAGCTGTTTCGCGATAACCCGGATCTGGCAGGTATTTACATCACGACGGAAGCCTCCATTCCAGCGCTTCGTGCGGCGCGCGATGCAGGCATGCTGGACCGCCTCGCGATTGTCACCACCGACCTCTTTCCGGCGCTGGTAGATGAAATCCGGTCAGGCGCAGTCACGGCAACCATTTATCAACGGCCCCGCACACAAGGTCTCATGGCCTTTCGAGTGCTACATGAATTTCTTGTGGAGGGCGATTGTCCGTCATTTCAGGTAACGTTGGCGCCGCACTTGGTCATGAGAGGCAATCTGGATTTCTTTTTGAAGCGAGTTTCTTTTGAATCAAGCCCCAACTACCGGACGCAGATCCAGAACGCCTGAGTGGCTTTCCTGCTTCACAACCAACCCCAAGCAAACCAAAACCTCACCGCAGAGGCCAGGTCAGCAGCAATCCTGATTACGTAAACGTTTACAGTATGGCTTTTGTTTATTTATACTCGGCTGCTGTTGGCGGGTCCACGTAGATACGAAGACCTAAATGATCACAAGACGAACTGCCTTAAAAATCCTGGCCATGGGTTTGCCTGCTTTCAAAACCAGACCCGCATTTGCAGACTTCCAGAGTGCAAAGGGAACTGTGGAGAGAATTGAGGAGGGGCCCTTCCAAGGCACGCGCGACTCGCTTCAGACCTACGAAACTCCACTGTGGTTTCGTGACGCCAAGTTTGGGATCTGGGCGCATTGGGGGCCGCAGTCGGCCGCCGAAACTGGGGACTGGTACGCGCGCAATATGTACATCCAAAGCGAATGGCAATACAAACGCCATCTGCAAGACTACGGGCATCCCTCGAAATATGGCTTTAAGGACATCATTTCAACATGGAAGGGTGACAGGTTTGATCCGGACCATCTTGTGGGACTTTACAAGCAAGCCGGCGCGCAATACTTCATGAGCATGGGTGTGCATCACGATAATTTCGATCTCTGGAATTCCCGGCACACCCGATGGAACGCCGTAAAGATGGGACCTAAGAGAGACATTGTGGGTGCGTTTCGCAGGGCGGCGCACAAACATGGATTGCGCTTCGGAGTGAGCGACCATCTCTGGATCAGCTACAAATGGTTTGCGGTAAGCCATCTGGCCGACAAAGAAGGCCCGATGGTCGGAGTGCCCTACGACGGAGTTGACCCGCAAAGCGCCGACCTTTACCACTCCTATATGGACCCCAATCTTCTTTCCGACAAGCTGGATTGGAATGAGGATGGTATTCCGGAATCCTGGAAGGAGCATTGGTTTCTGCGCATTAAGGATCTCGTGGATCAGCACCAGCCGGACCTGCTTTATGCCGATGGGCATATTCCTTTTGAGGAGCATGGGCTGCGCATGGTCGCTCATCTCTACAACCTGAGCGCGAGGCGGCACGGCGGACGTACGCAGGCAGTGTTCACCAGCAAGCGTCCGGAAGATTCTGCCAAAGGTACATGCGTGCTGGACCATGAGCGCGGCCTGGTTGACAGAATTTGGCCGGAACCCTGGCAGACCGATACCTGCATCGGCAACTGGCATTACCTGCGGGGAATAACCTATAAGACGCCCAAGAGAATCATCGATCTACTCGTGGACATCGTGAGCCGCAACGGCAACCTGCTCCTGAATTTTCCATTGCCCAATAGCGGCATGTTGGACGAGCAGGAATTATCAATCCTGGAAGAGATCAGGAAGTGGATGGCGGTCAACGGCGAAGCCGTCTTCGCGACTCGTCCCTGGAAAATTTTTGGCGACGGGCCAGTCACGAAGTTGAATGCGTCGCCGAACGCCAGTTTCAACGAAGACAAACGCCAGGACCTCACGGCAGATGATGTCCGCTTCACAACCAAAGGGAAAACTCTTTATGCCTTTGTGATGGGTCGGCCTCAACCAAGAGCCCTGATTTCGCCCCTGGCTCTTGGCGATGCTCTGGGCATCGGGAAGATTGGCAAAGTGGAGCTTCTTGGATACGGGTCTCCGTTGCAATGGAACCAGGACGTGCGGGACTTCAGATTTCCATGCCACGCGAAAAGCCCTGTGACCATGCCGTTGTTTTCAGGATTACCGGTCTTACCTGACCCCATTACTTAAAATACTTAAAACCGTTCAACTTAAAACCGTGCGTTTGACAGACTACAAATATTCGTATAGTATTCGCTTTGGAGAGATCTAAAAGATCGCTTATCTACTGCATTGCTATTGACGGGGGGACATTAAATTCCGTGGCTCGTTTTTACAGATTGGCGGGGGCTATTCGTCGAATCATAAGATTAGAAGACTTCAATCTATCTAGCCTCCCCCACCCCCCTGGTTGGTACCTTTTAACCACCCTCTGACCACCTTTTTGGTCTTAACACTCGAACAAATGGAGCTGATGTTAATTGATATTTACTAATTAAATGTGGCCTGTCTTCGTAAGTTGCTGCATCGGAATGGTGGATTTTCTTTCTTAGGTTCTTTGACAAATGCATTGGGAAAATGCGAAAGTGCGATGTCCGTGAGCGTAAACGTTTACGGAAATTATTCTTCTTTGAACTGGGACAGAGGGAAATGCCAATACGTCTTACCTTGGGTGTCTTGCTTTTGGTCTTGGCCTCCGTAAGCGCAGCCGACGCCCAGTGGATACCTCTAAATCCCGTCAAGAACGTCGAGCAATTACCTGATGGCGCAGAGATACGTCTGGAAACCGGTTATCTGCGGCTGCAGGTTTGTACAGACTCGATCGTTCGCATTACCTATTCGCTGGAAGCTACTCTTCCGCAACGCCCGGATTTCATGATCGTGAAATCCAATTGGCCAAAAGCGGACTTCACGCTGAACACTTCAGATTCGAAGGTCGTGATGCTCTCAACCGCGAAGCTTCGAATTCTGATCGACCGCGCCAACAGCTCTTTGGTCTTTCAAGATTCCATGGGACGAAAGCTCGCGCAGGAAGAGACCCGCACCCTGACCCCGGTCGAGGTCAACGGCGAAAAGACCCTACATGCCGAGCGTTTCGTCAATATGTGGGATACGCAAGAGGCATTCTATGGGCTTGGCCAGCACCAGGCCGGAGTGTGGAACTATCGCGGCGAATCTGTAGACATATCCCAGGACAATACAAATATCGCGGTTCCCATTGTGCTTTCGAGCAACGGTTACGGAATTTTTTGGAACAGCGGATCGCGGAGTCACTTCAATAATCGTTTTGTCCATGCTTTCTATCTGAGTGCGGAGGTCGCCGATGCTGTGGACTACTACTTCCTCTATGGTCCAGAGTTCGACAAGATCATTGCCGCGTACCGCGAGCTGACAGGAGCCGCGCCTCTTTTCGGAAAATGGGCTTACGGATATTGGCAATGCAAGAACCGTTATGACTCGCAGCAGGAAATTCTCAGTATCGCGCACCGCTATCGCGAACTGCATATTCCGCTGGACAACATTGTGCAGGACTGGTTCTGGTGGAACATCATGGGAGAGCCGGTATTCAACAAGAATTATCCCGACCCTAAAGGAATGGTCGAGGATCTTCATAAGAACAGCGTTCACCTGATGATCTCTGTCTGGCCGTTTTTTCGGCCTGGCTCGCACGTCTATGAAGATATGGACCGTCGCGGATTCTTCGTCGACAGGACCAAAGTACAAAGTTTCCATCCCCCCGGACAGGCACTCTATGACGCGTTCAATCCCGAGGCGCGTAAGTATTACTGGAAGCTCATGAATGATGCTCTCTTTAAGATCGGCCTGGATGCCTGGTGGTTGGATACCACCGAGCCGGAAACAGAAGGCCGGGAGACGAGTATCCTGGTTACTAACAAAGTGGCGCTCGGTAACGGCGCGCGTTACGTGAATGAATATCCAGTAGCAACAACTTCCGCTGTATATCAGGGCCAGCGAAGCGAATCGGATCAGAAGCGGGTGTTCATTCTCTCGCGTTCTGGATATGCTGGTGTGCAACGCAATGCCGCGGCTGTGTGGTCGGGCGATGTTGACCCGAATTGGGAAAGTTTTCGACGCCAGATCCCCGCGGGATTGAACTTATCCGTCTCCGGCATTCCCTACTGGACAACCGACATTGGAGGCTTTGTCTCCGCAAATCCGGAAGATCCTGCCTATCGCGAGCTCTATGTGCGCTGGTTTGAGTTCGGCGCGTTCTCTCCGGTTTTCCGCGCCCATGGCACGCGCACCACCAATCAAAACGAGATCTGGTCCTATGGACCCGAAGCGCAGAAAATTCTGATTGCCTACGATCGTCTGCGCTATCGTCTGCTCCCGTACATATACTCAGTGGCATGGAAGGTGACGAGCGAAGGATACACGCTGATGCGGCCGCTGGTCATGGATTTTCGCACCGATCTCCGTGCGCAAAATATCGGGGATGAATATTTGTTCGGTCCTGCAATTTTGGTGGCCCCAGTCACCGAGCCTGCCGCGGCCAGCCGACATCTCTATCTGCCCGAAGCAAAGTGGTATGACTTCTGGACTGGCGAGACGGTGAACGGACACCGCACCATTGACGCCGCTGCTCTTCTCGACAAGCTCCCCCTCTTCGTCCGGGCCGGGTCTATTGTGCCGCTCGGTCCGGATGTTGAATTTGCTGCTCAGGATCTGAGCGGCCCAATTGAGCTGCGTATCTATCGTGGAGCAGACGGAGACTTTGACCTTTACGAAGACCAAGGTGACACCTATAGCTACGAAAGAGGGGTGTACGCGACGATTCCGCTGCATTGGGATGATAAAAACCGCGTTCTGACTATAGACGACCGCCATGGGAAGTTTCCGGGGATGCAGGAATCAAGGACTTTCCACGTGGTATTCGTGGGCAAGGACCACGGCACAGGAGTCAATTCGACCACGAATGCTAACAAGATTGTGCAGTACTCTGGACATCGACTGAATGTCAGCCCGTAGTCGGCCGGAGCAAGAGGACACCAAGATGTCGAAAACTTCTACTGGCTACCTCCGCCTGGTATTTCTACTAGCTGCGCTCGGCCTGGCCGGCCAACCACGTCAACATACATCCCTCCCCCAGAACATTCCTTCCCAACTCCCTGGACACAACGCAATCCTGATGGGAACTGACTGGTATCCCGAGCAGTGGCCAGAACCGGTATGGAAGAAAGATGTCAGCTTGATGGAGGCCTCCCACCTGCATGTAGTCCGCATTGCAGAATTTGCGTGGAGTTCGATGGAGCCATCTGAGGGCCGCTTCGATTTTAGCTGGATCGAGCGCGCCATTCGCCTGCTGGAGAGGCATCATATCGCGGTAGTCCTGGGCACGCCCACGGCAACGCCTCCGGCATGGCTCACTCACAAATATCCAGAAACGTTGCGCATGGAACCGAATGGACAGCGAGTGGCCCATGGGAACCGCGCTCATGGTTCTGTCACTTCGCCAAAATACCTCTACCTGTGCCGGCGGATTGTGGAGGAGATGGCCAAACGGTTCGGACATGATCCTAACGTTGTGGGCTGGCAGATCGACAATGAATATGGCTATGCCCTCATGTCCTATGACGACGAGACCAAACGGCAATTTCAGGATTGGCTCAAGGCAAAATACAAAGCGCTGGATGCATTAAACCAACATTGGGCAACCGCCTACTGGAGCCAGGCTTATGATGATTGGAGCGAGATCCCCATACCAGTGGGCGCGCACAATCCTGCGCTCATGCTGGAGTGGAAGCGGTTTGTCTCTTATGCGTGGGCCCGGTACCAGCAGAACCAAATCGACGTAATACGTGGACACGCGGACACTCGCCAGTTCACGACCGGCAATTTCATGGGCATCGGGTGGGACGGCGTTGACCACTATTCGATGAGCTTGCCCCTCACTCTGGTCTCCTGGGATGACTACGTGGGCAGCGGACATCTCGATCCGTTTGCCAATGGCATGAGCCACGATGGCATGCGAGGCATGAAGGGCCAGAATTTCTGGGTGATGGAGACCCAGCCCGGCGCGGTCAACTGGGCAGGGACTAACAACTTCTTGAACAAGGGCGAGGTGCGGGCTATGGCTTGGCACGCCATTGGCCACGGCGCCGACGATGTGAACTACTGGCAATGGCGCAGCGCGCTCAACGGGCAGGAAGAACTGCACGGCACGCTGGTAGGGCCCGACGGAGAGCCGGTGCCGCTGCTGGATGAAGTAGCACGCACCGCCGGTGAATTTGAACAGGCACAGAGCGCATTTCGAGGCACACGAGTGGTTTCTGAGGTCGCGATCCTGAATGACTACGACAGCCGTTGGGCGCTTGAGTTTCAGAAGCACACCAACCAGTACAACGCCTCTACGGTCACCTTAGGCTACTATCGTGCTTTGCGAAAGATTACCCAGTCCCTCGATGTAATTGGACCATACGCACCGTTGACCGGATACAAACTGGTAGTTGCAACGAATTTGAACGTGCTTCCGGAAGCCTTGGCAAAGCGGTTGACTGAATACATCAAAAATGGCGGTCATCTGGTATTAGGTCCGCGCTCCGGTATGAAAGATGAATACAACGCATTGCTTCCCCAGCGGCAACCTGGTTTCCTTGTTGAGGCGCTGGGTGGACGCGTTGAGCAATATTATGCGCTCGAAAAGAATGTTCCCATTACGGGAACGTGGGGCGGCGGAGAGGCTTCCGTATGGGCTGAACAACTCAAGCAAGCGGCCCCGGATACCGAGGTACTCTTACGTTACGGCGCCAGCAATGGATGGCTTGACGGGCAGCCGGCGGTGCTGACGCGCTCTTATGGGAAAGGTCGTATCACCTACATTGGCGCAATTCTGGATGACAAGCTCATGGCTGCCGCAGCCGGCTGGATGACACAACGAACCGGCGTCCACGCTGCTTTTGGAGTTGTGCCGGATGGGATCGAGGTGAACCGGAGGATCGGCGAAGATACGCAGGTTTTTGTTCTGATCAACTTCGCCCAGCAGAAACAGAAGATCGCGCTTCCGCGACCCATGAAATCTGTCCTCGATGGATCCCAAGCTACAAGCCTTGAGCTTGGAGTCTACGGAATCGCTGTGCTTCTGGATGCGAAATGAAGTGCCAGCAGGCGAGCGACGACCTGCGCATCATTTCACTCTTACGGCCAAAAACCCTCTAGCGACTTTGAGCAAGCGATCCAAAGTCGTCGGCTGTTTCTCACCAAAACCTTGCGCCCGCATCTTCTTTAGTGCGTTTTCTAGTCGGCCACGGTCCCCCTGCTCCATTTGTACGAAGCGAAAAGCTTGGGTATTTCCTGGGGAAATGCCCAACAGTTCGATGGCAGCCGTGAACTTACCTGAAACTGTCTTCACCTCAATATCGGCGAATGTGCCAGAAGCAAATCGCCTTGATGCACGAATCCTACCGCCAGTCATGGATAGACAGTTAAGGATCGTGGACAACCTTTCAGCCCCGATTGAAATAATTGCCTGCTCATTATTTGGGACTCTAAAGCGAGGAGATCGACTACGTGATTGCACCCCAGTTGACATAGCCTGTATCTTGGTCACCTTTCTCTCCGCACACGGGGGAGATTCACATTGATGCTTCTTTTGGTTTACTGGTATGAACCAGATATTGGCTCAATCCTCAGTTCCGATTGTTCTTTTGTTTCAATCCGGAGAAAGATGGCGCTGGGGGGAACTCGATTTCCCAAAAATTGTCGTTGCCGAGAAACTCGAGCGCTAAGCTGACATTCGCGCTGCCGACTTTGAGTTCCCGATAGACCACGCGCGCTCGAATGCTCTTGCCACGTTGTGGGTACATGACGAATATCTCGCGTCCACCTTTCAAGCGGTTCTGACAAACGACGGAGCAGCCGTGTTGGCTCAGCAGGGCAGTTTCCGCAGGATCGTCCTGGACGTCGCAACCTGGCGGCTGCCAACGCAAAGTGATCGGTATGCGTCTCGCAATCCGTCCGCTTCGCCGGGTGTAGGTTGCAGATTCCATCTTGACCTCTATTCTCGGTCAGCTCGCAACCCTTCGGGACTCACAGGAACCCAATTTGCGGTTCTCCAGGTATCGATGCTCCCGGAGGAGAATAGTGCCGGGATAGGGGAGGAGCATGGCGCGATTTATTTTATGCAAGTGCTTCGCCATTATCCGTGACGCGGATTCGCGCTAAAAGATGCCGGTAGGGGATGGCCGATTGGCCATGCATCTTTGGTGTCAGAATCTCAAAATCTTGGTCCTATCGTCTATTTAGACGTCCAGAAGATTACCTTTACACAGTTTTAAACTTGTTTATCTCATAACCCATTCATGGTTGCCACTAAAAAACATACAAGACAGACAAATACGGGAAGTTATACCCACGCCCCGGAGTAGTGGCCTTCAGAAAAGTGCCGGGAAAAAGATGACCGAATCCGCCAGAAAGTACTGGTCCCAGTTTGTACTTGATGGAACTGACAAAATCCAACTCTTGTCCCACGTAAACACCGGCGCGTCCGGCTGGGGATTTAGCAATAACTATGCTGGCGCTGTTATAAAGAGCATCATGCGGATCGGCAAGCCAATAACTGCTGTATTTGGTGGTGAAGCTCCAGTTTGTTCGAGGTTTGACTTCTACACCTGTCCGCAGGTGGCGGATGTTTTTCCAGCCTATCTGATCGGTGAGGCCGTAAAGATCATGAGCCGAAGGGAAAAGCTGATCGAAAGTTCCGCGCTTGCCATCGGTTGGGTTTTTATCTCCCGAAGCATAATTGTATTCGGCGAAGAGACGTGGCGTGAGAGTTTTGCCTGCGAGCGTGTATCCCAGAAGCCAATGGCCCGCCCAGGCGCTGATCGTATCTGATCCTAATGAGCCTGCCTGCTTCGCCATTTCTGCAGCGTAATGGATGTCCAATTTGGTTTTGCCGGCCCAACGAAATCCCACGGTGCCGAAGTCAGAGATGCCGCGTGTATGTGTCTCCGTCGTCAACCCGGATTGCCGGCGCCAGAAAAAATATGGTTCCAGAGCCGCTTGAGGAATCAGCTTTGAGAACGAGGTGTATAAACCGGATATATAGTTGCCGGGCGTGTTTTCGTTGAATTGTCCGTCGTGGATTTTCACTACCGAGGCGGTAAAGGCGTCCAATCGGACCCCTGCGGTGCGAAATGTGCCTGAGAGAGCATCAAAGCTGCGCGGAGTATTGAGCCAATTTGCCGGACCAATAAGACGCTCTTCACCGAATGCCAGCTCCTGTCTGCCTATACGCACTCGAACTGGCGTTTTATTTTCCTGGCCGAATTCAACGTAGGCGAGGCGCAGGTCGAGCGTATCCTGCTGCAGAGGGGGCAGCGATCCCGTCTGGCTTGAGCCGATTACGTGCGCATCCTGTGCCTGGAAATTGAAACTTAGCCACGGGCTGGCTTTCACCTGCATGTTCAGGCGAAGGCGGCTGAGCATGTAGGCATCGTTCGAATCTGGCTTGAAGAAGTCACCCAGAATGCCCGCTCCGCGCAGCCGAATTTCGCCGCTAAAGCGCAGCCATGAAGGCAGATGGGAATTCAACATATCTGAAGGCGTTTTGGGAGTTGCCGGCGCGGGCGGCGCAGGATCTGGTTGCTTATCCGATGACACCGGCGCAGAACCACTGACGACAGCAGAGACCTGCTGTTGCGCAAATACCTGGTGGAGACTGAGTAAGAAAAGAACACTCCCAAGAAAAAGACGTGGATAAGACCTGTTCATGGCAAATCCTCAATTCAAGTTATTCCGGCGCCAGGATCGGGAAGGACGAAACCATCGACAACTTAGACAATGCCTTTGGGAGAATTTGCTGGAAATCAAGCCGCTCGCAAAAAATATGTCCTGCCCTAGCCCTGCATGATGAAAGGGTGATTGCGAGCAAAGGTTTCGACAGCAAAGCCGAAAATCAACAAAGTCAATATCATTGTCGCGGAACAAAGCCAGCCTTCATAAAAGCGCAGGCGTGACTCGCTAAAAAAGATACCCCCAGATCTAGAACGTTCATAAAGTAACCGTGATTTCATGAAACCGATCAAACCTGAAACGATGCTTGATCCATAGATGGCCCAAAATATGAATTCGACCTGTTGGCTATTTCCGAACCGGCTTGCCAACAACAACGGCAACAAGATTGTACCTAAATTTGCGACGAATCCGAACGGAGACATGAGCTTCGACCACAGTTGCAAATAGGCGAGCGTTCGTAACTGGTGTCCTTTGGCGCAAACGGGTTCATTCTTGATCGTTGCAGAAGAATCCTGGACGGTATGGCACTTCATGCATACCATGCGGGCCGGTCCACTTTTTAGTTGAATTGCATTTGGCATCGGTGCTTTTCCACTTCACAGGATTCATTCGGCCTGATTGGTGCGCATGTGTCAGCGGCTCATCGCGCCGGAGTCTTTCTCAAAATGGGCTGCAACCTTTTTGTTCCGGTTTTGAACCGCAACGTTTTGCTTGTTTGCAGGTTTCTGCCGGCCTGCTCCGATGGAGGCAACGCCCACTGCAGGCCGCGCCGATCCGTGCTCGTGGATGGCCTGGCGCTCCTGATTATCTTCGGGATTCAGGATGCGGTACGAGCCTGTCAGGGCCTGTGCAGCTTCGTCTGCCTTGAATCGCAGATAACGCAGCTCATACTCATGAGCCTGTTTTCCGTCGCCCACGCCGTTGTAGCAGAGCATCAGGTTGTAATTCGCCTGCAAATCTTCTGGGTCGATGGCGAGAACCGCTTTTAGTTGTTGGATCGCATCCTGGTATTGCCGCTTCAGGAACAGAACGCGTCCCAGATCATTGAGAGCAACGCGATCTTTTGGATATTGCGAGATAACCATGCGCAGATGAGCCAGCGCGCCGTCGTAATCTCCGTCGTTGCGCAGCACCTTGGCGTAGAAAAAGTTGGCGCGCGCAAGGTCCGGCTTCAAAGCAAGCGCCTGCTTCAGCACGGTGCGCGCGCGTTCCATATCGCCTTCCTGGATTGCGGCCCGTCCGATGTTGACCCAGCCATCGGGGTTTTTAGGGTCGATCTGGGTAATTTTCTCGAATGCCGCCTGAGCATTTTTCAAATCACCCTGCAACAATAGGCCGATGCCGTAGTCGTTCCACCGCGTCCACTCTTTGGGCTGCAGGTCGACTCGGGGCGCGGGAGCAGGCGCCTTTTCGGCTATCACCTGTAACGTAACTTCATCCTCGGCCATCGCCACGATAGGGAGATCGGGAATGCGCTTCTCTTTGGCCGAGACATCTTCGGTGCTGCCGGTAAAGACCATGCGGCGGTCGTCGAAGCTGCGGGTGACCTCTGCATTGGGTTGGGTTGGATCGGGTATTCCGGCGAACGAGAACTGGGTATTCCACCATGCAAACTTGCGATAACACATGCGCGCGTGGAGCTTGATCGTGTTGCCGGCATTCTTGGGGATTGCCAGCCGGTAGTGGACAGTATCCGCCGCGCCAGGAGGAATAAGACGTACATAAATCACCGCACGGCTGGCCCAAGCATTCCGCTTGTTGATTGGATGACCATGAGCATCCACTTGCAAGGCACGATAGAAATGCGCTCCTTTTTCTACCGGCCCTTTGCCTTCGTCTTCCACCTGACCGCTCCAGAAGATGGTTTGACCGCGATCGTCGGTCGCCTTCAATTCCAGCCAGGTGTCATATGCGTCCACCGTGCCACCGGGAAAGAAGTGTCCAACGCTGCGAGTGCGGGCCACTACGTCAACGCGCACGGTGTCTCCCCGCCGGACCACCGCCTGCACATGGTTCAGCGGCGCAGTGACCGGCAAAGCTTCTCCGCCACCGGCGGCGATCTTGGTTTCAGCTTCTTCGCCAACACCAAATGTTGTAGCGAAGTCGGTCTGCGCCATACTCGCATTCTTGGTGATTGGACGGGCAGGAGTGATCGCGAAGATATCGACGCTGACGGCTTTATTCTTGAGGAAGTCTTGTGTGATTTTCAGTTGCTCGGAATCCTGGTTGACCACGGGCACAGCCGTATTGGCAGCAGGGAAGCGGTGCGAGTGGATCATTCCGGCGATGTTGCCGGCATCCTGGGAATGCTGCAACGGCATGTGGCAGTCGGCACATTGCTGCGACTTAGGCGGATAGTAGAAAGAACGAGCGCCAAAACCGGAAACTCCGCTGGCCTGCCAATTGTCGTATTCGTTGAATCCGCGGAACCAGCGATAGTTGTTCACTGGAACATCAAGATGCACCTTGTGGCAGCTTGAGCAGAACTCGGCGGTTTGAGTTCTCATGAATGGCTTAATGAAAGCTCGCCGGTGCGGCTCCGGGTTCAGATACGTCAGGAAATCATGTACCGCGCGCACGACCGGATTCTTGCTGGCGGCCAGTTCGTGCATTTTGGGATATTCCAGGTAAAAATCGCCTTGGCCCATCGTGCTTTTTACCTGCACGATCGAATGGCACATCATGCAGCCAAGTCCGGCTTGCGCTTCAGGCCGGTGGACGATCTGCTTGATGGGAGTATCCATCAAGCCGCTGTAAAGAACTGCCGGATCGTGGCAGCCGCCGCACCATTTGGAAGGCTGGGTGCCGGCAACCTCCTGCATGTATTCAATGCTCTTCCGGTACCACTGGTTGTTAAAGGAAGAGAAATGATGGACTGAACTGGACCACTGGTTGTAAATGTCAGCGTGGCAGCGCTTGCAGCTATCGGATTCCATGAAAAATTTGCTGGGAATATGACCGCCGCTAACCACTTGGGCCGAGCTGGGAAAAAATGGACCTTTTGGGCCATCGCCCTCGTTATCCATAGCGAGTGGAGCGATCGAGGGATTTTTGATTACGTGACTTGACTTCCAGCGTCCATCGCGCAACGACCATGAGGAATATGCAAGCGCCACCGCCATTAAGCTAAAAACTACGAAGCCCGCCCGGCGCAGCGATCGATTCGCAATCGTAGGAGAAATGTAGTTAGCTATGCCATTCGCCGCTAGCAGTATCAGCGCGACAACAGAGAGAGCAATATGCAAATACATCCACTTGATCTCGGGCCGCGTGGTTCCAAGATAAATCAGTGCGACGCCGATCAACGCTCCCAGCGTGAGCAGAAGCCATCCGAGCTTGTGGCTTAGGGTTAAACCTTTCAGGTAGCGAAAGCAAAATCTCAATAAACAAAGTGCGGCAATCAACCCGGTCCCCGCATGAACCAAAACCACACCCGCATAGAACAGAGTTGGTGCGGGAAAAGCGTAAAGGTAGACTGCGGAGAAGAACAGGATGGTTACTTGAGCGACGACGAATCGGCGGAAAGTCAGATTGATTCTCTTAAGCATTTACGAGACTCCGGGAAAAGCCATGCTCGAATGTGCCTCTGAATAGAGCTATCTCTTTCGGAAGAGACAATCACCGCATGAAAATTTGCAGGATTTCACGCCACGGGAGGTTCCAGCCATCCGAATTGACGATCGAGGACCGACGCTACCGCAAGCACTTCATCTTCCTTATACGGGCGGCCAATGATCTGCACTCCGATGGGGAGGCCTTCAGGCGATTTTCCTATAGGAACAACCGCCGCTGGATTACCGAGCAGGTTGTAATGCTGGGAATAGGTCATGGTGCGAAGATAATCGGCGGCACGTGCCGCCCCCCAGCCGCCATCCTCGTGAGGGAAGGCCGGTGTGGAACAGACAGGTGAAAGCAAGATAGGGAATTGCTCCATTTGAGCTAGCACATCAAAGCGGAGACGATCGCGCTCGAGTAAAGTGTGGAGCAGGCGATCTCCGGTCAGGGAAGGCCGCTTCGCGGCGAGAGCGAGAAACTCTTTCATGTTATTGCTGATGTCACCCTCTCGTCCTTCAACCATTGGCTTCAAAACCATGGCGCTGGCATCTACGAAAAGAACGGACCACAGCTCGCGAGCTTGGTCCAGTGCCTGGGGACGAAATGCCTCCACTTCGAACCCCGCTTGTTGCAAAGCTCGTGCGGCGCTGCGAATCGCCGCACGAGTCTCCTCAGTGGGAGAGCTGTACCCATCTTCTTCGTAGTAACCGATGCGCAGCTTTTTCGCTTGCAACTCATCCGTGGTCCCCAGTGGAACGGGAGCAGATGCGGGGTCTCCGTGATCATACCCGGCGGTGACTGCAAGCAACAGTTGCAGATCTTCGATTGTCCGGGCCATGGGGCCAACAACACCGATCAGCGAAAAAGGCCCGCCGCAGGGAGGGTAGTGGCCAGTCGCTGGAATTCGTCCTGGCGTTGGCTTGAGTCCGCAGATGCCGCAGAAATGCGCTGGTACACGAATCGATCCTCCACCATCACTGCCAATTCCTGCAGCCGACATGCCGCAAGCAATGGCTGCCGCCTCTCCACCGCTTGACCCGCCGGGCGTGCGCGTGAGGTCCCAGGGATTGTTGGTGCGGCCGTGCAAAACATTCTCCGTGTGATAGGCCATCAAGAACTCCGGCGTGGTGGTGTTGCCGATCACAATCGCGCCGGCATTCTTGAGCCGCGCCACCAGCGTGGCATCCCGGTCAGCTACAAATCCGCCGCGCAGCCGGCTCCCCGCCTCGCACGTTAGTCCTTGTACATCGATGCACGCTTTAATTGTGATTGGCACTCCCAGCAAGGGCTTTCCTTCAGCTCCGCGCATCAAAGCGGCCTCGGCTCTCTTTGCCTCTAATTGCGCGCGTTCGCCATCGACGCAAACGAACGCATTGATCCTGGGATTGAGTTGTTCGATTCGCAGCAGATGCGCATCCATCACTTCTACGGGGGAAAGTTTTCGTTGACGAATCAACTCTACGATTCCTGACGCAGGCAAAGACGTAATGGATTCGACGCGCATGGTGTCTTTTAGCAGTTCCATTCTAAATTGCTCCCGGCCAACGTAGATCGCAAAGCCGCAAAGCCGAACTAAAGTTTGTTTTCTCAACGGCATAGACAAACAACTCTTGCAAACATGCCCAGCTCAATTGTCTTTTAAGAGGCAGATTTTGTGGTCGATGACGTGAGCGATGGCAGGGGAGTATGCAGGGAAAAAATGCAAGTATTTGGGAAGAAGATTCGAAGAGCACGTCTCGCGCCTCTTCTTTGCAGACGGATACCAGCGCTGATGTGTGCGTGATAGGTGCCGGAATTGCCGGACTCACGGCCGCTTATCTGCTAGCCCGCGAAGGCAAATCGGTGATCGTGCTCGACGATGGTGATATCGGTGGCGGAGAGACCGGCCGCACCACTGCGCATCTCTCCAATGCCCTCGACGACCGTTACTATGAACTCGAGCGCCTGCATGGTAGAGCCGGCGCGCAACTGGCAGCTCACAGCCACACCGCCGCCATCGATACGATTGAAGCCATCATCCGGGATGAAAACATTTCGTGCGATTTCACCAGGCTTGATGGTTTTCTCTTCGTTCCCCCTATGGAAAGCCTGGATGAGTTGGAAAGGGAATGGAATGCGGCGCGGCGCGCAGGTGTCAGCGTGGAATGGGCCGAAAGGGCGCCCCTTGAGCATTTCGACACAGGGCCTTGTTTGCGCTTTCCACGCCAAGGACAATTCCATCCGTTGAAATATCTCTATGCGCTGGCGCAAAGCATCGAGCGGCACGGAAGCAAGATTTTTACTTCAACCCATGCCCAGGATGTTCACGCCGGCGCTCCAGCCCGTGTTGAAACCAGCCACGGCCCCCAGGTGCTGGCCAACGCCGTGGTAATTGCTACCAACGCGCCGATCTCGGAAACCTATGGACTCTACACTGCCAACGTGCCTTACCGGACCTATGCGATTGCAGTACCGGTAGCGCGCGGGAAGGTCACGCGCGCTCTCTACTGGGACACTCCTGACCCTTATCACTATGTTCGCCTGCAGAGGAGCGAAGAGCACAAAGACGTTGACTTGCTGATCGTTGGAGGTGAAGACCACAAAACCGGCCAAGCCGATAATTACGCGGAGCGCTTTGAACGCCTCGAAGCCTGGACGCGGGAACGATTTCCGAAATTCGATTCTGTAGCATTTCGCTGGTCAGGCCAGGTTTTGGAGCCAATCGATGGTCTGGCTTTCATTGGGAAACACCCGCTTGGCAGGCAGAATGTCTACATCGCATCGGGAGACTCCGGTCATGGCATGACGCACGGAACGATTGCCGGACTATTGTTGCGCGACCTCATCATGGGACGCGATAATCCCTGGGCCGGTCTTTACGATCCGTCGAGAATCACCTTGCGAGCCTTTGCAGAACTCGCCCGGGAAAACATCAATGTTGGCGCGCAATTGACCGATTGGGTCAAAGACCCTGACGTCGCTTCTCTCGACCAGATTGCTCCAGGGCAAGGCGCAACGGTCCAAAGTGGATGGATGAAGCTGGCGGTCTACCGTGATCAAACCGGAGCCTATCACCGCCGCTCCGCGGTGTGTCCGCATTTGGGGTGCATTGTTTCCTGGAATTCAGCCGAAAAGAGCTGGGACTGTCCCTGCCACGGCTCGCGTTTTGATCCTTATGGCGTCGTGATCAACGGCCCAGCCAACAACAATCTCGATATGCCGCAAGAGAACCGCGCGCTGCTGAATGCAGCCGCATTGCTTCTCGAAAGCTCCGCATCTCTGAGCACCAACTTTTTGGGCAAGCTGCTGGGCATGGGAATTCGAATTCGATAGAGTCTGTCTCTGGAAACAACATTATTCAAGGTCATTCTCGCAGTTGACGTTAGTCCGCACTTCCGGCGACGGCATATATGTTTGAAGTTACAGTCTTTTTTGAATTGCTATCGGGCCGTGAAGTTCGGAATTGCCGAATAAATTCGGCACCCATCTTCATGAGGCTGGGATCGCGCGTTCCATCTAGATAGCGGCGGCACTCCCGGGACATAACTTCGGGGTCAAAGTTGAGGTTGGTAATCTCCACTGATTCGACAAATTGCTTGTTGGTGAGTAGCTCTTCGTCATTGAGCACGACTGAATAAATATAGACTGCGATGAATCGAGCAAGATTTTCAATGTTCGACATGGAATGCCGCAAGGTCTTGATGCATTCCCGGGCGGAGAGGCCTACCTTGTAGAAAAGCTCTTCCGACTTTTTCAGAGGTTCAAGACCGGTGAAGTCAAACAGATCTGGCTCTCTTGGCGCGACTGGCTGCTCTTTTTTCCATCGGTAGTAACTGGTAATGAAATTTTGCACGCTGTTATTCAGAGCGCCCAACTTGGCAAAGAGGTCAAGATAAGGCACTATAAAACTGGTCTCAGTAAACAATTGGTTAATGAACGGAAACACATAGAATGTGAAGTAGATCGTCAACTCCCACGCATACTTCATCACAAAGCATTCCTGGTCTCCCAGCACTTCATAGCTGACCGCGTAGCTGGGAACGTAAGCTTCATAGAGTCCCCACATCAAAAGTTCATAAAGGCGTACCTTGATAGCGAGAACGCTTTCCTCATTGGTTAAAATCGCATCGGTAATGAGCGTGTTGTAAAGTGCGATCAGGTCGCCGCCAGGGCTGTAGAGCGGATCGGTAAAACGTCCGGCCTCTCCAGCCAGCGCCCAGCGCTCGGTGCTGATGGTCTGCTTGCAGTCGTATGAGAAGTCGCGATACATGCCCTCGTCCACGATCTTCATTTTAGATAAATCACGCCCAAAGAGCGGATGCCGCTTGCAGACCCAGCTAATCACCTTTTCCGGCGAGTTCACTTCATCTTCGTTTACCTTGGCGCGGTCATAAACCAGGCCAAGGCTAGTCTTGCCCTGGAGCGGAATCACCCAGAACCAATAGCCTTCACCGCAAAAATGATTGGTGGCGAGCCATGTGGGAACGTGCCCGAGTTTGCGGCGGTTCTTATGAAGCAGGCTTTCGGTGTGCGATAGCTCTGTCAGCTTCTCGATATTGAGCAATCCGTCCACCCAAAAGAAGACCGAGCCATGCCGAATAGGATTGTCCTTGGTCAACTCGAGCCGGCGAGCGAGATATTTCGCGCGTCCGGTGGTATCCACCACCCAGGCAGCCTGAAGTTCGGTTCTCTCGCCGTTGATTGCATAAGTGATTTTATGCGGAGAAGAGCCAGTCGCCACCAACACATCGAGATCAGACACGCCAGGTTGAAAACTAAACCTCGGGTTCAACTGGTTAATCCGCAGCAGTTCTCCTTCAATCTTGTTGCGATCAAGCTGATAACTGCACACGTTAGATAGGAACCGAATATACGACTGGCTGTAGTGTTGATAGTTGGTGTTCGGTTTGCCGGGAGTCGGCCAGTAAAAGCGAAGATTGTATTTTAAAAAATGTTCCCGAAGCAGATGCTCTTCCATGTCCAAGATCTTGGAAAGATAGTAGCCCTGCACCTGGACGTTGGATTCGCCAACTTTTTGCCGCTCAGGAGGGATGTGGGGACGCTTCTCCAGCAGGAGAATTTTCTTGTCGGAATACATCAGGACTTGGCGCGCAAGAGTCAGGCCGGCAATGCCTGCGCCCAGGATCACTACATCAAAGCGGGAATCGACGGGTGTTTCTGCCATTTAAAACTCGTTAAATAGACATAGAAAATTCAGTCATTTGCGTTCAGGTAGGCCATGCCCAGAGGTGCCACTTGAGAGTGGCCGAACAGCTGCCATTTGTCCCATGTTCGATCCTACGGCCACTTAGTGGATGGACCGGCGAATACCAATCTTGACACGCCGCAGAATTATCAGGCCCTGGTGCGCCGCAAAACGCAACTGCTCTCCTGTCTAATTCCTGAGCGATCATGACAATCGTCCCAACTTGGAACAAATCTGGCTATCTAAAGATTTAATACCACATTCAAAATTGCATATTCTTGTGAGCGTGACAGGCGATGATCAAGCGAAGAAATTTTGTCAAGATGGGACTTGCTGCCGGAGCGGCAACTCTGTTCGGGCCAACAGCAGAAAGCCAGAGTGATAACAGCCGGCTGAAATTCATGTGTTTACCGGACGGGCTGCCGCCGGATGCTCCCAGTCCGAAGGTAAGGCCATTCTTAGCCGATCTCTACATTCCGCCAGTCAAACAGCCGGTGCCCAACCTGGATCCTCCCCCAGATCCCTCGGCACACCAGCGCTATAACGAATTTCGTCCAAAGAAATTTTACAAAATTGAAGAGCAGGAAATTGAGTGGCAGTATCATCCCGACCCGCCCTATGAGAAAGAAAGCGTGTCGTGGGGCTTTGACGGAGCTACACCGGGGCCGACCTACCACGTTCGCTATGGTGAACCGATCCTGGTTCGCAGAGTCAATAACCTGCCAGCGCTTGGCACAGGTAAGGTGAATTTTGCCATTCCTTTTACCACATCTCATCTCCACAACGGACACACAGCATCGGAAAGTGATGGTTATCCAATGGACTTTATTCGTCCTGGACATTATTGGGACCATCATTACTGCTGTTTTCCCCTTGGCCGTGACGAAAGGGAAAAGCTGACCACTCTGTGGTACCACGACCACATGATGGACTTCACTGCGCCCAACGTGTATGCGGGGCTGGCAGGTTTTTTTCTTTTTTTTGATGATGAGGATTCAGGAAACGAGAACGACACCAACCCCAGAGCATTTCGGTTGCCCAGTGGGAATTACGACATTCCGCTGCTTTTACACGACGTGCGATTTGACCAAAACGGGCAGGTCGTCTTTAACAAATTGAATACTGACGGGCTGCTTGGGGATATGTACACGGTCAACCGCAAAATCCAGCCCAAACTGGCAGTGGAGCGCAGGAAGTATCGCTTCCGTATTCTCAACGGAGGGCCTTCTCGCTTTTACCAGGTATTTCTTGCTGGCGAAGACGGAAGAACTAAGTATCCATTTACGATCCTGACCGGAGACGGCAACTTTCTCAGCCGGCCGGTCTTGGCGGAAAGCATTTACCTGAGCGTGGCCCAGCGGGTGGACGTAATTATTGATTTCTCACAGTTTAAGGCCGGAGACCGCCTGTACCTGCAAAATCGCCTGGAGCAATTGAGTGGCAGAGGACCTACGGGCCGAATTCTCACTGAACCCGCCGACATGATGCGCTTCGATGTGACCGACAAACCGACCAAGGACAACAGTTGCATACCAAACAGGCTGCGGCCAGCTCCGGCGGTGTGCCTGAACGAAGTCAGGCAGCGGCGGACATGGACCTTTGACTATAGAGGCGGTATGTGGACGGTGAACGGTAAACCTGCAACGGGTCTTACCACCCCCGATGCCGAAATCGAAGAAGGAAGCGCAGAGATCTGGACCATTCGCAACGAAGGCAAGAATTGGTCACACCCCATTCATTCCCATTTCACCGAATTCCTGCTGATGAAGGTAAACGGCAGGCCGTTCAAGGCCACCGAGATCCAAAGCCGCAATCCTGAAGATTTGCGCCACTATGAATTTGAGGAAATTGAAGCTCCAGCCATTACAACTCGCGGATGCTTCAAGTGGCCGTCCAACCGCAAGCCGCTTTCAGTGTTTTTTGGAGGTGCACGCAGGGACATCACGACTTTGCTTCCCAATGACGAAATTGAAATTTTCATGCGCTGGAAGGATTTTCATGGCCGTTATGTGATGCATTGCCACAACGTAGTTCATGAGGATCACTCGATGATGATCCGCTGGGACATTGTTCCACCGAAAGGGCCATTGGGGCCTGGATGCAAGCCTCCCGTTGGGCCAAACGAGACGGCAAAGTCCCGGCGGAAACGTTAGAAGCAGGAGAACAAAGATGTTGAATCCAGGAAGGATGTTGATTCGGGCTTTTGTCGGCGCGGCGAATGCTGATCAGGATACAACCCGCTTGGTCGACTGCATTCCACCTGGGCCCAGCCCACACGCAGCATACATCCCAAACGTAGTCATGTACACCCATCAGGGCCAGGCTGCACGGTTTTATGACGACTTGATCCGCCAAAAAATTGTGCTGATCAATTGCATGTCGACACGGGATAAGAGTAGCTGCTCCAGCAATGAAACCCTGGTCAGGGTGCAGGCGCTGATCGGTAAAGAACTGGGGCATAGCATATTCATGTATTCCGTCACTACTGATCCGGAGCATGATACGCCCGCAATTTTGCGGGAGTTTGCCAAGAAGTGTGGCGCAAAGGATGGATGGTTGTTTCTCAGCGGTGATTCTGCGAACCTCAAAATAGTGCGGCAAAGACTATTTACTTACGGAGGCGGCCAGGATTGTTCCATGCACCTCATCCGATACGGCAACGAAGCTGTTGGGCTTTGGGGAGGCGTCATGGCGATGACGACCCCGGAAGCGATCGCGCAGCGGCTCTCATGGATCACGCCTGAAGAGCGCCCCAGCGGCCAGCCAAAGCGCGGCGGACCACCTCCTCTGGTTGTGGAAGCATAGTGGAGCCGAAGCATAAATCAGGATCAGTTGCGATTTTTATGGAGGCGTGATGAGACTCTCTTACCTTTTTGCAAAATCGATAGTCATAGCTTTGCAAACAGGAGTGCTATCTGCTGGAGCATGCCTGGCACAGCAATCTGCAGAAAATCTTTGTCCCATGCTGCCCTCTTCTCCGGCAACACCGGGCCATCCTCACCCGCAACCGCGCCCTCCAGCTTCGAAAGTGAATATCACACATGATCAAGATGGCGTGACTGTATTGCAGGTCAAGACGGGCCAGGGATGCTTTGCAGAGAGCGATCCATACCAAAATCCGCCGGGAACCAATTTTTTACCGACCATCTTCACCAACGCTTTCGATGGGAATAACCATGAAATGGTCAATACGCTACCTTCAACAGACAGAATCCCCTACAACCTTCACGATGGTAACCCGGTGGTAGCGGCGCTGTGCGCTTCATCCAAGTTCGAAGATTGCCGGCAAGTTCCAGGGTCTGCGCTCTATGATGTCGGCGCCAATGTCCCGTTCTCTTTTAAATCGCCAACCGACGATCTGCTGGAGATCTTTGACCAAATAGACTGCAACACGCCCAAGCAATGTAAGTTCAAGAAGCTGGATCCAACCGCAATTAAAAAGAATTTCCAGCGAGGCATAGACATTCTCGAGGGAAATCCCATCCCAGACCGCTTGTATAGCGGGCTTCCCCTTCTACACTACAAAGCGAGAGAGAAAGTCCGGGCTGTAGCCCCAGTTCTCGGCTATGATGGAAAAGCGGTCGGAGGGAATGTCAACATCCATCAGGTCTGGTACGACACCCATGTTGAATCGGATGTTGCCTTTCTCGACCCAACGTTGGTTGCGGATGTACCCTGGACTATTACCTATACCATTGACGTACTAAGCCGCGGCAATGATGATTTCTCGCCTTTCGTGATGTATTTTGACGACCCCGCTCTCAGCAAGCCTCCTATGCCGCATGTGGCCATGGACCAGACCTTCTTCAACATGGAGGAGGGAACGCGTACAGTGTTCAAGATCAAGATGGCCCCAGGAAAGTATTACAATCTGACATACAACTGGGGCTGGAGGGCGCATCCTCCACGCGTGCAGGTAACCGAGAATGCAACCAAGCGAATTCCTCCAAATCCCAATGGCAAGACGCTGGTGCAATGGGAAGAGGACGTTTTTGGCGGCAAGACTAAGGAACAGGCCATCGCCATGATCGGCGATCTTGCGCCTGAGAAAAGGATGTGGACGGCCTTTCGTGCCGGCCTTGATGCATTTACGGCGGGAAATTACGCCAAAGCGGCGTTAAGTATTAACCAGGCAAGAGACGCCTTCAGTGACTGGCGGGACCGCGACAAATTGCCTCGCGGCATTCCGGTTGACAAGAATTCGGATCTAACATTGTTCTACGCGAATAACACGATCTATGGACAGTTCAAAGAAGGGACCCGAAGCGACTTCCCGAAGTGGAAGACGCGCGGCGCTATTTTAAAGGTCACCCTTCTTAATGGCGACTATTTTGATCACGGTTATCAAAATGTCGATTTCGGCGGCGCCAGAGGCTGGGAGAATCAGTTTCAATCTTCGGTCGAGTCCGGAGGATCTGGCCCGTGGTTTACTTTTGGCCGCGTGCACTGGTGGATGAACATTCCCATGTTGTTGCCGGACGGAAAACCCTTAATTATTTCTGCGGCCACTCATAGGCCGAACCAGAAAGACATATGCGGAAGGTACAACTCCAGCGACACCTGCGGGAAATATAAGGTCGAGATTACCTATGAATACGAGCCTTCCCGCCGGTTGCGGTTCTATCAATTTGATCCCATGCACCACGACGTGGCAGTGTTTTCCGTTCATTAGAGGGTTTCGACAACTGCTATAGCCTGCATTCAGAAGCAGAGAGGCCGTCATTCAGATACATCAACGCGTGAAATGTGGGTGAACGCAAGTGCTGTTCGCGTGCCTGTCTAATTAGGTTGTAAGCCTGAAAACAGACTTGCAAACTTACAAGATTGAATTGTCTATGTTTGTGAGCGTATTGGCTTCGCAATGAGATCAGAACGGTGCTGTCGAATCCGGTGCCGGAAAGGGTTCATCTATGCGTGAACTAACAAAGTCGGTTATTAGCTTTTCCTTGGCAGCATCATTGTTGGGAATGAAGCAGGCAGTTGGCATGTTGATGCCTCAAGGACGAAGCTCCGGTCAACCAACGTCGAACGCCTTGGATGCTGTTACCCAAACCGCTGTAAGCCAATTGGGACCGTCCCTCCAGAGAATCTTCCGGACTGGAGACAATTTGCAGCGGGGAATGGTGAATGCCATGTTAGGAATTTTTGATCCGGGAAGTTGGAATCCAGCGGCGTGGATGCCAGGGACGGGAACGGGCTCAACTTCGTGCAGTGGCCGGCCAGCCCAAAGTTGGGGACCGGTATCGCCGCCTTCTGGTGGGAGCTGAAGCCCCGAGTCGTCTAAGACTGTCTTTGAGAAGGGGAAAACGACCAGTGAATCGGTTTCTGTTGCAATTGTTGTATCTGCCCATAACCATCTTTATGACAGGTGTAGAAGCGGTGGGGCGGATGTTCAGTGGAACTCAAACAGCACTTTCAATGGCTGGACCTCAAAACGGAGGGCAGCCCAAAACCCCGGCAGCGCCGGTTTCGACCGGCTCTGCCGCCACTATATCGGCTCCTGCGGGAAGCAGAACTTTGACGAGGAAGGAGAACGGCATGAGCATAAATAACGACCTTGGCGGCGACGATATCAAGAATGTCACCTATTCGATTTTGTTTGTTAAGCGGGATCTGGAAGCGACGTTGAAAGAGCCTACGCAGGAGGTTGTCACCTACGCGACGGACAGCGCGAGTTACGGAGCCTTGAAGCTTATGGAATTCACGAACGGGGGAACCTTCTCTCTCCCTACGACGTGGTTCGAAAACGATTATCCACACAGTTGGCGTGATACCACACACGATAAACGAGAGAAGCTAAAAGTGGAGAATATTCCCTCGGAAGACCAAAGATACATCCGGGTCATTTATGAGGTCGGAGAGCGCATTACCAAAGGTGACGCGGACTACGAAAAACGGCAGACGAAGGCACTGGAAGGAATTGAGAGAAATACTCGTGAGATGGCTCATTCCAAGAAGACAAAGTAGTTTCCTAACGGAGAGGACCAAAGCGCCGCCAGATGGCTCAGGCTAGCCGTTGTGCCATTGGCTTTGCCGTGCTAATGGAGCATATTAAAGGTTGAATGCTTGATCACTACTGAACAATCAAAGAGTGTATGGCCGGGAGCAGCACTTCCATCCATTCCACTGCCGTGGGTTCCGCCTGGACAGAACCCACAGACCTACGACATTGAGCGCGTGCACCGGATGCTCGCCAGCGCAGCCTACTTTCCCATATTTAATATGCCCAATCCTGCCTTGGCAAACCAGCCCAATTTGCTTATCCCGGGAGTGCCGTTGTTCATGACGTCGGTAGGCGTCAATGAGCAGTTGCACCGGTTTGACATTGAGGACGCTCGAAGTTGCCGGGGAATGGTGGCTGCAAATCGCGTGGGTGAACCCGTGGCCAAGGTTCACATTCAGTGGACCCCAATTCCGGATTTCTATGTTGCCAGTCCGGAATGTACACCGCCACTCTGGCTCTTGAATCCCAGCATCTCCCAAAGGTTTTGCATGCTGGGCGGGCACCTCGATTTTCAAGACCGGGATTGCAGCGGAGTGCGCGCTTTTGGGACCGGGCACACGTTTCCCGCAACTGAGGATGGAGACTCTGTTCTGCGCATAGGAGCGGCGATCAACGTGCTCGAGGGGTTAGGCAAGTTTAAAGGTCTGCAAGGCGCGTTCGTCATCAATGGTTACATTAAGCCGCCGCACGAGTTGGGCTTGAATCTCATGATTCGCATGATGGATCCGAACGGCGTGCTCAAAGCGAATTCGCCTATCACGCCATTGGAATCCATTCCTAATCCCGACCCCGATCCAAGCGCTGTCTTCATGACATTTCTCAGCGAAGTTGATCCATCGAAACCGGCTGAATTCATTCCTTCGCCCGATGGCAGGGGACTCCTGGGCTACCAAGTGCATGAGCTGCTCCGCATGGTTCACTTTGGTTTTGACATGAATACTTCAGCAGGCCTGCGCAGCGCGACGGAAGAAGGACCGATCGTGGGCAGATTTGACGCCTGGCTATATTTCAACCCTCTTGACCCTGCGCCTGTGAGTCCAATCCAGACTACGAATGGAGTGTTTACATTCTTCGACGCCAATGGCGGCACCCTCGGCACAGTTTCAGCCAACATGATCGAAGGTCGGGCGCTACGGACGCAGGTGGAAGGCTTTTCCATGCCGCTCTTTCGTCTTGTGGGCTTTGGTCCGGTTCTCGGAGGAACCGGAGAGTTCCAAAATGCGGATGGCATGATGTCCATGAATTCAGAGGTTAGCGTATTTCCCAGGACTGTATCGAATCTTTATGTATTCCGTTTCTACGATCCCCAGCAGCGGTTCCGCGCCGTCTGGGCGGACCTGGCCTAGCGTGCCTAATCAATCCAATGCCGTTCTCAGTAAGCCGGTTGTCACCGATTCTTCCGTCCTGACCGAGCAGGACAAAAACATCCTCCGCTATATCGAGCCGAGCCTGGCCCAGGCTTTGGAGTTGCGCCGCTGGTGGATCAACAAAGAAATTGCCCAAGACTATGCGCAGCAATTCGAGCTGGTGCAGACCTTCAATCGGCCCAACCGTGGGGTGGGTTTTTTTGAGACCGCAAGCGTCAATGGAGCCAATCTTCCCGTTATGGGCGTCATTCAGGAGATGCTCTATGACCGCGCCGATACCGGCGCAGCCAATGTGATCGCAGATATTTGTACCCAATTCCAGGAGTTTGTGCTGGCCTACTTCACCCGGATCAGCAGTTTTCGCCAGCCGCAAGCCTACGTAAAACCCAGCGCCGAGACTACCGCCAGCCGTTGGAATCCGTTGAGTTGGTGCACACGTCCGGAAGAAAACGTCCAGGGATTTGGATTTTCGCAGCACTATTACAAGCTCAAAGCATCCGGCAGAGTAGGGAAGTTTTCTCAGGAACAACTTTACCGGGTCATAGATCTACGCGATTTGGGCGAGACCTATGAGTGGATCGTGCTTCGTGTGGAGATACACGATTTCAACCTCACGTTTCGTCCCTTTGGTCCCCAGCTTCCCTCCATTGCGGTTCCTCTGCAAGAGCAGACCTACGTGATTCTGCACAAAGATTTCATTTCCAATCAAAAGATCCCCCAGGATAAAGAAGTTCTGGGGAGGTACGGGTTTGGATATGGATTATTGCGCGTGGATGAACCCAACACTCTGCTGGCATATGGACCGGGGCGTTTCAGAGCCGGCTTTCAGTCCATTGATTTTCGGCTGCTGCCCGGCGGGACAACAGATGTCCAGTTGGTTTTCACCGTCAATCGCCCTGACAAGCTGGTGAAGATACCGATCAACCCGCTTAGCTTGGGATTTGCCCTTGCCGATGTCTTTTCATTCGGTAGCGCATCCCGGCTCTTTCAACCAGTCAAGGAGGCCCTGCAGGCATTCTCGCCGACTCTGGGCACTTTTGATCCAATCCTCACCTATGTCTGGTTGGCCAATGCCGTTACGATGGGGCAGGCTGCACGGCAGTTATGCATTTCCAAGGAACAATTGGAGAAGGAGATGCTGGTGCAGCACTACATGCAACATTATCAAATGATCCTCAGTTCGTTGCTGACCTGGCGATTCATCCCAGACTGGCTGGATACGGCGAATCTTCCTGCCTGGATCATAAATGGAATTAACCCGTGACAGAACTGAATCAACAACCGCATGCAGTGGTGCTCTCCGGAGGCGGGGCTTTCGCGGCCTACGAGATAGGGATAATGAAAGCTTTGTTTACCGGTGCCTCGCCGGCCACCGCACCCTCTCCCGTTGATCCGGAAATTGTCACCGGCACGTCAGCCGGTGCCTTCAATGCCGCCTTCCTTGTTTCCCATAGTGAAACGGGCATTTTGGGGGCCCTGCGCAATCTGGAAGAAGTCTGGTTGGCGCGCCTTGCTGGAGATGCCTATGGTTGCCACAACGGCGTAGCCCGTTATCGACTTAATCCCGTCGACCTTTTCAATCCCGCGTGCTTTTTGCGCCAGCCAGCCCTCACTATGACGCAGCTAACGGAGGATCTGCTTTATCTGGCAGGGGATTTTTCCCAAAGACTGAACCACTTTTTTCGTATGCCAGGGCGCCTGGAGGACCGCCTGACCATTTTTGTCAACCTGAGTTCTTTTGTCATTGAAACCTTCAATAAGGTGATCGCCGAAACCATTGATTTTAAAAAGATAGGTTTTTCGCCAAGAAAATTTCGCATTGCCGTCACGAATTGGACAACAGGAAAAGTCGAACTATGTACCAATGAGCAGATGTCTATGGCGACGGCGGCGGCCCATGTGGAAGCTTCCGCCGCGATTCCAGGGGTTTTCCCCCCAGTGAGGATTGGCGACTCCTTATACGTGGATGGCGGAGTGCTCATGAATACACCGCTGAACCCCGCCCTGGATGCTGGCGCAGCCACGATGCACGTGATCTATCTTGATCCCGATCCTGCTGACATACCTCTGCCGCACCTGAGCGGCACGCTGGACGTCCTGGGCCGGTTGTTGGCCATCGACAGCGCCGCAGCTATTAATCACGATATCGAACATGCAGCTGCTATAAATCGAGGAGTGGAAGTGCTGCGTGCGGCGGCAATCTCTGGCCACATTGCGAGCGACGATCTGCACAGTTTCTTGCGCTTCGTTGGCCAGAGCGCCGGGCAATCCCTGGGCGCCGGGGCATCCCTGCTGCAGCAATCTCTGGCGGAAGGTTATCAGCAAGTTACCATTCACCGTTATCATCCTCACGAGTCTCCCCTGGGAGGAGTCACGGGCCTGCTCGACTTTGAACGCCCTAACATCGAGCGACTAATTCAGAGGGGCTACGATGATGCTGTCCACCACAATTGCACGACGGAAGGTTGTATTACTCCAAACGGCCTTAGCCAGTGGCCGTCCCAGGCGGTCTCAAACGAAAAACGTGCGTAGCCGTATCAGGTCACAGCGTTGTTGACCTGCTGTTCGATGTTGGTGCCCCGATACCCGCCTGAAACGCGAACAGGATGCGCCCAGTTCTGTCCGGTTGCAGGCGGGAAAGTCTCCCTAGGAGCCGAATTTGGCAACAATATCAGCCAAACCAGGCCCGCCTTTTGAGAGATCATCCATGGTCAGTACCGTTCGGAGTTCAACCCGTGCACTGAAAGCCAGGAACCAGGGCTCAACGATGGCTGTGATATCCGAAGCATTCGCAATGTTTACGATTAAGTAAACAGTTCGCATTCCATCTATATCGAGGAAGTACACGGCTTCAGGGTTCTGTAGCTGAAGGATTGTCTGAAGGGTTGGTCCCAGGCTGCCATCTTTTACCTTGGCGTTGCCTGTTTCCACGGGAATTGTAATTCTCACCAAGAACCGCATGGAACCTCCATTGCACGGCATATTTACAACACATAAATACACAGTTGCTTCCAGCATTTGCGCTGTCCACCCATTTTTCTTTTGCAGACATCCTTTCAATGCAAGTTTTGCAAACAAACCTGTCCTCTTTTGTAGGCAGCCCGCATTAGTTAAAGGAGTGACTTATCCATGCGTGACTTCGTGAAGGAGCAAACTGGCAACGTTTTGAGTTGGTCCTTGTGGACCGCGGGACAAATCGCCACTCTACCTCTTCGAAGCTTGCCTTCTGGCGCCTTGAAATCCGTCGGCTCCGCTCTCGAACAGCAGATCAATCAAAGTGTACAAACCAGCATCCAGTTCGGAGATGATCTGCAGCGCCGGGTCGTCGACTTGATGTTCGATGCTGTCACCTTCAAGCCGTTGACCGACAGTCTGAGGGATATCGGATTTCCAACCAGCACGACCGGCAACGGCTTTCAGGTCCAGGCGGAACTGGAATTCATGAAGGTGGTGAACGACACTCGGCCAGGGAATACCGGGGTCGTGATCCCCATGATCGTAATGTTCACAAGCTTAAAGCACTATACGGAAGGCATTGAAAGGCTGGAAAGTTATCTTCAGAAATTTAAACTTACAGACCGCCAGAAATCTGTGTATCTCGCCGGGCTGGCATTATTGCGTTCCGCCAAGGCCAAGGAACTGCCTCTTTGGCAACTGCCCGAGCAGGTAAGGCTGATCCAACGCGCTCTCGCCGAAGCCAGGGAAGCAAAGGAACTTGTCAAGAACGAGCCTGACTTTCCCAAAACCCATCACAAAATTTTCGCGTACTGGACTTCCGGGATCCTGTTGTCGCAACTGCCGTGGCCTTTTGGCGACCCGGCTGCCGCCCTCGAGGATCTCAAATGGTGTGAACGAACAGCTTTCATAAACACTGATGCCTTGGAGAATACCTTCCTATTTTTGCGTCAGGTCTATTATTCCCGAGCCGTTCTGGCTCGAAATGCAGGGAACCAGGAGGAGGCCAGGCGCTATCTGGAATTAAGCGGATACAAGGATTTCAGCCCGGATAACCTGTTCATCGCCAGCATCTTCGCAGTAGACTCTGACGGAGTGCGCAGCGTAGTCAAGCAGGTAAAAGAAAACGTTCCCGGGCGGGGATTCACGGTGTCCGGATTTGACCTTTCTGACTACAATTTCTTTATCACCGATGATGGCAAGCAATTGCTCGCAGTCGACTCCGGCAGCCAAGTGGCGTTGTGCGAGGCGGCCTATAGATTTTTTGAAGACTATTATCAAAAGAAATATGGTAAGCCGCTACCCAAGCTGACAACCTGTTTCATGACCCACTATCACTGGGACCACACAGGAGGCTATCCCTTCTTTAAGAGCTTGAATCCCGAGATAGCGTTTTATTCGCGGGCCACTTATACGGAGGAAAGCGAGCGAGCCAGGAACCAGCCTCCACCCTGGAGTTGGACGATAGGCGTGAAATTCAACAACACGACCGTAGTAGACTACCAGCCCACCATTACGCCGGCCAATGATACGGAGTTGACGATCGGCGGCACCAGAGTACAGCTCCTCATGTGGCCCGGCGGCGGTGGTGAAACGCCAGATGGTATGGGGATACTGTTGCCCGACCATCGCGTGTTGTACTGTGGTGATTTCATCGTGCCATGGGTTGGCTCTCCCTATGTAGAAGAGGGTGACGCCGACGCGCTGCTCGCTACCATGGACCTTGTGGCCAATCTTGAGCCTGAGCCAGTGTACCTGCTGTTCGGACATTGGGCCGTGACCCAGTTTTATCCAACGGTCGATGTTCTTAAGCGCTTCCGGCCTCGCCTGCAATGGCTCAAGGAGGAAACTCTCAAGATGGTCTACGGCAATAAGAGCCGCGAGGAAATCCAGCAGGCTAACTTGTCGCCTCCGGACCTTATTGCTTCCGGGGAGTCGGATGTCCAGGTTCCGTATATTGCTATGCGTGAAGTGTTCATCGACCGCGTCTTCCGGCAAAAAGTTGGATATTGGGGACCGCAGTTGCAGGGTGTCGATTATCTCAATGGGAAAGATTTCGGAGTGATATTCAGTAAATATCTTAAACTATCTGACTTTGATCTTGCTTGCGCAATTCACAATATGGTCAACGCTGGGGACTTTGAGCTTGCCGGACAACTCGCTGACTGGGCAGCCATCCAGTACCCCGGCAGCGGCAGAATTCAAGAGGTTCGCAAAGAAGCCTTTCTCCAGCTTAAGCAAAAATGGCAACTTCTTAATGTGTTCAAGTTCGCCATGTACTCGGAGCATATCGACGATCCGACACCTCAAACATCGGAGGCGCCTTTCAGTTCGACTTAGCGTGGGCTTTTGTTGCTGCACTCGCTTTTGAGATAGGCCACGAAGAGAACGGTGGCTATGATGAAGGGAACAAGTCCAGCCAGAAATACCAACAGCGACCCGACCTGTAATCTTTGGTAAACTGCGGTTCGACTTGCTCATCATGCCCTCCAGTGACTAGCCACAGTTGACGGTTTTTCAATTTCACTGCTTTGTCACGATCGGAGCGTTGGCGAGGCACTGGTTTTCGTCCAGGATATTCAGTTCTCCAATTCGGCCCGGGTATGTAGCTGTGCAACGGCTGGTCGGCCATGACACTTCAATTTTGTTAACCCGCACCGCATTGGCTAGACCTATGTGTGCCAGAAAAGGACCTCCTCCAAAGCCAGTCTTGTTATCGATGAAGTAATACCTGACGATTTCTTCGCCTTTGCCGTTTTCGGCCTGGACGCGGATCTTAGCGCCTAGCCCATAATAGTTCGTCTGCCGGCCGCGCAAGCGGATTTTGATCCAGGTATTGGAAGTGGTGGAGTGGTTCACGAAGAACTGGCTCATCCAGGCATCGCCAGGCCACATTCCGCCGAGTGAGGAATAGACGTCCTGTTTCCCGTCATTATTAAAATCAAAGAAGACAATACCGTGCCCCTTCTGCAAATTGCCGAAGCCCTGAAGCATGGAGACGTTCTCAAATTCCAGAGAACATCCCGTGCCGTGAGGTTTTCCCATGTACATGAGGTGAGGCAGGATGAACCATGGCTCGGGATCGCCAGTGCCAAAATAAAAACTGTAGCAACCGGAATTAGTAAGATCTCCCCAGGAAGCCCCCATCGTACTGATAGGAAAATCAAACGCCTGTGGAACTTCTGCAAAGCGCCCCTCGGGCGTCTGAACCAATAGGGTACTTCGGCCGGAAAGATAGTCGTTTGTATGCTGGCCAAAGACTACCTGCTCGGTGTTAGATTTGGCGTCTCCGAAACCTCCAACGAATATGTCAAGACGGCCATCGTGGTTGACGTCGAGAAACCCGGCAGTAAATCCCGATGCCGCGGTAGGAATCAGATGAGTATTCTCAAAGCGCCGCCCATCTACATTGCGCAGCAGGAGTGTACTATTGCGCAAGGGGCTGGCCAGGAGCAGATCAGGCAGACCGTCGCCATTGTAATCGCCAAAGGCTGCTCCCACGAAATAGTAGTCACGAACTACATCATTTAAGCCGTATTCTTTCGTGCGGTCCACAAAGTGCCCATTCTCATTGATGAACAGCACCGAGTCTTTGCGTGGAACGGCCATGATTCCAGAGACCAGAGGTATTCGAAACCCCCATTGGGCCAGGAAGAGGTCGAGTTTGCCGTCATTATTTACGTCGGCCCAGGTAGGAATCCACGTAGCCGCAATATTGCCGTTGTCCTTGGTACCCCATAAGCCTACCTGAACCGTCACATCGGTAAAGATGCCGTTGCCATTATTTCGCAGCAGGGAATAATGTGAAAAAGGTCGGCTGACGAAGAGGTCAACATGGCCGTCGTTGTCATAATCCACCGGAACCACGGCAAAGCACTGTTTAATTCCTTCCAGCCCCGATCCGCTGGTCTGGTCAATGAATTGCCTGCCTCGATCATTCTTAAAGAAGTGCATTCCCTCAAAGGTACTGCAGGTAACTACATCCAGGAATCCGTCTCCCTTAAAATCCTCTACGGCAACTCCACGACCAGTATTAAAGGAAGCCAATCCCACGTCGGCCGCGCTCTCCTGAAAAGAAAGATAACTATATTTGGCTTCCATTGTCTTCTTTTTAGGCCCATAAAAGCTCTCGATAAAGTCGCTGTGAATGCGATACTCCGGAGGAACTTCCTGCGGAAATTCCTGGAGGGTCATGTAGCTCAGATTGAGCAGCCAACGGTACAGATAATTAGAGTGATCGTATTTGTCCAGCAGTCTTTGAAAGAGTTTGGCAGCTTCGCGGGAATATTGTGGATTCTGGTGAGAAGTGGTAAAGGGTAGTGTACATACCTTTTGTCCGGCGTGCTGGTGGTTCCCGGTATCCTGAAGCGCTCGCAAACAGTTTTCAGTTTCGCCTAGCCGCATATAGCTCAGGGCCAGCCAAAACAGCCGCGATTCGGATTCTCCATCGATCTGGATTGCACGGCGCAGCAGGGAGACGGCTTGAGTGAAATTGCCGCGATGGAAGGCAAGCCTTCCTTTTTCATAATCATCGAGGTTGGGTTCCGGAGTCTTATCAAAGCTCCAGATTTTCTTGTCCGGATCAAAACGCATTTTCTGCATGAAATGGAGCCAGTCGTCAAGGCAAAAAAAGAGGTTTTGGTTTTCGTGCCAGGTCGAATAACGCAAATCACGGTAGAAGCCAACGGTGAACCCGTGAAATCTCAAGGCGAAGATGCCAATAGCGACGATCAACAGGACGGGAATGGCCGAAAGCAGCCTGAGAACTCTGCGCGATTTCCGTCTGGACTTTGGCAGGGAGATGGGGCCGTCCAACTCTGCCGGCGAGGGTACAGTTGCCTGAAGTGCCATTATCGCCTCCCCTCTAAAACCCCAGTTGTCGGCTGAAACACTGCATGAAATCCCAAATAAAAGACCCTCTGCAGCGCGATCCTTGTTATTGGCCCATGGCTTACGCTATGGGCGTCAAAAAGAAGAAAATAGCTTTGCCCGTGTCGAGTATCAAATTCCTGGCAGATGACTACACCGTTATCGGAATTCGAATCGCCCACGAAAACCGGCTCTCCTCCGAGATAGCAGCCCGCAGGGGCCTGATAAATATCGGATACAGTATTCCGGTTCCAGTTGGCATGAGCCAACTGATCGAAAAACTTCCTGCCGTTGCGTCCGGCGGCGGAAATGCCCAGCATCCAGAAGTCGCCATAGGGCTGCATTACGCGGCGCGGGTCTACAGCCGGAAAGTCCGGGGCTTGGAGGTAATCCAAAGCCAAACGCTTCGATAGCTCTCCCGACTGGAGATCAATGACAAGGCGCACCGGCCCTCCGGGTCCGATATCTGAGAAAATGTCAGGCAGCGGCTCATACTGACCGTAAATCGGCCCATCGAATTCCAGTACGTCGACAACCAGTTGGCGGTCCTGCTCGAATGAGTTGATCAAATGCAAGCAATACCTGTTCCCTACGGAGATGGAAGCGGCAATCTTGCCTGTTTTTCTGGCTAAGACTAAGATTCGGCTCCCAAGCTCCGGTTTCCAGTTGAGCGAATCCATGACTGTGCCGTTATTTTGCAGCAGATTATTTACATCCAGAAGATAAGGACTTAGATAAAAGATCGCGTAGTTCCTGCTCAGGCTGAAATCGTGTACCGAACACGGATAGTCCAGGATAATGGGCTTTCTGTAGCGGAGTCCCTCCGGCCCAAAGCAATAAAAATAAAGACGTGGAGCATGGGTCGAAAAGAAGATGCCGAAGTTGAAGATCTCCCCGGTCTCAGGATCAAACTTCGGGTGGGCCGAGAATGGGCTGGCATCATTGAGACGCTTATTAAAGGTGAATTGGCCCCTGGTTTCCAGCGTTACAGGATCCAGCTCCCACGGAAGTCCCTGTTCGCCAAAAGCCAATAGGGATTTCCCGAATGGATATACGCTCACGTTGACTGGAGATTCCAAACCGTTGCCGGCGCGATTGAGCCGGCTGTTATCAAAGGATGTGCCGAAGGTGCGGAACAGGGGTTGGCCCGCATTCTGCTCCTCCACAAATTTGCGGCTGCGAATGTAGCGGCTGGTGAGATGGATTGAGTCCTGCTCAAAACGTAAGGCTGCTACCATGCCATCCCCATCGAGCCAGTGCCGGTACTTGAGATCATGGAATCCAAAACGCGCTGGACCATTGAGATAGTAAGTGCCTCGAACAAAATCGGGCAGCGGACTATCCGGCTTGACGATGCAATTCTGTTCTTCGAAATGGCCGGGAAACGCAGCTTCAAGACCTGGAGCGAAATCGAAAGATGTGGTTTGAATTTCTTGTACTGTTTCAATGGAAGTCAACATGGCATTCCTCCTTACTATCGGTTCAATCCTCGTAGTACCAATAAGCCAACGACCAGGAGTACCCCTGGAAATATCTTGTCTTGCCAACCTTGAGTTTTAGGAAGCTGCGAGATCACCACCACCGCAACCGAGAGCAACAGGAGGAAGACCGGAGAAATAGTCCCACTCTCAGGTGTACGTGGCAATCCTTCTTCAGGCACGATGCTCGAAGGTGTTGAAGCACGAGTCAGAGCATCGTCAAAAGCCCGGGGAAACTGGACCATGGCAGATGCGAACTTGTCGGAATTCTGCATCCAGTAACGCCAATTCATGATCTCGCGAAGCTGGTTGAAAGCGTTGCTGGACCGCAACTCTACCATTCCTTCACGAAGCGGGTCAGAGTCCGGCGCCAGCTTTCGCGCTATCCTGGCAACGGAAAACAGGCCACGATAGAAACAGAGCAGATGGGGTCTGGGAACATAGCCATGGTCCAGCATGGTCTTCCAATGTTGGAATACCATCTGCGCCAAAGCATTGCTGTTGGTCCCAAGGATCGGCTCGAGCATTCCGAAGTAGGCTGCTTGCCGGAAACTGCTGCGAAAGCTATCAGCATCGATCTTGGTCGCCTTGCGCGGAGTCATCTCGCGCATCAGATACATGACCGCCCGGTCAGGATCATCCGCAAGTATGCAATTGAAGTAACTCAGCAGATTCTCTTTGGCTGCCTGCGGCAAAGCCATCAGGTCACAGTTCAAAAAAGAAATGCGCCGTTGTTGATGAAATCGAATATTGCCCGGCTGAGGGTCGGCAGGAAAGCAATGTCCATGTAAGGCTTGTTGCAACCAGACATGGCATAGTTGCCGGGCCATTGAATCGGTGCCGATCGAATGGCGTTCGAGAAGCCGATCGAGACTTTCTTCTTCCAGCGTTTCGAACGTAAGCAAGTTGTTGGTGGAGAGCTCTGCATAGCTTCGATGCGATTGAAGCAGTTCAAACGATGCAGCATCGCGCGCCGTCAGCTCCATGCCCTCTCGCCATAATTTCAAGCTCGTTTTCCGCTGCATGACAGCAATGAAATCGCGCAGAATTTCATCTGTGATCCATTCTCCAAACTGATTGGCCAGGACAAGAGGATCAAGGACCTGATGGGCATCTGTTCCTTTTTGAAACTTATAAAAACCTGGACGAAGCACTACCACCATGACCGGTGCTCCTGTCCTCAGCACGGCTTGGTGTGATTGGGAAATCAAACTTGATTCGACTGGTCTGAGGTTGAACTCGGCAAAAGCGCGTTCCAATTGTTCGCCAAGCTCAGCCGCCATGATGATTTGTATTTCTGCGGGCGGCATGGCTGGCGCCGCGTCTGGAACGAGTGCGAGTTCTCGGCAGCACTCTGCAGGCAATGCATCAATACGCGAGCTGAGGTAGAGCGCAAGGCAGGAGTATTCAGAACCGAGTTGCTGCAGATGTGCACGAATTTCACACGCATGATGCTCGGGCGAAATTCGCCGGACACCATCGTTTGCCGATGAAGCCTCCGGCGAGCGGTTGCTTCGCCGATGTCTTTGCTGATGAAAGCGAGAGCGGCCCACTGTCATGCCCCCGCTGCCCTGTGGCTATGGCGCTGCCACAAAAATACCGAGATAATGAGCAGCAGTACAGGAGCCAGCATCTGCAGGGTGCTGAACTTGGGTGGAATCCACATCATCGCCAGGCAAAGCGCAACCCAGGCAAGTTGCAATACTGCGCCTCGATGTTTGCCATTTTTCCGCGGCGGGTTTTCGCCGGTCGAGATCGCGCCCGGAACTCTTTCGGTGCCTGTATGCCGCAAAATTGCAAATGCACGAAGAAATCCGTCACGCGCCAGATGAGCATAACCGCCAAACCATCCGGTCAAAACCTCCGGGGAAACCAGGTTCCTCATTAAGTCCCATTTGATGTTACGTTCACAGGCTTGCTCCAAATGAAGGCCGATGTCTACGCCGGGCGCAAACGTTTTTACCAGTCCGTCGAGAGCAATGGCAGAACGGATGTATTTGATCACGTCGCGTTGCGGCCATATTCCACTTTCCCGCGAGAGCACCAGCAGTTCGAGCATGATGGTTGTAATGCTCTTGCGCAGCCGGCTCTGCCCGCTCTCGCCGTTGTACCAGCTTGCCGCAACCCGCTTCAGCCCGCGGCGAAAACTGTGTGGGTCAGCATTTCCATCGAGCGTGGTAATGCGAAAAAACGATTCGCACATGGCGTCGAGGTCGCCGCGCGCGTAGGCCAGAGTCATCGAAATCAGATGCCGCCGTGAATATGGACTCAAAACGCCCGATATGCCGAAATCGATGTAGCCTACTACATTGCCCGGCATGATCATCAGGTTGCCGGGATGGAGATCGGCGTGGAACATTCCATGACGGAATGCGTCTCCAAGAAAGTTGCCGATCAGCCGCGCTGCGAAAATCTGCGGGACGAAATCAGCACTTACCGCCGGAGTTCCTTTTTTCAACTGCCGCAGGTATTCGGAAACAGTCATTCCCTCAAGAAACTCAGCGGTCAGGATCCGGGCCGTAGTGCAACTCCAGAAAACAGCCGGCACTTTTTCGTGTTCGTTATTGCGCGCGTTGCGGCCCAATTCATCGATGTAATGGGCTTCGCGCCGGTAGTCGAGTTCATCCTGAGTCCAGGCGATGAATTCTTCGGTTGGAGCGATGATCCAATAGAGCGCGCGAATGTGCAGCAACTTCACAATATTGACTGTGAACCTCATGGCTGCAATGTCGGCGTCGAAATCACTGAGAATCGTAGGACGCCGCACTTTAACCGCAACCTTTCGTCCGGCCAGAGTGGCAACGTGCACCTGCCCGATCGAGCCTGTAGCAATCGGACGTGGATCAAAGGTTTCAAAAATCTCGAGCGGCGACTGCCCCAGGTCCTCACGAAAGGCGCGCTCCACCTCCGCGTATTCGAATGGTGGTACCTGGTCAAACAGGCTGAACAATGCGGCGCAGTACTCGAGCGGCAGCATGTCCGACTGCATGGCCAGCATTTGCCCGAATTTAATGAACGTTCCGCCAATCTCTTCGAGGGCCATCCGAAAGCGTTTTGGACCAGGAAGATTCTCGCCCGGAATCCTGCGGGCAAGCTTGGGCCATCGCGCGAATCGCTGGTGCAAAGCATGAAGCACGATGTGTCGGCCGGCAACGCGGCAAATGTCCTTAAATCGGGACAGGCTTGCTTTGGCTTTCATCGGCGCTCCGTTCGAAGATCGATCCAAAGAAGATGGATCGGCGTCGCGACCGCAGGTCATCGATCGCCTGCTGCATCGAGGTACGCACCTGGCGGCTGATCGCTTTGACTACGGCTCGGTTCTCGGCAGCCTCCGGCGGATATTGCTCAATGCTGATGGGCGGCAGGAATTGCGTGTGCCACTTGGAGGGCAGTGGAACCGGCAGCAACGGAAAAGTCGGGGTAATGGGAATGAACGGCCAATCACTGTACCGGGTCCAGCGCCGCGATTTGATCTTGGCCAGGATGGGGAAGATTTCCGCGCTGCCCAGCGTCACAAAAGGAATGATTGGAGCGCGATGCCTCAACGCCAGCTTGACGAAAGCATCCCGCCCGAAGGCCTGCAGTTTGTACGAATCACGATAAAGCGTAAAGGCCCCGTGAATACCTTCGGGGAAAATTCCCAGCAACTGATCATCTTCAAGCAACTGATCGGCGCTTTCCTGGCAAGCCACAACGCCGCCCAGCTTGGTCATGAAATTTGCCAGGAAGGGAAATTTGAGCAGTCCGGGATGAGTGAGGAAACGTGGATATCTTCCGGTTTTCTTGACCATCGTGTGCAGCGCCATCACGCCATCAAAGGGCATAAATCCACGATGCATGCCCACCAGCACGGCGCGTCCTTGGGAAGGAATGTGCTCAAGCCCTTTATCCTCGATGCGCCAGTAAAACTCGCTCAGGAATTTGAATAGAGTCTTGCCATAAAACCGGATGTAGTCCTTGTCCATGCCGTATGGATCGAAGCTCGACTCCTTTGCAGCTTCAGGCGAAAGCCTGTCCTTGAGGTGAACGCCGAAGGACCCGTTACACTGGTGACCGAGCGCTGCCACACTCGAGGTGCTGGGTATAAATCCAAGCTCGCTCTTGATCCTTCGGTTGGAAATGGTCCATGAATAGCGCAGAAATTCGAGCGCATCAGCGCGTCGTATCACGCGGGTCAAAGTGCGGGGAATCGGAATGCGAGTGCCGCGAGTCAGCCGGATAGCCTGATGCAGTGGCACAACCGTGTCAGGAGCTACATTGTATGTTCCAGGTTTTTGCTGCTCGATTGCGCACCGGACAGCCTGCGCGAGGTCCTTCACGCTGAGAAGCTGGAAAACCGGATCATGACCGGGAAGCGTTGGCACAATGCTGCGCGAGAACAAGCGCGCCGGAAACGAGGATGAGCCAGCAATTGGGCATAGCCTGAAGATGGTCAACGTTGTTCTGTCTCCAAGTTGACTGGTTGCCAACGATTCTAGGGATTCCCAGCGATCACGAATGCGTCCCTCCGCGTTTCCGGGAGCGCAGTAACCTTCGTCGACAAAAGGTGGCCTGTTAGGACCTGTTCCATAAATCAACGCGCTGGAGAGCAGTATGAAGTGCCGGCATTTTTGCTCAACTACATATTGAAATACGCCGCGGGCTTCGTCGAGATCCGGGATCATGCCATCACGGTCGGCGGAGTGCGGGAGATAGATGTAAACAGCATTCGCAATAGCTGCGGAAAAATCTTGAGGACTGACGAGCGTAGCGTAACTTAGCTCGCCCGCAAGATCATTTGCGAGAGGTTGATTCGAGCTGATTAGGATCGTCTGGGTCATCTTTGGATACCCTGCATTGCTATCATTCGAATGTTTCTCGGCCACGAAAATTTTCTGACGTCCCTTCGCGAGCGGTTTCCTCTGCATTGCTAACCTTGAAAATCTTGTTTTCCCGCGAAGAATTTTCTTTGCTTTTTCCCTTCGTGTCCTTGGGTTTCTTTTCGTGTTCCTTTGTGGTTAAGATTTTGGTTTCCTTTGCGGCCTTCGCGTCCTTTGCGGTGAACCGGTTTTTCGTTGTGTCTCCGATACTCTGCGCCCTCTGCGGTTAATTTCTTGTTTGCGCTCTGCTCTGCCGTGATGCAGAAGCCGATTCCTTTATGCCGATACTGCCGTGGATGTATCGATGAACCCCGGCATGCGAAGGGCATCGGTGTCACTACTTTGGGTGATCAGCTTTGTTGCTTGTACGGCGGAAATCATGACCGGTGTAATTCCTCCACCGGGTTGGGCCCAATGGCCGACAAAATAGAGATTCTTGAAAGGCGACTGAATGGCTGGCCGCTGGGCTCCAAGTTGATCAGACGCCATCTCCCATCCGAGCATTGCGCCCTGGTAGTTCAGAGTGTAGCGATTTGATGTCTGTGCTGAAGCGCTCAGCTTCACCACAATCTTGCAGGAGAGGCCGGGCAGACATCGCTCCAGGTTTTTCATAATGAAGCCTTCAATGGCGGCTTTGTGGGCCGGCCAGTCATCGATGTGGTCGTAGTCCACCTTCGTAACTTTCTGCACGATGATGATTTGTCCGCCGGGCGGTGCAAGTTGGGGATCAAAGGCGGTAGGCAGGAAGACCTTGAAAGCATTGGTGGCTACGTCTTCCGCATCCCATGAACTCCAGTGATATCCCTCAATCTGGCGCAGTTCGTCGAGTGAGATGTCTTTTAAACCGATATGCAAAAGGAAGCATGGCAGAGTAGGACGAAGCTGCCTGATGCTCTGAAGATAATCGGGAGCGACTAATTCGGGGCCTATCAGCCGTTCAAGAGTCAGCCGAAGATCGGCGTTGGAGATGACGACTCCGGCGGCGATCTTTTTGAATACCCTCTGCCGCAGGCTGCCAGTTTCAATTTCGACACCCTGCACGGTGTGATTGTTGATAAAGATGCGACGAACTGCCGAACTCATCAGGATGTGACCGCCCGCCTCTTCGAACCGCTGCGCGAGTTCGTCAACAAAGACCTGAGAGCCGCCACGCGGATAATAGTTTCCAAGAAAATACGCCAGGCGCAACATGGAATCAAAGACAAAGGACGTGCGCGAGGGCGGTGATCCCCAATGACCGATGTCTCCGGTGAGCAACAGTTTGAGCTTCTGGTTTCTGAAATGAGCGTTGAGCACTTCACGGATTGCCAGATGCCGATAGGGCAGGATGCGGTCTGTTTCTACATTCCGAAAGTAATGAACCAGCCCTACCAGATAAGCTTTGCGCACCAGGGTGAAAAAGTTGTCGATGTTTCCGGCTTCTTCGGGAAACTCCTTCTTCAACTTTTCAAGGTAAAGGTCAAGGCTGGCAGGGACAGAGAATCGGGAGCCATCGGGAAAGTTGAAACAATCCACGGGATCCATCTTCACCCATTCTGTGGTCACCTCAAGTTCCGAAAGCAGAGAACCAGTAATGGTTGAAGGATTTCCCAGCAGCGGATAAAAATGGGTTGCTGCATCGAAGGTGTAGCCTTTTCGCCGAAAGGTGCTGCAATAGCCGCCAACCAGGCAGTGTTGTTCGATCAACAAGACCTTCAGACCCGCGCGCACCAATAGGTTGCTGCAGATCAGTCCGCCGACACCGGCTCCGATGACGATGACGTCGTAAGAGCCATGTGGTTCATTGCGAAGGCCTCGGAAGCGCCTGGCCAAGGTACAATTCCTCAAGACCTAGACAAGGCTGATACAAAGATTTGCAACATTGCGATCAAGGTTTCTTGGGTTCCCGCACTACTTTGCGGCTGGAAACAACATGCGCAATGAGTTTTCTGCACCCAACACATTCGGCCAGATGCATTATGACAAACTCATGCTGTTCGGCAGAATCCTTATTATCGAGAAAGGCAGCAAACTCTTCGCTACTGGGGTGTCTGTTTTTTTTACGGTCAGTATATTTTCCCGCCACGATATTCTTCTCAATATTGGAGGGTCCATCTGCTGATCCGAGCACAGCTTTAAGTTCTAAGCGGACTTCGCCTTGCTGTCAAATTATCTATTCTATGCTCTTTTTGATATGGTGCTTTTTGCCGTCTCCGTTTCATGGGCTTTCGATACTCCGTATAGAGTCGTTCCCGCTGCTGGCAACGTGCCATGATCATGATTTCCAGAATGCTGCAACGCCTTGATCACCTCAAGAATAGAAATGCTGTGGTGAGGATTATCAACGACATCTTCCAGGCATTCTTCAATGGCAGGCCGGCTCAAGCGATGTTTGGTCGAGAGGACGGCGACAACTTCATCGCGCAGCTTGCTTTGCATCTTCTCCAGTTGGCGGGTTACGTTCGACTGGTGAATACCCAGCAGCTTTGCAATGTCCCCTAACTGCATTCCGTCTTCATAACGCCACAAAAGAACCAAACGCTCGCGCGGTGTAAGAGTCCGGCAGGCACAAGCCAGCGAGTCCTCCAGGGCGTTCGCATAGCGCTGGGCGCGAATCGTCATTTCCATGTTTTCCAGCGCCGGTTCATCTGGCAAGTCCGGTTGCATTTCGGTGCTCTTCGCATTGGCGCTGCAGCGTTGCGCATTGATAGATCGGTTGCAGACGATCACTCTCAGCCAGGTACTCAGTGAACTGCGTCCGTCGTAAGAAGCAATGCGGCTCGATCCCGACCGATCAGGCAGAAAAAGGTCGGTCACGATGTTGTCAGCCAGATCCTGGGAGGCAAAGCTGGGCCGGTAAGAAAATCTCACCAGGTCACAGACGAACCCTTTGTAGGTGCTTTCGAAGACCTTCCACGCCGCTCCCGCCAGGTCGTCGGATTGGCCGGCTCCGCCAGGACTGCACTTGGCGCAGGCGGTCGCCAGGTAGAGATCGCGGCCATGCAGCGATCTCACAAATTCGATAGCTACCGATGGATTTGGCGACGGACCAAGATGCTTTTTAAGGATCGCACTGATCCGGGCACTGAAATCGGCTAGAACCAGTCCTAGTTCTCCAAATCGAGCCTGACCTTCAGAATAAGAACTGGCAACGAGCGCATCGAATTCCAGCTTCAGCAACATGTTTTTCTACCTTTGGCGCCGGGGAGTTAACCAGACAACAGCAACAAAAATTGCGAACCAAGACTACTTGAACTCAGGCCGGTTACGCCCATAGCTTTCATGCGCATTTACAAATTCTCCGCTGGCGATGGCGGCCGCCATGGAGATTTCGCCGGCAAGCAATGTAGCGGCAATAATTTCGGCCAGTTTGGGAGCCCCTCCGGAGCCGGCAACTCCTAACATGCGCAGGCACTCCTGGCTGGTACCCAAGGCTGTCCCGCCGCCCACCGTAGCTACCGTCAAGGAAGGCAATGTCACGCTCACATACACGGCATCTTCGCCGGATCGTTCGAAGTTTGTAATTCCTACAGCAGAATTCACGATGTTGGCCACGTCCTGGCCGCAGGCAATAAACAACGCTGCCAGGCCGTTGGCATAGTGGCCGTTGTAGCCGATGGCATTGGCATGTACGTGCCCGATCATCGTATGCCGCCAGAGATCGACGAGTTGGGCGCCCGTGATATGTAAGTACTGACGCAAAAGCGCACCGGAAATCTGTGCACCGGCTACTACTTTTTTTCCTTTGCCTCCGCGCAACAAGGTTCCGCTGCCTCTTTTCTCAGAACTGTGGCCGCTGAAGAGATAGAAATCCAGTGCTCCGGTATTCAGCATCATCCAGTGGCAGGCGCGCTCGGTGGCCTTCACGATCATGTTCATGCCGTGCGCATCGGCGGTGAAGTAGCAGAAGTCTACAATCACCTCCCGTCCCACAGGCTGGCATTCCAGCCGCAGCAGCTTGCCGTGTTGAGTGGTGGATTCTGCCTCCTCCTTGATGCGCGCAAAACAGCCGTCGATTCGAGCCGCGAAATCGTACGCCGCAGCTACGTCGGGGAGAAGGAATAGTGGACTAACCCGGTTTTCGTCAACATAGAGGCGCGCCGTGACACCGCCCGCGCGGGTCAACGTCATCATGCCGCGTTCATAAGAACGCACGAGTGCCCCCTCAGTAGTGGCGAGGGGAACGTAAAAGATGCCTTGAGTGTGATCACCGTGAATCAATAGAGGTCCGGCTATTCCCAAAGGCGTCTGAACTGTGCCGATTGGGTTCTCGATGTTGCCACGCATCTGCTCTCCGGGTACGGAGCAGGCACTCACGTGTGTGAGTCTCGTTCCAGTGGTCGTCTCGATCCACTCGCGCCGGGCCCTGAGAGCCTCCTCGCTGTACCCTTGATTTGCATAACGCGGGACGAGCGTTACCTCAGGAGTGGCCGTCACCGGCAACGTAGAGTCTTCTTGTTGTATAAGCAAATGTTCTCCTCCCCAACTGTCTTCAGTTTGTTGCTTGAGCCCGAGCCATCATCAAGGCGCATGTATTGCCATCGAAGCCGACTGAATTAATCAGCCCGGAGCAAATATTTAACGTGCGGCTCTGCCGGCACAAATTCAGCTCCGGCAACTCCGGGCCGATCTGCTCTAACCCTCGGATTCCCGGCAGAGTGTGCGTCCTGAAGGTTTCGATCAGGCTGATTGCCTGAAGCACACCAGACGCGCCCAGCACTTCGCCCACCGCTGACTTAATCGCGGTAATTGGAATCGTGTCACTGCTTCCGTTGAAGAATGCCTTTACCGCTAATGCTTCATTTCGATCGGCAAACACGCTGCCATTGGCTGAGGCGCTGATGCAGCCTATGTCGGATGCATTCAAGCCGCTATCGGCAACGGCTGCCTCCATCGCCCGAGCAATGGTTTCAGGCCGGCACTCGCGGTTTCCTCCGGGATCGTAAGCATTACCATGTCCGCGAATCTCTCCGATGATCGTTGCTCCTCGGGCCAAAGCTGAGTCCCATTCCTCCAGCATCAAGAGCGCAGCCGCTTCTCCCAGAGCAAAGCCACTGCGGGCGGCCGCAAATGGAACAGGGAAATCGTCATGACCGTTGGCTTTGCATAACAATCCTGCGCGGTCGAACCCGCAAAAGGACTCAAAGCAGAATTCGTCAGCGCCGCCTGCCAGAATTGCAGTGTGTCCTCGATAACGAATGAGGTCAGCGGCATAGCCGAGGGCCATGAGTCCTGAACAACTTCCGCAGGCAATGGTGGAATTGATTCCGCGCAGATTGTGCCAGATAGCAGTTTGTCCGGCAGCCGCATTCAGCACGGTGTTGGCGAAATCCAGGGGACTCACGCAAGCCGGGCCCTGAGTCAGGCCGCGCCGGTCGAATTCTGCGATGGTACGGACGCTGCCAAACATGGTGCCCAGGACCAACCCCACATCATGATTGCGCAGCAATGCGGCAACCCATCCGCTATTTTCCAGCGCCAGCCTGGCTGCAGCCGCCACGATACGGCCGGTGCGATCAAGCGGTCGCAACGGCTTTCCGCTCAAATACGATTCCGGCTCAAAAGACGAAATACTACCGCCCTGGGTGCAACTGGCGTCATCCAGTTCGCAACTCTCGCGGCGATAGGAAGCTTGCCGCCCTTCACACAGGGCGGAGTGGAATTCCGTGGGTGAGTTTCCCAACGAAGTGACAACACCCATTCCGGTGATTGCTACCCGTTTTGTCATTCAAATTCCGCCGCTCCTGTTCAAGCTGCACAAACAGTAAAAATGACAGAAGAATTGTTGCCTCCAAAAGCGTAGGCATTGTTCATTGCAACCCTGACAGCACGCTTGCGCGCCACGTTCGGCACGTAGTCCAGGTCGCATTCAGGATCTTGCTCACGCAAGTTCATGGTGGCTGGGATTTGCTGATGAGTGATTGCCAAGGCGCACACTGCCGACTCGATCGCCGAAGCGGCGCCCATGGTGTGTCCGAGCATGGATTTGATAGAGCTGATCGGGATTCTGTATGCGAGGCTTCCGAAGGTTTTCTTGACGGCAATGGTTTCCAGACGATCGTTGGTGGGAGTGCCCGTGCCATGGGCGCTGATATAATCCACCTCTTCTGCCGCGATCCCGCTGTGGCGCAAAGCCGTCGCAATGGCGCGGGCCGCTCCTTCGCCCTCGGGATGTGCCGCCGTCATGTGGTGGGCATCGCAGGACAAGCCATAACCCGCCACTTCGCAATAGATACGCGCGCCGCGCGCCTCCGCCTTTTCTTTGGTCTCAAGCAGCAAGATCGCGGCGCCTTCTCCCGGCACCATGCCTTTTCGATTGCGGTCGAATGGCTGGCATATTTCGGGGGCAATCGCGCCCAACCGGGCAAATCCTGAATAGGTGATGCGCGAGAATGAATCGGCCCCGCCGGCCAGCATGAAGTCGGCCTTGCCCATGCGAAGAACATCGCTGGCGTGCGCAACGGCATAATTCCCGGCAGCGCAGGCCGTGGGAATCATCATCGTCTCGCCGCCCAGCTCCAGCTCTGTGGCTACATTCCCGGGAACCAAATGGCAGGGATAGCCGGCAATGAACTCGTCCCCAAGCGATGACAGGGAGCCTTGGACGTAGCGGTCATCAAAACGCTCAACGTAATGCGGCTCGCCTGACGTGGTGCCGAGGCAGACTCCCGTACGCTGTTTGCCGGCAGCATTCAACTCGATCTGAGCGTCAAGAAGCGCTAAACGGGCCGCCGCTATTGCGAATTGCGACGAACGCCCGATCGACGCGGGATTGAGCCGATGTACGTAGTTATCAGGCTTGAAGTCACGGATTTCTGCGCCCAAGTGGACCTGGTAGCCGCTGGTATCAAAGCTCTTGACTGGCCCAAAACCGCAACGGCCAGCCAGCAACGAATTCCAGAACTCTTCGCGCCCGATCCCGATCGAGGTCACCATACCCATTCCTGTGACCACTACGGGAGAATCGGCTAAGCTACGGCGACGCACATCCGCCTCTTTATCAAGGCAACCGTGTCTTCCACGGTCCGAATTGAAGACAATTCTTCGTCATTCGCCTGAAACTTGAATTGACTTTCAACGCTCACGGCGATTTCAAGAATGGAAAGGGAATCCAGCTTGAGATCGTCGGTAAACGAGGCTGTATCGGAGATAGTGGCCGCATCAATGCCGGTCACTTGCTGGATCGCTTGCTTGATAGTGGCCCTGATGGTCTCGACATCCATGGATTTTCGGCTCCGTTTGGAAATACGAGTATTTGCAAAAAAGTACGGTTTCAGATGTAGAGGAGACTTTGAAAACGACAAGCTCTCGTACAAGAAAACTTACAATTTGCAGGCTTCAATGGGGGAGACAACGAGTACCCGTAAATTTGCGCCGAAACTGCATAGGAAGATGTAAATATAGGAGGAGTGCCAAAATGGGAATGAGTAGGGAATTACTCTTAGCGTGTTATGATTTGGCGATAATCTTAACGATTTCTTAATTGTTGCAGGTCGGCGAGGGGATATCTGGTATTGAACCGGCGTCGATATTCGCGGTGGACCGCATCATCGGGAAAATGCTGCGACGGGAGGTATGGATAGCTGGACATGCCATGAAATGGCAGTGGTTCGACCGTACGCGCAAAGGCCGTGTTGGCATCGGCGTCTTTGGCCCATCCATCGACCAGCAGCAGGAAGTCCCGCTGATCTCCAGGGCCTAGGGGTGGAAGTTGGTTTGCATCGAACAGGAGGCGCAGCTCGTCTCCCGATCCCATGACCACCAAGCGGTCATCAGCTTCGGTGATAAGTTCACGTACGCCGCCATAGCGGGTATAAAGACCGGGAGTAGGATTCCACATGGTCGCTGGCGACCATCGTTCATAATTGAAGTCCTCAGGCCGATTACGCGCTGGCTCGATAATAGCGCGGGAGAATCCGCGGTACCGAAGGTCGGCGGATTCCGCATCGAGCCTGGTTAGTCTTGTATCTGGCGGTATCGTTTTGGCGCTGAGGAAGATTTCATCCCAATAGACGCAAAGGTTGGTGACGATCCTTATCTCTCGCGATTTGGAGAGAAACTTGCCCGTCAGGTCAACGGCCACGCTCTTCGGTTTGCCGGAGGGAATCCCCATGTCGTTGAGGACCGTCTTCCATCGACCTTTTTTGTCTTTCACTTGCAGGTAAGGGAAGATCAGCCCGTCGTGACTTTCTTGTGCGGCGGCCCTGAAAGTGCTGCCATCAGCCCAATCGACCCAGCCGTTCAGAACCAGAATGGCCCGGTTATCGGCGGCGACGGCCCCAAAATCGAGGTCCAGATAATGCAGCTCTGCAACCCCGGAAGAGTCGTGAGCAAAGGTATCAACATATTCTCCATCAGTCTTCAGTAAGCGTGGCAAGACATCTTCGCCATGATTACCACGTGCTGTCGCCGGATAAATTCTATGCTCGACTCCAAACAGGCGGAACTCAGGGAAGGGAGGGGCTTTGAATTTGTCGTTGGTCAGGATTGTCTCGCCGGCCCTATGGTCCACTGCGATCAGCTGAATCTTGTCGAGATATGAGACCTCGCGCAGCTCCTCGGTAATCCTGATCTCATAATGATCGTCGCGCTTCTCCAGGGAGCTGCCGGGAATCTGAATGTATTCCCGGTGATTTACAGGGAAGTACTTGCCATCGCCGTTGCTCGCTCCGAGCGGCGCTACGCCCAGCACGTCGGTGATGAACTTAAACGAGCTTCCGTTCCAGGCAAAGATCATGGGGCATGATCCGGACAATCGTGGCTTTTCTTTATAGGCAATCTCATGCCCCGGAGCCTGCGCTATCTCATTCTGAACCATTCCGTTTGGCCAGGTGATTCGCACCGTATCTACCACCGTGTAGTCGCGTAGCCCAAACACAATGGGTACTCCGGTATAGGTGCGCTTCTGATACCAGGCGCCCGTCTTTACTTCGACCACTGCTCCCATTGCCTGTTTCAGGTTCTTGACGCCCTCAAGCCGGACTTCGAGAAAATTATTTTTTGTGTTGGTCTGGTTATCGAGGATTTGCAAATCGCCATCTTTAGTTATGGCGGCAATATCGCTGCGGCCGTCTCCATCGAAATCCGCAGTGGCAAGAGCGACTGCCGGGGCAAGCTCGCCAGCGGATGCCTGTTCAAGTTTGCCTTGTCCCAAATTGCGGTACACCTTATTGTTCACGACCAGATCGGCTAGAGATCGATTGGCAAGGTCCGTCAATACGAGTGGTCCTGTCGCATCCGGCAGGTCGTTGCTTTCGACCAGCTTGCCATGGTCATTGATGAGCAGCCGGATGCCTGATGCGGTCGTGACCACCAGATCCGTCCATCCATCATTATTAATGTCGAACGGCTGGAGCGCAGACAGTCCCCCCCAGTGGCCTAGCACTGTCTGCGCTTCATATTTTCCGAGCAGTTTGTCGTGATAGATCACCAGCCGTCCGTCGTCATATTCAACAGCAACATCGGTTTCAGTGTTATCCGGGATAAGTTCAAAAGTGGCGCCGTCCACTGCATGGCCCGCTACGAAAGGAAAGCTGCTGGTCTGGTCGCTGAACCCCGCCGTGCCGTCGTTGCGCAACAAGACTGACTTCTTGCCCAGCAAGAGCAAATCCAGGTCGTAATCGTGGTCGTAGTCGATCCACACAGCTCTGGTGAAGTCGCCCTCCAGAAGCTTTGCCGGCAAAAGCTCAAACTTTCCCCCACGATTCACATAGAGAGAGAGGCCAGAGCGGGTAATTACCGCTAGGTCCGCGAGGCCATCGTTGTTGAAGTCGCCAGCCGCCACTGAGACCACATCGCGAATCGCATCCAAACCAGAATTTGGGACCGCTATAGTTCCATTCTTAAATAGCTTGATGCCGTTTTGGGACCACGCCAGCAGATCAGGCCGGCCATCGCCATCGAAATCGATCACCGCCAATCCTGCACTTTTTGGATCGATGCCGGAAGCTACCCTTTTTAACTGGAATTTAAAAGCCGAAGCGGGCGAGGCGTGATCAAAGATGTTATCCATCTCAACCACGTCATAGATCTCCGCATAGAAACTCCATTCCGGATCTTCGGGTATGGCCGCTCCAGCTTTGCGTTTCTTGGACTCGTTGAACAGCTCCAGTTCACGTGCTGCCTCCTGGCTGCGTCCCAGTTCCCGATAGGCATTGAAAAGCTGGAAATGAGGCGCGGAAAAATTCGGATTGAGCCGGGTGGCGGCCTCGAATTGTTCCAGAGCAGGCTGGGCTTTTCCCGTCAGCTTGTATTCAATGCCCAGGTTGTAATGCGTGACCGGCTCATCCGGCACGAGCTTCAACATGCCTTCGAATTGTTCGACGGCGCGCTGATGATCGAACTCCTTCTTATAGGCCATACCCAGATTGAACCAGGTATGCGGAATCGAAGAGTCTTCTTTTTGCGCCTTGATCAGCTCCTGCACTGCCTCCTGCGTTTTGCCTGCCCGCAAGAGCGCCAGGCCATAATTTACGCGGTCACGCGTAGAGGTCGGCAGCAGATCGAGAGCTTGCTTGAACTCCTGAACTGCCTTGATCTGAGTCATTGGGTTTTCATAATAAGCCTTGCCCAGGTTACGGTGACGCCAAACCTGCTCGCGCAAATTGGGCGGAAGGTTGGGACCTGAAAAGATCAATGCAACGGTGAACAGCAAAGCTAGTGATTTGGAAAGGTTCATTTTCGGTTCTTATCGACTCCTAAACTTCAGGGGTATTGGCAGTTGCTGGCGGTACGATGAACCAAAGCCCCGGAGGGGCGAATAGAAGTTAGCCCAGGGTGGAGCGCAGCGGAACCCTGGGAAACCTCGAAAATTGATCACGAGCCCCGGAGGGGCGACACAATCTTGGATTTGTACCGCAGTTAAAAAAAAGTGTCACCCCTCCGGGGTTTCTATTTATTTTTTCTATATTCCCAGGGTTCCGCTGCGCTCCACCCTGGGCTAAATTATTGTCGTCCCTCCGGGACTTTGGTCTATCGCTCTCCAAGCAACTTCTAACACCCCTAAAGTAAGTTCTTGTTTCAACGCACAGCATGGCCTACCGAGAAGACCCAGCATTCTGTGACGAAGAAACACCTCTATTGCGCTTGAGCGGATCATCTACAGCTATTCCGTGTCCTTCTTCAATGGTGCTCACGTGATTGATGGGCACGGTTACAGATTCAGCAAGACCGCTAGGCCACCGGATTTCCAGGCGGTCAATTTTGGTGGCAGAGCCGATGCCGAAGTGTACCCGGCGCGTGCTCTGTCCCGCGTAGCCATTTCCACCATCAACTTCGCGGATTTGAGTCAGCCCGCCAACCTTGAGGATTACCCGCGCTCCAATCGCGTCGCGGTTCGATTTCACTCCAACCAGCTTCAACTCGATCCAATTACCCGCCGATTTCGTGACATTGTGAAACATGAACAACGGCTGGTCGGCATTGGTCTGAATCAAGTCGAGACGTCCGTCGTTATCCAGATCTACGACGCCGATGCCCCGGCCATCCTTCTGATTATCCAGGCCTGCCGCGGCGGAGATTTCGCTGAACGTCCCATTGCCGAGATTGTGAAAGAGCCGCTTTTTCTGGTAACCGCTCCAGGTGCGGTCGCCGATTGCGGGCCAGTTGTTTACATCTGTGATATCAAGTCCTGGTGTGGTTATCACGGGCAAGATCAGAGGCACATAGCTTTCGGGCCCTGCCGACCGCAGACCGTTTACGACAAAGAGGTCTTGCCATCCATCGTTATCGAGATCGGCAAACTTTCCCGCCCAGCCCCAACCCGTATCGCAGGTCCCGGTCTCCCTTGAGACATCGGTAAAGGTGCCATCGCCGTTGTTATGCCAGAGCATGTTGCACTCTTTCATGTATTCATCGGTAATGTTGGTGACGTAGATATCGAGCCAACCATCGTTATCGTAGTCAGCCACGTCGGCATTCATGCCTTTTTTGGTGTCCCAGCCAGTGGCTTTCTCCGTGACCTCCCGGAAGGTTCCATCACCGTTGTTGATGAAGATGTGGTCCGTGCCATAGTCGCAGGCAATGTAGATATCTTGGAGTCCGTCGTTGTTGAAGTCACCGTGACCGAGGTCAAGCGCCCATCCGGTAACTTTTCCGAAACCGGCTTTCTCAGTCACCTCTTCGAAGCTGCCTTTGCCGGTGTTGCGCCACAGGGTGATCCCTCCGCCATTGGTGGCGTTGTCAAGATCGTTGGGCAATACGCGCGGATCTTTCAGGTTCAACAGGTTGACCGGTTTGAAATAGTTGGCGAACATCAGATCGAGATATCCGTCATTGTCGTAATCAAAAGCAATCACAGCGATGGTATTGCCGAATTTATTCAGCCCTGAAGTGGCGGTCACGTCCTTGAACTTGCCGTTTCCTTCATTGTGGTAAAGGATCGGGGTGCCGAAGCGCGCCACCAGCAAGTCGAGCTTGCCATCGTTGTCGTAATCGAACCACAACGCATCGGAGACAATCGAGAGCGGATCGTTGCCGCCTGCGACCCCAGCTTTTTCCGCTACGTCAGTAAAGGTGAGATTGCCATTGTTGTGGTAAAGGTGGTTAGGTTTGCCGCTGTCAGAATCGGTGATGAAGATATCTTCGAATCCGTCGTTGTCGTAGTCGCCCACGGCGACAGCCGCCCCGCCGGAGGTGAACATGTGCAGAACGTCGGCGCCTTTGCCCATGAATTTGCGGGTATGGTGTTGCACCCGCACTCCCGCTTTGGCGCTGATCTCCTCAAAGCGTATGGAAGGCTGCGCAGACTGGGCCACCGCGGTGCTGGAAGAAAGATAGACAATAAGCGTGCATACGCACGCCTTCACTTTTGCGAGCTTGCCCATAGGTCCCTCAGATCCGTATCCACGCGCTTGTTGGGGTCGAAATTAGCTTCAATGGTGTTCTTGAGGTCGTCGCCTTTTTGCGACAGGCGGGTTTTCAGCTCTGCGCTTTTTGGGAACAACTTGATCCCCTCCTGCCAGGTGGCTTGCGCTTTTGCTAACTGGTCGGTCTTCCAATACGCATCGCCCAGTGCGATATAGGTTTTTACGTGATAGTCCTGGCGCGGCCCGTTTTTTTGCACTTTCATAGCTCGTTCCAGGTCCGCCACTCCCATGGGAGCGCGATCGAAGACTTTCGGCCAGAAAAGATAACTGACTCCCCTGGTGTAGAGATTGATCCAGTTCGCGTTCAGTTCTACAGCTTTAGAGAATTGCGTGAGAGCATTGTTGGCAAGGATTACCTGTGTGATCGAGCCCGCAGCGGGTATCTTGTCGACGTAGGCGAAGCCGAAGTTCAAATGCAGGTTCGCAGAATTCGGATGCTCATTGCTGAGCTTTTCAAAGAACTTCAGCGAACGATCAAAGTCTTTACTCTTGATGGCTGCTTTCCTGTATTCGCTGGCATAACGCACGTTGTCGAAGTCGCCGGTTACGGCTGCTTCCAAATAACGTAAAGCAGTAGAGAAGTCGTTGCTCTCCAGTGCTTTGATCCCTAATTGAAAGTCGTTGTCGGAAGCTCGGGCCAAGCCGCAAAACAGGAAGGCGCTGAGCAAGAGCGTAAAGAAATGAAAGCGGTTATTTTTGATCATCGTTTTGCCTCCCAAGGCTGAATGTTGGTCACAGGCTGGCCTTCAAGAATCTTGTAGAGGTGATCGACTGCAAGAGGCGGAATCGTTTGTTTAAGCCCTGAAGGCCAGCGAATCTCGATGCCTTCGATTTTTGTGGCTTTGCCCAGGCCGAAATAGACACGGGTCGTCGATTGGCTGGCAAAGCCGTTTCCGCCATTCACGTAACGCAAGTAGGTCTGGTGATTCGCCGTCACCCGCACCTGTGCTCCAATCGCAAAGCGGTTCGACTTGGTTCCCTCAAGAATGAAGCCCATCCAATGAGCGCCGGTGGGCAGGATGTTGCGATAGAGAAAGGGTTCGTCATCTGCGTTGGTTACGAACAGATCAAGACGGCCGTCATTATCAAAATCGGCTACGGCAATGCCGCGTCCGTCTTTGGTGGAATCAAGCCCATGGCGCGCGGCGTCGTCCTTAAAAATGTGGCCGCCTTCGTTGTGGAACAATCGCTTTTTTTCGTAACCACTGAGGGACTTGTTGCCGATCGGCGGCCAGTTGCGCGCGTCGGCCAAATCTACGTTGGGCTTGGTGATCATCGCGAAAATATCAGGAACGTAGTTCTCCTTGCCCGCCGAGACCCAGCCATTCATCACATAGAGGTCGAGCCAGCCATCGTTGTCATAATCGAAAAACTTCCCCGCCCATCCCCAGCCAGTTTCATAAGTGCCGGTTTCGCGGGCGACGTCAGTAAAGGTAAGATTGCCGTTGTTGTGCCAGAGAAAATTTCCCTCGCGCATATAGTCATCGGTGATATTGGTTACGTAGATATCCAGGAAGCCGTCGTTATCGAAATCTCCCCAGTCGGCATTCATTCCTTTTTTGGTATCAAAGCCGATCGCGCTTTCCGTCTTGTCGGTGAAAGTGCCGTTCCCGTTGTTGACGTAAAAACGGTCTGTACCAAAATCGTTGGCTACATAAAGATCGTCCCAGCCATCGTTGTTGGCATCGGCGTGGCCCAGGTCAAGCGTCCAGCCGGTGGTGTGGATGCCAACCTGCTCGGTTACATCCGTGAAAGTGCCGTCTTTATTGTTGTGAAAGACTGTCACTCCGCCACCGTTGTTGGCATCTTCGAAACTCTCAGGAAAGAAACGCGGCGTGTTGGGATGAAAAACATTGATTGGCTGAAAGTAACTGCCGATGAAGAGATCGGGATATCCGTCATTGTCGTAATCAAAGGCAATCGCTTTGATGGCGTTGAAGTAACGATCAAGTCCGGCGGCCTTGGTTACGTCACGGAACTTCCCATTGCCAAGGTTCTGGTAAAGGATACTGTGACCGAAGCGGACTACGAACAGGTCAGGAAGTCCATCGTTGTTGAAGTCGAACCATAGCGCGCCAGAGGAAGCGTTTTCGGCGCCGTTGCCGTCTGCCACTCCAGCCTTCTCAGCTACGTCGGTGAATGTGAAATCGCCATTGTTGTGATAAAGGTGGTTCTTGCAAGTTGCACAGGAATCAGTCACAAAAACATCTTCGAAACCATCACGGTCATAGTCGGCTACGGCTACCGCTGCGCCCAACTTGGTATAGCCCTGCATGATCTCGGCATAGGGATTGTCAAACCGCCGGGTATGATGGCGCATGTGAATGCCGGCTTTGTGAGTCACATCTTCAAACCAGCGGTCGTTGGCTTGGCTTGAGGATGACGGAGAGGCCTTCTGCGAAAGTCCCGTTTGCATCCCCAGGAAAGTAAGCAACGAGAGAAACAGGAGCACATTACGAGAGCGGCGTGGCATAGCGTTTCTCGACGAGCCTTTCATCGCGTTCTGTGATTTGAATGATGCGGTTCGCAGCTACATTTTCAAATGTCTGCACCAACCCAGTGCGGGGCCATCGGACTGTCAGCTTGTCGGCCTTGTCGTGAGGGCCAAGCCCAAAATGCTGGCGCAGAGGGCTTTGTGATCCATAGCTATCGCCGGCAACGAGTTCACGAGACTGCTGGCCGCCCGGAGTATGAATCGTGATGCGAGCGCCCACCGCATCGCGGTTCGACTCCGTTCCTACTAATTCCACCTGCATCCAGTTGCGGCCCAGACCGACTTCGTTTTTGAGCAATGCGTGACGATCGGTGGAGGCAGCTATCGCGATGTCCATCACGCCTCGGTTCCAGAAGTCGGCCACGGCAACTCCGCGGCTGTTCATCATCAGATCAGTTCCAGTGGCATTGCCTAATTCCGTAAATGTTCCGTCGCCGTTATTGCGCAAGTGACGGTTGCGCTCCCATCCGTGCCACGACAGGTTGCCGAAATATTTGGGATCAAAAAATATTCCCGTCTTGTATTGCTTTTGGTTGGTGACAACGTTTTTCAGGAAATCAAGTTCGATTTCCGTGCCTCTGTCGTTGTAGACCCAGCCGTTTGCCGCGTACAGATCCTGCCAGCCATCATTGTCAAAGTCTGCAAAACACGCACCCCAAAACCAACCTGGCGGATTGGCTCCGGCTTTGGCTGTCACATCCTCAAATGTTCCGTTGCCCTTGTTTTTCAACAGCGTGTTGCCCGAAGCCATCTGCTGGAAGACGCCGATAAAACCCAGGCCCGATTGGCGCATGATCTCCATGTAGAGCGGCATGTCGGTCTTCCACGTGCCTTCCGTCAGACACCTGAGCATGTACCGCCTGACGGTTGGAGCTTCTGCAAACCATGCATGTTCCGAACGAATGTGAGTAACGTAGAAATCAAACTTGCCGTCGTTGTCGTAGTCGGCAAACGATGCGCTCATGCCTGCGCCATAGGCCAGAGTGTTGCTCTTTACCGTGACATCTTTGAACGTGCCATCGCCGTTATTGCGATAAAGGGTCTTCCGGCCAAAATCGTTTACTACGTATAGATCAGGGCAGCCATCATCGTTGAAATCGCCCCACACCACTCCCAGGCACAAACCTTTGTCTCCTACCCCAGCCTTCCCGGTTACGTTGGTAAAAGTGCCATCACCATTGTTGTGATAAAGCTGATTTGGCTCGCCGTTGCGGGCATAGAAGGTTGTAGGGATGTCTTTGCGCGGGTCCATATACCGCCCCACGTAAAGGTCGAGCAAGCCATCGTTGTCGTAATCAGCCCAGGCGGCGACGGTTGTGCAGCAATCCTCTCCCAGCCCTGCTTGCCGTGTAACGTCGGTGAATGTTCCGTCTCCATTGTTATGGAATAACTGGTTGGGCCGGAAGGTGCGGCTGACAAACAAATCCTTGTGGCCATCGTTGTCGTAATCGGCAAATACGGCGACGCTCACGCCGTCGAGTCCTCCCAGCCCCGCTTGCACCGTAACATCTTCGAATGTTCCATCGCCGCAATTGCGAAAGAGCTTGGATTCGACGCCATCAGGTATGAACAGGTCGCACAGGCCATCATTGTTATAGTCAACCGCAGTGATCCCGCCGGGACCGTAACGAATCATGCCGAAGCGCAACGGTTCGGCGAGAAAAGCCGGATAGTATTGGTTCTTGAAATCGATTCCTGCATGGCTGGCAACGTTGGTGAAATGCGGCTTTTCCGAGAAGATTCGGCCGCCTTCCAAGAATGTTTGGTCTATAAGTTGAAGCGAATCGCCATTCCGTTCCCAGGCCATGCGGAAATAGGCGCGGTCGATGCATGTCCGGGCGGTGTCTTTGAGGGTTCCTATGTGCTCGAAGCGGACGCTCCCGATCAGCGGCCCGGCGCCATTCCACGATTCCAGACGATGCAGGTGCAGGGCAAATTCTTCCAATTTCTCAAACGATTCGATGTAGGCGCGCCACTCTGCCAGGGCCTGCTCCTTGGCAATCGATGTCGGTTCGCATTCAAAGCCATATTCAAAGATTCCATCCCTCTGGGATTTGAGTTTGTGTTGGGTCAATCCCAAGCTACTTCCCGCAAAATCAGAGGCATAGAACGGCTCCAGGCGATCAAGTTGAAGACTATGCGCAGCATCGCTGAAACGGCCCAGTGTGTTCACGATCAGCTTGCCCGTCTGGAAAAAAAGCTCTCCATCGGCTTCGATAAAATCCGGAAGTGTCGCTCGCACCAGGATGCGGCCGCGTTGAAACGGTTTCCAGCCCCGGTTGGCTTTGGAGGGAGTTCTCAGAACGCTCATGAGGGAAGCTCGAATCGTATTTCTATGTTCACTGTGATGACAGATTGCAGAGCATTATTTGCGGGACACCAATTGCTTATTGGCGCAATTTCGCAGCCTTGTTTTGTCTTACTGAACAAGGATTGATCTCATGCACAAGCCCTTTGCTTTCCGACGCGTTCTGGCTTTTGTGGTTCTTCTCTCGGTTGTTTTAACGAGTGCCGGCTTCTTGCCTAAGAAACGCGGGGGCAAGAATGGCGCTTCAACTCCTTCGGTGCCGTCGATTCCGGGAATCCATTTTGCTGATATCACCCAATCGGCGGGACTGCGCTTCGTTCATAACAACGGCGCGTTCGGCAAGAAGTACCTTCCTGAAACACTGGGGCCGGGTTGCGCCTTTATCGACTTTGATAATGACGGATACCCAGACATTCTTCTGGTCAACGGCCAGAGCTGGCCTGGTCACGAGAGCGGAGGCAAGACAACTCTCAAGTTATTTCACAACAATCACGATGGCACTTTTACCGATGTGACCGCCAAATCAGGTCTGGCATTGCCGATGTATGGCTTGGGCGTGGCTATTGGCGATTACGACAACGATGGCTTCGAAGATATCTTCGTGACCGCTGTCGGCCAGAGTCATCTATTTCACAATAACCACAACGGCACATTCAGCGACGTGACGAAGCAGGCTGGATTGTGGGGCATCAATGAATTTTCTACCAGCGCGGCGTGGGTCGATTATGACCGCGATGGCAAACTCGACCTGGTCGTAGGAAATTACGTCGACTGGTCGCCGCAAAAAGATATTACTTGCACGCTGGATGGCGTCCATAAATCCTATTGCACGCCGGAATCCTATTCTGGAGTTTCAGCCCGCCTGTGGCACAACCTGGGTAATGGAAAATTCGAGGACGCAACTCAAAAAGCCGGCTTGCGCGATCCCGCATCAAAGACCCTCGGCATCACTGCGCTCGATTACAACGGAGATGGCTGGCCCGATCTTCTGTTTGCTAATGACACCCAGCCCAACAAGCTCTATGTAAATAATCGCAATGGGACTTTCACGGAGCGAGGCGTACAGGCAGGTATCGCCTTCAGCGAAGATGGAATCGCCCGTGCCGGCATGGGAGTTGATGCAGGCGACTATGATCATTCCGGGCGTCCGGGCATCATCATTTCGAATTTCTCCAACCAGATGATGTCGCTCTATCACAACGAGGGAAATGGCCTGTTTGTGGACGAAGCGCCACGCTCTGAAATCGGACGCTCCAGCCTGCTGACCTTGGGCTTCTCATGTTTCTTTTTCGATTATGACCTGGATGGCTGGCCTGACATCTTCGTCGCCAACGGCCATATCGAAGATGACATCGAGAAGATCCAGCAGCGAATCAAATACCGCCAGCCACCACATCTTTTCCAAAACCTTGGCCAGGGAAAATTCAAGGAAGTAGCAGCACAAATGGGACCGGCCTTCAGCGCTCCACGCTTGGGAAGAGGCGCCGCGTTCGCGGATATAAATAACGATGGATATCTCGATTTATTGGTCACCACCAATGCCGGCTCCGCGGTCTTGTTCCGCAACCAAGGCGGAACGAACCACGGCTTGCGCATTAAACTGGTCGGAACCCGATCGAATCGTGACGGCATCGGGGCTACCGTTCGCGTGAGAATTGGAAAAGATACCCAAGACCAGATGCTGCACAGCGGTGGCTATCTTTCCCAAAACGAACTGGTGCTCACATTTGGCATGGGAACTTCAACACGTGCGGACAACATTGATATTGAGTGGCCCAGCGGTCAAATTGACCATCTGACTAACACGAATGCCGACCAAACGATCATTGTGGAAGAAGGACGTGGTGTTACTTCAACCAAGGCATTCACTAGATAATCAGTTGATCCTGACCTTTACGGAAGCTCCCCTTCATTTCTTCGCCGCAGCCGTTTCAAGTCAGCGCTGGCAGAGTTGCAAGGCATAGTTGAAGCAGTCCGGGAGTTTCTGCAGCCGCCCCTGTCGGCAGCGGCAGCAGGTGAACCCTTTAAGGCCTCTTGGAGACGTAGCACCTCTTGGTTTTGATGCGCATCATCTGAAATCGTGCTATACTCAAGTTTGAAATGATGATACGGATTAAATCCATGATGAGACGGCGCGTCAATCGCGTTCGGCCTTCGGGATTTGTCTGTCCGTAGTACTCTAAGTTCAGATCCAGATTCTCGAAGGCTCCGACTAAAAAGTCGGGGCCTTTTGCATTTTGTGGATATTTTTGGCCGGTAGCCAAGCTGGAAAGGCACGTGACTGTTACTCACGCTATGCGCAGGTTCGAATCCTGCCCGGCCAGCCAAGTTCGACCAAGGGAGGATTCTCTGATTAGTTAGAGGTCCTTCGCCGGCGCTCAGGATTTCGCCTGCGGGCTCAGACGCCCGCAAACCGGCTCAAGTTCGAATCCTGCCCGGCCAGCCAGATTTGTGTAAAAAGCGGCTCGCTAGTTCAGTAGGAAGAACGCGGCTCTCATAAAGCCGTTGTGGATGGTTCGAATCCATCGTGAGCCACCAGTGGAGGGGCCTCCGGGAGGGGCAGTGCCTTATAAGCACTTCGGCGCCAGATTAGCGCGGCTAGGCAGGTTCGACTCCTGCACCCTCTATCAAGAGATGTTTCGCGCCGGTAGTTCAACGGATCAGAACAGTTGGCCTACACCCAACAGATGCGGGTTCAACTCCCGAACGGCGCACCAGCAATACCCCAGCACGCCAAAACCGGGCATGCCGGGGACCCCGGGGCAGGATTAGCTCGAAGGTCGAGCCCGCGATCGATAATCGCGAGGTGTTGGTTCGATTCCAACATCCTGCACCATTTATTAGAGGGCTCCGTGGTAAACCGCTTCGCCCTCGCCAATTGCTCGCGCGATCCGGCGCTCGCATTTGCTCACCGAGGTTTTCTGGGTGACTGGCAGACATGGCTGATGCACTCGGGCTTTCATATGAGGGCTACGCGGTAAGACCGCTGCGCCCTCGCGAAAAGTTCGCGCGCGATAGCGCTCACTTTTCGCTCACCGGTAAGCGAGACCAGGCTGATTCGATTCCAGAGGGGTCCCCCGGCGCGCGTCGCTTTTGCGCGCGATGGGGCAGAGCGTCACCCACCAGAGATTGCGGGATTGGCAGATGCGGCCATGCACTCGCCTTTTAAGCGAGACGAAGCAGGTTCGATTCCTGCATCCCGCACCATTTATTCGAGGGCTCTGCAACGCTTCACTGCTGCGCCCTCGCCAATTGCTCGCGCTATCTCGGCGCTCGCATTGGCTCACCCGTTTATGTAAGAGGGCGCTTCATTCAACAGGATTAGGACAAAGCCTTCTAAGCTCTGAATGTCGGTTCGAGTCCGGCAGCGCCTTCCAACATGGGGATGTGGTCCAACGGATTGAGGGCGCAAGGCTACGAACCTTGAGATCAGAGTTCAATTCTCTGCATCCCTTCCAGTTGTATATGAGGCAATGCTTTACGTTGCTGTGCCCTCGCCAGTCGTTCGATGCTGTTTCGGCACTCGCATTGGCTCGGACACGGCGCCGTCCGAAGGCGCAAATCCGAGTTCGACTCAGAGAAAATGGTTCAAGAAGCGTAGAAACTGATGGCAGAGCAAAGTGCAAAAGCGTCAAGGTAACTCTTCACCGCAACAACGAAACCCGAAGTAGATGATACGGTTGCTAGGAGAGTAGTTGGCGCGGTTCGAGACGCGAACGTCGCCGGCAACATCGTTCCAGCAACCGCCACGCAGTGCTTTGTATTCCCCCGACGTGGGACCCTTCGGGTCTTGGGATGGTGACCGGCTGTAATACCCTCCGTACCAGTCCGCCGTCCACTCCCACACATTCCCCAGCATGTCATACAGCTTCCACGCGTTTGCCTGCTTTCGTCCTACTTCATGGGTTTGTTGTCCACTGTTGCTTCTATACCACGCGATGGCATCGAGGTCTGCATAGTGCGGGGCGGTGCTGCCGGCACGCGCCGCATACTCCCATTCCGCTTCTGTCGGCAACCGCATGCCTACGGCCGTACAGTACGCCAGGGCCTCATTCCACGTCACTTTTTCGACTGGCAATCTGTCGCCACGAAACCCACTCGGATTACTACCCGCCACCCGCTGGTATGCCGCCTGCGTCACCGGCGTCTGCCCTATCCAAAAACCTTTGCTGATGGTCACCGAGTGAGCAGGCTTTTCAATCTCATTACATTCCCCACCCGGCGAGCAGCCCATCTTGAATCTCCCTGGCGGAATCCACACGTAGGTTAGGCCGTCTCTTGAATTTACCTTCTCCTGTCCGGCGTACCTTGATCCGATCTCGTCCCTGGCACCCTCCGACTCCGACTCATCGCTCCCGACCGATGCGCCAAAAATCCGTCTAAAGAGCGCCATGACCTGAACCTCGAGTGAACGAACATGGATCAGAGCTAGAATCCTGTTCAGAAATAAGCCAGCAAGTGAGTCTTGACATCCAAACGGTAATGATTGTACACGGACCTCGTTTGGTCGCAACGATGTAAAACGATTTTCATCTGGGAGCGCCCACATACCGCTCTACGCAGCACCAAGATAGCGCAATTGCGCGATATTCTGGCCTACTTTTGCAGCAGTTCTCCTTCCCCGCTTTTTAAGCGAGACGAAGCAGGTTCGATTCCTGCATCCCTCACCAAGTTTACGTGAGGGCGCTTCATTCAACAGGTTTCAGGACAGAGCCTTCTAAGCTCTGAATGTCGGTTCGAGTCCGGCAGCGCCTTCCAACAAATGCCGATGTGGTCCAACGGATTGAGGGCGCAAGGCTACGAACCTTGAGATCAGAGTTCAATTGTCTGCATCCCTTCCATTTGTATATGAGGCAATGCTTACGTTGCTGTGCCCTCACCAATCGTTCGCTGCTGTTTCGGCAGTCGCATTGGCTCGCCAGTTTGATCTCGTGTGGTCTGACGCATGATGACGCTTCGGGTCCTAACGAAGAAGTCAGGGTTGGATTCCCGGCGCGAGTTCCACATCGGCGGGTGGTGTGAAATATTCAAGGTGGTGCTGTCGGCAGATGGCTTGTGCTTGATGGGTCCTCCATTGCTGCTATAAGTAGATTACGATCAACTGAAACTGCGGAGCCGAAGAGTTCCGATAGGAAAATGCAATGACAGAGTACGGTGCTGGGCCGAAGTCCGAGGAAGGATTCTCTACCAAACAGATCGCTTCAGAGGACTTTCGAAAGGCTGTACAAAACATCGAAAATCAAGTCGATGCCCTGCCCAAAACCCTACCGATCGTTCGTCGGCCCAAAAATCTCGCTATTTGGGCATTGCTTACGCAAGGATACCTTCATTTGACGGGGCGAGCACAACCGTTTGAAATGGGCACTCCGCAACAATCTGTCTATACGGCCAACATGAGCCGAATCGTAGCGACGGCGATCAATTGGGTTTGGACATACGCGCCGGCAGTGTGGATATCAAATCAACAATTGCAAACCGACAACGACCTCATGCGGGATGCTCAAGATGCAGTTGAGGTGAGCGGCGAGTTTGCAGCCTTTACAGCGACAATGCCCGCATGGCACAAGGGCAGATTGTTGGCTGAACTAATAGATGAGGTTTGTGTTCGTTTTATTCCCGACAATTTCGACACCGTTGAACGACGCGTTCGCGCATATCAACACGGAATTCGGCCGAAAGGCAAGCATAAAGCACCTCGTGACGACTTGGCCATGGAGCCGCATTTAAAAGAACAAATTGATCGAAAATTCGAGGGAATAATGAGTCAGTTCGGGGCTGCAAGGCTGGCCTATAGCAAGCCCACGAATCTTTGGCGTCTTCTGCACCAAGGATATCTTGAACTTCTCAAGAAAACGTTCCGCCGCGGGGCACAGTTGGTTTTAGGAGATTTTACCCTGGGTCAGTTTTGCCAAGTTCATGCCGCTATATTAGCGATCTGTGGAACTCATGAAGGTCTCCTTCAGCGATGGACTCAGCAGAGGGGCAATCCGCCGTTAAATGATGTGCTCCTGATCTATCAAAAAAATGAGTGGGTCCGCCATATTTCGCGGCTCGCACAAACCGATTTTGTAACAACGGACGCGATCATCAGTGATCTCACTTTTGGCGCAACCCGGGTTCAAAGCCTCTTTGTTCACCCATTCGTCCCACTTGACCGAGATCAGGCAGTCTTGGGCGTGTTGCCCCTTTTCCCGATGTCCAGTAACGCAGACGAAAATATATTGCGAGTATGCTCCGAGCTGCGCCGCGACAAATACGATTTGCTTACTGAATTAAAAGAAGGTGAGATGAACGATGAGATAGTAGCTGGTTGCTCATCATTCCATTGCAGATGCCGATGTTCGTTGCCAGTTCCGTTACCCGATGTGGATCTGCTCATTGAGGATATAACCAACAAGACTGTATTGATTGCTGAACTCAAATATTTACGCCATGCGCTGAGTGTCAGTGAAAACTTAAACCGTGAAAAAGATTTCCGAAAAGCTGTCACTCAGTTGTATTCAATCAGGAAATTTCTAACTGCCAACCCGGACTATCTATACAAGAACGGATACATGTCGCGCCGTCTGGACGAGGTCAACCGAGTCCAATATGCCGTTATTGCACGCGACTATTTTGTCTGGTTGGATCCCAAAGTAGAGTTTCCCGTGATCGCGGACGAACCGTTCCGTGAAATGCTGGGAAAAACCACAGACTTAGGTGTTGGCCTAGATTTGCTGCTAACTTTCGATTGGCTTCCGGTGGAGGGTGAAGATTTTGATATCAAATGGCACCGGGCGACAGTCAACGGAGTGTCGGTAGAACATGTATTGGTTCAACCTCTCTGAAAGATTACACCTCGCGTGCGAGCTAAGGATCTGAGTTTTGTTCCCAGGCTGCCTGCCACTTTTTGTTGTTGACGGGGTTATAGAAGGATGGCAGAGTAGTAATTGAGTTCAGCAATGATACGCAAGCCCCATACCGATTGCTTCCCGACGCCAGCCACACAAACGTGGCAGGGTGCGGGAAAAGGTACGTTCATGTAGCGGGGGCAATCATTTGCGAGTGGTTTTGAAGGCCTCCGATGCAAAATCGGGGGCCTTTTAGTTTTGGTGGGGCATTTCAGGATGCGTCGACAGGAGGCAGCGTCGTCTAACGGCCAGGATGCGGTCCTTTCAAGGCTGAGATGGGAGTTCGATTCTCCCCGCTGCTACTAGGAGTTTTGTGTGTTAGGAAGGAAATGAATGGAGGTTTAATGCCGGGTCGTTCAATGGCAGGACGCGAGTCTTTGAAGCTCGTCATGAGCGTACGACCACCCCAGCACACGCAAAAGCAAGAATCGCGTGTGCTGGGGACCCCGGTTCGATTCGCTCCCCGGCAGCCAGATTGAGCTGTTTTGCAGGCGTGAGCGAGGCAATGCCGAAGCGGGAGCTTGCAAGCGAAATCCTGAGGGCGAAGCCCGAAGGATCTTGAAATTCGAGGAGTGGTGAAGGCTACGGTTACTTCTCTTTCCAAGAAAACACCGTAACTGATTGTTCCCTCCTCTTGGGTGAGCGAAGAGTGAGCGCTGTCGTGCGCGAACTTTCGCGAGGGCGAAGCGGTTACCGCGGCGCCCTTAGGTAAACGTTGCGAGGTCATTCAACTGGATAGGATCACCGGCTCTGACCCGGTCTATGCAGGTTCGAATCCTGCCCTCGCAGCCAAATTGAGTGTGGTCGCAGAGTCTAGCGGCAGGATGCCTGACTGTCTATCAGGAGGGACGGGTTCAACTCCCGTTGCGACCGCCACAGGGGTGAGGACCCGATGGGAAGGGCGCTGGTCCCCAAAACCAGTTTTAGCAGGTTCGAATCCTGTCACCCCTGCCAAGGTTTAGAAGAGCGAGCATGGTATAGCGGCTGGTGCCTCGGGCCTCCAACCCGATGACGCGAGTTCAACTCTCGCTGCTCGCTCCATTTATATGAGGGCTCCGCGACGCGTTGCTGCGGAGCCCTCGCGAAGAGTTCGCGCGCGATAGCGCTCCTCTTCGCTCACCGAGCGGAGTTCGTATAGGAGCAGTACCCCGGATCGCCAGTCCGGGGTCCCCGGCGCACGTGTTCTTTGCGTGTGCTGGGGTGGAGGCCGGAAGCACGGGTGCAATTCCCGTACTCCGCTCCAAAGTTTGAGGTGGCGTAGCCAAGACAGCAAGGCGTCTGCCTGCAAAGCCGGGATCCCCGCCGAACACGGTTTTCGTTCGGTGGGGTGGAAAGCAGATCATCGGGACTGCAATTCTCCCCGCCGCCTCGAGAGTTTTGTGCTGGTGTAGCTCAGTGGGAAGAGCGCGGGCCTCGTAAGCCCGTGATCGGCGTTCGAATCGGGGTCCCCGGCAAGCCTGGTGTTGGCTTGCTGGGGTGATCGTATCGCCGCGCCAGCTCCGCTGGTATAGCTCAGTGGCAGAGCCCGTGCATGGTAAGCACGTAACCCGCGTTCGATTCGCGGTGCCAGCTCCAGATTTGCTGCTGTGGCCGACATACAAAGGCACCTGCCCTGTAAGCAGGCTCATGCTGGTGGGAATCCAGCCAGCAGCTCCAGATTCGATGGCGGGATTGGCCGAATGGCTTAGGCACCGGATTGTGGCTCCGGTCACGAGAGTTCGATTCTCTCATCTCGCCCCAATTATTAGAGGGCTCCGCGGGTAAACCGCTACGCCCTCGCCAACTGCTCGCGCTGATCCGGCGCCCGCGTTGGCTCACCCGTGGGCGGTTCGTATAAGGGGATTACACACGGCCTGCACCCGTGCAATGCGAGTTCGACCGGGGTCCCCGGCGCGGCGGTTTTTTGGCGCGCTGGGGTGGCTCGTGTCTCGCACCGTCCACCAGATTTTGGCTCGTGAACTCGACGGTAGAGTGCTGGTCTGAAAAGCCGGTGGACACGGTTCAATTCCGTGACGAGCCACCAAAGATTCGGGGAGTGGCCTAGCTTGGTTGAAGGCACGTGCCTCGGGCGCACGACCGGGGTCCCCGGCAAGCCCGGTGTTGGCTTGCTGGGGTGGACGTGATCGGGAGTTCGAATCTCCCCTCCCCGACCAGGATTGGTCACAAGGTTAGTTACCGCAACGAGGAAGAGACGATGACAGACACAACCTACAACGTAATCAAGTCCGAAAACGGCGTACCGATCAAGGCTTGGACCAAGGGAGTCCCGCTGGAAGATGCTGCACGTCAGCAGCTTCTGAACGTTGCGCAGCTGCCCTTCATCTACAAGTGGGTGGCGGCGATGCCCGACGTGCATTGGGGTATCGGCGCTACTGTGGGCAGCGTGATTCCCACACGGGGCGCGATCATTCCCGCAGCGGTCGGCGTGGACATCGGCTGCGGCATGATGGCGGTGAAGACTTCTCTTCATGCGAACCATCTGCCGGACGATCTGCACGGGATCCGTACGGCGATTGAAAAGGCGGTGCCGCACGGGCGAACCGACAATGGCGGTAAGAATGACCGTGGCGCGTGGTCGGATGCTCCCGCGCATCATCTGGACGTGTGGGCAACGATGGAGTCGGCGTACAAGGCGATCATCGACAAGTATCCCAAGCTGAACCATGTGCAGCGCATTAATCACCTGGGAACGCTGGGCACCGGGAACCACTTCATCGAGGTCTGTCTCGATGAGAACGAGAACGTCTGGTTTCTGCTGCACTCAGGGTCTCGCGGCGTAGGCAATCGCTTCGGAACATTTTTCATCGAGCTGGCGAAGAATGACATGCGCCAGTGGATGATTAACCTGCCGGACAAGGATCTCGCCTACTTACCGCAGGGCACGGAGCACTTCGAGGACTACGTCCGCGCGGTGCACTGGGCGCAGGACTACGCGCTGGCCAACCGCGATCTGATGATGCGCAACATGATCGCGGCTGTGCAGGATTCGGGAGAAGTCCCGGTGTTTGAAGCCAATGTGGAAGTCGTAAGCTGCCATCACAATTATGTGACTTGGGAGCACCACTACGGCGAGAACGTACTCATCACGCGCAAGGGCGCAGTTCGTGCGCGCGATGGGGACATGGGCATCATTCCCGGTAGCATGGGAGCGCGCTCGTACATCGTGCGGGGCAAAGGTAACCCCGAAAGCTTCATGAGCTGCAGCCATGGAGCCGGGCGAGCCATGTCGCGTGCAGAGGCGAAGCGCCGTTTCACGCTGGACGACCACGCGAAGGCAACAGCCGGCGTCGAATGCCGTAAGGATGCGGACGTCATCGACGAAACGCCGATGGCGTACAAGTCCATCGACGCCGTGATGGAAGCGCAGCGCGATCTGGTGGACGTGGTGCATACTCTTCGCCAGGTGGTCTGCGTGAAGGGGTAAACAGGGGAGGGCTGAAAGGCCCTCTCCAACAATCCGGGTGTAGGGTAGCCGCCACCCACATGCCTTGGGAGCATGTCCACGCAGGTTCAACTCCTGCCACCCGGACCATTCTATTGTTGTCGGGGAGTGGCCTAGCTGGTTGAAGGCACGTGTTTCGGGAACACGAGATCGGGAGCTCGAATCTCCCCTCCCCGACCAGATCGTTGATCGAATCGCTGATGAATTGAGGGGCAGGAATACAATTTCATTCAAGAGACTTGAGATGGCATCTTTGACAGAGGAGAACAGAAAATACGAATCTGAACCTGTCACTATTTACGATACCGTTCATATCCCTCCGGGAACCACTGTCGGGAAGGAGATAAGGTTCTCCTTCGGAGCCGACATATCTGACGGTGCGAAATTCAGATCTCTTATCAAACTGAAGGAGCATGAGCTAACGCGTACGCTTCTAGAGCATCCGTTGTTATGTGAGAAGTTGTTTGCACCTCTTGGCCTGACGTTCCCGCGCATCTGGATTCTCATTGAACCACCCACTCGTCTGGTTGCACCGAGTTGGAGCCAAGGAGAACCTGGCGACCTCGATATCATTTGCGGCCACATCGAGGGAGAAAGGATTGTTCTGGAGGAACTAAACTGCTTGCAGATCAAGATACGCCGCTTGCGGGGCGGAAACACACGCGGTCCCACGGGTCGCTCCCAAGCGCATGCAACCGCTAAGATGGGCTTCGACCGGACAGTTCTTGTCCACATGCTGCTCAGAGAACCAGAACCGGTCAAAGACGGTGCCGCCCCAAGCTGGAATCCCATTCAAAACTCCTGTTTCATAGACTCAAGAAAAGCTACCTTGGGATTAATGAAAAAGGAATTTGAAGAAGCAAATGCACCGTATGGCTACGTGATTTTAGGCTGGGGACAAGCCTATGGTAAGGATTGGAACGTCTGCGGCGGATTTACTTTTGATCTGATCTCCGAAACCCCGTTACGTCCGTTTGCAAGTGACTCATGTGTAATCCGAGATGAAATGAGGCGGAAAGTAGGGCAATTGTTGGAGAATAATCGAAATGCACCTCTAACATTGCCAATTAAGATCGTGTTAAGTCAACATCGTTGAGATGTATGGGTGTGCGACATAAAAGTGCAGGGTGAGCACAAAGTGTGATTGTAGCTGTCCTTACTTAAAGTATATATTACTTTAAATAGGAGGCACTATGGCCAACTCCCTTTCTGCTCTGGAGTCTTCCCGCGCTTCTCTGATGCA
>DASZFU010000009.1:0-23003 GCA_035939495.1 Candidatus Angelobacter sp. | reverse complement strand
TGCATCAGAGAAGCGCGGGAAGACTCCAGAGCAGAAAGGGAGTTGGCCATAGTGCCTCCTATTTAAAGTAATATATACTTTAAGTAAGGACAGCTACAATCACACTTTGTGCTCACCCTGCACTTTTATGTCGCACACCCTCTGCGTACTCTGCGGTTGACTTTGGTTTGATTTCTCCGCGTCTCCGTATGTCTCCGTGGTGAAATTGTTCTTTCGTTTCTTTCTACCAATAACTCAGCGTCACATTATCGAGCCAGACATCATAGGGGTGCTGGGCATAGTCACCATCCATCTGGAAGGCCACATTGATCTCACTCACGCTCGAGGGCTGCACCCAAAATGCCATGTTCACATAATGTTTAACGCCATCCAAAGTCAGGGCCACAAAATGGGTTTGGTAATCATCGCGGAAGAGTTCCCAAGTCAAGTGGTGCCATTGATACGCTGAAGGAGCGGAGCAGGGGATGCCGGTGTTGACCCAGCCGTGTCCAGCGGTGTCCCAAACGTCCCAGGCGCCGGCTCCTCGGATGTCGCACTGCGTGCCGAAGATGAACTTGTAAACGCCGTTGGACTGGTTCACATCAAACTCGAGTGCCTGGGCCACGCCAGGGTTGGTCAGGTAGAAATCTACGTCGTATTGGAAGTGGGTAATTCCATTGTTACCGCCCAACTGCTTCCACCAAAGCACATCGGAATAGGGCGTGCCGCCGCCGATGGAAAACTGCATGGCAGCACCGCTCAACGAAGGCGAGCTTACGCCTTGTTGAGTGCCAAAGGCCGCCGATGGCCCGTTTCCGCCAGCCCCGGCGCATACTGTGCAATTCTCCCAACCTGCCATCTGCTGAATGTTGGATTGCACAATGGCTCCGCTCGGAACATTGCCTCCACCACCAGATCCTCCGGAACCTACGTTTACGTTAAGAGCTTGTTTGTAGACGGCGCCATTCGAGTCCCATGCCTGTACCACCAGAGAATGGTTTCCGGGCGACGCACTCACTGAGGTATCCAATTGATTCGAGTTCACCGTGAACATATCGGCATTGTCCAGGTAAATTCGCATGGCTGTTATTGGATTTCCAGCGTTCGCAGAGGCCACAACATGCATGGGAGCGTTGACCGTTGAACCATCCGCAGGCTGAGTTACGCTCACACCTGATCCGGAGGGTGGCGGTGGCGGAGTACTGGAGGAATTGACGGTAATGGTTTCAGGAAATTTGAAGACGGCCCCGCTCGAGTCCCATGCCTGAACCACAACGCGATGAGCGCCGTCGCCCATTGGAACGGATGTGTTCAGGCTATTGCTTTGGACGGTATAAACACTTTGATCGTCCACATAAATCCGCATCGCTGTAATCGGCCGGCTCGAGGATGCCGAAGCAACAAACTGCACAGGCGAACCCGTCGTAGCTCCCGACGCAGGGGAACTAACGGTGACGCCTGCAAACGCTGCGGTGCTCAAGCAAAACACTACGACAGCCGCAATCAACCAGTATTTTCCTGGATGTTGAATCATTCTCTATCGCTCCTGAAAGAATTAAATTGAATCGATTCGCAGCAACGCTGGCTGCGATTGGAATCTGGAGAGTAGAGATTGATCTACTCTGGATCAATGGATTTCCAGAGTGGCTGAAAGAAAGTACAAATCGGGAACTATGGAAGAACTAGAGAGCGGTGTAGTTCCTGCTCAGTGATTTACCCCGTACAATTATAAGGTGATTCACCGAAATGGACGCGAAAAGACGCAGGAAACCTGTCCGCGGTTCCTTTGCGTCCTTCGCGCCCGGAGTTTACCCTGAGCGAAGCGAATGGGCGGTTGATAGTTTTGAGGTTTGCGGTTACCAGTAGCTCAACGTCACATTGTCCAGCCAGGCCGAGTAAGCATGTTGGGCGAAGTCGCCATCCATCTGGAAGGCCACATTGATCTCATGGACACCCGATGGAATCTGGTCGAAACTCATGTTCACGTAATTCTTTACCCCATCCAACGTTAAAGCTATGAACGTCGCCTGCGTATCTGACCGCTGCAACTCCCAGGTTAGATGGTGCCATGTAAATGCTGCGGGCATAGCGCAGGCGATGCCGGTATGCAACCAATGCATACCTGTGCCTGTCCACACATCCCAGACACCGCCATCCCGAATGTTGCATTGGGTCCCAAAGATAAACTTGTGCGCGCCATCGGATTGGTTTACGTCAAATTCCAGCGCCTGTGCGAACTGCGGCGCAGTGAGGTAAAAATCCACGTCATATCTGAAATTCCTGGCAGCATTGTTTCCACCCAATTGCTTCCACCACAGAGCATCTGAATAGGGAGTGGAGCCGCCAATACTGAATCGCGCCGAATTGCCATCGAGCGAGGGCGAGCTTTGGTTTTGGACCATCGAAAAGGTCGCTAGCGTTCCATTGCCGCCGGCGCCCGCACAGACGGTGCAGTTTTCCCAGCCTGACATGTCTTCGATCTGTGAAAACGTAGTCGCGTTGGGTGGCACCGGATTGCTGACCGTGCTTACTGTAATGTTGACGGGCTGCTTGTACACCACTCCGGTGGAATCCCAGGCCTGAACCACCAGCCGATGTGAACCAGTAGTAGCGGCGCTCACCGTAGTGTTCAAGCTGCTCGCATTGATCGCGAATACGCTCACATCATCCAGGTAAATGCGCATCGCCACGATGGGATTGGGGGCGGTCGCAGATGCTACAACCTGCAATGGCGAACTCACCGTAGCTCCATTGGCAGGGGAACTCACCGCAACCCCAGCAGGCGGAGTGGTCACCGTGATATTTTCTGGTGATTTGAAGACGGCACCCGTTGAATCCCATGCTTGAACTACAACAAAGTGATTGCCTGTCGACAACGGAACGAAAGTATCCATATTGGCCGCATTGATGGCGAACAGGCTCACGTTGTCCACGTAAATACGCATGGCCGTAATGGGAAATGACGATGATGCGGATGCGACGAAATGAACCGGTGATGCTGAGGTTGTACCTGGCAGCGGCGAACTGACTGTAACGCCCGCAAACGAGGCCGCTGCCAAAATCATGGTTACACACACGAGCCGAACTGCTTTCTTCACAGCTTATCCTCCCGTGTTAAGGTCTCTTAGTTAATGGGGAGGAGCTTAGAGGATCATCTACTCTGGATGTATCAGGAGAGTACCTCGAAAAGATGAGATTTGCGCCGTAACCCGGAGTAGGAAGCAGGAATTACGATCCGAGAAAGACTCTAAGGAATCTCAGAGTCTTTCCCGGAAAGCTAAGAGCATCAAACTACTTTCCTGCTAGTGTGGACTTTTCGAAGACTTGGAATCCGAAGAACTACTGTGATTACTGCCTCCAGATGAGCCGCTGCTGTGACTGCCGCCGCTGCTATGATCTCCACCTCCACCACTGTGGCTCGGCTCACTGCGCGGAGCCGGAGTTGGCGGTGACATCCTTGGTTCAACGTGCGGAGCAGGAGTAGGTGGCGACATCCGGGGTTCTACATGCGGAACCGGAGTTGGCGGCGTCATCCGAGAATCACCGCCATTCATGGAGCCGTGACTTGGCTCGATACGTACATTCGGTGTCGGAGGCATCGGACGAGTTTGCCTCGACTCATCGGGCGTTGGACGCGGAGTAACGATCGGGTTGCGCAAGTCCAGCGGTGGTTTCTGTGATGTTCCACCATCAGAGCCGCTTGGGAATTTCTGCCAGCCGTTACGGTTCTGGTTCTGGTTTTGGCCCTGGTTCTGACCGGCATTCACTGGCGGCTGTGGCTGCGGTGTCTGCTGTTGAGACGGAGGCTGAGCTTGATGGCTCGAGCCTCCGCTCTCTGGGGGCGCTGGTCCGGGACCTCCGGCGGGAGGTCCGAACTTTTGCCAACCTTGATTACTCTTGGTGCTTCCCGATTGCTGCTTAGAGGAATCTTTGGATTTGTCCTGCTGCTGCTCGGGCATGCCTAGTTTCGCCACGGTATTGGGAGGCTGCTGTTGCCCGCCACCGATGCTCTCTGGCGGAACCTGACGAGGAGGAGTTACAGCAGGAGTTCCAAACTTCTGGAAGCCCTGACTCCTATTGTCCTGCGCAGGTGGCCCCAGCTTGGCGACAATAGAAGGCTGCGGCTGACCGGTTGTGCCAGTACCCTCCGGTGGCCCTAGCTTTGCGACTTGAGCAGGGGGCCCAAACTTCTGGAAGCTCTGGCCGCCCTTATTGTCCTGCGCGGGAGGTCCCATCTTCGTAACAGTCGGGGGTTGCGATTGAACGTTGGCGCCAACGTTTTCCGGTGGCCCCATCTTCGTGATCGGTGGAGTACCAAATTTCTGGAGGCCTTGGCTGCCCTTGTTGTCTTGCTCCGGAGGACCTAATTTCGTAACAGTTGGAGGTTGTGGCTGAACGTTCGTGCCGCTGTTCTCCGGTGGTCCCATCTTTGTAACCGGGCCCGGCTGACTCGTGGTGGTATCAGGCGGACCCATCTTCGCCGGATGCCCTACGCTGTTCCTGGTGGCAGTTTGAAGGTCAGGAGCATGAGTTTGAATTACCTGCTGCACCTTGGCTGCCTGTTCCTGGAAAGGTGGCAGAGCCTCGGGAGGTTTGGATTTCACAAAGAAATGTTCGTTGGTCTTTGGCGTAACTGAACCTGTTCCGAAAACATTTTCGGAAGAGCGCAAGCTCTCGCGCTCCGGCACCACAGGAACGTTGCCGGCAACCATGTGGGCTTGCTGCAATGCAGCTACATCCATCCCGCTACGCCGGTTCAGCGTGCCGCCCCTGCTGAAATCTTCCATGGGAACCGATGTGATGGCCTGCCGGATACGCGGATTCGTTAGAGCCAGCCCAAGATTCGACTCACCATGAATGCGCCCATGGGTCACCAGCGGAGGAACGAAGGCTCCGCCATGTACGTTTACGTTATTGATGTTTGTAATGTTGGTGATATTCGTCACATTGGTGATGTTCGTGACGTGAATTCGATTGAATCCGCGGCCATACCAGGGATAGAAAACATCACGCGGACCACACGGCAACCAACCAATCGAGCCAAAACCGAAGCCCAGGCCAGCGCTGAAATGATGCCCGAAGCCGATAAAGAATACGTAGGCTGGTGCGTAGATCGGGCGGTACGAAACGTACACCGGCCCCGGATACCAGTACCACGAAGAACCATAAAGGAACCAGCGGCCATAGTGGTAAGGCGCCCATCCCCAAGGCTCGTAAGAAACCCACGTCCAGCCGTAGTAAGGCTCCCACACCCAGTGGCCAAGCTGATACGGCGCCCAGTTAATCGTCTGGTACGGTTGCCATACCTGTCCATAACCCGGGATGTAGGCCCAGTGGCCATAGCTATCCAGGTCTTGAACACCCGTGTAATAACTGTTGGTCCTGCGCCAGCCCTCTGCGTCGCGGATGATCCGGTCACGATCTTTGTTCCAATTGTCCCAATCGTCTTTGCCCGGTGCGTTATCGACGCGATATTCAGGATTGTCGGTGCCTCGTATCGTGATCTGCTGGCCTGACTTGACTGTGGTGCTTCCCTGAGGCGTAGTGATTTGGGCCTCGCCGTCGCGCACAATCACATCGGTTTCAGAATCGGAATTCACCTGAATCCGATACCTTCCCTGTTTTAAAGGACGCACCGCAACATTAGGCGTATCGATTTCTACGTCCGCCTCGCCCCCCTTGAACACGGTGTAATTCGCATACCCCTGTGCCACCTGGACTTGAATGCGCAATCGAGTGAGATCGGCAATCTTGACCTGAGAACTGGCTGCAAGGCGCAGAATGTTGGCATAGTCAAGTTGGATTTCTGCGCGCGATTTTTGTCCCGTGGCAATTTGGTCGCCGCGCACCAGGGGAGTATTGAGGCCAGCCGCTGCCCAATCGCCGGCGTCGCCACGTTGCAAGGAGACATCTCCATGGATCAGGCTGATATGTCCAACCCCTGTCGAAGGTTGTTCCACAGGTCCCTGGGCCTGGGAGGTCGCTAAAAAGCTTGTCACCGCAAATACGAGAACGAATGTTTTGATAATCTTCATATTCATAGTCAGCCTCACCTTGGAACTGACTCTCTCGATCAACTCTTTCCTTGTACAAGGCAAGTATCATGCCAAAGTCCCTTTGCTTCGCGGCAACAGTCCACTTATGCCGATTTATGCCGATCAATCGACGCAAACGGGTAGCTAGTGAATGCTCCCCAGCAGTTTTGTGTCAGGGCATGAGTTTATTCGTGCCGCAAGCCGTTTAGAATCATTGAGCTTTAGCTCCCTGCAAACTCTTTTCTCCCCGGTCACTGATTCTTGAGCGCAGCCTAAGTCCTAGACCTCAATAGAAAGTACATCGACCAGAAAAGACCATTCTCCAAGAATCCAGCAACAGTGCAGAAAAAGTGGTGGATTTCAACCACAACAGTTGGTGAATTTGGGCCGGGCAAAGAATAGGCTACCCGGCGATATGAACGTGCTGTGGCACTGAGTTTTTGGAGACTCAATTTCAAATCTCTTCATCCGCCACTCCGATCTTCGACAACCGATATCGCAACGCGTTGCGGGAAAGTCCAAGCAACCGGGCTGCCTGACTCTTGTTGCCTTGAGCACGGCGCAAGGCTTCTCGAATCAAGTCATCTTCCCATTGCTCCAGCGTCATGCCTTCTGGAAGGAACGAACTTGCAGCCACTGCTCCCGCAGCTTTTGAAAGCGAATCGAGATGAATATCATCCGCATCGATCACGTCGTCGGATGAGAAGGCAACAGCGCGCTCGAGGGTGTTTTCAAGCTGGCGCACATTACCGGGCCAGTGATAATCCATCAACAACTTAAGCGCAGGCGGCGTGATGGTCTCAATTTCTTTGCCGTTCTGCTGGCTGAAGCGGGCGAGAAAATGGTGGGCCAGGTCTGGAATGTCTTCCTTGTGTTCACGCAACGGAGGGATATCAATCGGCACGACATTGAGCCGGTAATAGAGATCTTCACGAAAAGTACCCTGCTCCAGGGCTGCACGCAGATCTTTATTAGTCGCCGCCACCAGGCGCACGTCCACTTTAAGAGTTTTGGTTCCACCTAAACGTTCGAACTCGCGCTCCTGCAACACACGAAGCAGCTTTACCTGGATGGCCGCCGGAACATCGCCGATCTCATCCAGGAAGAGCGAACCTTTATCAGCCAGTTCAAATTTGCCGGGCTTGCTGTTATTGGCTCCGGTGAATGCCCCTTTTTCGTAACCGAAAAGCTCGCTTTCGAAAAGGTTGTCGGGGATTGCGGTGCTGTTGATTTTGATGAATGGCCCTGAAGAACGGCGGGAATTCTGATGAATTGCGCGAGCAATCAGGTCTTTGCCGACTCCGCTCTCGCCTCCCAGCAACACGGTCGAATGGGTCGGCGCCACGCGCGCCACAATCGCCAATACTTCCTGCATCTTGCGGCTGCGGGCGACTATGTTTGTGTAGTGGTACCGCTTGCCCAGTGCTTCGCGCAAACTGCGGTTCTCATCACGCACTTTCTGTACGTCAAGTTCTTTTCGAACGACCAGCTTCATCTCCGCCATGGTGAACGGCTTCAGTACATAATCGCTCGCGCCCGCTTTCATAGCGTCAACTGCGGTTTCCACCGAGCCATAGGCGGTCATGACCACGATCGGCATAGCAGCATCCAGCCGCTTGGCTTCTTGAAGGAATTCCAGGCCGTTCATGCCGGGCAATTTCAGGTCGGTAAGCACCAGGTCAATGGCTTCCCGGCGCAGGCATTTCAGTCCTGTCTCAGCTTCGGCAGCCGTATGCACAACATGCCCTTCTTCGCCCAAGCTGATCTCCAGCAACCGGCGCATTTTGGGTTCGTCTTCGACAATCAAGATGGATGACATAGCAGGAATTAATGCAACTTTGCTTCCATTTCGGTAGTGGGTCAGTTTTGCTAAAACTGACCCACTACCTGTATCAGCGTCTAGCGATTCGCTTGCGAATCGCGGGCCTTTAGGCAGACGTTCATCGCGTAGCGATGAATTTGCGTATCAGGGGGTGGGGTGTTTTCGATCAAACTGATCCACAACCTCCATTTCGGCGGATGCTGTTTCGCTGACAGCTTCAGGCAGTGACACCTCAAAACAGGCGCCGCGCCCAGGCTCGCTGGTCACTATGACAGTGCCCCCGTGCAGATCGACAATTTTAGTAACAATCGCGAGACCCAACCCGACTCCGGATTGCTTCGTAGTCACAAATGGGTTGAAGATATGCTCCCGCGATTCTGCTGGTATGCCCGGTCCGGTGTCTTCGATCTCTACCGCTACTTCTTTATGGTCTCCCTTTTCTACGGGATGAATCCGTATCTTAAGATCGCCACCGGCTTCACCCATAGCTTCACAGGCATTGAGCAGCAGATTGGTAAACACCACATCGCAGAATTCCTCATCGGCCATCACGTTGGGAAGCGCCGTAGCATACTCTCGATGTACAGATACTTTGTTTGCCGCCTTTTGCTCCTGCACGTACTTCAAGGATTTTTCCACGATGGGGGCTAGCTGCTGGGATCGTAGCTGCATTTGCGATGGACGGGCAAAATCCAAAAAACGGCTGACCAGCGCGCTCAAACGGTTGACCTCGGTATAGATGTAGCCGGCCAGTTCCTTCGATAACGAATCGGAGTCGCTCAGCTTCTGATGAAGGATCTCGGCGGAGCCCTTGATCACTCCCAAAGGATTGCGGATTTCATGAGCAAGCCCGGCGGAAAGCTGTCCGAGCGCGGCCAGGCGTTCGGCGCGACGAGCTTCATCCTGGGCTTTTTTCAAGCTGCGATTGGCTTCGCCCAGGTTTTCTGCTGAGATGCGGTAGCGCAGCGTTTGCAACCGGGATTCCATTACGAAGCGGTTGACGATCATGCCCACCAAAAAGAAAAACACGATACGCAGCGAGAGTTCAGCAATCCCCTCACGGGTTAAGCTGTACTGTTTCAGCGCCGGATAGAGATAGGAACAAAAGACTGCCGAGGTCAAAAATGTCCAGAGGAGAGTGCCCAGCGGACCAAAATACATGGCGGCCGTCACGATCGGAAGGTAGTAGATTGGATAGTAGCTGCTGCGGATCGGCACATCGCTGGTGTGCATGATAAGGATTGCAGCCAGGGCGAGCTTGATCGCCACGGCCAGAGTCTCGCCATATCGAGGGATCGCGCGGACAAACCGGCCTTCCAGAAGCTGAAAAATTCCGATCAGAAAAATAATAATCAGCTTATGCCATTCCCGCACTGGAGGCATCAGCACCAGGCTGAGCAGAAATAGCAGCCACAGCAAATCGAGCCACCAAGGATTGGCGCGTTCTTCGTTGCCCATAGAGACCGATAAATCAGACTCTACCATGAAACGAACCGGGAGACATTTCTGCAAAATTTGGCCAATCAGGCTGTTGCCGGCTCCAAACCATGAGCGATAGAGACCCGGCCTATCGCTCATGATATGGGGCCTTTGTGAGCGATAGTGAGCGATAGAAAACAGGGGAGGCTGAGAAACCAACCAGTCCGATATACCTGCGCGACCGCTGCTTTCTCTGCGCCTCTGCGGTTCCCGATTTTGGCTTGCCATTGCGTCCTGCGCGTCCTTTGCGGTGAATTAGTTCCTATCGTCACCTCGCAAAATAGCCGGTCTTCGTTCGAATGACTAAATCTTCCTTCTTGGGCCGGATGACGATCTTACGGAATGTGTCATCCTTGATTGGCCGGGACGGATAATAAGCGAGTTCATACGAGGTCCGAAGCTCATCCGCGATTTCGCGGAAATAGACATGGGGATTGACCGCTTTGGCGTCAAAGTGCCTTCCGCCGGTTTCCTTGGCGATGCGGTCCATTACCCTGATGCCGTACTGGTTTCGGGCGGTCAGCCTGCCATGGTTCGTCTCGGTGTAACGAATCGCGAAGATCGGAACATTGGCAGCCTGGGCGGCCTCGATGGCGGTCATCATGTCGTGAGAGCTGGAGTTGTCTTCGCCGTCGCTGAACATCAGCAAGGCCCGTCGTCCCTCTTCCTTAGCCAGCTTCTCAACCACCGAGTAATAAATGGAGTCATAAAAGGCGGTGCCCAGCTCCCGCTCTTCGGTCGGACCGATCTCGGGAAAATCGCGATCACCACGATCGAACCTTCGTAAGCGCTCCAATATCTCCGGGCCGGACTGGGAAAAATCGCTGGCCAAACGCAAATGGTTGCCAAAACAGATGAGAAAGGCCCGGTCTTTCGGGCCAAGAACCTCTTTCAAAAAGATTTCCAAATCATGGCTGTGCTGCTTGTAGAAGTGCTGCTGGCTATCGCTGAAATCGACGATCAAACCCAGAGTCAGTGGAAGATCGACGCTGCGGGAAAAGAACGAGATTTTCTGAGGAATCGCATCTTCGAAAACCTCCACGTCATCCTTGGTGAGATTGTCGACCAAGGTTCCAGCAGAGTTGCGGGCGGAAAAAGTCAAATTAACAAGATTCGTGTTGGCTCGAAAGACCTGTACATCCTGGCCAAGAGCGAAGCCCGATAACATCAAGAACAAACATGTGAGTGCGCGCATAGTTTCCTCAGAAGGCCTGTCGTAGAGAATACGCAAGATCATTGGAAAGGAATGCAAGAAGATTTGTTATTTTTTGATTTCTAATTGTAATTTTCGTGTGTAAAAATGAAGACCTGATTTGCATTCAGCGCGAGGGCACTTTTCTGCGCTGTACCGTAAATACCGCGGCCTTGGAACAACTGCTGGGATTCTTGTACGCCAAGTGCTGCACCCGCAATAAAGCGATAGATCCGCGGCGCGTTGTTTGTTGTGGTTAAACGAATTGCCGGAGAGAACCTATGAACAGCGAGAGCATCAAGGAAGTCGTTAGAGAAAAATACGGCGAGGCCGCCCGGCGCGTGGTTGCCGGAGCAGGAAACTCCTGCTGTGGAGCCTCGCCATGCGGAACCGATGTGGATCCCATCACTAAAGACCTTTATGAGAATTCGCAGGTCATCGGGTTGCCGGAAGCCGCTGTCAAGGCGTCGCTAGGCTGCGGAAATCCTACAGCCCTTGCCCAGTTGCATCCGGGAGAAACCGTGCTCGATCTTGGCTCTGGCGGAGGCATCGATGTACTGCTTTCCGCGCGACGGGTTGGTCCAACCGGCAAAGCCTACGGCCTTGACATGACCGACGACATGCTGGCCCTGGCGCGTGAGAACCAACGCAAAGCGGGTGTGCACAATGTTGAATTCCTTAAGGGCGAGATGGAAAACATTCCGCTGCCCGATAACTCGGTGGATGTGATCATCTCCAACTGCGTCATTAACCTGTCGGCCGATAAAGACCGTGTGATGCGCGAGGCGTTCAGGGTGCTCAAGCCCGGCGGACGCTTTGCGGTTTCCGATGTCGTAGTGCGCGGCCATGTGCCCGACGATGTCCGCAAGAGTATGTTGCTGTGGGTGGGCTGCATTGCCGGCGCACTGCAGGAGGCAGAATATAAGGACAAACTGGCCACCGCTGGCTTTTCCAGCATCAAGATTGAGCCGACCCGCGTCTACAACATCGACGATGCGCGGACCTTCCTGGATGCACAAGGCATCGACGTGGACGCCATCGCTCCCCAGGTCGAGGGCAAGTTCATGAGCGCTTTCGTGCGTGCCACTAAACCGGCGCAGTGCTGCGCTCCTTCGTGCTGTGCTTAGCGAGGGAACTTGAAATCGAAAGGTGTTGTTCCTGTACGGGGATTCTCGCCGCTTCTTTCATCGCTTTGACAGCGAGAGGATGGAGAGCACTTTCTGAAATAATCTTCCTAAGCACCGCTCATTTAGTCAGGCCGGTAACTTGGTTTTTTCAAATTGTGGCAATTTTGGGCAGTTATGGCAATTCTGGCAATCTTCAAACGCTCATCCGCCGGTCGAGCCAGTTCTGCAGATGCTGATAAGCGCCCTCCGGCAGAAAGTGAAACTTCACCCCAACCAGCCCTTCACTGTTGACCCACGTGACCTCGCCCCGGCCTTCAATTGTGCCTCCGAAAGGAAGCTCAAAGGCAAATCCGACCGTAGCTCCCAGTTGCTGCAGGTCAAGACACCAGATGGCCATGCCGCCTTCACTCAGGTTTGACATGGTGGCCCGCGGGTCTTTGCCGTCGATTTTTATGTTGACCGGCGTGACCAGGGGATAACGGAAGTAGCGGCGTTTTTCAGCAGCCATCAAGGGGGCTGCCGAATGAAATAGCTGGCTAATCTTCTCCGCGGTGAAGGGATGATGGACCACAAAATTCGCGCCCAGGCTCAGGGCCAAAGTGACCTCATTCGCTGAGGTAACACAAGCGAATATCACTGAAGACTTGTTGGACTTTCCACCTCGGACCGCCCCAATCAACTCCAGTCCACCCTTAACTCGCAGGTCGATAATGATGCCGTCCAGTTTGCGCCGCGTGATGTACTCCATGGCGGCTGCCGGGCTGGGAGCACAACTCAACTTGCCGCCTGAGTCTGTGACCGCCTTGGTAATGGCCCGCAGGGCAGGATAATCATCGCACACCACCACAAAATCGAGGCCATACCCCTCTCCCCGAGCCACTTCCATACCAGCCGTGTCCGTTTCGGAAAGCATTGAGTCAAAGTGTAGCGCAGTATTACGGAAGTACAATTCTTTTAGCGAAGTGCGTGCAAAAAGGTAATTATTAAAATTACTTAATATAGCCAAAGGCTGGAAGAATGCCCCCAATGCCCATCTCAGCCCAGGCGAAACACAGTCGAACCTGGAAAAATGTTAACGCTATGAAGCTGAGCCACTGTGGGCGAAAATGGGTTTGTTGCTCAGTGTGATGCTGCGTCAAGCCTAAGTTATTAGGTAATAAGGAGTCTTGGTTTATGCCTAGTCTTGATTGGTCGCAATGTCCTGCTGTGGAGAGCATACCTGGCAAAGTTAGTGGTGCATGGGTCTTCCGGGGAACACGAATGCCGGTTCAGACCGTCTTTGAGAATCTCGAAGCGGGCATGTCGATTGACGAGATAACGGAAGTTTTTGATGTGACGCAGGAGGAAGTAAAAGCCGTTCTGCATTTTGCTACCCAGAGCCTTGAGAAGGCGCCGAACTTCGGCTGATGAAAATTTTGTTCGATAATGGTACCCCGAGGCCGATTGCCACTTGCCTCACCGGTCACGAAATCATTCCCATCCATCTCCCCATTCGGCTTTGCGGGCCTTGCGATAGCTTTCTTTTTGGGACTTCGTAATCGTTCGATCCTCAAGTCCTTCAGGCGTACATAGCAGTAGTTGCACATGCCCGCCGTGCTTACGCGGATGGCGCACGATACGCTCTTTTGCCGGAGCGAGGGCTTCTCGGGCAGCGACCACATAGGAGAACTTTTCATCTTCGTAGCCTAGTGCGCCTCCTTTCAACTGCCGGTGCTCCGAGCTCCGCTCCAGGCGTTGGGAAAAGTGGCACCAGTCTCCCGCCGCTGCCATCGGACATTGTGCAGCGTGAGGACACGGAGCGAGGAGATGTGCCCCGGAGCCAATCAACCGCGAGCGTACTCCGTTTATGAAGTGAAAGCCTCTCCGTGTGCCGGGTTCAATCACCACCAGGAATTTCTGCGTCGAGTTCCACGCTTGTTTTACGACCCTCTCCGCGTCGGATTGGGTGAGTTCGCCCAACGTGTAAGAAATAACCACTAAGTCATGAGGTTCATGCAGCACGTCATCTGTGAGATCACGTCTGAGCCAATGGGCATTTCGCACCTGCTCATAGGGACTCTCTGAACAGAGGCGTTTGCCCTGCTCGAGCCACGATGAATCCCCTTCGATTACGGTAGCGTGGCTGAGCGAACCAAAGACACCGGCTGCGGCATGGAGCGCCGTGCCAGGACCTGCGCCGAGATCGAGGAGACCAGCAATGTCTGCGTCGGGCGCGAGTCGTTGAACTTCGCTGAAGACGCACACGTTGGCAGCATAAGTTGCAGGCAGACGTGCCATCAGGTAAGCGGCACGGTGGGCTGCGCTCCGCAAAGGACGCGAGGAGAAATCAGCAGCCTGATATTGTTGCGTCAGTTGCACCGACGCCTGGGCCAGCTCGCGACGGTCAACCTTTTCGACTTCGCGCTGTGTGGCGTCGGATAACTCCCGAGGCAATCGCATCTACTTCAGTATCTTCTCGACCAACCCCGAATAATCTGTCTTCTCGATGCCATAGACCCGCTTGTTGAACTCATCGACCTTTTGCGAATAGTTCATGGAGCAGAATTTTGGTCCGCACATCGAGCAGAATTTGGCTTCTTTGTAGTAATCGTCGGCCAGGGTTTCGTCATGCATGGAGCGCGCCGTCTGGGGATCAAGCGAGAGTTCGAATTGCTTTTCCCAGTCGAAGGTGTAGCGGGCGTAGCTCAGGGCGTCGTCGCGGTCGCGCGCGCCCGGGCGATGGCGGGCCACATCCGCTGCATGAGCTGCGATCTTGTAGGCAATGATGCCATCTTTCACGTCTTTTTCGTTGGGCAGACCAAGGTGCTCTTTGGGTGTGACGTAGCACAACATCGATGCGCCGTGCCAGCCGATCAGGGCAGCGCCGATGGCTGACGTGATGTGATCGTATCCTGGAGCGATATCGGTTACCAGAGGTCCGAGCGTGTAGAAGGGCGCTCCGTAGCACCATTCAACTTCCTTATCGACCTGCTCTTTGATCTTGTCGAGCGGGACATGTCCCGGCCCTTCGATCATCACCTGAACATCGAACTCCCAGGCTTTCTTGGTGAGCTCGCCTAAGGTTCTCAGTTCGGCAAACTGGGCTTCATCACTGGCGTCGGCGATGCATCCCGGACGGAGACCATCGCCCAGCGAGTACGACACGTCGTACTTCTTCATGATCTTGCTGATGTCGTCGAAGCGTTCGTAAAGGAAATTCTGTTTGTGGTGGTGAGCCATCCACTGCGCCATGATCGCGCCGCCACGGCTCACGATCCCGGTGATGCGTTTGGAAACCAGCGGCAGGTATTGCACCAGCACTCCGGCATGGATCGTCATGTAGTCCACGCCTTGCTGTGACTGCTCTTCAATGACTTCGAGCATCAGATCAGCGCTCAGGTCTTCAATGCGCTTCACCCGCGACACCGCTTCATAGATCGGAACCGTACCGATGGGCACAGGAGAGTGGCGTAGTATCTCCTCGCGAATCTCGTGGATTCCGCCGCCGGTGGAGAGGTCCATCACGGTGTCCGCCCCAAAGTGCACGGCGGTGTGCAGTTTACGCAGCTCTTCCTCCACATCTGAAGTGATAGCCGAGTTGCCGATATTGGCGTTGATCTTGCACAGCGAGGCCACGCCAATGCACATCGGCTCCAGCTCAGGATGATTGATATTGGCCGGGATGATCATGCGTCCAACGGCTACTTCATCGCGCACGCTTTCGGGCGACAACTTCTCCCGCTCAGCGACGTACAACATCTCTTCTGTAATCAATCCCTTGCGGGCATAATGCATCTGCGAAAAATTGTCATCGCCAGTAGCCGCGGCCTGCGCACGACGCCGGGCAACCCACTCTTCACGCACCTTCGGTCTCGAACCATTTCCGTTGCCATTACTTGCGGTCATGACTTATCACCTTATCCAATAGGAAAACCTTTCATTATACGCGCCCTGGAGAGGTATAGAATCCACCTATAGTTACATTAAAATCATCTAATAACTCTTGACCGTCCACCTAAATCTGGTTAACCTTTGTGGGTTCGAAAATGGAGTAACATAAAGTCATGAACCCTAAATACGCTCGTTTCGGAATCGCCGTCGCAATAATAATCTTTGCCTTAGGATGCATGGCCTATATCGGAGTGCAGCAAAGCAAGAGCTATTACGTTCAAATCAAAGATTTGCGCTCGATGGCAAATGATGCCTACGAAAAGCATCTACGTGTGGCTGGCAACGTCCAACCAGGAAGCATCCACTTGAGCGGAACGCATGCTGATTTTGTGTTGATGGAAAATGGCCTGTCGCTGCCGGTGAGCTATAAGGGTTCCGAGCCGCCGCCGGACACCTTCAAAGACAACGCCCAGGCTCTTGTACAGGGCGAGTTCGGCAAGGACGGCGTATTTCACGCCAACATGATCCAGGCCAAGTGCGCCTCCAAGTATGCTGCTCAACAGCAACAACAGGCAGGTGCAAAGGCTCCCCAGGCGGATTCTGCGGCACAGGCACAACCTAAGGGATACTGAGGTCGACGCTGATCGCCACGACCCCGCCCGTCCAGGTCAAGAACGTCTCCAAGATTTACGGCCGCACGGCTGCGCTTCGAGACGTCTCGCTTGAATTGGAAAATGGACGTTTCTATGTTTTGCGGGGTGAAAACGGCGCGGGCAAATCTACATTGCTGCGGATGGTCGCCGGGCTCAGCGAACCCACCCAGGGCCAGATTCTTATTTTCGGGAAAAAAACCAGCGAAGCCCGTGCCGATCTTGGCTACATGGCCCATGCGCCGCTGGTTTACGACGAGTTTTCCGCCATGGAGAACCTCCGCTTCTTTGCAAAACTCTACGGCATCGATTCCGATGAGCCGTTGGCGGAGGCGCTCAAGCGCGTGGGGCTTGATCCACAACTGACGCGCAGAAGCGGACAGTATTCTCAGGGAATGCGCCAGCGGCTGTCGTTAGCGCGGTCGATCTTTCACTCTCCGAAGTTGTTGCTACTGGATGAACCTTTCTCCAACGTCGACCCTGAATCGGCCAACCAGATTTCCAAGCTGCTGGCGGCCATGCGTACCGCCGGGACGACCATTCTCCTGATCACGCATCAACTGGGACTTCTAGCCGACATCGCCGATGAGTTCCTGTTCCTCTCTGCTGGAGAGCTTGTGAGCCGCAGCGCGGTGCCGAAGGTGAGCGTATGAGCATTGCCGCGTTGACTTGGGCGAACATCACGAAAGACCTGCAACTGGAATGGCGCTCGCGCGACGTGCTGAATTCCATGCTGTTTTTCGCTTTGCTGGTGGTGGTGATCTTCAGCTTCAGCTTTGATTTTTCAGTCGATGAGGCGCGGCGCATGTCTGGAGGATTGATCTGGACTGCCTTCCTTTTTTGTACGGTGATGGCATTGAATCAGTCCTGGGCGCGCGAATTGAAGAATGGAGTGTTGGATGCCTTCCGCGTGTCTCCGGCCCCACCGGAGGCCCTTTTTCTCGGTAAGTGTCTAGGGAATTTCATCCTGGTGGGATTGCTCGAATGCCTTATGGCCCCGCTGTTCGTTCTGTTTTACAATCTTTCCTCGGCAGGTTCGTTGCTGCAACTGGTGCTGGTGTTTGTGCTGGGAACCTGGGCGCTGGTGGTGAATGGAACATTCTTTGCCGCCATGTCGATTCGCACTCGCAATCGCGAGCTGATGCTGCCGCTGGTGCTTTTTCCTATTTCGATTCCGGCGGTCCTGAGCATGGTGAATGCCACGGTGGCCATCTTAACCGGCGACTTTTCCCCCACACCCTCGATCGAGTTGCTGGCCGGATACTGCGTGGTTTTTACCACGCTTTGTTTCGTATTATTTGAAGCGGTGTTAAACGCAGAATGAAATCAAAATTTTTCCCCTTCTTTGTCGGCCTGGTGCTCACACTGCTTGGATATGCTGCCTATCAGGCTTTGGTTGCTGCACCCACCGAAGAAACCATGGGGGACGTGCAGCGCATCTTCTACTACCACGTTCCCTCGGCCTGGACGGCGATGCTGCTTTTCCTGGTGAATTTTTGCGCCTCGGCAGTTTACTTTTTCACGCGCAGTCCAAAAGCGGATGCCTGGGCGCTTACGGCCGCGGAGGTCGGGGTTGTCTTTTGCACTGTGGTCCTGATTACAGGGCCGATCTGGGCTCGCCCGGTGTGGGGTATCTGGTGGACGTGGGACTTACGGCTGACCACAACTCTGATCATGTGGCTGCTCTACGTAAGTTATCTGCTACTGCGCCGTGGCTCTGAGCCGGGATCGTCTTCCACTTTGGCTACAGTTTTTGCCCTGAGCGCCGCAGTTGACATTCCCATCGTGTGGATGGCGATTCGCTGGATTAACGTTCACACCCAGCATCCGCAACCGGTTTTTGGCAACAGCCCGAACTCCGGCCTTGATCCACACATGAAAGTTGCCTTGTTTACGAACTGGTTTGCCTTCATGGCGATGGCCGCTCTGATCTTCTGGGTCCGGTATTCTCTGGAACGCACGACGCAGACCGTGGCCAGAGCGTTTGTGCAACGAGCATCACGAGGAACCGCCGCAGTCCTGGGAATGTCTACTTTATTGTTCTTTCAGTCAGTGGGCCGCACGCCCGACGCGCGCCACATTTTTCTGATCAGCGGCTATGCCGCAACGTGGATCATTCACATCAGTTATTTCGTGATTCTGGGCCGCAAGCTGGCGAAGCTGCAAGAAGAACAGAAAGAGCTGAAGCTAGCATAGACCTAGCCAAAGCATTTATCTTCTAGCGCATGCAAATTCAAGGCAAAGTAGTGATCGTAACCGGCGGCTCCAACGGAATTGGCCGCGCATTATCAAAGGCATTTGCGGCCCAGAGCGCTCGGGCGGTGGTGATCGCCGACCGGGATGAAAAAGCCGGACAGCAGGTCGCGCAGGAGTTTAACGGCACTTTCCAACTTACGGATGTCTCGAAAGAAAGCGACATCATTCGACTGGTGGAAAACACCACGAAGCAGTTTGGCCAGGTGGATATCTTCTGCTCTAACGCCGGCATAGGCGTCGATGGTGGCCCCGAGGCTCCCAATTCCGAATGGCAGCGCATCTGGGAGATCAACGTGATGGCGCATGTCTACGCCGCTCGTGCCGTGCTCCCGCAAATGCTGGCACGCAAAGAAGGCTATCTCGTGCAAACTGTCTCGGCCGCCGGACTCCTTTCCCAAATCGGATCGGCTCCTTATTCAGTCACCAAGCACGCCGCTCAAAGCTTTGCCGAATGGTTGGCCATCACTTACGGTGACCAGGGAATCCGTGTCTCGGCGCTGTGTCCTCAAGGAGTGCGCACGAACATGTTGCTGGAAGCCCAGTTTGGTGGTGGAGCGTTCTTGATGGAAGGCGCCTTGGAACCCGAGCAGGTAGCGGCGGAGGTCATGAAGGCCATCGCCGAAGAAAGATTCTTGATTCTTCCACACCCCGAGGTTGCAAGGTATACCCAGAACCGCGCCAACGATCCCGAACGTTGGCTGCGCGGAATGCGAAAGCTGCAAGCGAAGATGACGGGGTAGCATTCAGCCGCTTGACCACACCGCGAGCGTAGTCCATTGAAAGCTAACTGCCTGGCGAGTTTCTCGACGGATATGCAATCCGGTGATCGCCCGTGATCGGGAGATCGGGTGATCGGTTTTGGAAAAGTCATTGGTCTTAGGCACCCATCGCGCAGTTTCTGGAGAGCAATTAGCATTCAGCCCGCACACAGTTTAGGCTAAAGGAACACATTGTCGTGGGCATGGTTAGGGTTCGAACCCATTTAGCCATGAATACACACGAATGAACACGAATCAGAAGTGGTCAAGCTTGAATATTAGTTTCGGTTGGCTGTTCTGGTTTTCCTTTGCGTCCTTACTTTGCGGTGAATTACGGTCTTATTTCTGGCACTTTGGGCAATAATGCGTACCTCTACCCGCTACTACGATTTTCTTGATGCGTGTCTTGCAGACCAGGCACGGTTCGCCTCCTCGTCCATAAGCGTGATGCTGAAGTTGGAAGAATCCCTCTTGGCCGTCAGCATCTACATAGTCGGAAATCGATGAGCCTCCAGCGGCAATGGCTTCTTTCAACACTCTTTGAAGGGCAGCATGGAGTTTGGCTGCCTCTTGGCTCGACAAAGAACCCGCGCGTCGCCGTGGACGGATGCCGGAGCGGAACAAGCTCTCATCGGCATAAATGTTTCCCACACCGTGCAGCAGTTTCTGGTTTAACAACGCTCCCTTGATGGGGGCTTTGCGTCCCTTGAATAGTTGCATGAAGTCTTCAAGGTTCACCAGAAGCGGTTCAGTTCCCGGCCCCGTAAAGCCGGTTTTCTGCACTTCGAGGCGGCCAAACCGGCGAGGATCGATAAACCGCAGCTCTCTTCCCGACTTCAGCCGGGCTACCAGATGGGTATGTTTCACCATCTCGGTTTCGGGAGAGGCCACCAGCATGCGTCCTGTCATTCCGAGGTGGACGATCCATTGGTAATCAGCGCCGTTACGGCGGGAAAGATCGAAGACGATATGCTTTCCAATGCGGCGGACCTGCTCCACTCGTGCGCCTTCCAAGGTAGCAGCGATAGCGGCAGCCGGTGATTTCAACGGTTCGCGCTTTTTGCCAATCCAGACAGACTCAATACTGTCGCCCGCGATTCTCTTGTGGAGGCCGCGAGCAATGGTTTCGACTTCAGGCAGTTCAGGCATGAATAGCAGTTAGCACTGAGCATTCAGCACTCAGTCCGCACGGCATTTTGGGCTAAAGAGAGACAGTGCCGTGGGCATGGTTGGATGCTGACAACGTGAACAGGAATTAAAATCGAGCATCCAACCATGCCCACGACACCGGTTTCCCACTGTTCTTAAACTGTTTGCGCGCTGAAGGCTGAGTGCATCTCCAATGGTAATTCTAGCAGGCCGTAAAAATCGTGCAGCTACTCAGGAACAGCAGCAGTTTCCCAGTGCAAATATTTCGCATCCAAATCATTTGATCTGTAAAAACTACTGCAATAAAGCACATGAAAGACTCGAAAAGGGGGAGATCAATGCGTCTGTTCGATAATCTGCGTAATGCTGAGCAGAAAGGCGTGCGAACTATGCGCCGGGGCATGGAGCGCGTCCGGGAAGAATTGGGGGACATCGAACGGCGTATCCGGCAACGGATGCGCATTTATCCTCAGAAACCAACGAACGTTACCGCGTCAGTTGCCGATCACGAACCGGACGGTGACATCATCGACCAGGGACTTCCTGCAGGCATAGGCGAGCTGCCAGAAACCAAACGGCAAACGCCGATCGTTTCTGTCCATGGGCGAGACATCAAAGCGGAAGACCTTGAGAAAGGGAACGCGGCATAGGTCAGCAATCAGCCCTCAGCAATTAGCCTTCAGCCCATGAGCACTTTTGGGCTGAAGGGAAACGGCATCCTGGGCATGGTTAGTGTTGAAAACCCATTTAGCCGCGAATACACACGAATGAACACGAATCAGAAAAGCGATCAGGCCGAGTTTTGATTTGGTCGTAGTCATTTTGATTTTTGCTAATGTTCTCAGCATTCAACCCCGCAATCATTTTTGGCTAAACGAATTCAACATCTTGGGCATGGTTGCGGTGCTTGTTTCCGTCAGTCGATGCCGCTGATTGGACGATAGCGATGCACTGGGGGCGGCATGGGCGAATTGGCTCCTTTTACGCTCTTCCAGATGATTTCGTTTAACAGGTGCATTGGCGCCAGATCGAGGTCGCTGAAATCCATCTTTTTGCTTAGCTGTGCTCCGTAAGATTTGTCGGTGTTTCTCTCGTCGAGGCTGACCTGCGCCGGCACAACGGTAAACGGAGCCGGGTCCGACTCTGTGCCAAAGGACGCATACATGGGCGTGGCTGCGGCGTCATATTGACTCATGGGCGGCAGGCCCAGCAGCAACTCCATCGTACGCAGCATGGAACTGGTCGAATACAAGGTGCTATCGACAATTCCTCGCTTTACGTACGGGCTAATGACGAGGGCAGCGGTGCGGCGCGCGTCCACGTGATCGGGGCCATCTTGTGCATCGTCCTCGATGATGAAGATCGCAGTCGTCGGCCAATAACGGCTGTGCGAGACTCGCTCCACCAACATGCCAACGGCGAGATCGTTGCTCGCCACCATCGATACCGGCGTGAAAGAACCAGGGCGCGTTCCATTGGTGTGGTTCTCAGGCATGGACATCACGATGTAGTTGGGCAAGCGCTTGTCAGGGTTGGGATTGTCGAAATCTTTTTCGTATTGCTCGAACTCCCGCAAAAATACCTTCACATTGTCAGTATCACGGGCGCCTGAAGCCCTGTAGTCTTTGGCCAGATGTCCCCAGAGCGCATCAGCGCCATATGCCGCCTCCATCGTCGTGCCATCACTGGCCCGCGCCGCATACTCGCCGTAGCTGCGATAGGTCAGGCCCTTGCGGCGGGCCACATCCCACAAGCGTCCAGATGCAGGAGTGTTGGCGGGTGAAGATGTTGCCTGGCTGAAGCCGCCGTACTCGGGCGGCCAGCGGCGCTCGGTGTAATCGGTCGCATAGGCGGAGGTGGACCAGGAGTGTCCATCGACGCTGACTTCGCCGTCGCAATAGAGATTGTCGAGCGTGACAAATTGCTCGGCCAAGGCATGTTGATTGGGTGTAACTCTGCGGCCGAAGATTGTCAGGCGGGGGTCTCCATTGCCCCTGGCAAGGTCGCCGTAAACCTGATCATAGGTGCGGTTCTCTTTGATGATGTAGATAACGTGCTTGATCGGCGTCTCCACGCCCACTTCACTCGGCAGAATCGTCGGCGCCTGCGGCTGCCTGGCCTCCGACAGCAGCGAGTCGTTGTATGGCGTGTTGTCGATCACCTGCCTGGTCCACTTCGGCAGAGCGAGTTGCAGGTTTGTCACTGGCAACACCTCGATGCTGCTCTTCTGGATCGTCTTTACCGTCTCGTCTCCGTACCAGTTGGACGCGAGCGGACTGCCGGGTCCCCTCAAGTCGGCGTGGCCCTCTTCGCCCTTGCTGTTTCCGATGTACAGCACGCTGCTCTTCTGCGTCAGCGCCAGTGCGGACGGGTACCATCCCGTGGGAATGAAGCCCACCACCGCGCTGTGTCCGCGCACGGCAATGCGAATGACAGCTATAGAGTTGTTGTCCGCGTTCGCCACGTACAGGAGATTGCGCGCATTGTCGATCTCCAGCGAATCGGGCGTCGAACCCTCGGGTGCAAGCGGCGTCAGGGTGGTCGAGAGTCGTTCGACTACCTGCAGCGACTTCGTATCGATCACATGAATCGTGTTGTCGTTCGAGCACGCAACAAACAGACGACCATCCGCCGACAGTTTCATGTCGTTCGGGTTCATCCCCACGTGTAGCGTACGAATGACCCT
>DASZFU010000008.1:0-58852 GCA_035939495.1 Candidatus Angelobacter sp. | reverse complement strand
TCGCACGCTGCAGATACTGGAGCAGAATTATCGCAACGATCCGGTCTCGCAAGAGCTGCTGCTCTCGTTGAACGAAGGCAAGACCATCAACTTTCAGGTCCAGCGCCTGGACGCACAGGGCCAGGCACACAACGAGATTGTTCAAGGGAAGATCATTCGCAGCGGATATGTTCCCCACTACACGGCGATGAGCCAATATGGCCAGCAGTATTATCAACAGCAAATGGCTTATGCCGGCAGTACCAGCCAGCCGATCATCGAGGTCAACGGCAAACTGCAGTTCACGTTGCCGGGATTGCCATTGTTTCCCACTTTGGGCGACAACACGATCCTCAAGCCGACTTTGGATTGGGTCCTCGAAACCGACAAACCGGGATCTTCGGAGGGCGAACTCAGCTACATCACGGGAGGCTTGAGTTGGCATGCCGATTACAACGTGGTCGCTCCACCCAAGGGAGACACTCTCGATCTCGTAGGATGGGTGACCATGGATAACCAGAGCGGGAAAGAGTTCGACAATGCCCGCATCAAGCTGATGGCGGGCGATGTGAATAAAATCCAGAACGCCGGGGTAGCCAGTGGGTCCGTTGGCGCATTGATGAGGGCCGACGCTTCGCCTACTCCGCCGGTGACCGAGAAAGCCTTCGATGAATATCATCTGTATTCACTGGAGCGGTCTACCACACTCCATGATCGCGAGACCAAGCAAGTGGAGTTTGTCTCAGCCAGCGGCGTGAAGTCGCAAAGGATTTACGTGTATAACGGCGCAGCCATCGACTCGAACCGCTACGCTTACTACAACTACGAGCAGATCCGTAATGACCAGAACTATGGCACGGCGTCGAATCCCAAAGTGTGGGTGATGCAGGAGTTCAAAAACTCCAAGGCCAACAACCTGGGGATGCCCTTGCCCAAGGGCCGGTTACGTTTCTACCGCCGGGACGATGATGGCCAGGTGGAGTTCACGGGCGAAAACACCATTGACCATACGCCCACCGATGAGACCATACGGGTGTACACAGGCAATGCATTTGACATCGTGGGCGAACGCCGCCGCACCAACTACCGGCTCGATACCAACCATAATTCACTGGACGAAGCTTTCGAGATCAAAGTCCGCAATCATAAAAAAGAAGCTGTGGAGGTACGAGTGGTCGAGAAGCTCTACCGCTGGATCACCTGGGACATTCAGCAGAAGTCCGACCCATTCAACAAGCTGGACTCCAAGACCATCGAGTTCCGGGTTCAAATTCCGCCCGATGGCGAAAAGGTTGTTACCTATACGGCCCATTATTCATGGTGATGGGCAGAGCTACTGGCTTCTGGCTGCTAGCTCTGACAAAATCTGTCGTTGGCCGGTGCTTTTTGGGTCCGAAGAACTGAAAAATTAATGAAAATTAATCTTTTAGCGATCTGCGGCGATCGGGAAATTGGTAGTACAAAAGTAACCAATAATAAAACTTGCTTTGGCCTAGACGCGCATAATAAGATTCGGCATCCCCCGGAGGCAAACTGATGCCCGTGATTGTTTTGTCGCGGATTCTGCCCCTGGCTCTGCAGTCGCTCATCCTGGTGGTCATGCTCAGGCGGAAACTGCGGCCTGAGTTCCCGTTATTCTTTCAATACGCGCTGATCAATTCGTTCGTATTGTGTGCGGCCATCATTCTGCGCGCTTCGCCCGTTCAACAAGCATGGTTCCCTTATGCAGACTGGGCTATTTCGCTTATCAGCATGATTTTTGCGTTTGGGGTGCTGTACGAGGTCTTTATCAACACGCTGAAACCTTATTCAGCACTGATGGATCTCGGCAGAATGCTGTTTCGCTGGACGGCCGTGGTTGTCGGCGTGGCGGCACTGATCACGGTCTTCGCCACCCTGAGTATTTTCGCGACGGACAAGCGGGTGGCCAGCCTGAGCAGTTTCGAATCAGTCCGCTTGCTGGTTGATCACAGCGTTCGCCTGATGCAATGCGGCCTGCTGGTGCTGCTGTTGTTATTTGAGAAGCGCCTGGGCCTCTCCTGGCGGAGCCGAGGCATGGCAATTGCCTTGGGGTTGGGATCATCTGCCGCTGTTGCTCTGGCGGTTTCATTTTTGAAAGGATTTATTGGCTCGACCGCTTTCAAGTATGACTTGGACCTGCTGAATGGCGGGTTCTATGTCGCCGTCGCGTTATTTTGGGCGGTTTGCCTGATGCGTCCTGAAACCCGCGTGAGCAACGTGTTGCAATCGCCAAACCGGGTCATCGCGCAGCGTTGGAACGAAGCGCTGGTTGCATCGCGCTCCGGCAGTGGCGAACTGACGATCTCACCGGTCGATATGTTCATGCCTGGAATCGAAAACGTTGTGGACAGAGTGCTGGCCAGGAAGATCGTTAACTGAATTGCCATAATTGCCAAGAGTGCCAGAATTGCCATAATTGGGTTTCCAAATTCCAATTATGGCAATTAATTCACTCCCGCCATCATGCGTTTGGTTGGCTTGATGAGTAGCGCCAGAATCAGGGCGGCTGCGAAGGCGATGCCGGCAACCCATCCGAAGAGATTGGGCAGAGGCATCGATTCAAAGAGCGAACCGGCCTTACCGGCCAGCCAATTCCCGATACTGGAAGCCAGAAACCAGATACCCATGATGAATCCGCCGGCCCGTTGCGGCGCCAGCTTGGTCATCGCGCTCAGGCCGACTGGGCTTAGACAAAGTTCGCCAACGGTCTGCAGGAAATAACAACCGATGAGCCACCAGGGCGAAACTAAGCCGCCACGCGCGGCGGGCACCATAATGGCAAAGGCAAGACTTCCGAAGAGAAGGCCGAGGGTGAATTTTGCCGGGCTGGAAGGCTCTCGACGTCCGAGCGCCAGCCATAGCCAGGCAAACACAGGAGCGAAGATGATGACGAGGGCCGGCTGCACCGACTGGAACCAGGCTGCCGGGAATTCATAGCCAAAAACGTGACGATTGGTGTTGCGATCGCCAAAAAGGTTCAGGGATGAGCCGGCCTGCTCAAACGATCCCCAGAAGATAGCTGCAGCAATAAACAATACAAAAATCGCAACCGCCCGTTTGCGCTCATCGACCGACCAGCCCTTGCTGAAGATCATCCAGGAAAACACCACTCCTGAGATTATGGCTAAGGCCCATCCCAGCCAGTTGGAAATCGCCTCTTTGGTAATCTGCAACACGCCGGTAGAACCCAGCACCGCGATGATAATGATTGCGGCCACTCCTGCTAAAAGAGCTATGGCTCCATTGCGTTTTTGCCGGCGATCGCGAACCGGATCATCGGAAGTAAAAGCTTTCAGGCCGGCCGAGCCAAGATATTTGCCGGTCAACACGTACTGTGTGAGGCCCAAGACCATGCCGATGGCCGCCGTAAGAAAGCCCCAACGCCAACCCCACTTGTTGGCCACCCAACCGCCAATCAGTGGCGAGAAAAAGGCGCCAATATTGATTCCCATGTAAAAAATCGAAAACCCGGAATCCCGGCGTTTGTCCTCTGGTGTGTAGAGCTGGCCGACGAGCGTACTTACGTTAGCTTTCAGTAAGCCTGTACCAATCATCATCAGCCCAAGACCGGCATAGAAGAGGCCCACATTGCCCGCAACCAGGCAAAAATTGCCCGCAGAGATGAGGATGCCGCCATAGAGCACGGCCCGGCGTTGTCCGATGAAGCGATCGGCCACCCATCCTCCGGGAACTGTAAGCAGGTACACCAGGGCGGTGTAGAAGCCGTACACCGCTCCCGCGCCGGCGACGGAAAAACCCAACCCACCCGTTGCGGCTGTGGCGACCATGTAAAGTTCCAGGAGCGCGCGCGTGCCATAAAAGCTGTAGCGCTCCCACATCTCGGTGAAAAAGAGGGTGGCTAGACCACGTGGGTGGCCGAAGAACCTTGTATCGGGTGCAGGTGCTGGAGTGTTGTCCATAGATGAAATGAACTGTTAACGCCAATTTGAATGCTGCCGCGACAGCATAACAGACCGGCGAGAATCTAACAGCATGGATTTATCCCCTATGAAGTTCGCGCTGGGGTGATATCGATCGCGATTTGCCGCCACTTGCCCTGCCGGAAACGAAGCACCGTCAACGAAGCGCGGGTGAAGTGGCCGAGCACGATTGCCAGCCATATATCGCCCGGCCGGAGCCCGCGCACAGCTTGCAAAACAGCGCACCAGCCAAGGGGGACGATGATATTCGACAGGATCGAGATATACAGAGGGCTGCGCGTGTCTCCGAGGCCCTGGAGGCCGCCGGTGTAGCTCAGAGCCACAGTAATGAACAATCCTGAAACACTCAAATACCGCAGCAATTGCGCGCCCAGCGAGAGCACCTGCGGGTCTTTCATGCCAAAGATAGCCAGTAGGTATTGCGGGAAGGCCACGTACAGCACGCCCAGCACCGCGGCGACCATGAGACCGAAGCGCGAGGCAACGGCTACACCCTTGATCGCCCGCTCCGGATGGCCGGCGGCGCGGTTTTGGCCGGCGATGGTGACGGAGGCCCCCAGCAACCCCAGCGAGGTCCAGGTGATCAGCGCAAAAAGCTGCGTGTAAGCGATGGCATAGGCTGCCTGCGCGGCTGCGCTGTGTTCGAGCGATCCGATGAAACGGAGCATGAGCACGCCGGCAACGTTCATGGCAATTCCCTGCAAGCCCGTGGGCAATCCAAAACGGAAGAGCGAGCGGATGATGGACCAGTCAGGATGGAGGTCCATTCCGCGATGGAACTGGATGACGGAGCCGGGGGCAAAGAGCCGCGTGAATCCGTAGATCCCGACGGTCGTGCTGCTGGCGATCGTGCCCAGGGCGGCGCCGATCGGTCCGAACCGGGGAATGAGGACGATGTTGAAGAGGATGGTGAGCACGGTCATGCCTATGCCGAGGCGCAAGGGCGTGTGGGGATCGCCGGCGGCCCGGAAGGCGCCACCCAGCATGAAGAACATCATCATGCCGAAGATGCCCATGAACATCGCCCGCATGAAGGGCAGCGCCAGGGCTTTGACCTCGGGCGCGACGTGCATGAGGTTGAGCAGGGCGGGCGCCGCAAAAAAACCAATCACGGCCATGACGACGGCCAAGGCCACCGCCGTCAGGAATGCCTGGTAGACAACCCGGTTCACCTTCTCCGGCTCGTTGGCCCCGGCGAAACGGGCCACGAGCACGCCCATCCCGGTAAACAGGGAGCTGATGAAGACGACGACAACGATGATGATCTGCCAGCTCACGCCGATGGCGGCATTGCCCAGGTAGTTGACGAAGTGGCCGACCATCACGTGGTCGATGATGCCTTGCAGCCCGGCCACCATGTTTTGCAGCATGGTTGGCCAGGCGATGCGCCAGACCGCGGGGCCCAGCGGACCCTCAACAATAGAACGGTCGAATTTCTGGGTTACAGCTTTTTGCGCAGCCTCAGATTGTGAGGCGTTTACAGCAGTGCTCATGAAACGATGGTCCAGCCCCTCCGTTGCCCTCGTGCGAGCGATTCAACCTTCCTTGGGGATTGCGCGGGCCGGGCACATCAAGCTTCCGCCTGTCCTCTTATCCAAGGGTCTTTCGTTCAACAGCCCGCGGGCTGGACTTTAACGAACTGGGTCGTCCGGCCGCTGCGAATGACCTGGCCACTCCTGCAAAAGATCACAAAGCCGACCTGAACCCTAAACGTGGCATCACTGAAGTAATCGAATTCATTGCCGGCTTTCCCGATGGAGAAGGCTTCCAGGGTGCTCATGGACGGGATCGCGACGAAACTCAAGACAAACAAAATAGTAAAAAGAAGGGAACGCAAAGATCGGAGACGTGCAGTTTTCATGGAATTGTCATTTCACCTTTCGATGCTAAGTATAGTTCAAGATGGAGCAGTTGGTCAGTTCGGATGAACAACCGGTATCAGGACATGACTTTACTTTTAGGACTTGTGTCAGATACTCGCAAAACAATGAACCAAGCGCTGGAGAGTCTGTGCTTCGACAAACCTCTATCTAGCCAGGGGCTTCGCCCCTGATACCCCAAGGGAGTCAGGAGCCAGAAGTCAGGAGACGTAAGGGCCGTCGCTAACGAGAACAAAATTCACGTTTCGACGGGCATAACGGACTAAAATCTTTTATTAGGGCGCTCCGCTTCGCTGCGCGCCGGCCTGCGGCGCAAGGAAGTGGCCGTTTCTTTTTATACCCAGCATTTATGAGTCAGCGCAGGCGCAAGCGCCCACGCTGGCTCAACATGCTGGGCTACTCTCTTCCGCCCCTGCCGGGGCTGGTGTTTCAATTAGGTCAAATGTGTCGCCATTTTCATCTTTCTTGGCTGGGCTGCCAGCCCATCGGTTTACTCAGGATGGGACTCCCCCGGCGCTTGGTTTCATCGTTCTGGAAGCAACCTTGCAAACCTTGGGCTCGACCCCTGTTCACTGCTACCTTTGGTATCATTAGCGCCGATGATTCGGACGATTCGAAAATTTACTTGTTCGTTAGCGCTGTTTGCGGCCTTGATGATCTGTTCGTGTCACAAGGACCATCAACCCGGAAAAACAGCAGCTACAGCGCCACCCAGCAGCCCGGTTCCAACTCCGACTCCAACTCCCACACCAACGCCGAGGGCTATGCCAACTCCAAATCCGCCTGCTTCGAACAACGCACCGACACCGGTCACCGGATCGCCGGTCACTACTGCCTCCGGCCTGCAATACTGGGACCTGATCACCGGAACCGGCGACACCGCAGTTCCCGGAAAGATGGTGCGCGTCCATTACACAGGCTGGCTCACCGACGGCACCAAGTTCGACAGCTCCGTAGACCGTCAAACGCCGTTTCAATTCCCGCTGGGCGCCCACCGGGTGATCAAAGGCTGGGATGAAGGCGTTGCCGGGATGCAAGTGGGCGGCAAACGCCAACTGCGCATTCCGCCGGAGTTGGGCTACGGGGAACGTGGAGCAGGAGGGCGAATCCCGCCAGGCGCGACTTTGATCTTTGATGTGGAGTTGCTGGAGGTGAAATGAGCCCCGCTGGTGGTTTGGCCCGGATTGAACGGTTTGTGACGGCGCATTGCCATAATTGCCAAAATCGCCGTAATTGCCAAAATTTCAAAAGGCACTAGTACATCGTACAGTTAGTTCTTTATATTAACAAGAATTTCTGGTACGCTGGTTCATGTCTCGCGTAGCCCTTCCGCTGCAATTGGATGCTCCGACTCGTAGCACTCTTGACAAATTGACCCGGTCGGCCTCGACACCACAGTCGTTGGCTCTGCGCAGCCGCATTATTCTGGCGGCGGCCGATGGGGCGAACAACCAGCAGATCGCTACGGCGCTCAAAGTCCCGGCGGTCACGGTTGGAAAGTGGCGCCGATCCTTTGTGTGCAACGGCCTGGAGGGCTTGCGCGATGCGCCACGCTCCGGACGGCCTCTCAAGCATGATGCCGGTATCCGGCACAAGGTGCAGACGCGGGTGTGTCAGCAGCCCCAGGATCAGAGCCGCTGGACCGTGCGCACCTTGGCCGCCGAACTTGGCTTGCCCTCCAGCACGGTACACGCCATGCTGCGGGCCGCTAAATTGCAACCCCATCGCATCCGTACCTTCACCTTCAGCCCTGATCCTGATTTTGAGGCCAAGTTGCTGGACATCGTTGGGCTGTATCTGAATCCGCCGGAAAATGCTTTGGTGTTGTGCGTGGACGAGAAACCCAGCATTCAAGCGCTCGACCGGACTCAACCTCTGCTGCCCTTGAGAGCAAAGAAAATCCGCGCCTGGACCAACGAGTACGTCCGCCATGGCACGCAGACGCTGCTGGCAGCTCTGGAAATCGCCACCGGCAAAGTAGTCGCGCATATCCGGGACCGCCGGACGACAGTGGACTTCTTGAGTTTCATGGAGGACGTCGTGAAGTCTTACCCCCAGGGGGAACTCCATGTTGTCTTGGACAACCTCAATATCCACAAAAATGAAGCCGCCAAACAATGGCTCCTGCGCCATCCACGAGTGCATTTTCATTACACTCCAACCCATGCCTCTTGGATGAACATGATCGAATGCTTTTTCAGTATTCTCACCCGCCAGGCACTGACCCAGAGTGTGCAACGCTCGAAGAAGGAATTGAAGGATTTTCTGGAGCTCTATCTAAAGAAGTACAGCCAAAATCCCACCCCCTTCACATGGACCAAGGGGCCGGAACACTTCCAACGCATCATCGAAGCAACCAAACAGTACCAGGCAGCCCATCCTAAGCAGCCGAGGCACCGGAAGGCTAAGAACAATAATATAAAGAACTAAATGTACGATGTACTAGTAGGCAGGCCAGCGAAGTGTCGCAGAGGACTCAAGGCATCTTCGGAACTCGTCCCCGATAGAGCAAGTGCAGTCTGTTGCCTCGGGCTGAAACGAAACGATCCACTTCGGATGTTTCAAACGAGGCCGAGGCCGAAGGTCCGGCCTAAGAATTGGAGCTGGGGCGCAGCCACCACCTCAGAAATTGCGCCGATAACCTCTGATCACGTGTGGCCCTGGCGCTGCTTGTGACTCCTTAACGAAATCTTCTTCCTCCGGATCATCGACGCTATATATATTTACCAATGCCTGACGGGCCCAACCCGGCCAATTACCACCGATGAGATCCGCAAGCCGTAACAAAGGCTCAGCGCAATCCTGCTGGCGGGGCGATAATTCCTGGGGAAGCTGGGTTTCGTTGTAGGGAGCGACTGCAGCCAGCCTGGTGGCGTTCTCTGCCGCCCACTGACGGAGCGACTCTTGAAGCGGTAGGCTCTGCGTCCGGACTGCCTTGATGCTGAATCGCTTTACCCGAGCACCCAATTCCTTCGGTTCAAGATCGATGGGAATGCAGAGTTGGTCTATGGAGGAGGGGAGCGCGAGCATACCGGCAAAAGCCTTGGGACAAAAAGCGTCGATGGCACGGATCCTTGTTTCGCCATCTGCTGTCCCCGGAATGCTATATGTCTGCTCGCGTGTGAAACCCCGATTCAATAAGCCAAGCGTGACAGGATTTCGGGTACGAGCCAGGACGGGGTCACAGTCATCTAGGAGCAGAGTACTACGCTCCGACTGGATTAGTTTTGTGAGCAGCACGGACGGAGTACAACCAGAGGTGAGCCAGGAATTGCTGCAAAGAAGATTGAGCAATTCCATGCACACGGTCTTACCTGCCTCGCGCTCCCGGGAACGGAGGTGCAAATAGGGCGTAATTGGCGAGGCGGTGAAACAGTGAGTATGAAGCGTCCACAAAGTCAGGACGGCAAGTTGGCTCTGGGTGCACGCTAAGTATTGGCTGAGGAAGTTGGCAACTTTCGCCAGTATTTCCGGGCCGTTGATGGCGATGTCTGAGTTTTGGGTGGTCATGGTGGATTGAACCTCGAGTGGTTGTGATATTAGAGTCCTCTCATATTGAGAGATTCCCATTATGGGAATTAAATTTCTATTAAAAGCATAAATTGACGCCAAGCCGATCTCTCTTTGCGTTATTATTCGCACGCTTTACTCTGTCAAAATTGATAAAGCAAGAGGTGTAGCAATGCATTTTGATAGAAAGACAATCGTGCTGTTTTTGGTAATTATTAGCGCCAACATCGGATTCGCTCAAACGTGCGTGTTTGGTGGACCGTGCAATCCATCGAGCCTGAACCAGGTTCGCATGGTCGATGGCATCTTCTTTACGACTATCCAGGCAGCTATTGACAACTTGCCGGCTTCCGGAGGAACGGTCTTCGTACCCGCAGGGACTTATGCGCAAAACTCGCCATTCGTGCTGAAAAACAACCTGACGATTCAGGGCGCAGGGGTTGGCGCTACGATCATCACGACGGGCATCTCTGGCGATCTATTTCCGATAACGCAACTGTCTAATATCCACATATCTGATTTAACGATTCAGAACACCGGACCAGGTGGCGGAACTGCGATTCACTTAAACTTTGGGCAATATACTGTCGTCGAGCGGTTTGTGATCCAAGGTCCCTTTGCTGACGGCATCGTGCTGAATCCAGTTCCAGGTACGGGGAACACCAGTTTCAATGAATTTCGCGACGGTATAATCTCTGGACTAGCTAACAATGGTGTGGCAATCCTCTTGGACGCTCAATCATCCACCGCCGCGATGGTCAACGGTAACGTGTTTCAAAATATTAACGCATCTGGCGGGTCTGGCGGAGCGGGATTACAAACGGCCGGAGGCGCGAATAACACGGCCAGCTTCATCAATGAAAATACGGTTATTGGAGGTGTATTTACAGCGAGCAATGGCACGGCGGTTATGATCGGTGGCTTTGGCCGAAATATGACTCTAACAGGCACAACAATTGTGAACAGTACGACCGGTCTTTCCATCGGGGCTGCTTTTGACGGAGCGCGCTGTATAAGTTGCCAAATCGGTTCCAACAATACAAACGTCATTGACGCTGGCGTGCGCAGCTACGTAAATGGAAACATCAGTGGTGCGGGCCAAGTTTATGGCCTCACAGCTGATGGCGGATTAAGTGCTTTTGGGTTAAGTATGGGAGGGGGAACAGTTTTCCAAAATACTATAAATGGTCCGACCGGATGGGCTCTGTTGGGCTCCGGTAACACCGTTGCGGTCATTAATAGTTCATCGTTCCAGTTAAACAAGCCATTAGTATTTCCCGATGGCTCGAAGCAGACTACCGCCACATTAGTAGGACCGCAAGGACCACAGGGAGCGCAAGGGCCGCAAGGAAATACAGGAGCAACAGGACCGCCAGGACCGCAGGGGCCTCCTGGTGTACAACGTTTTGGTGTCTGCGCCAGTGATACGTTTAGTGGAGCCGGCTGTGGTTGCGCAAATCAAGTTAGCGGGCAGAGATTCCAGGGAGGCTCATGTAGCGTCGGTGGTATTACTCAAGGTAGCATTGCATGTTCGGCGACCACTACCAATGCCAATCTTTTTGCTCTCTGCTGCGTGTGTCAATAATCTCGTGGATTGATTTAATATGGCTCGGCAAAGGTGCTAGCTACACGCTTGTATATTCTTACATTCTGATGGAGTAAACACAAACCAGGGATGCGCGCAAGGACCTCCCGAGGACCGACTAGAACATAAGGGACCCCAAAGGACCGGCAATTGTGTGCAGTTTCTGTTTGCGGACTTAGGATGGTGTTAGAATTCTTACGTCCGCCCGTGAACTGGAAAGCCAAAGTCGCTATTCAAGCAGTACTTGCGCATATCCCTGGCGGTGAAGCCGTCAACTACCGCTTGCAATGGGCGAATGGCCGCTATACGGCGGAGCGCTTGAAGCGCAGAACTCTTGATCAGGCTGCGAAGCTGAGACAGCTTCTGCCGCACGTAAGAGAGGGGGTTATAGTAGACGTCGGAACGGGCTGGGAGCTCATTGCCCCGATTCTCTTTCATCTGATGGGAGCGAATCAGGTTTACACGTATGACCATCTCCGGCATCTACGGTTCGAGATTCCCAATATCGTAATTTCTCAATTGGGTGCCTCTGAATTGAGTGCAAGCCTGGGCCTTGATTCTGCCTTGCTTGATTCGAGAATCGAGAGGCTGAAACAGTGCCACACTCTTGACGATCTGCTTACTGCCGCTAATATCACTTACTGCGCCCCTGCCGATGCATGTAATACTGGCCTGCCTTCAGGATCTGTAGACTTGTTTTTTACATATGAAGTGCTGGAGCATATGCCTGAATCCGTGCTTAACGGATTGGTAGTCGAATCGAAGCGGGTTCTTAAACCGTCTGGGATCGCTTACCATGCGATTGAACCCGGAGACCACTACACCAGGGACACTAGCCATATCAATCACTATCGGTATCCAGAATGGCTGTGGTCTTTGCTGATAAAGAATAACATCAGCTATCATAATCGCCTTTGCCAGCGTCAGTTTCGCGAATGTTTCGAGCGACATGGTGCTATTATTCAATCGACCCACGATCAGGTTAGCAAGGACGATCTTGCTAATCTTCGCAATGGGTTCAGGCTCGACAAGAGATTCAAAGCGTTCTCGCCTGACGAATTAGCGATCTGGTACGCGGAATTCATTTACGGGTTTTCTACTGAATTTCAAAGCTAACTGCACAGTTGGCTAAAGTCTCAGCTGCTTGGGTGGTGAACTGGATTAGTAATGGGTCGCCAGCGGCTGCCGCGAATGTATGCATTGTATCGCTGCATGTTGTTCCAGTGCCAATTGTGCATTTGATTCCTGTATCTCCACCGGTATCCAGAATATCAAAGCTGCCTGACGAAGCATTCACGCCACCTGTAGCACATCTAACGCGAAGATTTTTGACCGTGCCGGCGCTGGTTACAGGAATTTGAATTGTGCTGGCGGTATTGGTACAGGCAGTAGTTGCCGTTCCTGGCCAGGGCATTGTGAGAGTGGTCGAAGGGGATGCGGTTCCATTGCACCCCGCGAAGAATCTTTGGGTCCCACTGATTTCTGCTAGGGTACCCGTAGCTGATGGCATAGTCTGAATGCCGCCTCCGTTGCTGAAAGTGTTGCCGTTAAGGAGGATCTGCTGGCCGATTGAGATATTGTTCGAATTGAGAGTAAGCGCATTGTTGCTGGCAACTTGTATCGCCATACCTGGGGTGGCATTGATATTGCCGGTAGTACATCCGGCGACTCCAAGGCAGATGCTGTTGAATCTGCCATTACCTGCTGCATCTACTGAGAAATTTTGTGCCGTGATCCCAATATTCCCAGTGATGAGAGTGCGTCCTGAAGGCCCGGAGTTGTCTACGGGAATGTTCGTTGTATTGGAGCTGATCTCGCAGGCAAGGCATATGAAACCAGAATTCCCAGTTCCAACTGAGATGCTAAGGTTGTTTCCCTCAATCGTCTGTGTGTCCATGTAAAGGTCTCGGAATGTGCAGTTATCGGCTGATACTCCTATACTCATATTGCCGGGTGCTGAATCCTGCCCTGCGCTGAAACTGTTTTCGTTAATAAACGTAGCATTACCGGGACAAGTTCCTCCTGTCGTTTTTACCTTCACTCCAAAGCCATTCATTCCGCCGTTGCCAGTCATATACTCAAACTTGTTATTGTTAACAACCTGAGAAGTAGTGTTCAGAGCATCCAATACGACCATGGCCGCACCAGTCAGATATCCGGTATGATGGATATTTCGAAAGGTGTTCCAGATAGCCGAAACTACCCCGACATTTGGACTAACTATGATGCCGTTGGCCCATGGTCCTGTAAGATATAGGTCTTGGTAAAGTCCGAATCGCCCACCTACTATGTGAAGCGGTACTCCGCCGCCGCTCCCAATGTTCTTTATGCACATTCCCAATATGTGAACGTGGTCCATTGCTCCAATCACCGGAAATAGGTCGCCGCTCGTTATTGTCGTGGTGATTGTCGTTGGGGCGACGGTCTGATCGCATGTTGATCGGCCAGAGCCAATGAGATAAAGGTTGCTGCACAGCGTGAACGGGCTGTTCTGCGGATATGTGCCTGAAGGGATGTAGACCGTTCCACCGCCGACTGCGCAGGCTGCGTTGATGGCTTGTTGGACTGTGGTGAATGTTGTGCCATCCACGTAGAGGAAGTCGTTGATGTTGGAGTCGGTCAGTTTGAAGCCGTTCATATTCAGGGGGCCGTTGATGGATTGGGTAGCGGATTGGGCGGGGTTGGTGATGATGGGTTGGGGATATACCACGACTCCGCTGTATAGCGGCAGGCCGTTGCCTACGTTGATGGTGCCTGCCGATCCGCCGGAGAGATACCACTTTTGGGGAAAGCCGGGGACGGTTGCGCCTGTGGCTGTTGTGAAGGTTACGGTGTAGCCGGTATAGCTGGGTTGGAGTTCGTCGTTGAAGCGGAGGGAGCAGGTGGTGGTGTTGCTTCCCGGAACGGCGGCGCCAGTCGCCAAGGGGCTTGACTGGGAATAATTCGTGAAGGGGGCGGTTTGGGTGGCCTGGAGGGTCTCCGCGCCGGTGGCGGCGCTTATATAGATCTTCCATTGAGTGGCGTTGGCGGGAGGATTGGCTGGGGCTTGTACGACCAGAGCGCCGGCTTGAGTCATGTTGATGCTTCTTTCGGGACCAGGGGCGGTTTCTCCTGAGCTGTTAGCCCAGGTGGTGCGCACGAAGTAGTTGCCTGCGGGCAACGTGCCTCCAGCATTGATGGTGGAAAGGACTGGAAGCGCTACCGGATTGGGCAGACCAACGACGTTGCCCTGGCCGTCGGTGTAGCAGTTTACGGGGCTGGTTACGATCGTTGCCGTTCCCGACACGACTGCTGCCTGGGTCAAGGTAAATGTTAGCGTGCCGTTGGGGAAGCCTTTGCCGGTGGAGGCAAGTTGGATCGGGCCGGTGACGGTTCCGGCATATACATTTGCGGGGATTAGAAAGATGAGCGATAGAGACAATACGGCTGACAGATTTTTTCTGGGCATTTTGAAGCTCCTGATTTTGATATTGATGGCCACGGTTTGCGTGACCTGGGATTGGTTTAAATAAGTTGCTTTGATCCGAGGTAGAGCGTTTTCAGAGTTGGTTTAAAGCGGCGTGGCGGAGCCACAACTAAAACCAAAACCCACCACGGAGACACTGAGGCACTGAGAAAATCAATAGGGCAACGTCAACCGCAGAAAACGCAGAGGCCGCAAGAGTAGCAAAGCCACAAGCGAACCCGTTTTGACCGCGGATTAACGCGGAAGAACGCGGATCAATACTTGCTTACCACTGATTCCCACAGACGCCACTGATCTGAAATTTTGCGAGAAAAAACACCATTTCAAAAGCACCTCGTAAGTACGGAGGGAGCGAGAAAAACACGAAAAAGTCCAGCTGCACCGCGGAGGCGCGGAGACGCGGAGAAGATCAAAGGCAAAGCTCAACCGCAGAAAACGCAGAAGCCGCAGAGAAGAATTAAAAAACAGGGAATCTGGGATTTGTTAGAGGCATCTCAAAAATGCTATTACCAGCGAAAACTTCAACCCGCAAGGGCTAAAGCCTAATGTCACTTACTTTGCGTTCATTTGTCGCGACGCTCATCAACAAATCAGTGCCGCCCCTACGGGGCTCGCCTGCTTTTTTTATAGTTTCCCAGGGTTCCGCTGCGCTTCACCCTGGGCTAACTTCTGGTCGCGCCTACGGCGCTTGGTTCATCGGACTGCGACCGACCTTCTCAACCCAAAGTAAGTGACATTGGGCTAAAGCCTGCAAGTTTATTGGATTTTTCGGGCCGATTAAAGTTTCCTTCGTTCCTCAGGACAAGCTCTTCGGCAAACCTCAGGGCTGGCTATGCCCTGACACCTTCAGGCGCTAAGCATTTTTGAGACACGCTCTAGTAGAAGCTGAAGGGCAGCATGTTTTTGTCGTTGGCAGGGTTGAAGCCGCGCCGCCGGCTGGCTGCTGCTTCGGCCATCTTCATTTTCCAGTAAGCCCTTCTGGTTACCGGGATGCCCCTAGTGACCCTTGGAGGCGGTTGCGCCAGGTTCCCAAAATGGGCCATGACCGAGGTGGCGTCCATGGTTTGCATGGCTTCCCGCTCGCGCATCGACTGGGTTTTTTCCGCCGGTTCGGGCGTCGACAGGCAGAGATATTTCAGGCAGTCGCGGAGGTGGTTATTTTTATCGACGATCCTTTCCGTGGGATTGCGGTGGAGGAGCTGGCCCGCTGAAAGCTCTTCACGCCGGGCTTGCCTCAACTCCCACAGAAGATTCGGACAGCCATCGTTGTGCAAGCCATACGCGGGACGCTGGATGTCCCGCATATTCCGGGGACAGACGATCTTGAGGGTTGGCTCGCGGCCTTCGAGGTTGAGCCAATGGGACAGGATTCTTTCCATGCCCAACAGTTCGCCATTCTGTATCGCTGGAATCAGGTTGGTAATTCCTTCTTCCACGTACAGCTCAGAGATGGCGCGGAATGACCCGTCGCCCTGAGCCTGGTTTCTATAGAAGATCGATGGGTCAGCATAGACTTCGGCCTGGAGAAAGCCCTGGAGTTGTTGCAAAAATGGGCGATGCTGCCTGGGACTCAATCCCGGTTGGTAGTATTCGCCGGTGAGATAGATGACGCCATCGAAATCGACGCAGCCTACCAGAGCGGCCGTGGGGTTGGCCTTGCCATGATCAAATCCACCGATGCGCTTCCAGTAAGGCGACGGCTGGAATTGCGCGCTGTCGATGATGATCTGGTCGCTCCAGTGGCTGAAGACCTGGGCAAAGATACGCTCGCCGCCTCCAGCTTCGTGGATGATTTCCTGCTCACGGTCCCAGGCGCCTTGGGAGCTATATTTCTTGCGCTCCTGCGCCGCCCAATCCGGACCACGCTCCGGATCAGCGGAATAATGGACGCGCACGATCGCAGTTCCCTGGTGAGTGCGGCGGAGAGTCAGTCCCTGGGCGAGATGGGTTGGAGGTTCGGTGCAGTCGTTGACGAAGCCGGCAAACCATCCCGGGCCGGCGGAGCTGAGCACGACGATCTTTTGACAGACAGGCACGGCGTGGTCGTAAGCTTCGCCTGCTTCGGGCATGAAGGCGGCTTCATCCTGCAACAATCCCCAAGGATGGTAAGAACGGATCTGGTCACCGCCGCCGGGGATGCCGATGATGCGACTGCCGTTGGCGAACTCGATCAGACCTTCGGCCATCGATTGCAGCGAGCGAGCCAGGGGAAAGGCTTGCTGCAGCTTGGGCGATTGCTGGTCGTAAAGTGTTTTCGCATATTCGACCAGTTCGAAAGCTTTCTCCTCCTTTTGCGACTGAAAAAGAATCTCGATGCCAGGCGTGGTCATGGCGGCGCGCGTGAAGAGACCGACACAGAGCCAGGAGAGCATCATGTCACGGGATTTTTCGATGAACAGCACCGGCTCCTGCTGAAAGCTGGCGACCAGCGGGCCGAAATAAGGCTTCCTGGGAAACGGGCGATAAGGGCTGCGCGCGCCCGCTTCCTGCCAATGGCTGTCTTTGGTCCGGGTGTGATGCTGCAACCAGGTGAGCGGGTCGGCAACCATGGCACGGACCGGGTCATCACTGCGGGAAGATGACAGCGCGGAAAACAGGCCCAAGAATTTGTTACGGACATTGGGGCTGGTATCAAGTGGGTTTTCTTTTTGACTCATTGAGATTCTCCCGATTCCGAGGGGAAGTGACCATGACGGATCCAAAACTGAACATCTTCCGCGGACTTGCCGCTCAAGTGCGGCAGAATCTCTGCAATGCGTTTCAATTCGGCGTCGAAAAGGGCAGCAAGGCTTTCTGCGGCCTTGACCTGGGAGCTAAGCGTGTTGTTCGTCTTTTCAGGCGATATCTGCGCCATCTCCCAAAGACGGTTGAGAACGTGGTTGCGATCGAAGCTGAGTTGTGCGGCGATACGTTTGGCTGATTCTTCGGTCATAATTCTTTGTTTTCTCCTGATTTCGGTTGCGACGGCAGGGTTCTGCATAAGCCGGAAGGCTACGTTTTTGGGCTTACGGTATCCGGCGGCCCGGGCGGCAGCGATGTCGTTGCCTTGCCAGGCGGCCACGAATTTAAGTTGTTTGCTGGAGAGAAAGTCTGAGGTGTTGGAACTCTGAGTATTCATAAAATTGGTCCAGAACCTGGATAAATGTTGGTTTAATGTTGGTTTAAAGTTAACAAAGGGGTGGGGGGTGGGCATCGGGTGATCGGTCCATCGGATGATCGGGTGATCACTTCGGCGCACCTCAGTGCAGGCGGAAAATATTTGGGCACAGCAAGATTTCGAGAAAGGACAATGGGCTTCCCCTCTAACAAGAATAGAGTCATGTAGTTTGGTTGTTTCTTTTGCTGGAATGAATTTGGGTAGAGCTACGCCAACCTGAAGAAATTAGCCACGGTAGTTATAGTCCCCGCGAATGACTCCGAATTGTTAGACCCTGCGCTGCGCTCAGGGTTTCGCCTGCAGGCTCCCGCTCCGCTCACGCCTGCATTACGGCTCAAGTTAACGTCCCCGCGAATGACTCGAATTGTAATAGACCCTTCGCTACGCTCAGGGTTTCGCCTGCAGGCTCCCGCTCCGCTCACGCCTGCATTACGGCTCAAGTTAACGTCCCCGCGAATGACACCGACTTTTTGGTGTCCTCAAGACATTTAATACAGGAAGTGGGCGGGCATGTCAATGTTTCGGAAGTGTTTATTTTTTCTCTAGATTAAGTTGTTTAAAATGTTATATTTAACAAGAATATCTTGTTACAGTTAGAGAATGTTTAGTAGTATTTTAAATATATTACTGTGGACTGACCGCCAGAGTAGTAGCTCTAAGTTGCATCTTGGGTGTCCTTGTTGCGCTCCGCTTCGTTCCCACCCCGGTGCTGCTCGCAAGCCTGCGGCGCAAGGAAAAGGGTTTGATCATTTCTATAGCATTTACGAGCCAGCGCGTGCGCAAAACCGCGCCTACGCTGGCTCAACCCATTCGCCTCGCTCAGGGCAAGCTATGCTGGCTACTTTCAATACGGTTCAGTTAAGAGTTCTCGGACATGTCGGTGAACAGAATTTGTCGAGAGCGGCGCGAAAACCTTATGTCGCCCCTACGGGGCTTGCGCTTAAATTTCCACCATACCCAGGGTTCCGCTACGCTCTACCCTGGGCTAACTTCTTGCCGCGCCTCCGGCGCTGAGCGTTTTGAGGTTTGCGATAGTTCCTTAACTGAACGGTATTTGGCTACTTTCGGCCGCCCCCTTCGGCGCGCCTCAGGGCAGGCTCTGCGGGGCTGATTTCTCGTAGTCTGGACGCTGACTCGCACTTTTAATTACACCCGTCCTCATGTGGCTGGTAGTGTGGTGCTGTCAAAATTACCCTATTACCAACTTACGCAATTACCGAATTTTTTATGCTTTTCTACTACATCACCGACCGGTCGCAATTTTCCGGTAGTGAACACGATAAACGGCGGCAACTCCTGAACAAGATCGCTGAATGTGTAACCGCAGGTGTTCACTACATCCAGCTTCGCGAAAAAGACCTGACTGGCTGTGAGTTGCAAAAACTGGCAGAGGAGGCAAACCGGTTGGTTGCTCAACATTCTGGTTCACGGCTCTTGATCAATTCGCGCATCGATGTCGCGCTTGCCTGCCTGGCCGATGGAGTCCACTTGCCGGCCCATGACATGCCCGCCAGCGAAGCGCGCGCGATCTTTGGCCGTACCGGCCAAGCCCTGGGAGTGATCGGCGTGTCTTGCCACACAACCGATGAGGTTGCTTTCGCAGAAGCGCATGGAGCAGATTTCGCCGTATTTGGGCCGGTATTCGAGAAAAATGGATTGTCCCATCGTGCCGGGCTGGAGAGCTTGGAAAAAGCGTGCAGCAGGACCCGGTTGGCCGCCAAGGCGATGCCGGTGCTTGCTTTGGGAGGAATCACACTGGAGAACGCCCTGAGATGCCGGCAGGCAGGTGCTGCAGGAATCGCTGCTATCCGCATGTTCCAGCAAAACGATGTTGCAGATGTGATAACAAAGCTTCGCAGTTCAGGGTGTAATTAATTAGCCAGGGACTCCGCCCCTGATACCCCGAGAAGCCAGAAGTCAGGAGTCAGAAGAGGTAAAGTGCTGCGTCGTTAGCGAGAACAAAAATTCACGTTGCAACGCGCATAACGGGCTAATTTAGACCGCCGATTGTCAGTATTATGCGTTGGCGGTGGTATGCGGATAGTAAAACGTGTGGATTTTCTTCAATTCACCCTCGGGGACGTGCAAAAGATCGAAAACCCGCAAGACGCCCTGTGTTGTCTCTAAGTCGAATACGGTTGCGACATATTCTCCCTCGACAATGTGCTGCTTGACCTGTACGCCTTTGACGGCTGGTAACACCATACTTGTCAAGAATCCGACCACGGTGTCCCGCCCGGTCAGCTTGGGCATGAGCGGGCCTTCACAGGTTATATCCTCCGCAAAGGGTACATTGGACAGGTCCTTGCTCCTCAAGCCTCCGAGATATGCTTCGACCACCGCGACTTTTTTCTCGCGTGACATTCTTTTCTCCTTAGGCTGTCAAAAGTGCGAAAGAGTCAACGGTTTTCACTGACGAGCAAAACCGCCAGTTATGGCAAAGCTGAAGTACTATGCCTTCTTCCGTTCATCGCTGGCAACCACACCGTCCTTGATGTGAACTACGCGGTGCGCATTTTCCGCGATGTCGGCTTCGTGAGTTACGAGGACGATGGTATTGCCTTTGCGATGCAGATCGGCAAACAGGGCCATGATTTCGCTGCCGGTTTGTGAGTCAAGGTTTCCGGTAGGTTCGTCGGCCAGGATGATCGAGGGATTGTTCACCAGTGCGCGAGCGATGGCCACGCGCTGCCGTTGACCTCCGGAAAGCTCGTTGGGCTTGTGGTTCATGCGGTCTTCCAGATCGACCGCGCGCAAAGCACCCTTCGCCCGCTCGATTCTTTCCTGCGAAGGCGTACCGCTATAAATCAAGGGAAGCTCAACGTTGTGCAGGGCGGTAGCGCGGGCCAGCAAGTTGAATGTCTGGAATACGAAGCCTATTTCTTTGTTGCGGATTCGCGCCAGTTCATCGTCATCGAGATCGCTGACCAGGTTGCCGTTGAGCCAGTAGCGGCCCTTGGTGGGGGTATCGAGGCAGCCGATCAGGTTCATCAAGGTCGACTTGCCGGAGCCGGAAGGTCCCATGATGGCAACATATTCGCCGCGGTCCATGCTTACGCTCACGCCACGCAGCGCATGGACCTGTTCGGCGCCCATCTGGTAGGTCTTCCACAGATCCTCCGTGGAGATAATGCAATTGGTGGGAGGCGCTTTGAGCGGGCTTTGCGCGACATCGGCCACTTGGGTCGACATGATTTCTCCTTAGGTTTCTTCTTTACTGACCACAGAATTATCGACTTTTACGCCGGCTCCGTTTTTCAAGGTACGCAAGACTTTATAGCTACCGGTAATGATCACCTCGCCCTGCTTAAGGCCGCTTTTAACTTCGATGTCGGTTGTTCCGGTAAGGCCGGTTTCAACTTTGCGAAACTCAGCTTTTTTGTTGCTGCCGACCACGAAGACGCCTTGAATCTCTTCTTTTTCTTTCTTGGGGCCGGCGGGATCGGAAGGATCCGGAGCGGCCTTGCCCTTATTGGCGGCTTGCTGCTCCAAATCGTTCTTATCGCGGAAAGTCAGGGCCTGGATAGGAATAGCAATCGTATTCTTGGCAGTGCCAGTGGTGATTTTGGCGGTCGCAGAGAGACCTGGCCGCAGCGTCTCGGGAGCATCGGACAAAGTCACTACAACCTTGAAATCCTTGGCCTCCTGGCTGCTGGTGGTGCTTTGCGAAGTCGCCAGTCCGCTGGAGCGAACGATAGCGTTGTCGCCGATCTGAGTTACCTTGCCGTGGAAGGTCTTGCCGGGAAGAGCGTCAATCGTAATCTCCGCGGACAGGTCGTTTTTAATGTTCACAATGTCGGTTTCATCCACCCGGACTTCGGCGGTAATCACGGACATATCTGCAATGGTCATCAGCAGGCTGCCCTGGGAGTTCTGAATGCCTACGACAACCGACTCACCTTCACGCACCGGCAGATAAGTAACGACGCCGTCGAAGGGAGCAGCATATGAGGTTTTGCCCAGAGCGTCGGCTGCGTGGGTAAGCTGGGCTCGTGCCTGGCTGATGTGGCCCTGGGCGGACTCGATCTGGGCTCGTGCCTGTGCTACGCGCGACTGATCTTGCTGCTGCACTGCCGTAGATACGTCATAGGCAGCCTTTTTCGCCTCGTAATCTGCCTTAGAGATCAAGTCGTTCTTGTACAAGTTCTCGGCGCGCTGGTAATCCTGCTTGATACGCACCGCATCTGCCTGGCTGCTATTGAGCTGGGCCACAGATGTCTTTAAATTAGCTTCCGCCGCCAACCGGTCGGTTTCGTTGCTTTGCAGGGTCGCCCTCATGGCCGCTACGTCGGAGGCAGGCTGAACATTCTCCAACTGGGCTACCATTTGCCCCTTCTTTACGCGGTCGCCCTCCTGGACGAATAGCTTCGTAATCCTGCCAAAGGCATTAGCGCCCACGTTGACGTAGGTCTTCGGTTTGATTTCTCCGGAAGCTGTCACAATGGATGAAATATCCTGCCGCGCCACCGTGGCCGTCTGGACCGCCACCACGTTCCTCTGCGTCTGATTCAGCGAGAACCCGACCACTGCCACTAAAAGGACAATAATGATGATAATGAGAAAGATTTTTTTCTTTTTATTCATGAGTGCCTTTCAAACTCACACACCACGAACCGGCATAACACATTTTATAGATACGCCAGAAGGCCGGGGGAGGTTCCGTCGTGACTGAAAAGTGCATACTGAAATTAACTGGGAGTGAGTGCTTACTTGATTATAAGGCGAGTTCGATGGCGAGACCAGATGTGACGGGCGGGGCATTGCCATAATTGCCAAAATCGCCGTAATTGCCAAAATTGAAAGGGCAACCGCAGCCAAGACACCAATGTGCAGAACCGAAAATGTCAGTTCAAATCGAACCTTATATTGTAAATATCTTAGAAAGCTATTCCGAGATGTTTGAAGCTGCTGTTTTCCTGGAAATATTCTCAAATGTACGCAGCTCTTTCATCTGCACGTAACAAACGTGATACACGTATAATACGTGTCAGAAAGGATAGCTAAATGGCGACCCCTTCGGAGAATGAGAAACAGAACGTGACCGTAAGTCTTAGCCGGCATGTGCTCAAGAAAGCGAAAGTTCTTGCCGCACGCCGTGAGACTTCTATTAGCGCTCTGCTCGCAGAAGAAATTCAAAAGCTAGTGGGCATTGATGAAGCCTACGAGCGTGCTGAACATCAGGCTATGATGCTCTTTGACCAGGGTTTTCATCTGGGTGGAGTGATTCGAGCTACCAGAGACCAACTCCATGAACGATAAGACTTTTGTCGATACCAATGTGCTGATTTACGCTCATGATCTCGACGCCAAGCTAAAGCAACATATTGCAATCAAAGTGCTGCGTGAGCTTTGGAGCGAGCGGACTGGCGTACTTAGCATGCAGGTTCTGCAAGAGTTCTACGTAAATGTGACACGCAAGATTGCTCGCCCCATTCCTCAGAATTCCGCTCGTCTGGTGGTCAGCACCTATGCACCCTGGTGTATCGATACAACCCCGATCGAAATCGCAACTGCATTTCAGATTGAGGATAGCGCCCGAATTGGTTTCTGGGATGCCCTTATTGTTGCTGCGGCTCTTAAGAGTGGGGCTCGTCGTATACTCTCTGAAGATCTGAATGCCGGGCAGATAATCGCCGGCGTGCGCATCGAAAACCCTTTCGCTCACCCCTAAGGCATTCTATTTACAGTATTTATGGTTTTGCGTCCCTAAACCAAAGTCCTATCTTGACCTTGCTTTCAGGACAATGAACCTTGTAAAATCAAGATCACTTGATTGTGCGGTGCAAGGAGTTGTTCAGGTGATCTCCTTTAATCATCCCCATTTCCGGCGTTTTCTTTTTGTTTTGATCGCATTCGTAGGTGGAGCACTCCTGCTCCAAGCTCAGGATTCCGGCAAGCAGAAGGATCCCAAGAAAAATCCCGACGCAAATGCCCAGACCCAACCGGCGGCCCAGGAACAGGACCCGCTCAAGCGGCCCCTCACCAAGCAACAGCAGGAGAGATCGAAGCCGGAAAAGATGGGCAAGTATTACAAGAAGTGGTTGGACGAAGACGTTCGCTGGATCATCACCGGGGACGAAGAATCAGCCTTCAAAAAGCTGGCGACGGATGCAGAGCGCGACCAATTTATAGAGGCTTTCTGGCAGCGCCGCGACCCCACGCCGGATACCGAAGAAAACGAATACAAAGATGAGCACTATCGGCGCCTGGCTTATGCCACTGAGCGTTTCGCTGCTGGAGTTCCCGGATGGAGGACCGACCGAGGCCGCATCTACATCATGTACGGAAAGGCCGACACGATCGAATCGCATCCGGCAGGCGGGCCTTATACTCGTCCCGCGGAAGAGGGCGGCGGAGAAACCCAAACCTATCCTTTTGAAATCTGGCGTTATCGATACCTGGAAGGCATCGGGCAGGAAGTAGAAATCGAGTTTGTCGACACGTGCAGTTGCGGTGAGTACCACATGACCTTGGATCGTTCGGAGAAAGACGCGTTGCTCCACGTTCCCAATGCCGGACTCACCACGATGGAAGAGATGGGGTTGGCCAACAAAGCCGATCGTTTCCGTGGAGGCATGGAAGCGCTGGGCCAGGGCCCCTTCAACCAAAACCTGCAAACCAAGCAATTCGATCGCCTCGATCTTTATGCCAAGCTGAACCGTCCCCCGGAGGTCAAGTTCAAAGATCTGGACGCGATCGTCAATACCAAGGTTCGTTACAACCTGCTTCCGTTCGATGTGCGCGTCGATTTTGTGAAAGTCACCTCAGACACAGTGCTGGTGCCGGTTACGGTCCAGGTGCCTAATCGTTCGCTTACCTTTATCAATAAAGAGGGTGTGCAGCGAGCCACCATCAATCTTTATTACCGTCTGACGACCCTCACGGGCAAGATCGCGCAGACCTATGAAGACACCAAGCAGTTGGACGTTCCAACCGAGTTGCTCCAAAAGACCATCAACAACGTGGCTGTTTCCTGGAAAGCCTTTCCGATGCGTCCTGGACGCTATCGCCTCGACATTGTGATCAAGGATGTCAATGGCGACAAGCTTGGCACTTTCGGCCAGGGTATTATCGTCCCGGATTTCAGCGACGAAAAGCTTGCAGCTTCCACGCTGATCCTGGCAGATGTAATTCAGAATGTGCCGACGCGGGAGGTCGGGACAGGAGACTTTGTGATCGGCACGACCAAGGTTCGTCCGCGAGTATCGTCTTCGAATGGAAAGCCTGCGGTCTTCAAGCAACAACCCAACCAGAACGTGAATTTCTGGATGCAAGTGTATAACCTGTCAGTGGACGACAAGACGAAGAAACCCTCGGCAACCATTGAGTATCAAGTTGTGAATACGGCTACGAATCAATCAGTGTTGAATGTTACGGAAAATACGGATCAGATGAAGAGCGTCGGCGACCAGATGACCCTTGCGAAGAGCCTGCCGCTGGCTCAACTGAATCCGGGAGTCTACCAGGTGACGATTAAGATCAACGATTTGCTTTCCAAGCAGACCATCTCACCTACGGCAAAGTTCGCGGTCGAGTAAGAAGTTTTGGGACCCCCACGTAGTTTTCAAGGTGGTGGAAATGACCCGCAAATTCGGCTTGCTAGCAGTTCTGTTGATTACGCTGCCGGCGCTCGCAGCGCCGCCAGCTTCCATCTCAGGATACGTAAAGAACAGCTCCGGCGTGCCTCAAATGGGCGCGATGGTTGAGGTCTCCACCTCCGCCGCCGTGGTTGGAACTACGGTCTTTACCGACGGCAGAGGTTATTACTCTGCGGAAAACCTGCGGCCCGGTCTGTATTTCGTCAAGGCTACATCAGCATCCTTTTTGCCCTCGTTGCGCGAAAAGATCAAAGTGCGGACCGGCACCCGGTCGCTGGTGAACCTGACCCTGACCACGCTTGCAGACGCGCTCCAGTTGCTTCCTGCCCGCCGTTCGTCAAGCTCCGACCCCGATGATTGGCATTGGACTCTGCGTTCCGCCGCTAATCGCCCTCTTCTGCGCATGACCGATGATGGACCGGAATTGGTATTGAATCCTGAAACTCCCGATGAACATGCTCTGAAGGCGCGTCTCGCTTTCGTGGCAGGATCAGAAGCCGAGGGCTTTGGCAGCGCGGGCGAGGTAACCACTTCGTTCGCTCTGGAAAAATCCCTGTTCACCTCAGGCAGGTTTTCCTTCAACGGCAACATCGACAGCAGCGGAGAACCGAACGGTATTCTGCGGGCCTCCTACACGCACGATTTCGACAATGGGTCGCATCCCCGCTTGACGGTCACCTATCGCCACCTTGCATCGCCGGGACTCGCCGCCCAGAACGCGGCCTATTCAGCCATCGACATGACTACTTCCAACACCATGTCGGTGGCCGACTTTATCGATCTTGATTATGGCGCCGACCTGCAGGCTGTCGATTTCACCAAGCGCGTAAGCTCGTTTCGTCCCTTTGGTTCCGTCAACATTCACCTTTCGTCCAACACGGTTATCGAATATCGCTACGCCACGTCGATCCCAGAAACTCGCTCGGCCAAGGGCTTCGATAGCGCTCCCGCGGATCTGAGCGAATCGGGCCCCCGCATGTCCTTGGCCAATGGATTGCCTCAGATTGAGCATGCCCAACATCAGGAGGTTTCGGCATCGCGACGGTTCGGCAAGAACAGCGTTCAGGTAGCGTATTACGTCGACCGGGTACACAACTTGGTGCTGACCGGCGCGGGCGATCCTTCGAGTTACTCCGACAATGTGCTTCCTGATATTTACTCAGGCACATTCTCCTACAGCGGTGGAAGCCTGAATACCTCTGGAACCAGGATCGTATTGCAACGCAAGTTCTCTACCAATTTCACCGCCACAGCGGACTACTCCACGGGGGGTGTCGTGGCTTTGGCAGCCCCTGTAAGCTCCTGGCAAAACATTTCTCAAGATCTCACCAATGTCCGGCGCCACTCCATCGCAGGAAAAGTTGCAGGCTACATTCCTTCCTCAGGTACTCGCTGGGTAGGATCCTACAAATGGACGAGCGGCGGCTCTCTCCAGCCCGTAGACGAATTCAATTCTTCGCCAGGACAGGCCGATCCCTGCTTCAGTTTCTTTATACGGCAATCCATTCCAGGAACATCATTTATTCCGGCCAAAATGGAGGCAATCGTCGACATGCGCAACCTCCTCGCAGAAGGCTATGTGCCGGTATTGGGACGCGATGGCCACAGAGTGTACCTTGTGCAGGCCGCCAGGGCAGTGCGCGGCGGGCTGGCATTTACGTTCTGAAAGTCCGGTCAGTTCTTGCCTCGAACTGGGTTTGGTAGTTCACCAATTATGGCAATTCCTCAGTAATCCCAGAATCGCCGCCACCAGTTTCTCTTTTCCTGGACCTCTTCTTCCTGAAACGCCGGTTCATCCCGCAGTCCCAGAATCCCCCCGGCGCGCGTATTTGCAGAGGCGGTTGATGCGATTCGATCAGACAGCGCAACGCCCCCTCTGCGGAAGGTTACTAGCGCGGCATCGTTGGGGCCGGCAGGCAACACGGCCACAACTGAATTCTGTGACTCCAACGCATACTGCAAAGGCGAACGCGCCGGAAACTCAAAGACATTTTCACTCGGATAGGCGGAACGCAAAGCAGAGTAAGTTTCCTGGTCAAATGTGATCCATCGCATGAAATGCTCCTTTCCAAAGTTGTTGCAGCCAGTTTCAGACAGGGCGCTGAGGCTTAATGCCGCTTGTTTTAAATTTGGAAATTGCTTGCAGAACGATGAACCAAGCGCTGGAGGCGCGCCGACAACTTAGCCCAGGGTGCAGCGCAGCGGAACCCGTGGGAAACAACAAAAAAGAACGAGAAGCCCCGGAGGGGCGACATATGTTTTACTTCCCGCAGCATCACATGACCAAAGGTTTTTATCCAACATGCTTGCCTAACTTTCCCAAACCTTTGATCAAATAAACTTAAAGGTCGATGACGAACATAAAAGCTTGTGCCGCCCCTCCGGGGCTTCCACTTGAATTGTCAATATTCCCAGGGTTCCGCTGCGCTCCACCCTGGGCTAACTTCTGATCGCGCCTCCGGCGCTAGGTTTCATCGTACTGCGCGTAGCCCTGACACAAATGAATTTGCTTAATCCCGTTATCCCGGGAAAATCCGCTCTACTGGCACAACAGACGACGTGGCAATATGTGAGATGCACCTCATCCCGCAAGTGTTTGACTGCCGTAAGCCGCTTCATGTACTCTCCACCATTCCGATGAAATCCCAAATGCCAAATCCCCCACAGAAGCCGGGATCGATAACCCGGCGTAGCTTTACTACAGCCGCAGTCGCCGCGGCCACCGCAGCCCTGATTCAACCCGCGCAAGCGCTCGGGACCACAACTGGCATCGGCCTTCAGGACGAGAAGTCGGCGGATGCCGCGATGGCCAAGTTATCCCCCAACGCCCGCGCTGAAGTGGAGATGAAACTCAACAGCATCTTCCGCAAATACGGCGACCGGCTCAACGACGAGCAAAAGGTCGATATGCGCAAAGCCATGGCGGAAACCCAGAGCGGTCTCGAAAAGATGCGGGCCTTTCAACTGGAAAACAGCGACCTGCCGGCCACCATCTTCCGCGCCGGCGAGGGAAGTGAAAAGGCATAAACATGCTCCGCGACGAGATCCTCTTTCTCCCCATCACTGAACTTTCGAAGCGTATTCAGCAGCGGCAACTCTCGCCAGTCGAACTCACAGAGAGCTATCTCGACCGAAGCCGCACCATTGGCGCGAGACTGAATGCCTACGCAACGCTGATGCCGGAATTGGCTCTCAAACAGGCGCATGCCGCCGAGAAGGAGATTGCCTCAGGAAAGTATCGCGGTCCACTGCATGGCATTCCGTATGCAGCCAAAGACCTGTTGGCGGTGCGAGGATATCCGACCAGTTGGGGAGCACGCCCGTGCAGCGACCAGCATTTCGATTATGACGCGACCGTGATTCGCCGTCTTGAGAGCGCCGGGGCGATCCTGGTGGGCAAGGCCGCAATGATTGAACTTGCCGGCGGCATGGGATATCGCTATGCATCGGCCTCGGCTTCCGGCCCCGCGAAGAACCCCTGGAATGAAGGCTACTGGACCTGTGGTTCGTCGAGTGGTTCGGCTGCGGTGGTGGCGGGTGGGTTGGCCGCATTTGCCATTGGAACCGAGACCTGGGGATCGATCATCTGTCCATCTGGTTTTACCGGCCTCGCAGGGCTGCGCCCTACTCTTGGACGAGTCAGCCGCTATGGCGCCATGGCATTGGCTTATTCCATGGACAAGATCGGGCCTATGTGCCGCCTTGCGGAAGATTGCGATCTGGTTCTAAAAGTCATTGCCGGTCACGATCCCCAGGATGGTTACTCTTTGCCTGCTCCACATGCCACTTACACGGGAGCAGGACCACTCAAAGGCCGGCTGCGGATCGGCTGGATTCTCAACCAGTGGAAAGAACCATCGGCCGAGGTCGATAAGGCGACTTCCGCAGCGCGTGAACTTCTTGAGAAAAATCCGGCTGTGGCGATGGACACCGTAAGTTTGCCCGAAGGGCCATGGGAGACTGCCGCAGGCGTGATCGTCTCGGCAGAGGGAGCGGCTGCGTTCCATGAGTTAATTGCATCGGGCCGCGTCAAAGACCTGAGTGACCCCTTGGGCAAAATCGGTGGTTACATGAACGAAGAGATCAGCGCCTCAGATCTGCTTCTCGCCGAACGCATCCGTACTGTGGTGCAAAAAAAGATGGATGCACTGTTCGAGCACGTTGACGTGCTCGCGACACCGTCGTTGCCGGTAACCGCCTCCAAGATCGACGCCAACCTGGACCTTGAGCTTTCATTTGCCGATCCGCTGGGAGGAATTGGAAACATGTGCGGACTCCCCGCAATCAGCGTCCCCTGCGGCTTTGGAAACAACAACCTGCCAATCGGGATTCAGTTCGTTGGCCGTGCCCTGGACGATGTGAAAGTGATCCAAGCCGCCCGCCTCTTCCAAACACACGCAGACTGGCACAAACAACACCCAAAACTTTCATGAGCTTTGCGGAGGAACATGAGATGTTCCTCGGCATTGTGAACAATGAGCACTCGAAGCTTTCTTCGGCCTGAAGTAATCAGCGGTGATCCGTTTCATCAGCGTTAAGGTTTTGGCCTTGGTTTTTCAAATTAGAAATTAGAAATTGAAAAATTAGAGATCCCCCAAGTGTTTCCCTCAGTGCACGTAAGTACGCAGGTATGCAATACTTACAGTACCCAAGGGGTAGCCAAGAAATTCGCATGTCCGCAGCTTTGCCGAGCGATACACCAGCCATTCATTCTGAGCCACTGCGGCAAACCATTCTGAGGCACATCCGTTACACCCTGGCCCGTCCGCAGAACGATCTTACCGCCCGTGAACTTTTTAAGCCCGTCTCTCTCGCCATTCGAGACCTGCTGATCGACCGGATACTGGAAACCGAGAAGCGCTATCAGCAGCAGTCGGTCAAGCGCCTTTATTATCTGTCGCTCGAATTCCTTATGGGACGCTGGCTCAGCGACAACCTGTGCAATCTTCGTCTGCAGGAGCAATGCCGGAGCATCCTGGCAGAGTTGGGCGTTGCCCTGGACGACGTTTTGGAAGTCGAGCCTGATGCCGGGTTAGGTAACGGCGGCCTGGGACGGCTGGCAGCTTGCTTTCTGGAATCATTGTCAACCTTGGGAATGCCGGGCTTCGGTTACGGCATCGACTACGAATATGGACTCTTCAAGCAGGAAATCGTCGGTGGACATCAGCGCGAGAAACCCGATCGATGGAAGTCGGAAGGCACCCCTTTTTATATTGAACGGCCCCAGGACCTGTGCGAAGTTCCTCTTTATGGACGCCTGGAGCCGACGCGCGACTCGGAAGGCAACCGCCGCCAGCAATGGGTTGACACCAGAATTGTGATCGGCGTCCCGAACGACATGCCCGTCGCCGGATATTCAGGGCACACGGTCAATTATTTGCGGCTCTACACGGCGCGAGCCTCCCAGGATTTTGATATCGAGATTTTCAACCGAGGCGATTACATTCGCGCCGTTGAGCAAAAGATTGCCTCGGAGAATATCTCCCGCGTGCTCTATCCTTCCGATGCCATCCAGTCTGGAAAAGAGCTGCGCCTGATTCAAGAGTATTTCCTCGTCTGCTGTTCGCTGACGGATATTGTGCGCAACTACGCGGGGGAGTACACCGGCTTTGACGATTTTCCCGGCAAGGTCGCCGTGCAGATGAACGACACTCACCCCAGCCTGTGCGTGGCTGAACTGATGCGCCTGCTCATCGACGAGCACGACATCGATTGGGACCGCGCCTGGGAGATTACCGAAGCGACTTTAGGCTACACCAACCACACGTTGCTCCCGGAAGCCCTGGAGAAGTGGTCCGTGCCACTGATGGAGCGTGTTCTTCCCCGCCACACCGAGATCATCTTCGGCATCAACCATCAATTTCTGCGGACGGTGGCCCGGCGCTGGCCTCTGGATGTCGAAAGACAGCGCCGCATGTCGATCATCGAAGAAGGCCCGGAGAAACAGGTGCGCATGGCCCACCTGGCCATCGTCGGCAGCCACGCGGTCAATGGCGTTTCCCGGCTGCATACCGAATTGCTCAAGCAGTCCCTGGTGCCCGACTTTGCTCATCTCTGGCCGGAGCGTTTCAGCAACAAGACCAACGGTGTTGCCCCGCGCCGCTGGATACTGAAAGCCAATCCTCGCCTGGCGGACTTATTGAACAAGACCATCGGCGAAGCCTGGATCACCGACCTGCGCCATGTCGAGGAGATCGAGAAGTTCTGCTCCGATGCGTCATTTCAATCGGAGTTCTTGAACATCAAGCGCCACAATAAAGCCAGACTGGCGGAAGAGGTCGCGAAGCTCACCGCCGTCCACATCGACCCGGCTTCGTTGTTCGACGTCCACATCAAGCGCATTCACGAATACAAGCGCCAATTGCTGAACGTGATGCGCGTGATCCACGAATACCTGAGCGTGGTGGAAGACGGCCAGGCGCTGAACGTCCCCCGCACCTATCTCTTTGCGGGCAAAGCCGCCCCTGGATATTGGGCCGCCAAACAGATCATCAAGCTGATCAACAATGTGGCCCAGATCGTGAATGCCGATCGACGGGTGAATGACCGGATGAAGGTAGTCTTTGTTCCCGATTATCGCGTCTCTCTGGCCGAGATCATCATTCCGGCCGCCGACCTGAGCCAACAGATTTCAACCGCGGGCATGGAGGCCTCCGGCACGGGCAACATGAAGCTGGCCATGAACGGCGCTCTGACGGTCGGCACCCTCGACGGCGCCACCATAGAAATCGCGGAAGAGGTAGGCGAGCCGAATATCTACATGTTTGGCCTCACGCCCGAAGAGGTGCGCTGGTACAAAGAGCAGGGAAGCTATCGTCCACGTGAACTCTACGAAGCCAACCCCATGCTGCGCCGCGTTATGGATTCGCTCGCCAACGACCGCTTCTGTCCCGAAGAGCGCGGCCTGTTCCGCTGGATCGTCGATGAAATCCTGGACCGAGGCGACCGGTACTTCCTCATGGCCGACCTGCCGTCATATATCGAAGCCAGCCGCAAAGCCGAAAAGGATTTCCAGGAACCGCCAACCTGGGCCAGCAAGGCCATTCTTAATGTAGCCCGCGTCGGCAGATTCTCAAGCGACCGCACCATCCAGGAATATGCCCACGATATCTGGGGCATTTCAGCCCAATCAGACCCGGCAATATCGAAAGAACCGCTGAAGGCGGAAGCGTTGCGCTGAGCGGGATTTCGTTCTCAGGTTTTGGCTAGGGCTAAGCTAATGTCTAAAGGCTAGTGGCTGCTCTTCTGTGCTAAACTGATAAAGTCTTCAGTCAAGCCCAAGATCGTCACTATCCCGAAAAACAAGGGCGCGTAGCTCAACTGGCAGAGCAACTGACTCTTAATCAGTAGGTTGAAGGTTCGATTCCTTCCGCGCTCACCATTCTTTAATAGAATCAATAACTTAACAAGAAAATCCTTCCGGTTACACCTCCTCAGACAATCTTCCAATCTCGAAAGCTATCTCATCTCGGTTTCTACCCTCGTCTGTCTTTTCAATGAGTTGCAGCGCACTGCTTCTCCCAATTTCATCCCTTCAAGAAGGAAGCAGCCACAGTCTTGACACAGACACAGTTTAGTTGCGATCAAGTTTGTTCCCAAAGAATTGATTTGATGGCATTTCACTCGAGACCTGGAGATTGTGGACGACTGACCATTCGTCAGTTGCGCAGCCATTCCTCATGTATCCTCATCCCTGTCGAGCAGCTTTTCGGAGACTCTCGCACTTTCACCAAACCAGGATGTATGCTGGGTAGCCTTTACTCCTTGCAGAGAGCAACTCTGCGCAGGCTCACTATGCCGCGGAAGAAAGACCCGGCGGCAGTGGAGCTGGGTCGAAAAGGGGGAAGGAAGATAGCCAAGCGCGGCTCCGAATACTTTAGAAAGCTCCAAGCAAAGCGGAAACACCGCAAAGGCGGTAGACCCCCAAAATCGAGACGGCGGTAAATGAGACCAACTCAGGTCTATGACTTCTTAATTTCATAAACAACGAGCGCTCGCTGTTTAGTGTTTTGGCATCTAATCTCGGCAAATTTCAAATCTGGAGAGCGCCAATGGCCGTGTTTAAGAGAGCCGAATCGAGATTCTATTGGTACCAATTTTCAATTGATGGCAGGCGCTATCGCGGGTCTACGAAATGCACGAATAGAACGACCGCAGAGATGGTCAGTGGCAAGAAATTTTTGGAGGCAAGGGAGGGTTTGGCTCAGTTGCCGCGAAAGGCGCCGCTACTGTTGAAGCTGTCCGAGCGTTTCGTGGGCTGGATATCGGCCTCGAGGCTCAAGGATAAGACAAAGCTGTATTACAAGGCAGGATGGCGGATGTTGTCACGAACCGCGATCTCACGATTGCGTTTGACAGAGATTACCGAGGACGAGCTAGCAACCCTTGCCTTCAGCGGCTCTCCCTCCAGCACCAATTGCGCACTCCGAACCCTTCGAAGAATGTTTCACAAAGCCAAGGACTGGAATCTGATCCGTGTTCCCCCGAAGGTCAAATTGGTGCGGGAGCACGCTCGACTGTTGCCACTAGATGAGAAGGCAGAACGTAGGTTATTGAGATTCGCGAATCAGACATTAAGCGACATTGTGATTTTGCTGCGCGACACTGGAATGAGAAATGAACGAGAACTCTATTGCCTACGCACAGAAAACGTCGACTGGCATCGCAAGCTTATTGTCATTCCAGATAGTAAATCCCCTTATGGAAGGCGAAGGGTGCCGATGAGTACCAGAGTCATTGAAATCCTCACTCGCCTTTGTAAGGGCAGGCCTGAGGGTTGGGTTTTTCCGTCACCACGAGCAAAATCCGGACACCTCACAACTATGGCTAAGACCTTCCAGAGGGCACGACAGAGGGCAGGGTTGCCGCGCCAGCTAGTTTTGTATTGCTGTCGTCATGACTTTGGAACGAGGGTTCTACGCGAAACGGGAAATTTGGCCGCGGTAATGGAGACCATGGGCCATAGAGACTTTCACACTGCGATGAAATACCAGCATCCGGACCTGGAAATTGTTCGCAGAGCACTTAATCGGCATGCTTCGACAAAGGCTCTTCAATCTTCGTAGTTGCTTAGCAATTGATGGCGCCAATCACAAGAAGAGTCTCAAAGAAGGCACCGATGATTGGATTGCTCAGGCACGCATGAACCAGTATTCTTAGTTCGTCGGAAGCGGATCCGACTGGCAGCCCGCAGCAAAGCCGTTGCAAAACCTTGCCGTTCTTGATTGATGACTCACCCAAAGTGGCGCTGCATTTCAATTTCCACGGTTCTGAAGTTCGGGACCTTTGATGAGAGATCAGAAATGGGTACGAAGAATGGTAATGCAATGACTCTACAACAGAGACTCTATATTGACGAAATTGAAGAGCGTGTAACGGATTTGGAGCATGCTCTTAATCTCCTTAGCACTTTCCTCACTACTTTGGCATCGAGTCCGACAATTTTTGGATGAGAACTGATGAATATTGTCATCGTTTTCTAATCCTTATCAATTTACAAGCTTGGCATCCAGGCTTCCATTCCGTTCGCCTCGCAAAGCTAGAAGGCCCCAGATTCCTTTTGAAAACTTTGACATGAAAACTTTGGCAACTTGACCAAATCTCGGTTTTGAAGTACTCCTGAGTGCGTCTACATGGCATCCGCCGAAGGCATGATCCGGAAACGAGTTGATCGCTGAAAAGGAGTCCATTATGAAACTATTCGTAATTCGCATAGAGAAAATGGGGATACGGCGCTGTCATTGGTTGATACCGCGCAGCATGCTCTGAGAAATGCTGCTCTTACTGATGGCGCGCTTGAAGAGCTAAAGTGACAAGGATGGCGATTCGACCATGCAGCGACGGTCCAGAGTGGTATTGGGCCGGAAAAATATGAAATGACTGAACTGACTGAATTCCATCTCGTTCTTAGGTTGAACGACGAGGGACGATTTGAGGTTTCCGACCAAAGGCCGGAACCATCGGCAGCTTTGATTAAGTTCTATCCAATCGAAAGAGGCTGGTCGAAGTGTCACGTCCCTGAATTTTCGTTGGCATTGTGCCGTTGGAGCAACTCCACGAGACTCACTTACTTTTGCTAGCTGTCTACCAAGCCACTGATCACACATTTAGTTCAGGGTCTAGGTAAACTACTGGTTTGACCAGCGCGACTCGAAAAGGTTTGGCCGTTCCGTTGTACTTGCGTTAGCTGGTGGAAAATGCGAGTTAGTTCATTGAAGCGCGATCCATAATCATACGGGCCAATGGGACGTTGAAAGAGGGGAAGGGAATCAGCTTCGAAGGCGAAAAACTCCGGGTGCGCATCTTGATCCCGCTAGGATCTGCAGGACTAAGGAGTTCGCCTGGACTGTAACCAACCGCCTTTGAGGTGGCCCACCTCATCAAGCCACGGGCTCTGCGGGGGTGGTCTGACTTCTTACGGACGGGTTACAGATGAGATGAGGTACTAGAGATTCATTGTATCCCATTCTGGTAAAATATCGGTGCGTGATGAATTGAAAACCTCCAGGTGCTTTATAATCAGGAGTTGCTCAGTGCAAAATCTGGGATTTGCAACTATCGCGCAGAACGTAACTACATATGTACGTCGACCTAACTAAGCTTGCCCGATGCGATTTGGTGCTGCTTCTCGAGGTCGCCAATCGCAGTCTACTGATCAAAAACGGCACCGAAATGGAAGGGTTGCTGCGGGACCTGTGCCGCCAAGTGCCGACGCAAGGTATGGTTGCAGGTCTGATCCCCGCACCATCAGAGAACCTGAAAGCAGACGAGATACCGTTCATCAATGCCGGGTTTTCGGAAGAATGGCTAAAGAAGTATCAAACGAGTAATTACTTTTCCTGCGATCCAATCAAACGGGCAAGGCTCTCGGGGGCGGATTTCCTGCGATGGTCGGACACCTTTGCTAAAGCGGAGAAGAGGGTGGAAAGGGAATACATCCGGCAGGCGCGCGAACACGACGTTTATGAGGGACTTACGGTTGGGGCGCAAAGAAATCCCTCCAGCCAGATCACTTTTTTCTCTTTCATCGGAACCGATTTGGTCACCAGTGACCGAGATGAGATGATGCTGCGGTATCTCGCACCTTATCTCCATGAAGCTATGTGCAGAGTGAGCCCTGCTGCATCCGCTTCCAAACCTTCACCGCTCTCAGAACGAGAAACGGAAGTGCTAACCTGGGCCATGGGCGGCAAGACGAACTGGGAAATTTCAATGATCCTCAATATCAGTGAACACACGGTGAAGTTTCACATCCGAAACGTGATGGTCAAGCTAGAAGCTTCCTCGCGCGCACATGCCGTCGCTATCGCCTTAGGTCTTGGTCTCATCTGCAGCTAGCGAATTCCTCAACCATATCGACTGACTTGCCAGAGGCTGTTAAATCGCACAGCTTGGCTTGCGGGTTGGCTGTGCATTGGCTCAAAAGTGTGATGAAGTCGGCTGCCAGCCGTTCCATTGTGGAGCTTTCAAAAATCTGGTTGTCATATTCAAAGTACCCGGAAAGCACGCCGCCAACATCCTGCAAATACAAAGAAATATCTCCTTCTGAAACCGCGCGATCTACCGGGAGGGGCGACAACTGAATCTCTAAGCCGCCGCTTTTCATTTCGGTGAAGGGGATGTTTCTGAGTACCAGTGAAATCCTGAATAAGGGGTCGTCAATCAAGTCGCGAGTTTGGTTGACGGTTTCAACAATCTTGTGGAATGGGATCTGGTGAGTGTAAGCATCGGTGGTACATCTGCTGGTGTTCTCCATGACCTCCAGGAAGGTCTGTTCGGGGTACAGATGATTGCGCAAGGGGAGGCAATTCACGAAAGAACCAAATACGGTCTCCATGCCAGGATCGCGGTCACCGGTGATCGTTCCGATCACAATGTCGTCGCTGCCCGACCAGGTGTGAAAAAGGATGTTCAACATGGAAAGCAAGGTGAAGAACAACGTGGAGCCGTGCTGGTGGCTGAAGTGCTTGAGGCTGCGAGTGAGATCGGGTGTCAAAGCAAGATGGAAAGTTGAGCCACGCATGGTTTTGTTTCTAGGCCGGAGGAAATCCAGTGGCACCGGCTCCTGGGGAGCCACGTCCATCAATTGCCGGCGCCAATATGCCTGGTGGGACGCAAGCGATTCCACAGAGAGTTGAGAGCGCTGCCACTGAGCAAAATCAACGCACTGAAGTTTCACGTCGGGAACGCGGGAAGGTCGCGCTTCGACGCAGGCGGCATAGTGTTCGGATAATTCTTTCAGTATCAATCCGACGGTCCAGCCATCCATGGCTATGTAGTGAGATGAGAAGATGAGGACGTGCTCGGATTCTCCGGTCTTGAACAGGAGCACACGGAACAAGACATCGCAGCTAAGATCGAAGGGAGTGCGGACAAGCCGGTTGGCTGATTGCAGCAATTCCCGGCGGCGAGCTTCACTTTCCAAATGAGAAATATCCTTGACTGGTATGGAAAGCACTTGAGGCGGATTGATGCGCGCAACCGGCTGGCAGCCGACGCCGATGCAGTAGGTGGTGCGCAGCACTTCGTGACGAGCCAGGATCTGATTCAACGCGAATTCCAGGTGGTTATGAACGAGATTGCCGCGTAAAGACAGGCTGATGACACCCGTGAATCGGGCAGTTCCAGGCATGGTCGTCTCAAATTCCCATACGTCTGCCTGATGAAATGTGAGCGGGAGATCGCCGTCTCTGGGAATAGGTTGAATCGCCGGATTGCAGTCCTCCGCCGTGGTCGACGCATGTGAATTGCGAATCCTGGTGACTAGTGCGGCTACGGTGGGTTCCTGGAAGAAAGCCTTCACTGGTATCTCTATCCCGATCTGACGGCGGATTTCTGCAATCAACTGAATGGCCATGAGGGAATGACCACCTAACACAAAGAAATTATCTTCAGGGAGGATTGCATCTACTCCGAGTACTTCCCGCCAGATGCTTGTCATGACATTTTCAAGGTCATTGTCTTTCACTGAAGACATGGCCGCTTTTGGGTTCTCTGGACTTGCAGGAGTTTCATCAAGACTGGCCGCTGCTAAACACGCAGAGGTCGCAACTGTGTTGGAGACTGCATGCACCGGTGAGAGCCAATACAATTTTCTCTCGAATGGGTAGGTGGGCAATGGAATCCGGCGACGCACTTTGCCGCGGTGCAATGCGTTCCAGTCCACCTTGATTCCATGCACCCACAAATTGCCTAGCGAAGTAAGAATGTGAGCACGATCGGAACCAGTGCGGCTGCTACAGGACGATAGAGAGAGGATTCCTCCGCTCTGATGCAGAGTCGAACCACACCGGGCTGACAGAGTCGTGAGCACCTGGCTCGGTCCTATTTCGAGAAAGACTGCACGATGGTTTTGGGCGAGGCAGAGCCAGCCATCACTGAAACGAACGGCTGAGAGGAGATGGTGTACCCAGTATTCAGGATTGCAGACGTCAGACGCTCTGGCGAAGTCACCGGTGACATTGGAGACAAAGGAGATGCTTGGTAACGATAACTTTACCCCTTCAAACGCATCGAAGAAACGGTGTGCGGCGGCTTCCATCATTTGAGAATGAAAGGCATGAGAAACATGCAGCCGTCGTCCAGAAATGCCGTGGCTTGCAAGAAGGCTTTGAAAGTTGCTGATGGCTGCTGCCGGTCCGGAGACTACACAGAGATCAGGAGCGTTCACGGCAGCGAGCGAAAGATCAGCCGGCAGCAATACTTTCAATTCCATCTCGCCTAACGGGACTGACATCATCTCGCCAGCCGGTTGCTTCTGCATGATTACGCCTCTCGCACAAATGAGCTTGATGGCGTCCTCGATGGAGAAGACCCCAGCGAGGCAGGCGGCGACATATTCTCCCAGGCTGTGGCCAATCATGCTTGCTGGCTGCACTCCCCAGGACTGCCATAGCCTGGCCAAGGCGTATTCAATAATGAATAAGGAGGGCTGGGCATATTCAGTCCGAGTAAGAAGAGACTCGCTCTCTGCGATTTGATCTTCCTGTGGGTAGATGACGTCAATCAGATTTCGGTAGAGATAGCGCGTCGCAAGTTGCGCACACTGGTCCACAATCTCGCGGAACAGCGGTTCCGATTCATAAACCTCCCGCGCCATATTGACGGCTTGCGATCCCTGGCCAGGGAACATGAAGATCACAGGCAAACTGTTCTCTGGATCATTGGCCGTGTTAAAACGGCTGGAATCATGATTTCGGAAAGTTTTTGCCGCTTGGGTACCGTTGTTCACGACGGCGAAGGCGCGTTTCTTGAAATGCTTCCTGCCTGATTGCAAAGTAAAGGCCACATCGCCAAGATCAGCGGCGGGATGAGTGTCAAAAAACCCAGCCAAGTTGACGGATGCTGCCTGTAGGGCAGTTTTGGTGTGGGCTGAAATCGGCACGAGATGCCAATCCTGCGCAGAGGGAGATGGAAGGCGTGTTGGGGCTTCCTCCATGACTGCATGGGCATTTGTGCCGCCAAAGCCAAACGAACTGACTGCGGCACGACGCGGGAGGTCTTCGGAGGTCCAATCGCGCGGCTCTGCATTGATGAAGAAGGGACTATTCTCCAGGTTCAACCGTGGATTCGCTTTTTGAAAGTGAAGGGTTGGAGGAATCTGCTTGCGGTCGAGTACCAGAGCGGTCTTGATCAGTCCAGCGATTCCCGCCGCAGCATCCAAATGGCCGATGTTTCCCTTGACGGAGCCAAGGGCACAAAATGACTTCTCGTTGGTGGCCGCCTGGAATGACTGCGTTAGAGCTGCGATCTCTATTGGATCACCCAGTGAGGTCCCAGTGCCATGGGCTTCGATATATCCGATGGTTTGTGGATCTATGCCGGAGAGGGCATGGGCCTCCACAATTGCTTCCATCTGCCCGGTTACGCTGGGAGCAGTAAAGCCGGCCTTGAGAGAACCATCGTTATTGATTGCGGACCCCTTGATGACGGCATAGATGTAATCTCCATTCGCTACCGCATCTTCTATTCTTTTCAAGACCACGACTCCCACACCATTTCCAAAGACAGCGCCATTGGCGGATTCGTCGAACGGACGGCAATGGCCATCACGGGAGAAGATGAAGCCATCTTTGTAAAGACGACCTTTGGGCGTAACTGAAACACCGCCGGCCAATACCATGTCGCACTGATAATTGAGAAGGCTCTGGCAGGCAAGATTCACGGCCACCAGCGAGGTTGAGCAGGCGGTCTGCACGCTAATAGCGGGACCCTTGAGATTCAATTTGTAGGCGACTCGGGAGGCGAGAAAGTCTTTGTCATTGGCGGTAATGGCCTGGAGCAATCCAACGGAAGAGAGCAACTGATGGTTCGGGGCAATGTGAAATGGGAAATAGGTATTCGTGCTCGCACCAGCGTAAACGCCGATCCGTCCGGGATACGATTGCGGGTTGTAGCCAGCCGATTCCAGGGCTTCCCATGCACACTCAAGCAGGACCCGATGCTGCGGATCGAGGATCTGGGCCTCGCGTGGGGCAAATCCAAAAAAATCGGCATCGAACGTGTATTCATCCGCCAGCTTGCCTGCCGCCGGAATAAACTCAGGATCGCGCGCGATTTCAGGATGAAAGCCGGAATCGATCACTTCCTGCTCAGAACACCAGGAAATTGATTCCACGCCTTTGACCAGATTGCTCCAAAATTCTTCAAGGTTCTTAGCGCCGGGAAATCGGCCAGCCATACCAACAATTGCGATATCGAGATTGCCGGGATTCGTGGTCATATGGATGCTCCCTTCAAGAAAGTCACTAAGCTGGTAACCGGATAATTAAAATCAAAAGCTAATTCTGGATGAGTGTTGGCCTGCTAATTGGCGTTTGCGATCCTGCAAGGCGGCCCTGGCCTTTGCGCCCCTGGAACTGGTTTCACCGGAGTGGCCCGTCGATACCTGGCGGCTGATGTGATTGGCCAGTGAAGCCACAGTGGGAAACTGAAACATTTCGGGGATGCTGATTTCGCGACCGAGCACGCTGATTAAAGTGCCGTTGAGCTGTACGAGGAGTAGAGAATTGCCGCCGAGTTCGAAGAAATTATCATTGCGTCCCACCTTATCGAGGCGCAGGATGGCACTCCACTCGGCTGCAATTGTTGTCTCCAGGCCATTTTGCGGAGTGACAAATGTCTCTCCAAGTCGTAATTCGCGCCGGCTCGAACCGGAAAAATTGATCTGACCGAGGATATTTGCTGCTGTTGAGAGATCATGCGGCAGCCGGGCGAGCGCAGCGATGCTCCGCGGTGCTACACCCCTGTTGTGCTGGACACCGACGTGTTCAGGAGGAGCATCCTGCTGATTGTCTGCGGGAAACACCTTGGCTTGCAGGGCGTCGTTCGTAGAGAGAACAAATCTGGAAGGCGCACTTGCCGGACTTTCCATCTGGCCGGAAAGCTGATCCAGAAAGCGGCGGAAGGGCTGATTGCGTGACGACTCACAATAGTGAATGTGAATCTGTTCCAGGTTTGCCGTTTGGGCGATGCGTCCCAATTCGGACAAGACACGATGTTCCACGCCCCGACCCAGCACACGGCAGCTCAAATAGAAGGCCTCGACCGTGAGGAGTTTCTTACCTTCCTCTCTTCTGTACATTACCGCGCCAGCCAAACCGTATTCGCCGAAGCGATCACTAACCTCTACTGCCGCTACCCTGAGTCCCTGCTGGATGGCGTTTTGCATATCCAATGGATTAAAGACAATCCCGGAGGAGTTGAACTGGTTTGTCCTTTGACTAAGCTGGGCGATCCGCAAAACCAGATCGGGGGTGGGAGAGTGCACGTCCACGCGCAACTCCAGCGTGGCGAGGAATTCCGCCAGTGAAGGCGATTGCTGGCGGGCCAGTTCGCGACGTTTATTATCCCGATAGAAATCGGCCCTGCGACGATCTTCGTGGCTTACGTTTTCGCGATCAAAGATCCAAAGATGCTGGATAAAACGAGAGAGTTCCGCTGGATCATGCGGGAGGCGTAATGAGAGAACCTGAGGGCAGCGCGCCGACACCTCAGCACATTCACGGGAATCGTCATCGAGAAAGACAAAGCTCTCAAGCCCAAGTTGTAATTCCTGCGCCAGGGACTCCAGGTTCGATGATTTTGGCTCCCAGTTGATGCGGTAAGAGGTAATATCCGATTCTTTGAGAACCATGCTGGGGTTCTCACGAAAGACCTGAAGAACATGCTCAGGTTGATTCTTGCTGATGAGGCAGATGAGCACGCCCGAGGCTGACTGCTGCAAAACGAACCTCTGCAGCGCACTGTGTCCCTCCGAGACAGTAACGCCCTGGGCGCCATCTTCGGCACACAAGCCTTGCCAGAGGGTGTTGTCACAATCCAGCGCCAGGACTTTGCACGGTTTAGACACCTGCACCCGGAGCTGACGAACGATTTGTGTCCCCAAGGCGGCGTAGAACGCGGACTTGTAGGGAATATTGGCGGTGCGGTCCGTTTGTGGGTCATGGACTTCAGTCGCCGAATATATTTCAACCAAGGTTTGTGCAGCGAGCACTTCTACGGCAGCCATACCAGCAAACGCCTCATGGATGCTCTGTTCAGCCAGGCCGATGGCAGAGGCAATGGCGGGTGCAAGATTGGGCGAAGAGGGGCAAAGATAAATCTTTAACGGACAACTCATGCTCGCAATCGCTCCACGTACGGCCGCAATGAAATCTTGCATGTTGCGCTCCAGTAGTTCCTCCGGGGATAGGTCCCGTCCGGCGTAACGTATCCAGTCTTCGGGGCGGGCCAGCAATACATTGAGAGCACTGTCTGACGAGAAGAAAGAGCTACGTGGATCCATGAGCTGCTGGAATAGCTGATTGTAGGGAGCAATCACCGAAGTAAATTGCACGTCGAGCTCGTGGGACCAAAATCTGAGCACCTCAACGATGGGATCGGCGGTGAATGTTGCTGCGATATTGATGCGTGCCGGAGGCTTTAGAGGCAGATGCACCGCCAGTTCTGCCAGTGAAAGTTCAGGATTGGTCACTGAGGACTGCAGAACAATAATGTATGCAGAAACGAAACTATGGATCGTGGATCGTTCGAACAGATCAGCACTATATTCCAGCACACCATGCCATTCATCCAGATCGGGATAGATGGTCATGAAGAGATCAAGGTCAGTAACACCACGGTTGGTGGGACGGCGAGTACATGCCAAGCCTTCGAATTGCAGATCGCTGAGACGGCTGACATAGCTGAACATAGCGCGAAGAAGAGACTGCGACTGCGAACCTGAGCCGCGCACGCAATCCGCGATTCTTGCGAAAGGCACATCTCCGTGTTCAGTAGCTTCCAACACTACTTTGCGAACCCTCTGCAATAGAGAGCGAAAATCCCGACAACCAGCCAGGTTGGTGCGCATCAGGACAGGATAGGAAAACATTCCAATCAGAGATTCGTACTCGCTCCGCACGCGGCCAGCCATGGGGGAACCGACGACTAAATCATTCTGTCCTGAACAGGAGTACAGCAGGACATTAAAAGCCGCCAAGAGCACCATGAAAGGAGTAACCTGCTGGCGGCGGGCAAAAGCCTCGATCTGGCACATGAGAGTGGAAGGTATAAGGAGGAACTCAGTGCCTGCGTTGCCCGTGGGGATTGCCGGCCGGACATGATCGCTGAACCACTCGATGGGATTGGCACCAGCAAGTGTTCTACGCCAGTATTCGAGATGGGGAGCGTCCACGCCGCGCGCCTCGAGAGTCCATTGCATCCTGGCAAAATCCTGATATCCCGACGCAAGCGACGACAGATTACCGGACTGGCCTGTGAGTTCTGCGGTATAAAATGCCCCCAGCTCAAATAGAAACAGATCCAGGGAGAGAAAATCGGAGACCACGTGGTGCATCGTCAGATAAAGGCGGTGCTTAACCGGCGCGAGACGCACCAGGGTCAGACGAAAAAACGGAGGACGAGCCAAGTCAAAGCTGCGCTGGACGTCTGCCATTTCCAGGGCTTCCATCCTTTGTTCCTGCTCCTGTTGGGAGAAGTCCGAAAGATCATGGAGCGCGATTGTGATCTGACTCGGAGGCGCCAGGGAGAGCACAGGTTTACCTTTTTCTGCGCCGTAGCTGGTTTGCAGCACTTGATGCCGCAAGACAACCTGCAAAGCCGCTATCTCAAGCAGCTTAGGAAAAAGTTCGCCTTGCAATTCGAGAGAAGCCAGAAAATTGTAGAGCGGAGTGTGCGGTTGCAGTTGGCATAATTGCCACAGACGCTCCTGCGTAAGAGACAATTGCAGAGGCAAACGGTTCTGGTTGAGCAAACTGGCGAGCAACGAGCGCTTCTCTGCGAGGCTGAGGGCTCCAATGGCTTGCATAATGACCTCACGGCTATTGGTTCAAGGCAATGGTTTCGAGTTGTTGAACAGAATCGCCATTCAGCAACTCACGAAGCATCCGATCAATTTCTTCCGGCGGCATGTTGGCCAAGTAATCAGGCAGCTCGTGACCGGGAGCCTGCTCTTGTTCATGAGCAGAGCGGCTCTCGTTGAGTTGCAGCGAGTTATTTGAAAAGGCAGAAGGGTCAAGTTCCAAGCCCTCGGACAATAAGTCTGTGGCGAGGTCGCCGATCGAGTGGCCGTCCATGAGTTTCACAAGCGAAACGGACATGTTCAGATCGGTCTCGACCTGATTTTTCAGCTTAAGAGCGGTCAGGGAGTCAATTCCCAATCCGGTAAACGTCTGAGGTTCTTCCATTTCGTCAGCGGAGAGACGTAAAGTCTCCGCAACCTTCTGCTTTAAATAGGAGGCGAGCACTGATCTGCGTTCGGCCTCAGGCAGGTTGAAAAGCTCCTCACGGTTCAAGGTGGAGAGAACACGGCTGGGAGTAGTTAAGGGTTCCCCTTCCAACTCGCAGACTGAAGTTGGTTCATCGTTGTCGGATTCCAGAAATCCATCGCCAGAAGAATTCGTCGCATCCACGAACTCGGTTCGTGCTGCGGATACTGCTGTCATTTGATTACTTTCCAACCAGAAGCGGGAGCGTTGCCAGGGGTAAGGCAGGGGACGCATCAACATCGGGCGGGGCAAGAGGTCTTTCCATTGAACGTTATGCACGACTGACAACCGAGCCAGTTCCAGCCAGAAGCCTTGAGCATTCGACGCAGCTATAAATGAATCGGAACCGATTGATGCGCACTCCAGGCTTTGCACGAAATAATCAACTGCTTTCCATTGAGGCATATCAGGCAGCGCATCAGGGTTTTCACCGGCGGCTTGTGCCAAAGCGGCTTCTGCTACGGCTGGCGGGATGTTTTTCCCTAAAGGTGAATAACAATCAATGACGAAGGGATGGCTTTGCGCCAGGCAGGACGATGCAGTCGGAGCAAGCTCAAGACCATTCAAGGCTCCGATTCGAGCAATGGCGCTCCTTGTATCTATGGCTTCGGCGACAACCCATGAAGCTATCTGGCCTATGCCGATCCCAGCCGCTCCATCCGGTTCGAAGCCGGATTTTTGCCACAAGCGAGCAAGAGCAACCTGGACACCAAAGTGAACAAATGGGATGGCACGGCTGTCGGGATTGGCTGAGTGTTCGCATAAGGCCATCAAGCGGAACCCACTAGGATGAACCAAGACTTCCTGAATGGCTTGATCGCATTCTGCCAGAGTCTCCTGAATACAAGGATGTATCTTTGCCAATTCAGCGACGGCATGGAAGCACGCAGTACCGGAACCCGGAAAAACAAAGACGCGTTTGCGTCTCGGCGATTCACAATAACGTCCGACAAATACGTTGGGGGATGGTTTTGCCAACGTAAAGCTGGAAAGATGATGCATCATTTCGCTACGACTGCGAGCGACAAAGGTTGCGCGATGATCGTGTCCTTGGGGTCGCACTAAGGTGGTTTGGCAGAGCGAAGAGAATTGTTCATCGTCTAGCTTTTCCATCCAATGGCGATAGTGGCCGGCCATTTCAACCAAAGCAGCCTTTGAGCGAGCGGAGAGCTGGAGAACGAGATGTTCCAGCTTTACACTTGTGTCTGTCGATGGACACGGATCAGGAGCAGATTGCAGGACCAGATGTGCGTTCGCACCTCCCAATCCAAATGAACTGATGCCGGCCAGGCGTGGTTGGCCGTGATCGGGCCAATCCTGCAAGTGGTCGTGCACTTTCACCGGTAGAGTTTCAAAAGCGACATGCGGATTGGGTCCGATGTGCCACAGGCTGGGCGCGAGTTGGCCACGGTTGAAGCAGAGCACCAATTTGATCAGCCCTGCAATACCGGCTGCACCTTCCAAGTGTCCCAAGTTGGTCTTGACTGAGCCGACCGGGCACGGACGCTCCCGAGGTCGGTCTTCAGCCAGTACTGAACCCAGGGCAGTCGCTTCAATCGCATCGCCAATGAGTGTTCCCGTGCCATGGAGTTCGACATAGTCCAGATCGCGCGGCTTGACTCCTGCATGTTCATAAGCCTTTCGCAAGAGTGACTGCTGGGCCCAGCGATTGGGCGCAGACATTCCGTTGCCGCGACCATTATGATTGACAGCCCCACCTCGAATCAGAGCGTAGATCCCGTCCCCATCGCGCTGGGCGTCGGAGAGCCGTTTCAGCAGCACCATGCCGGCGCCTTCACCGCGTCCCATTCCGGAGGCATCGTTGGAAAGAGTCCGGCATTTGCCATTGGGGGCGGAAAGGCCATTGCGAGTGTAAAAGACGCTAAGAGTAGGAAATAGAATAAGGTTCACGCCACCCGCAAGAGCAACGGAACACTGGTGCGTCCACAAGCTCTGGCACGCGTTAAAAGTAGAAATCAGCGATGAAGAGCAGGCCGAATCAATCGCGATGCTGGGACCGCGCAGATTGAACTGATAGGAAATGCGGTTTGCGATCATGCAATAACCAGAACCAACTCCGGTGTAGCGGTCTATCAACCGGTAGTCATCGGCGGTCTGATAACGCAAGTAGTCATTGCTCATTACACCGACGAACACTCCCGTGTCGGTTCCATCCATTTCTGCCGGCGAGAGACCCGCATCTGCAAACGCCTCGTAGGCTAGTTCCAGCATGATGCGTTGCTGCGGATCCATTTGTATTGCTTCGTCGCCGGGGATATGGAAGAAATCGTTATCGAAGAGATCGACCCCTTCAATAAAACCTCCATAACGAGTATTGATCTTGCCTGGCTTTTCCGGATTGGCGTCGAAGGAGTGGTCGCGATCCCAGCGGCTTTTGGGGATCAAATCGATGCCGTGCCGTCCTTCGCGCAGCAGGTTCCAGAATTCTTCCAGGCAAGGTGCGCCGGGAAAACGGCAAGCCATACCAACAATTGCGATTGGTTCCATGGATCTTTCCTTTCCTTCAACGATGAAAATTGGTCAGGCAGCCAAAAGACATGGCTGCGACAGCGTGGAGGCCAAATAGCCGGCCAGGAGCTTCACGCTGGGGTAGTCCCAGGTGATGGTGGGCGGAAGATCTTCACCAAGCCAATCGGCGAGCTCGCCTGAGAGCCCAGCCGCCGCTACAGAGTTGAGTCCGTAGGAGGCGAACGGTTCGGTGATATCAATCTCTTCTGCTGAAAGACCAGTGAGGCGGCTGACTTGTTCTATCAGCCACGCCTGGATACTTTCTTTACTCATCTCTGCTTGAATGCTGACTTCTCTGAAATTGATGACAGTAGGCATTGTTTTTCCTCGCGTTGATGTGGACTGAACTGCGGATTTCGGGTTTTACGCCGCCGATAAAGCCAGATTCTCAAACGGCGGACGATGCATTTGTAGCTGAACCAATTGATCGGCGAGACCTTCAATGAAGCTCCCGCTGTGCTCGGTCTTATGTCCGAGGCAGGCATTGAGGCGTGCCAGGGCCAACACCAACCATTGGGCATCGGCGATGTGTGCAGGCGCATGACTGTGATTCGCAAGCCAGGTCTCGAGAGCGATGGCTGCAGCTTCTACGGCACAATACTCGCCGGCTTTGTCGAAAGCCTGGGAAGTCACAGCATGAGGCGCTGCGAAATTAATGGAACCGATCTCCTTCATTAATGTGCCGGTAGTGGTCTCCAACATGTTGACTTGTTCTTGCAGCGCCAACGCCAGATTGGCGGATGGGCAATGAGTTCCAGCGAGCGACCTTGCGGCCTCACAAGAACAAGGAAGCGATTCAATAAAGCAGTTCTTCCCGCCGCCGGCCAGCGACAGGTCACACCATCGAAATTCCGGAAGAGGAGCTCCCCATTCGCATATCGGAAGTTGGCGGGCATCCGTGGCATGGTTTATAGATTTATTCCAGCAACGGGACAAGGCTTTGAACTGAGTGGTGAGCGAGTACAGATTCACAACGCTGCTTCCATCGAAGAGGCTTACCAGCGAGCTATCGCGCAGCATTTTTTGGAAAATTCCGTGGCGATCTCCCTCACGCAGGTAGTAACGCGCTCCCAGGACCACGGAAAGCTGTTTCAACGTTTGCTCCAGGAGTTGCGGAACAAGATACTTCACTACCGCTGAATGCACGCTGGCCTCAGAAGGGACAAAATGCAGGCTGCGGGCAGCAGCGGTCAACAGAGAATCACACAACAGGAGGTCTACCCAAGCCTCGACCAGCAAGCGCCGGCACTGCGGAATCTCGAATACGGTTCGTCCGTAGACTCGCCGCGCGAAGGCGAAGTCAAGAACTGTTTGAAAAGCAGCCTCAGCAGCGCCCAGAGAAATTGCACTACACAGCAAGCGTGTCAGTTGTAGCCCTTTTAATACTACTTCAAAGCCTTCGCCTGCCCCGCCGATCATTTCCGACAGGCCAAGCGCGGCATGTTGAAAGCGGATGCCGCTGACATCGCTACCCCGCACTCCGAGTGTGCGAACCTTATCCAGGCACGTGAAAGAATCGGGTGTCGCCGTTCTCTTGTCGAAAAGAAATAGCGAGAACCCACGCGGGCCACCGTTAGCGTTGGTACGGGCGAAAACCGAAATCAAAGGGTTACGGCTTGCTCCATTGATTAGCCATTTTTCACCAGTCAGGACGCGACCGTCTGTTTTCTGCAGAGAGGCTTCCGTCTCAATGGATAACAAATCGCCACCGTGATTACGTTCCGTTAGCGCCAGTGAAATGCGTTCCCCCGCCAACAACCGGCGAGCAAGCCCGAGCTGCTGCTCCTGGTTGCCCGCAATCCAGACACCAGCGGAGCCAAGGAACGAAACTGCATGGGAAATAGCGACGGTGAGATCGCGCCGGGAGATGGTTCGTATTAGGGAAAACAAGAGTTCGAAATCGTGCAGCTTACCTCCTAACGAAACAGGAACATAATGTTGCTGCATTCCCCATTGATCGAGCCACTCGAGGGCTTCCAGCGGGTACTGTTCAGATTCGTCTTCTTCAATCCGGCGGGCATAGCCAAATAGACCTGCACCAAAGGGGGCACCCATAGCCATCTCAAGCTCGCAAGCCGGTGCATGTTTCGATGAATGTAGACTCATTATGCGCCTGTGCAAATCGAAAGGTTGGGGTTGTGCTAGTTTGCGGCTACCGCCATAGCCGTTATGTTGGGAGCCTGATGATGGACCTGGAGCTCTTCCGAGAGATACAGGTCACCGCAAAGCCGTCTTTGTATCTTTCCACTGGTAGTTTTTGGAAGAGCTCCAGGACGTATTAACACCACGTCTTGCAACACCAAGCCGTGGTCCTGGGATACGACTCGACGAATTGAATTAGCAACACTTTTGAGGTCAGCTTTGCGCAGCAACTCTCTTTCCAATTCAGCTACTACGACTACCTTTTCACCGGCCGGACTGGTTACACTTACGGCGGCTACACCTTCTGGACGTACCGCAGGAATCAGAGCTTGAATGCTGGCTTCGATATCCTGGGGATAATGCTTGGATCCCTCAAGGATAATTACGTCTTTAAGTCTTCCTGTAATAAAGAGCGTGCCATCTTTAAGGAATCCGAGATCACCTGTGCGCAGGAACGGTCCTCGGCCATCAATTAGATAGGCATGAAATGTGTTCCGGGTTGCTTCCGGGCGTCCCCAGTAGCCTTGTGCAACGTGTTTGCCAGCCAGCCAGATTTCTCCAATTTGGTCGTCAGGAAGCGGTCGGGAAGTCTGCGGGTCAACAATGACGATGATTTCATCGAGAATCTGTCGGCCACATCCCACAAGCGGCTGTGCTGAAGGAACGGAAGGCGCACGGGAGACAGCTCTGTCTTGTCGTAATTCGTTTTTGTCTACCCAGCGGTAGACTGGTTCCTGGCCGGGTGAACCACCAGAGATAATCAGTGTCGCTTCGGCCATTCCATATCCGGGATAAAAAGCTTTTTCCTGAAAACCGCAAGGGGCGAAGCGATCGCTAAATCCTTGCAGGGTGTGATATTGCACTGGTTCGGCGCCATTGAGAGCAACCCGCCAGGAAGAGAGGTCGAAAGACGGCAACAGGTCCGCAGAAATCTTTTTCTCGCAGAGGCTATAGCTAAAATTGGGGCCGCCGCTAATTTCAGCCTTGTATTTGGAAATGGCATACAACCATCTCGCAGGCTGCTGTAGAAAGCTCATCGGAGACATGAACACGCACGTAGCGCCAGCATAGAACGAATGCAACATCTTCCCGATCAAGCCCATGTCATGGTAGATGGGCAGCCAGGAAACGATATTCGAGTGCTCTGTGGTCTGGAAGGCATGTTGCAACATAGCCTGGTTGTGCAGAAGATTGCCATGGCTGACGGCAACGCCCTTCGGCGTGTTGGTCGATCCCGATGTGTACTGCAGGAAGGCCAAGGTCTTACCGTTCGAAGCCGGCTCGATCCAGGCATTTGTTTCATCCTGCGAGATCGTCTCCGTTAACAGCGAGGCAACCCGATCGAGAACGGAATCGTGATTGAAAAGCCGTTTTATCTCCCTAATTTGCGCAGCCGTTGAGAGCGCAAGAGAGGGGTTGCAATCCTTCAGGATGTTTTCAAGACGGCCATTGCGACGGTTGCGATGTGGAGGACAGACAGGCACGGCTATGAGACCGGCATAAAGACATCCGAAGAAAGCAATGATGTTTTCGATGCAGGAGTCATAGACCAGGAGGGCTCGGTCTCCGGGATTGCATGAGCTTTGGAGATGCGCGGCCAGAGCACGCGCCCGTCGGTCCACTTCCTTATATGTGACCGTTTCGGCGATATTCTCCCCGTTCGCAAGAAAGATGTAAGCTGGTTTTTCCCCGAAGTGATCAGCTTGTTTCTGTGCCAGCGTGATCCACGTTGCGTGCTGTCTCGTCATTGGGATTCTTTCCCCTGATAACGAACCGTTCTGACTTTGTGAGTCAGATCAATTCCTTGAGCAGGAACGAAGTTTTGAAAATTCCATCAACGGATACGAAGTATTGCAAAGGCCAAATAGGCGGACAACTGTCCGTTCAGTCAGGTCGCGCCGACCTGTCTGAACGGGCAGTTTTTTTGTATTTCAGTTTGTTCTAAAAGAAATGGCAGGTTAAGCCATGAACCGGTCCGAACCTGTTTTGGATATGCGGAGCAAAGACTATCCATGGATGATTTACGGGGCAAGCGGCCTTTCAGGAGAGCTGATAGCGCGGAAGGCGGTAGCCCAGGGGTTAAGGCCCATTCTCGCAGGCCGCGATGCAACAGCGGTTCGGAAGCTAGCAGAAGACCTGGATCTCTCATGGCGATCTTTTGAGATCAACGATTGGGGAAGATTCAGGCGCGAGATTTCGCCGATGAATCTGCTCGTCAACGCAGCAGGCCCGCTGATGCAGACTTCAGTATTGGTCGCAGAATCGTGCCTGGCTGCACACACACATTATTTTGATCTGAACAATCAGATTCCATCGCTGGTTGCCATGTATACGCTGGATGCCGAAGCCAAAGAAAAAAATCTTACGTTGCTGCCCGGATTGGCTTTGAGTCCAGCCGTGAGCAATTGCCTGGTGAAGCATCTCCATACATTGTTTCCCGATGCAGACGCCGTGGATATTGCGTTGGAGCCGTTTATGAGGAGACATAGTCCAGGCGCGCACCTGACTATTGTGGAAAACATCCTCGAGGGAGGATTCAGGCGGCGTGGTGGCTTTTTGGAACGCTGCTGGTTTGGCGAAGGCCTAATCGAGATGGAATTGCCGACGGGCAGCCGTAGATTGTTTCCGGGAGCCCTTGGAGATATCGAAGCAGCCTATCGCTGCACAGGGATTCCTAACATTACAGCCTATATTGTGACTGATATCTCCTCCTTTTCTAACGGCGTCCGACGGGCAGCGGCGCCGGCATCTGTTCACCCTCTGTTCAATGAGTTCAGTAGGCAGCCTTGGGACGACAAGGACACCAGCACAAGTTTAGTGTGGGTGCGCATGTCCAAGCTGGGCAAGAGATCTCTGGAAGGCTGGATTCAATTCGGCGAAGCCCATGAATTCACCGCAGCCGTGATGGTTGCGGGAGTGTCGCGGCTTGCCAACAACGACCCGCTCTCTACAGGCGCTCATACGCCTGCAACAGCACTGGGCGCCGATTTCATCCTGGATTTGCCGGATGTGAAGCGCTCCGTTCAACCGCTTAAAGAACTTAATGATGTGAGCGCGATCAATGAATTGAAAACCAATGATTAGGAAGTATCCATGAATTGCGATTTTGAAGGTTTAGATAAACGGTGGTTATGTATTCAGGTTAAATCTGGCGGAGAATTCCGAAGCGCCTTGTGCTTAAACGAGAGAGGATACGAAACCTTTGTGCCGGCCTTCGAACAAAAGCGGCAATGGTCAGATCGCACGAAGATCGTTCAGGTTCCGCTTTTCACCGGATACGTGTTTCTTCGCTTTAACATCTATAGCCCTCATCCTGCGGTTACCGCTCCGGGAGTACTGCGGTTTGTGGGAACAGGAAAGACGCCAATACCTGTCGAGGATTCGGAGATCGAAGCGCTTCAGAGCACCACGCGGGCTGGTTTGAATTGCGGGCCATGCGCTTTTATGGAGGTGGGCCAGGAAGTTGAGGTCCGTGTAGGACCTCTGGCGTCCGTGAGAGGAAAGATTGTGCGTTTCAAGAACAAGCAGCGTCTTATCCTGTCGGTCAATTTGATAAAAAAATCTGTATTTGTTGAGGTCGACGGCTATGAAGTCGTTCCCCTTGCCATCTCATTTTCCGTGGGAAAACCTGAAGAGAGATACGCATTAGGAGCGTAGCGGAGGCTATTCATGAGTGCAGTCGTTCAACCACCGTCCTTGTTTCATCGTAACCGTTACATCCTAAAACCCGAGCACTGGGAACGGATCCGCCTTTCTTTGAGACTGAGCCTGCGTGAGATGCAGATCACGCAATATATTTTCGATGATGAGAAAACGGAATGCATTGCGTCTGAGTTGGGTATTTCGGTGCATACTGCGAACACGTATTTGCGGCGGCTTTATTTCAAACTCGATGTGCGCAGCCGCCCGCAGCTCATCCTGCGCGTTTTGAAGGAGCACCTGGACTATCTTGCGGAGACACGGAAGCCAAAGACAGAAACTTACGATGCGCAAGGGCTTATGGCTGATGTAGCCCCGATTGATGACACAAGAACTTGCGACTTGCTTGTCGAGTAGGCGGCAATTATTGTCGCTTGGTTAGAAGTTGTGAACGGTTGCAGGCAGATCGGGCACATTTAATGCTAAACGGATGTTAATCACAAATGGGACTCCAATGGCGGCAGCCTGTTTTCCGGTAGGTTAAAGTTGTACGATAGCCTGCAGGGCGACACCAAGAAGTTCTACATAAACCCATTCCTGAATCTTGACCTTCGGTCAATGGATACAACAATTCGATCGAGTATCAGAAACCAGTTGTTCGGATTTCATCATGACAATTTTAGGCGTCCAACCGGAACGTGCCCTTTGTGACATACAGATTGAGCTTCGCGGAGCTAAAGCAGGTGTCGTCGAAGCCGGAAAAGTTCAGGTGATGAGTTGCGAAACAGGGTTGTCGGAGGAAATATGTGCGACCTGCGACCCGTTTCTCAAAATGGCCTCTATCGATAGTTTACCGCATTGGGAACAAATTCGCGCCGTGCGAAAAATGTTCCGTGAATGGGGAAACGATCCGTCCAAGTATCGGCCTTCTTCTGAAGCCCTACTTAGAAGGGTGCTAAAAGGGCAGCCGTTTCCAAGAATCTCGAACGTCGTAGATATAGCTAACCTGGGGGCGATTGAGACCGGCTTCCCATACGGCTGCTACGATGTTGCCAGAATCTCGGGCCCTATTGAAATCCGCCAAGGAGACATTGGCGAAGAATACGACGGAATAGGGAGGCAGACTTTCCGTCTTGAAGGTCGTCCGCTTTTTTCAGATATGCACGGACCGTTTGGGAGCCCTGTCAGCGACTCGACGCGAACGATGGTCACTCCCTCGACAAATGAACTGCTCGCAATCATATTGGCTCCCGAGAGCATCTCTGTCTCAATGCTGGAAACAGCGCTTTCACGGTTCGTCAGGCGCCTTGAGTGCTGGTGTGGTGCGACTGGCTTGAGCACGAGAATCGTGCGACGACCGTTGAGTGTCTGTCCGGCTTCGCTGGAGTTCTCTTGGCCGAATTTATCGCTGCACACTTGAATGCGTAGATTGAAATCAGAAATGGCTGCCGTAACAACAGAAACACAGCTTTATAGTTTTTGGGGCGTAGTCCAATCTGGTAGGACACCTCACTGTTTCTGAGGAAAGTGGTGGTTCGAGTCCATCCGCCCCAGCCAGATCGCAGTATGTTTGACTCATAAAAGAAACTACCGAGGGATCGTCAATCCCGCGAAAAGCGTCCGGAGCGAATCCCCGGTAATTAGGCCCCCATGAGAGTGGTTGTATTCTTCTTCAGAAATTCCCGGAACGTTCTTGTATGCAGCGTGCTTATTGCCGCTTTCAGCGGTGTTTGCAATGCGGCGCTACTTGCTTCCATTAATTCGGCATTGAAAAGCGAGCATCGGGAGAAGGTGCTTCTATATGCTTTTTGGGGATTATGTACCATGCTTCCCCTCACTAGATATGCTTCGGAGGCTTATTTAACCAAGCTTGGGCAACAAGCTATTTTTGATCTTCGTATGAAGCTATGCCGGCAGATTCTTTCCACGCCTTTGCGGCACCTTGAGCAGCTTGGCATCCCAAAGTTACTCACCGCCCTTACCGACGATGTGACTTCAATCACGAATGTCCTTCCTTTGATTCCCGTGCTTTGCGTGAATGCAGCGCTCGTTGGCGGAAGCTTGGCCTATCTGGCATCATTATCACCTCAGTTGCTCGCTATGGTGCTAGGGTTCATGGTCCTGGGAGTAGCGACATATCAACTTCCTATCCTTAGGGTTACCAGGATATTTCAGTTAGCACGGAAAAACGCCGATTTGCTGCAGGCAAGCTTCCGTGGATTGACGTACGGCATCAAGGAACTGCAGATAAATAGCGTCCGTCGGAATACGTTTGTTAAAAATGATTTGGAACAAACAGCGACTTCCCTTGTAAGGCAGAATACTTCTGCTTTGAACCTTTACAGCGCTGCTGCAAGCTGGGGGCAGGTCCTGGTTTTCGTCGTGATCGGACTTATCGTCGTTGGTATTCCGGGCCCGCATCAGGCTGCACACCCTGTGACGACCGGATATACCCTTACATTGCTCTATTTGATAACGCCATTGCAAGCAATTATGAACGGCCTTCCGCTGTTGACGCGCGCTAACGTCGCCCTTCAGAAATTGGGAGAACTGGAGTTTGCTTTGGCTGAAAGTCAAACACGGTTAAGCAAGACTTTCGTGCCCTGCCAACCGTGGCGCAAACTGGCGTTCCGATCGCTTACTCATCGCTATCAGAGTGAAAATGAAACGAATTTCGTGCTTGGTCCCTTGACCTTGACCTTCTGGTCTGGAGAAATCATCTTCATCGTTGGAGGAAATGGCAGCGGCAAGACCACTTTGGTAAAACTGCTCACTGGCCTTTACAAGCCGGAAAATGGAACTATTGCCATTAACGATGAACCGATTGACGAATCGCAGATGGAGCAGTACAGAGAGCGATTTTCAGCAGTGTTCTCAGATTTTTACTTGTTTGAAACCATACCAGAGTCAACCAAGCCGGGAATGCAGCAACAGATCGAAGAGTATCTGGGGCTTTTCAATCTTGGTCACAAAGTGCGGGTTATTGACGGCAGGTTTTCTACCACCGACTTATCTCAAGGACAACGTAAGCGACTTGCAATGTTGAGCATTCTACTTGAAGATCGGCCGATATGTGTTTTCGACGAATGGGCCGCCGACCAGGATCCCAGTTTCAAAAATATCTTTTACTGCCAGATACTCCCAAATCTCAAAAGCCGCGGTAAGACGGTATTTGTCATCAGCCATGATGATCGTTATTACGATGTAGCCGACCGTCTCATCAGGCTCGAGGAAGGCCAGATCGTGAGTGATGTCGCAAGAGCCTCCAGCGTCAGAGATCTACCAGCCTTCCAAACCATGTAATCGACATCTTATTCCACCACGACTCGACCTTGCGTGAAACGGCACGAGCTTATAAGCGCCTGTTCAACCAAATGCCTGATTGGCAAGGCAACGACATAAGGAGCGACAATGCGAAAAATTGATTGCATCGTTGTTGGCCACAATACCGGAAATTTCCATGAATTTATCGCCGGGCGCAAGCCTATGTCCAAATTTAATGGGGCGTACTTTGATGCGCAAATCAATTCAGTTCTGGTGGATGGCCAGCGCATTTCGTACATCGATCTGTTTAATAGGGCCCAAAAACAAATCAATCCTGAAGCGGAAATGTTGAGCCCTTTTGATCCGCTCGGCCTGGCGAGCTTGCACTTAGCCAGCTTCCTGTCAAAGCAAGGGGCCAGCACACTGGTTGTTGGCGAGTTTCAAAAAGGCAAGAGAAAACTAGAAGAGCTCCTGCGCGACGAGCCCCTTGCCGTTGCGATTACGACAACCTTCTACTTCGAGCCGAGCCCGATGAAGGAGATCGTTTCTTTCATCCGGCAACGGTCGCCTGACACAATGATCATCATTGGCGGGCCTTATCCTTCCCATCTCGACAGAGGCGATCTTTCAGACTCATTGGAGATGATCTTGAAAGAAATCGGGGCTGATATTTACGTGATTGATAGCCAGGGCGAACTTACTCTGTCCCGAGTGATTAACGAGCTTAAACGCTCATCAAGCCTGGAAAGCCTTGAGACAATTCCTAACCTGTTGGTGTTTACCGGTAAATGTTCTTTTCGCACTAAACGGGAACGAGAAGACAATTCGATTAATGACAACCGTGTTGATTGGAAAATCTTCGATGCAAGTGCGCTCAGGCCGTTTTCGATGATACGCACCGCGCTCAGTTGTCCGTTCGCATGCTCTTTTTGCAGTTATCCTGTCCGGGCGGGCGAGCATCGTTTGGCCGAGGTGGAAAGAGTAGAAGCGGACCTGCGAGCATTGTCCGATATCGGCGTAAAATTCGTTTATTTCATTGATGACACTTTCAACGTGCCTCTGCCTCGCTTCAAGGAGTTGTGCCGAATGATGATCAGGAACCGTTTCCAATTCCGGTGGCTCTCTTATTTGCGCTGCGGCAACATGGATATTGAAGCCGTAAAGCTAGCCGCCGAGAGTGGTTGTGTGGGTGCCCTTCTGGGCATTGAGTCGGGCGACCAGCAGGTGCTCCAGGTAATGAACAAGTTCGCTTCGCCGGCAAAATACCGGCAAGCGATCCGTTGGCTTGAAGATGCAGGCATCATGCTTTGGGCGTTGTTTTTCGTTGGATTCCCCGGTGAAAGCGAAGCCACTATCGGCAACACAATATCTCTCCTGAACGACACTGCGCCTACATTCTTTGCAACCCAAATCTGGTTTTATGATCATACAACTCCAATACACCGGCGGGCAGGCGAGTTTGATTTGCAGGGCGCAGGCTATACCTGGAAACATAAAACGATGACCTGGAATCGGGCATGCGAGGGGGCTGAGCGCATGTTGCGGGAAGTCAAAGGACCAATTTATGTTCCTCAAACCGGATTCAGCTTCGAAACAATCTTTTATCTGATGGGGATTGGGTATAGCCTGAAATTTGTCAAAAGTTTCCTGGAAATCTCCCGCGATCTTGTCATTGGCGGGTTGGGCGATGCCGCAGTTGACTCCAAAAAATTCATGTCGAGACTCCAAACAATTTGCAATCTTGAAAATCAGGCAAAACTGCCCATCAACCCTGTCAATGTGGAACAGGTTACATTGGCGTGAGCTAAGAAATTTGAAATCGTGCTGAAATGAATGCCATCTGTGCACGCCCGGTGCACTTGTTCCTGTGATAGCCCATGTCTTGGGCGTTCACCTGCTGGATCAACCTCTTTTCAGTGCTCCCAGATCGACGTGGAGTGATTACTTCTTTCTTGTAAGGACCCGAAAAATTCTATGGCATACGTACAGACAGGACGGAAAAATCTGGAATTCGTTGGTACTCTCCTGAAAAAAGCCGCAGACGCAGGAATTTTCCTGTCGGTCAGACAGGGCAGATTGTATTTCAAATCCACCGGTGAGATTCCCTCTGCGTTGAGAGAAGAAATAGCTGCGAATCGAGAAGTCCTGATCCCCTTCTTAAGCGAAAGAGAGTTAGAAGAAACTTCAACACGGCCTCCTCTGCCGAAATTCAGGATGGTGTCCCAGGATGCGCCTCTTTCGTTTGCGCAGGAGCGATTGTGGTTTATCGACCAGATAGGGGGCGGGAGCGTGCAGTACAACATGCCGGGGGCACTGCGGGTACGAGGACGATTCGATGAAGAGATCGCCGAACAGGCCCTGAAGAGGATCAT
>DASZFU010000007.1:0-67404 GCA_035939495.1 Candidatus Angelobacter sp. | reverse complement strand
ACTGGTCGAGAGGCTGGAAGCTTATATAGCAGGCGAACAAGGAATCGAAGACGCGTATCAAGGGCAGGTGAAGCGCAACCGGGAGGCATTGGCGGTATTCAGCAACGATGCCGACCTGCAACAGACGGTGGACAAGTGGATCACGGGAAAGAAGTATTCCAAGCTCCTGGACCTTTGGGTGAAAGGGCTGGAGATGGACTGGAGCAAGCTGTACAGCGAGAGCAAACCGCCGCGCATCAGCCTGCCGGCCTATCCGTTTGCGCGAGAGCGGTATTGGGTGGATACAACAGCGGCAGCGGGCCCAACGATCAGCAAAGGCGCGGCGACGGCGGTCTTGCATCCGCTGGTGCACAGCAACACTTCGGATCTCAGTGCGCAACGGTATAGCTCGACGTTTACGGGCGAGGAATTTTTCCTGGCGGATCACCAGGTAAAGGTGAACGGAAGTAAAGATCAAAAGGTCCTCCCGGGGGTTGCATATCTGGAAATGGCGCGGGTGGCGATTGAGCAGGCATCGGCGGTGCGGCCTGAATCAACGGTGTTGGAGCTGCAAAATATAGTTTGGGCGCAACCTGTCGTTGTCACGGAAAGCAAGCAGATCAGCATCGCGCTATTGGCGAACGAAGCTGACCAGATCGACTACGAGATTTACAGCCAGGATGCAGATCAAGACATCGTTCATTGCCAAGGCAGCGCGATTTGGGGTCGTCTGCAGTCGTCCTCCAAAGTTGATCTCGAACAACTCAATCGGCAGATGGATCAGGGCCAGTTGGAGCCGAGCAGTGTTTATGCAACCTGTGCCCAGATGGGGCTGGTCTATGGACCGGCATTGCAGGGGATCGCAGCCATCCATCGCGGAACTAACCAGGTGCTGGCACGGTTGCAGATGCCGAAGACTGTAGAGAGCACGCTGAGAGATTATGTTCTCCATCCGAGTCTGATGGACAGCGCATTGCAAGCTGCGGTTGGATTGATCGACGATACATCCGAACTTTTCAATCAGCCCCGCCTGCCGTTTGCGCTGGACTCTCTACGAATCATGTCCTCTTGTACGCGGGAGATGTTTGCCTGGGTGCGTTACGCGCCGGGCAGCCAGGCGGAAGACAAGATTATCAGGCTGGATATCGATCTGTGCGATCAGGATGGGAACATCTGTGTGCAAATGCGTGGATTGTCTTCCCGGATATTGAATCAGGAGAACACGGAAGCGATTGCGCAGGAGCCGGCCGGTACCCTGTATGCGGTTCCATCATGGAAATCATGTGCCGTGGCGTCTTCTGCTGGCGCACGCGAGCTCGAATACATTGAGCACCACGTTATTTTGTGCGAGCTGCCACAGATCAGCATTGAGAGTTTGCAGTCCCTAGTTCCGCAGAGCCAATGCCTGTTATTACATGCACCGGACGAGAAGAACGTCGCGCAGCGTTATAGCGAGTGCGCGTTGACTTGCTTTGAACGGATACAGACCATTCTCCAGAGCAAGCCCCAAGACAATGTGCTTGTGCAGATCGTTGTTGCCGGCCATCAGGAGCAGGCGCTTTTTGCGGGCCTGTCAGGATTGCTGAAGACAGCCACACTGGAAAAGCCGCAGTTCATTGGCCAGCTCATCCTGGTCACGCCTGAAACCACGACCGAGGAACTAGCCACGCGCCTGCAAGAGGAAAAGTCCGGCGCATCAATGTCCAGCGCCTTGATGCAAGACACATTGATCCGGTATGCACAAGGTGCACGGCAAGTCTTGCGGTGGCAAGAGCCAACGGCGGATTTGGAGAAACCTCCTATTGCATTCAAGGATCAAGGTATCTACCTGATAACCGGTGGACTTGGCGGTCTCGGCCTGTTGTTTGCTGGAGAAATTCTCGGACTGTTCGGGCAAACGCAGGTGGTGTTGACGGGGCGCGGTGCATTGACTCCGGAAAAGCAGGCCCGCTTCGACGAATTGTCAGCCCATGCCTACCGGGCGAGCTATCGGCATGTCGATCTGTGTGATCTTGATCAGGTTAAGCAGCTTATTGCCGATATCCAAGCCGAGTACGGACAGCTCAACGGCATCCTTCACTGCGCCGGTACGATCGCGGATAACTTTCTGGTGAAAAAGACCAGCGCCGAATTCAACAAGGTGCTGGCGCCAAAAGTTATTGCCACTTACAACCTGGACCAAGCCAGCCAGGACGTGCAACTGGATTTCTTCGTGCTGTTCTCCTCCATCGCGGCGCTGGGGAACGTAGGGCAAGCCGATTACGCGACAGCAAACTGCTTCATGGACCAGTTTGCGGCGTATCGCAATAAGCAGGTGGCTGCGCAGCAACGGCATGGGCATACGCGGTCGATCAACTGGCCGTTGTGGCGAGCCGGGGGAATGGGGATCGATGCGGCGAGCCAGGAATTGCTCAAACAATCGACGGGCATGTTGCCCATGCAAACCACTACTGGAATGGAAGCATTCCATCGCAGCCTGGCATTGTCCCACGACCAGATGCTGGTAGTGGAAGGTGATCTCGTACAGATGCGCCGCACATTGTTTAGTGGTTCCACAAAGCCATCCAGGCCGCAAGCGAAACCAGTGATAGCCGCTCCTGACGTTAATGCTGCCGGGATCAATAAAGAGAGCCTCGCTGAGAAGATGCAAGACTATTTGCGCAAGCAATTCTCGGGATTGTTGAAGCTGCCGGCCCACAAGATCGATGCGCAAGCACCGTTGGAGAAATATGGAATTGACTCGATCCTGGCAATGAGGCTGACGAACGAACTGGAAAAAACCTTCGGTTCGCTCTCCAAAACTTTGTTCTTCGAATACCAAACGATAGCCGCGCTGGCTGGATATTTTGTGAAAGCGCATCCGGCCATCGTCTGTGAAACAGTCGGGCTATCACACGAAGAACCCAAAGCAAAAGACGTTGACCAATCTACGATAGAAAAAAGACCTCCAACTCCAGTGAAGCGGAATAAGAGCCGCTTTGTCAGTCCCAAAACAAATGATCTTAAAGACATCGCTATCGTTGGCCTCAGCGGCAGATACCCGCAGGCTGAAAACTTGCAAGAATTCTGGACCAATCTCAAAAACGGCCGCGATTGCATCACGGAAATTCCCTCAGAACGATGGGACTACAAGCTGTATTACGATCCCAGCCATAGATTAGGAAAGAGCTATAGCCGGTGGGGTGGATTCATTTCCGATGTCGATAAGTTTGATCCATTGTTTTTCAACGTTTCACCGAAAGAAGCTGAGCTGACCGACCCACAGGAGCGCCTGTTCCTCCAGACCGCATGGGAAACCATCGAAGACGCTGGCTATACCAAAGAGAGCATTTCAGGAAGCCGTGTAGGGGTCTACGTCGGAGTCATGTGGGGGCAGTATGAACTCTTCGGCGCGGAATCAATTCTAAGAGGGAATGCGTCCATTCCGACTTCATCCCACGCATCGATTGCGAATCGGGTTTCTTACTTCTTTGACCTTCATGGGCCCAGCATCGCGCTCGACACGATGTGTTCTTCTTCCCTGACCGCAATCCATCTTGCCTGCGAAGAACTGCGGAACGGGGAAATCGATGCCGCAATTGCCGGCGGTGTCAATCTCACGATCCATCCATATAAGTACCTGAGCTTGAGTATGGGAAATTTTGTCGCGAGCGACGGCAAATGCCGGAGCTTTGGAGAAGGAGGAGATGGATACGTGCCCGGCGAAGGAGTGGGGGCGATTCTGCTCAAGCCGTTGCAACATGCTCTCCGTGATGGTGATCAGATTTATGCAGTGATCAAATCCAGCACCCTGAATCATGGTGGCAAGACCAATGGATACACGGTTCCCAACCCCAACGCTCAAGCCGATCTGATTCTTGATGCCCTTAAGAAAGCCAAGATCGATCCCAAGACTCTCGGCTACATAGAAACGCATGGAACAGGCACCTCCCTGGGAGATCCGATCGAGATTACTGGTTTGTTGAAGGCCTACGAAGGATCCACCGAAGAAAAACAGTTCTGCCCAATCGGCTCGGTGAAATCCAACATCGGACATCTTGAATCGGCGGCTGGAATTGCAGCGGTGACCAAGGCTTTATTGCAGATCCGGCACAAGCAGTTGGTTCCCTCTCTACATGCGAATCCTCTCAATCCGAATATCAACTTTAAGGATTCACCCTTTTATGTGCAGACCGAACTAACCGAATGGAAACACCTTGCCAGGCATCCGCGGCGCGTTGGCGTGAGTTCGTTCGGCGCCGGCGGATCGAACGCGCATCTCATTTTGGAAGAGTACGCCGACGCTACCGAACTCCCCCTAGCACCGCAGACAGCATCTCCTGAAGCTTTTGTCCTTTCCGCAAGAAACCAGGATGCCCTTTGCCGTTATGCCGAACGGATCGTGAATTTTCTGGACAATGGATCCGATGTTTCGCTGGCCGACCTAGCTTATACCTCGCAGATTGGCCGGACGCCGATGGACGCGCGCCTGGTAACGATCGCCTCAAGTTTGCAAGATTTGAAAGACAAACTCAATCAGTGGATAACGCTGCAAAAGAATCAAGACGTCAACCCCGAAGACAACGCGCCGGAATTGGAGGATGTCTTTTATGGAAACATCAGGGAAGCCCAATACAGCGCGCGCAATCTGATGGAGGGACAAGCCGGAAAAGCATTTCTCGAAAACCTCCTTGCACACAACGATCTTGAAAAGATATCCAGGCTTTGGGTCTTGGGCGTGGAGATTGATTGGTCTCACATGCGCCGGCCTGCCAGTCCACGAAAAATCTCCCTTCCCACATATCCGTTTGCCAAAGAAAGATACTGGGTCAACCAGGAAATTCCGTCGCTTCCTTTTGTCCAAAACCTTGCATTCGGTTCCGGCAATGCTGCAGCGCAGAAGCCGGTTGAGGAGAAGCGCAGGACGCATTACCGCCCGCAGTGGACCTTGAAACCGATTGCGGTGATAGAGAACGACCAACCGAACAGCCCGATTTTGATACTGGACACTTCGGACGAGTTGTTTCTCACAATGAAAGCGCAGCTCGAAGGCCGCTCAAAGGAGCGCCTGATCATTCTGGTGAAACCGGGAAATTCTTTTCAAGAAATCGAGCCGGATGTTTACCTTATCGAGCCCGAACGAGAAGAACAGTTCCACGAACTTATCGAGAGTCTTAAAAACAGAGCTCAGCTTCCCAGTGTAGTCCTTCATCACTGCTCGGAGGTGTGCAACCTGGGGGTCAAATCCCAAGTCTCCGAGCAGCTCAATCACGGGGTTTATACGCTCTTCCATCTGTGCAAAGCCTTGATGAAAGATAAGCTACAAACACCTCTCAAGGTTATGTCGGTCTTCTCCAGTCCTTCGGGAGCAGCGGCTCCGTTGCAGGTCGCCATGTCTGGCTTCTTTAAGACTCTGACCCTGGAGAATCCGAAATACTTTGCAAAGGTCGTAGATATTCAAGGTGGAGACACATCCGTTTTCGAAAAAGCCGGTCTCATTTGGAATGAGATCAATGGCCGAGACTGGACGGCCTCAGAGATTCGCTACAGCAGCCACGGCGAAGTCACACGATCTCGTGCGCGATGCATGCGCGAGTTCACTCTGTATACTCCCGAAAAGGAACTGCCGGCGATGCCGTTGAGGCAACGCGGTGTTTATCTCATCACAGGCGGATTAGGCGGCCTGGGTCTCGTCTTTAATGAGTACTTGGCAAAGAAATTTCAGGCGAAACTGGTGCTCATCGGACGTTCGTTTCCCAATGGAGCGCAAGAAGAGGAACTCAACCAACTCAAAGCCAGCGGCTCCGAAGTTATGTTTGTTCGGGCCGATGTCTCTAAGTTGGAAGACATGGAAATGGTGGTACGGGAAGCAAAAGCGCGCTTCACCGAAATCAATGGCGTGATTCATGCTGCCGGTGTAAATCGCGATGCCTTCATTCTCAAGAAGAGAAAACAGGAGATGGAGGCGGTGCTGGCGTCGAAAGTCTACGGCGCAATCAACATCGATCTGGCCACAAGCAACGAGAACCTGGACCTGTTTGTCATGTTTTCCTCCGTGGCGGGCGTACTGGGCAACATTGGACAATGCGATTATGCCTACGCGAATCGCTTCCTGGACTCGTTCGCCGAAAGCCGCGAGAGCCTGAGACAAGCTCAGAAGCGATCGGGCCGCTCATTGTCGATCAACTGGCCTTTGTGGGCGGACGGAGGCATGAGCATCTCCCTGGATGATATTGCGCGTTTGGAAAAACAAACCGGGATTTGCCCCCTGCCAACGGAAGAAGGCATCTGCTACTGGGAAGAGTTTCTGCAATCTGAGGCAGTACAAGGCGTCGCTCTTTATGGAATCGCGTCTAAGATTGCTGCCTACATTGACCACAAGACGGTGAAGGCCGAAAGCAACGCCTCAGCTATTTCATCAAGAGTTGATTCGGCGACTCTCTTTGCTAAAACGGAAGCGTATTTGAAGGCGCTTATCGGCGAGGAGATCAAGCTTGCTCCCGATCGAATTGGCTCCTCCGATCGTTTGGAGTCTTTTGGTATTGATTCGGTCATGATCAACCATCTCAATGCCAATTTGGAACGGGATTTAGGCGCATTGCCCAAAACGCTTCTCTACGAGCATGAGACAGTTCGGGAGCTTGCGAAATTCCTGCTGCAAGAATCACGAGAAGCCCTGGTCTCATTGCTTGGTTTCAATGCATCGGCGGGCGAGCCGGTAATTTCGCCGATGGTGATTGAGCCGGAACCGATTCAACAGCACGAGCCAAAGACGGAACCGAAAAATACTCCCGAGCCAATCGCAATTATCGGTATTCACGGCTATTATCCTCACTCCGCAAATCTGTACGAATATTGGGAAAACCTCAAACACGGCAAAGACCTGGTCGACCTGGTTCCGCATGACCGCTGGAACTATGAAGAGTTTTACGACGCCGATCCTGCGGCAGCTTCCGACGGAAAGATCTACTGCAAATGGGGCGGGTTCCTGGAGGACTATGACAAATTCGATCCCCATTTCTTTAACATCTCCGCTGGCGAGGCCAAAATAACCGACCCACAAGAGCGGCTGTTCCTGCAATCTGTTTGGGCGGCCATCGAAGACGCCGGATATACTCGGGACAGCTTGAAGAAGCGCTTCGCCAAGGCACGAAGCGCGGACGTGGGAGTCTTTGCCGGCGTCACGACCAACTCCTATCATCTGTGGGCGCCCGAAGAGCGCTTCCGCGGGAACATTGTGTGCCCCAGCGCCATGCCGTGGTCCATTGCCAATCGTGTTTCCTATTTCTTCGATTTCAACGGACCCAGCATGGCGGTGGATACGGCTTGCTCGTCTTCACTGGTTGCCCTCCATCTTGCTTGCGAAAGCCTTAAGAATCGCGAATGCCAGGTTGCCATCGCGGGCGGCGTGAACTTGTACTTGCACCCCTCCAAATATCAATCGCTGTGCCAGAGACGCATGCTTTCTCTTGATGGCAAGTGCCACAGCTTTGGAGCTGGTGACGACGGCTTCGTCCCCGGAGAGGGTGTTGGAACGCTGGTGCTCAAACGGCTCAGCAAAGCCATCGAGCATCAAGATCGCATCTATGCTGTTATTCCGGCAAGCGCTTTCGACCATAGCGGGCGGTCAAACGGGTATTCCGCGCCCAACCCGAATTCTCAGGCGAACCTGATCAGCAACACGCTCAGTAAAGCCAATATTCATCCTGAAACAATTGGCTATGTCGAAGGCCATGGCACCGGCACGCAATTGGGCGACAGCATCGAAATTGCTGCCTTGACCCAGGCGTTTCAAAAATATACGACGAAGAAGCAATTCTGCCCGATCGGCTCCGTCAGGGCCAACATCGGGCATTCGGAATCGGCGGCAGGAATTGCCAGCGTGGCCAAGGTCGTCATGCAAATGAAGCATGGCCAACTGGCGCCTTCCATCCATTCTGACAAGGTGAATCCCGATATCGAATTCAAAGAGTCGCCATTTTACTTGCAACACGGCTTATCGGAATGGCAGCCGTCGCCTGCGCATCCGCGACGCGCGCTCATCAACTCATTCGGAGCTGGAGGAGTGAACGCATGCGTGGTACTGGAGGAGTACATGAAGCCGCGCGCCTCTAACTGCGAGCTGATAACCGGCCCATACCTGTTTACGCTTTCCGCCAAGAATGAGGACCGCCTTAGGGAACACGCCGATCAAATGATCGTTCGGCTAAGAAGCGAACCGGATATCGATCTGGCAGACCTTTGCTATACCCTGCAAACCGGTAGAGAAGCGATGGAAGAGAGGCTGACGGTTGTCGTTTCCGAAACGAACGAACTCATCGATCGGCTCAACGATTGGAGCCAACATGGATCTTCCACGCATGTTCATCAAGGCAGCCCGGGCGCTCACCGTGGATCAAAACGCTCGCGAAAGATTGCAAAGAAAGCCATAGAAAACCCAGGTCTTATCGAGCTCGCTTCGAAGTGGGTTGCGGGCGAAGAAATCGATTGGGAAGGCCTATATCCTGAGAGCAAACCTCACAGGATCGCGCTGCCTACCTATCCTTTCGCCCGAGAGAGGTATTGGGTTACGGATTCTCCAGCTTCGCAGAAGCCGACAGCTTCTAACGCTCTGATACATCCATTGATCTCCTACAACTCCTCAACGCTGAAGGAGATCAGCTTCAGTTCATCGCTGCCGGAAACCGCATTCTATGCTGTCGATCATAAGGTGAATGAACAAAAGATTTTTCCAGGCGCAGGATTCCTGGAGATGGCATGCATCTCCGGAAATATTGCCGGCGAGCAAAGAGTGCGCAAGATCAAAGACATCGTTTGGGTACAGCCTTTGAATTTCCACAAAGGCCCCCAGACGCTTCGGACCGTTTTGAAAGATGCCGGAGACAGCGTTGAGTATGTGATTTCGTCATTGGATGAAGAAAATGAGCCCGTCCTTCATTCGGAAGGAAGGCTGACGTTCCGCAACGGCTGGGCCAATCCGGAAGCGGCTGAAGATTGCATCCCGATTGAAGCATTGAAAGCGCAATGCGGCACTCGGGAAGATGGGGCTGCCTATTACAGAAAATTCAGGAAATACGGCTTCAACTACGGCCCCTCGTTCCAAACCATACAGGAGATTTACGTCAATCATACCTTTGCGCTCTCCAAGCTGAAGATCGCAGACCATCTGAAAGGTGATTTTAGTCAATTCATTCTTCATCCCAGCATGATGGATGGTGCTTTGCAGACCGTCGCCGGCCTGGCCGGCGGCCTGGAATCGACGACACCGCACCTGCCGTTTGCGCTGGATGAGGTCGAGATTCTCCATCCTGTTCGCCAGACTTGCTACGCCTATGCAGAATTTGCCGACTCGCATGAACAGAACCACACAGGCGTCAGGAAGTTCAACATTCGGCTCCTGAATGAAAGTGGAGACGTGTTGATTAATTTCAAGAATTTGTTTGTCAGGCCATTCGCTCGACCCGAGGCGGTTTTGACGTTGGCCGTTGCCGCGGGTGCTTGAGCAAACACTCAGCAGTCAGCACTCAGCGTTCAGCCCGCGAACATTTTGGGCTAAAGGCATACCTCATCGTGGGCATGGTTAGATGGTCCGCATTGCTTCTTGCTCACGCTCTCATCATCAGCCAATACAGAAAGAATCTGAAACTTCTTTAACTACAAATCAGCACGAATCAATATGAAATCAATCTAGGCATGCTCACGAAATTACATTCTTTCAGCCCAAACTGTTCGCGGGCTGAATGCTGAATGCTAAGTGCTGACTACTAATTGCAAAGGACGGAATTAAAGTCATGCTTCAAAACTATGCACAGGTCATCGTATTAAAGATGCGCTGCGAATCCGAAGACAACTATAACTACCTGGTCATTGATCCGATCAGCCGGCAGTCCGTGATTGTCGATCCGGCATGGCAAATGGAAAAAATCGAACAGGCCGTGAACGATACGCAGAGCAAACTAAGCGGCATCCTGATTACGCATTCGCATCACGATCATATCGATCTGGCTATACCGATTGCAGAAAAATATGGCTGTCCGATCTGGATGTCGAAAGAAGAAATAGCGGTCTCGGGGTTCAACGCCAGGCAATTGGCAGGTATCGATTCCACACCTTGGACGGTGGGACAGATGCTGATCCAGCCCATATTTACACCCGGACACACCCCAGGTTCCGTCTGCTATCTGATAGGAAACAATTTGTTTTCAGGCGATGTTCTGTTTGCGGAGGGATGCGGTATCTGTCCCAACATTCAAGCCGCGTACGCCATGTTTTCCAGCCTTAAGAATCTGAAACGCCGGCTCAAGCCGCAAACTCTTGTTTTCCCTGGGCATTCTTACGGTAACCCTCCGGGGCAAATCTTATCGCAATTGTTGAAGGACAATATTTACCTGCAATTTTCCGATCGAGATTCCTTCGCGGCTTTTCGCTTGCGAAGCGGCCAGAACGTCACAAGAACGTTCAGTTTGAGTTAAGTACTTTTCACAAAATTCGAAGCACAAAGCACACATCAAAAGGAAACTATATGAGCTTAGTTGGAATTGAAGCGATCAACTGTTTTGCGGGCAGCACCTGCGTGAACGTGGAGAAGCTTGCCCGGCATCGGAAGTTGGACATGACCCGGTTTACAAACCTGCTGATGAAAGAAAAAAGCGTGGCCTTGCCTTATGAAGACCCGATCACCTTCGGCTTGAACGCAGCCAAACCGCTCATCGACGCCATGAGCCCGGCTGAGAAAGACCGGATCGAGATGGTGATTACTTGTACGGAATCGGCTTTCGATTTCGGCAAGTCGATGAGCACCTATTTACACAAGCTCCTGGGCTTGAATCGCAATTGCCGTCTCTTCGAATTGAAGAACGCCTGTTACTCCGGCGTGGCCGGGTTTCAGATGGCGGTCAATTTCGTTTTGTCCCAGGCTTCGCCCGGCGCTAAGGCGCTGGTGATTGCCACCGACATTGTTCGTTTCATGGCCGTGGAGGGCGGCGAATCGCTGACCAACGACTTTTCATTTTTTGAGCCAAGCGGCGGCGCCGGCGCCGTGGCAATGATCGTAAGCGATACGCCTCACGTGTTCCAGGTCGACGCCGGCGCAAACGGCTACTATGGCTACGAGGTGATGGATAGTTGCCGGCCGGTTGCCGATAGCGAAGCAGGCGATGCCGATCTCTCGCTGCTTTCCTACCTGGATTGTTGTGAGAAGGCCTTTCGCGAATACCAAAAGCGCGTTGAAGGCGCGGACTTTGCCAGGACTTTCGGTTATCTGGCCATGCACACCCCGTTTGGGGGCCTGGTCAAGGGAGCGCATCGCGACATGATGCGCAAAATGGCCAAAGCGAACCCCAAAGACATTGAAGCGGATTTTGAACGCCGCATGGTCCCCGGCCTGACGTACTGCCAGAGAGTAGGCAACATCATGGGCGCGACCACCATGCTTTCGCTGCTCAGCACCATCGATAACGGCGATTTCCGCACTCCGCAGCGAGTTGGTTGTTTTTCCTACGGGTCCGGCTGTTGTTCCGAGTTCTTCAGCGGTGTCGTGACCAAGGACGGCCAGGATCGCGTGCGCGCGCTGCGAATCAAAGAGCAACTGGACAAGAGATATGAGCTGTCGATGCAAGAATATGACCGCCTGCTGGTGGGTAACAGTGCGGTGAAATTTGGAACGCGCAACGTCGTCTTAGATACCGATTTCATACCGCAGGCGAGGAACGCGCAAGGGAAAGAAACGTTTTTCTTAACCGGAATCAGGGAATTTCAGCGGCAATACGCCCGCATCTGCTAAGCCTGTTTCGATCAACATTCACGTTCGAACTATAAAAGGAACCTAGAGTCATGAAGCATGGAATTGAAACTCCGTTTGAAAGCATTGAAAGCGCGCAACAATTTATCAAGCTGCTTGCAGAGGCCATCACAGATGCAAGACACGATATCGATCATGAGATCACGCTGGCTGCGGACCGCCGTCTCCAGGCCCTATACATCGTCGCCTACAATCTGGAGAAGCTGCAACGATACCTGACCGTTACAGGCCGCACCTTGAATGACCTGCGTTCTCTCCGGCGACTCCTTTTCGACGAACGGCGACCCGCTCACGACACCAGCCGTCAAGAAGTGGCCAGAGCCCCGCACGCCTGATCCGTATAGCTCCGGCTTCCGCACGGTTTTGTGCGGCTCACCAAAATTGTGGTTGGATCTAAAAAAAATTCATGTCTCTCATTCCTGCAAAAATATCGGGCTTGGGCACCTATGTGCCTCCGCGCCTGCTTACCAATTCCGATCTGGAACAAATGATCGACACTTCCGATGCCTGGCTGATTGAGCGGACTGGCATTCGGCAGCGGCACATTGTTGACCAGGGAGTTGCCAGCTCCGACCTCGCCGTAGAGGCGGTCAAGGAGTTGCTGCACGAGCATGAAGTTGATCCCGCGAGCGTGGAAGCCATCTTTGTGGCTACGGTCACGCCCGACATGATGTTCCCTTCCACGGCCTGTCTGGTGCAAAAGCGCATTGGGGCCAAGGGCGCCTGGGGATTTGACCTCTCGGCTGCCTGCTCCGGTTTTCTCTATGCGGTGCAGACAGGCGTTAAGTTCGTTGAAGGCGGTGCTCATAAACGAGTGTTGGTCATTGGAGTCGATGTGATGTCTTCGATTGTCAATTACCGTGACCGCAGCACCTGTGTGATCTTTGGCGACGGAGCCGGCGCGGTGTTGATCGAGCCAGCCACCGGACCGGAAGGCCTTATCGACTTCCTGCACGAAGTTGACGGCTCCGGATGTTGCTCTTTATATATGCCGGGCGGCGGAAGCCGAAACCCGGCTTCCTGCGAGACTGTAAAAAAGGAGATGCACTATGTTCACCTGGAGAGGCAAGCAGTTTTCAAATATGCAGTGCGCAAGCTCGTGGAAACCAGTCAATGCCTGCTGCAGCGCAATGGCTACTCAGCGAAAGATGTCGCCTTGTTTGTTCCAAACCAATCCAACAGCCGTATTGTCACCGCCTCGGCAGAGAGGCTGGGCCTTGACCCGGAACGATACGTCCTCAACATCGATGAATACGGAAACACGGCCGCCGCCTCGGTTCCGCTGGCGCTCCATACCGCCCGCAAGCAGGGAAGACTCAACAAAGGAGACTTGGTCTTGATGGCTACGGTAGGCGCGGGCTTCACGGCAGGAGCAGCTCTTATGCGATGGGCATATTGATCTTGATTGCCTTTAGCCCTAACGCAGAGAGTATCACTATCGAGCTTCGGTGGTTTGCGCCACATCCGGTGTGGCGCAAGGGGCTCCATGTACTGGTAGCGAGCGAACCCACTCGCGAATCAGCGCTAACCCTTCCTGATGGACGACGCTGCGACCGATCTGCGGCATCATCTCTTTGGGCCGCGTTGACTCCATGCGCGCGACCAAGATGGATTCTTCAGGTTTTCCTGGCACCAGATCGTAGACCAGGTTACCGACTCTGCCGGCGGAGTTGGGGCTCTTGCATAGTCCCAGAGATTCCAAGCCGGCCGACGTCAAGCGCAAATCAAATCCGGTATAGCCGGCGCCCGCTCCGGGTTGATGGCAATGAGCGCAATTGTTGTCGAGGTAAGCTCGCGCCCGGGCGTCGAGTGTGCCGCTCTGGGGCGCATCCCACCTGGCGGCCTTCGGCGCTGCCTGCGATGCGGGAGCACCTTGCAGATATCCTGCCTGTGTCCATTGAACCAACTGGTTGGCAGATCCATCGGCGTACACGTAATCTTTATTCAAGTTGCGTGTTTTGGGGCCGATGGGAAGCATCACGCGCGCGTTCTCATGGCATTGCTTGCACTCGTTTGCGTTGGGAATGAAATAAGTAAATGCATGCTTCTGTCCGGATGAGTCTTTATAGCTGACGGGAACCGGGTCGGGCACAAGATCTAACCTGGCGTCGGTCTGGCTATCATTCCAAACGTACGGCAATCCTATCCATCCATTTTTCCCGTGAATCAGCAGGCGCGTCTCAATCAATTTCTCTTTGCCATTCTCCGTGGGAAAAGCAAAGGTTTTGGCAAGGATTGTGCCTACAGGAAAATCAAATACATCGTCCTGGCGATATTGAGCATGAGTTCCCGCTGGCATCCATACAAAGCGATACTTGGAGGCGTAGTCAGAAAACAGCGGAGTGTTGAGATCGTAGGGCAAGACGCCTTGATTGGGTTGCAACCTTCCCACGAAGAGATTCCAGGCGGAGAGCTTGTCAGGGAATGGCTCTTCGAGAAATGGTTTCACCGGTCCCGGTTTCGCGTGGCAGCCGGCGAGAAGGACCACACAAAGGAGTACGTAGTAGAGCCGCAATGAGGGTCTGATGCCCGCAAATTTCTCAATTACCAAATTACCCATTTACCAGATTACCCAATCCCTCATTGCTGTCCGCCGACTTGAACGCCCGTATTGAGCGGCAATTGCGGAATTACAACGGCCTCTAATGCAGGCAGTGAGCATTGATAAATTTTCAAGTCGCGCAGGGGATGCTTGAATCCGTGGTCGCCATCGGCATTCATAAAGGTGAATGCGCCATTGTTGGCAATGCAGATTTGCGCTGGGTTCGCTCCCTTTTTTGCGGCGCGGATCGCAGGGTCAACTACGCCGTCATAGAGAATATCCGGCAGTGGGCCGCCGATGGCCGTGCTCAGGGCCTTCACGTCATCCTTGCTTACGTCAGGCGATTTACCGCCGCCAGAAATCTCATTGTCATGGAGATACACCTGTTCGGTGAAGGGACGGTAACGGGCATCCTTGATCTCACCTAATTCAGGGTTGTAGCGGATCACATAAACGTTGGTCGTGTTGTTGTCGTGGATCTTGTTCTGAAACACCTCCACGTTGTTGATGGCCATGATGAACATGCCGGTTCCTGACGGCAGATGAGAAATAGATCCCAAGCTCTTGGGCGCAAAATTTGGAGTGTTGTTGTCGTAAATCTGGTTGCGAAAGGCGCGCACGTACTGGCCTCCCTGCTTGGGCAGCGTTGGCAGGTTGAAGATGCCCAATCCACCTGTGTTGTGGACGGCCACGTTGTCATAGACATCCACGTGCTTGGAGTTTTCGACCTCATATCCATCGACGTTGTATTCGGCGCGATTGCGGCGCATGACCACATATTCGGATTGGCCAATGTAGAAGCCCGTGTCCACGGCGCCTTTGGCGACGGAATCTTCAACCAGCACGTTCTTGCAGTCGGTGGGATAGATGGCATAAGGGCCATTCCCGGTGTTCGCTCCCCGAGTCCACTCCACCCGCACCCGTCGGATGGTGATGTTATTCCCTCCCTGGACCGTCAGGCCGTCTCCGGCGGTATCTTCGATGGCCACGTCTTCGATAATGAAGTCGTTGGCTTTCACCAGCAGGCCTGATCCACCCTCTTTTTGTCCAGCAAACGACAGGATGCTCTTGTCCATCCCTTTACCGCGAATGGTCACCTTGTCGGCTGACAGGGAAAGAGTGCGGTCCAGATGGAACTTGCCTTCGGGCACCTCGATCACGTCCCCGGCCTTTGCCTTGATCAATTGTTCCTGGAGTTGCTTCTGAAAATTCACAGGGGCCTGATTGCAGGAAGTCAGACCGGCGAGAATCAAGCCGCACAACAGTAAAGAATCGATGTTCAGTTTCCTCATAGCGCCAGCAATTGTATATAAACAAAGCCCTTAGCTGTTAGCCATTCGTTCTCAGCAAAAAACTCGAATTCTGCAAATCTGCCGCTACATTTTTGGATTTCGGTTCTCGATCGTAAGAAGTCTTTGTTTTTGAATCATTTATGTACAAGGCAACGGAATCCCTGATTTTGTCCGAAGGTGGTGAGTTTTGCAATTCTGCCGCTACACGCTACACACGCAATGCCAATATCAAGTCCAGAATTTAGACAAATGTTGGTTTAATGTTGGTTTAAAGTTAACCAAGGTGGGGGGGTACCCCCGTCTTAATAAGAAACGCCAATTGGGTAGAGCTACGCCACCCGAAGAAAAGCCACGGAAGTTAAAGTCCCCGCGAATGACTCCGAATTGTATTAGGACCCTTCGCTTCGCTGAGGGTTTCGCCTGCAGGCTCCACCCCTTCGAAGACTCAGGGTCACGCATGCAATACGGCTCAAGTTAAAGTCCCCGCGAATGACTCGCATTGATCAACACGATTACCGACTACCATAGCGAATAATATACGAACATGGGGAGTTTGTCAAATTAAATCGGGATTTTAAATACCCCCTATTCTTCAAAATCTTCGGCATTCCTTATCTCATGGCTTCCAGACAAATACGGCTCACCTCTGATCACTCCACGATTGGGCGTGCAGATGAAATAGAGATCGCGCGAGGTATCAAGCAGTATCGCAACCACGACTTCGCGTAGCCGTTCAAACTCTTGGCCGACGGTTGCCGTGAATGGTTTACCGTCATGAACTCCCGAAACGCTATAGATGCGCCGTGGGCTTAACGTAGCGCCCATTTGCTCGGCGTTGAACTTGCGGATGCCCTCATATACCTCTTCTGCTTGTGCTGCGTCTTTAGCGGCGAAAACAAAGAACTTCATGTACCCCCCCTTGTGGATAACGCCCCGTTGAATTTTCCTGTAACTCTGCTTCAATTAGAGCATATCCAATCAAGCGTTTTCTGCTTTTCCCGCCTTCTCTACTAAAGGTCAAATCAACGCGAAAAAATGGAGGTGAAGATTGAACGTGTATGGGCGATGCCGAACCGATGGACATTCACCATCAAGCCTATCAAACAACTTTTACAGGAGGAATGAACGGAGGAGTTTGGTGCGATCCTTTTGCCGGACGAAATAGCCCTGCTCAGATAACCAACGATCTCGATCCCAAAATCAACACGACCTACCACCTCGAGGCCCTTGAATTTCTAAAACAGCAACCCTCAATCCTCCGTCGTGGGCGACCTGTACGTCGGCGTATGGAAAGGGCCTAACCTGCCGTGTCTCTCCAGCGGAACAGGGTAAACCCGTACTTCTTCTTTAGAGGAAAGATCACCGTAAGGTGATCCGATGGAAGTGCGGGCAACAGAGGAAGGAGAAAGCGAAGGCCGCTCTATTGCGGAGCGGATACTGGCTGCGTCAGCAAAATCGACAACATCGCCGAACTGCGAAAGCAAGCAGACTTCCTTCTGGTCTTTCACACGAGAAAACTTGATTAACCGGCTTACGAAGCAAAGCAGATGACGACAGTGAAAACTGTTGGTGCGGCCTTGCGCAAACCGCATCGCGGAATGTGGCGACTATTACCCGCGCTTTCGCACGATATCAGGAATTGTTCGAGCCCCTTTGTTCTCAAGAAACAGAAAGCTGCACTACGATCAGTTCATTTCATCCATCACCGGCAGTTCACGTACGTAAACCGGATTCGGCACTGATTGATCTGAGGTAAGCACGGGCGTAAAAGTCACTGCTTCCGTGCATTTTGCACAGCGAGGGAAAACTCCATTTTTGACCAGGAACACCTGCTTGGGAAGACGATGTTCAGTGTGGGAAACACTATAGATTCCTGTCTGGCGGATAGACGAACCGGTCATGAAGTTGCCGTTCGAGGTCATGCTGGAGCCTCATTCTTGTGCAGTCCTTGTTCTTTGCTAAAGGCCGTGGAAGGGAACCACAAGCGCCAATTTGCGCCAAGGAGGTAGCAGGGCTCACGAGAGTCATTGGTCGAGAGTAACTTCAAGTTTTGAAGGAACAATAAGACTACTGATAATGACGACAAAAGCTCACTCTGCGTGCCCACTGCCTGTATCCTCGATAGCTGCAGAGAGGTTGTGACTTTGGTGTGAATGGCGGCGGGAATCCTTCTGCATCTTGTCTAAAACTTGTTTGATTCCCTCAGCCACTGCCCGCCAGTACTTGTCTTTGCCGTTCCAATCGCTCAGCGGCTTGGCATCTTTAGGAAGCACCTGGAATTGCTTGAGCCTTGGCACGTCTTTCCAGCCGCAGTCTTTGAGAACGTAGGCGATCAGTTCCGCCTGTCCCGCTTGCTTGCGTTCGATGGCCGTGTCGAGTTCGGTAAGGACACAGAAGTCGGAGGCTAGAAAGTCGCGGCTGAGCTGGCAGACGATGATGTCGGCTGAATTGAGCTCTTGCAGGATGCTCTCCTCCCACCGCTCCCCCGCTGGCAGGGCGCGGTCGTACCAAGTGCGTATCAGGCCGTTGCGCTCCATCAGCTTCAGGTCTTTGCGCAGCTCATCCACGTGCTTTTCATCTTTATGGGAGTAGCTCAAGAAAAGCTTGAGCGGCTCCAGCGATGAGCGGACCGGCTCTATCAAAGTGGAAATTCTCTGAGTGGTCACCTTGTTGTTGTGAAGCACCGGGATGGTGGTTATTCCGTCTAGCAAAAAAGCTTCGAGTTCGTCGCGGCGTTGCGGCTTCTCCGGCACGCCCTGGGCGTAGACGAGTTCCAGCGGCTTGAATTCGTAATCGGCGTGAATCACGCTGAAGTTATGGCGGATGATGGCCAGCAATTGCGGACGGGCGATCTTGGGGCCGTCAACATAGGCGTGTACTCCGCCCTCGGTTGTATCGGCCTTGACCAGTGCCCGGCAACCGCTGTCCTCATGATGCAGAATCACCCCGGTCTTCCAGCGGGTTGCCGGTTCGCTCAGATGATGGGTACGGACGATGAAGCGGGGGAGCAACCCCTCGGGCACAATCGAGTATTGATAGCCAAAGTTCAGGCACTCCGTCGCATTGAAGCTGCGCGCCTCGTCCGGCTGCTGGTCATCGAGAAGCTGGGGAATCAGAATGCGCTTCTTGCTATCTCCTAGCGGGAAACTCAATTCGAACTTCTCCATGAGTCCCAGAATGAATTCCGCAGCTTCCGGTGAGTATTTCTTGGGAGCAAGGGCCTTCTCTGCCTCGCTTGGGGTGAACAGCCCTTTACTGGTGACAAAGGCATGAAGCAGCGTGTAGATCCCCTCGGTGACCCACTCGGGTTTCAGGACATAACCAAAGCGCAGGCGCGGGTCATCTTTGTAGTTGAGAGCGATGCCCAAGTCATGCAGAAAGCCAGCCAGGGAGGTCTGCTCCGCCGGGTCGCCTTCGCCGTGCCTGCGGCACATGGCGCGGTAATCTCCAAAGGTCACGTAATCGTTGGCCATCTGCGAGAGTTCGTCTTTGATGGCGAACCAACGTCGCGGGAAGCTAGCCTTGAGGCTCTTCATCGCCTGGAGTTGCTCCTGGATCGTTTGCTTCAACCGCGTGATGGATTTCTCGTCCTCGCAATCGGTCTCCACAAAACCGCGGATGTTGTCCGCGTACTTCTCCAGCCAGCCGCCGCGATTTACATCAAAAGGCTCGGATTTGTGCTTGTTCATGACTACAATCACCGGCGCGTCTTTTCCACCGAAGGCCCGGATGAGGCGAAGCCAGTAATCGGCTTCTCGGTCGCAACCGCCGGTGCGCCGGTTCAGCACCAGCAGGTACAGGCTGCGGGCGGTCAGGAAGAATTGATGCGTAGCGTGCATCATCTCCTGCCCGCCAAAGTCCCAGATATGGACCTTCACGTGGCTGTTTCCAATGATCGAGCAGGACCAGTCACTGATCTTGATGCCCTCCGTGGCTGTTTCCCCCCGTTTAAATTTTCCCGTTGTGAGAGCCTTTACCAGCGAGGTCTTCCCAACCGCGCCCTGGCCGACCATGATCAGCTTTGCTTCGTTGAGGGGTTTTGCATCTGCCAGGCTCATGAAGTAGTTGACGATTTCTCTCGGGGGCTTTGGTTTCTTGTCACGGACTGTATCACTCCATTTTGGGCCGAGGATTTCCTCGGGAATTCCAAGGCCTGGGTTTCCATGCAGGTAAAGGGCGGTCAGCTTCGGCATCTCGGCCAACGCATCGGGAATGGTTATGATCTGGTTGTTACTGAGGTTTAGCCGCCATAGATTGGCAAGCTGATCCAGAGCCTCGGGGATATCCCTAATCTGGTTGTTATCAAGGTGGAGTTCCTGTAGATTCGTAAGCTGACTGATCGATTCTAGGATAACGCTGATTTCGTTGTTGTTGAGGAAAAGCCTCCGCAGATTGGCAAGCTGGCCAATCGATTCTGGGATAACCGTGATCTGGTTGTAGCTAACGCTTAGAGTCTGTAGATTGACAAGCTTTCTCGCTGATATGGGAAAAGCCGTGATCTTATTGTGGTAAAGGTGCAGATCCTGTAGATTGACAAGCTTGCATGTCGTCTCGGGCATCGCCGTGATCTGGTTGTGGCTAAGGTCGAGGTGCTGTAGATTCGCAAGCTGGCCCATCGCCTCGGGGATTGTTGTTATCTGGTTGGCGCTGAGGTTGAGCCACTGCAGATTGGCAATCTGGAACACCGCCTCCGGAATGGCCGTGAGGCTGAGGTTAGATAGGTTGAGTGACTCAGCCTTGGACTGTTTGGCCGTTAGGATTCTCCAGTTGGCCTCTTGCGAGAGTTCTAATTGGGTCGACATCGTTCGCCCATCAGCATAATTCGGTAAGTATCAGATCACAACTGTTTCCTGATATTCGCCAAACACACGCCGGAGTGCGTCGGAAATTTCCCCTACGGTGCAGTAGCTCTCGACGGCGTGAATGATGTGGGGCATCAGGTTGTCGCCGGAACGCGCGGCATCGTCCACTTTGCGGATGGCGGCTTCCCAGACTTGCTTATCGCGTCGCTGGCGCAGAGCGCGCACACGTTCCACCTGGCGGCGCTCCAGGTCTTCGTCGATGCGCTGGATCGGGATGGATCGTTCCTGCTCTTGTTGGAAGCGGTTGACGCCTACAACAACGGCTTCCTGGCGATCGATCGCTTGCTGAAAACTGTAGGCCGCATCTTGAATTTCCTGCTGGATGTATCCCAGTTCTATGGCGCGTAACGTGCCGCCCATGCTGTCGATCTTTTCGAGGTAGACCTTGGCGCGTTCTTCAATTTCGTTGGTGAGGGACTCGATGTAATACGATCCCGCGAGGGGATCAATGGTGTTGGGAGCACCAGTCTCATAGGCGATGATCTGTTGCGTACGCAAAGCAACACGGACGGATTCTTCCGTCGGCAGTCCCAGAGCTTCGTCATAGGAGTTGGTATGGAGCGATTGTGTGCCGCCCAGAACTGCTGCCATAGCCTGAACGGCTGTACGCACGATGTTGTTTTCCGGTTGCTGCGCGGTCAGGGTCGAGCCCGCGGTTTGAGTATGAAAGCGCAGCATCATGGAGCGCTCGTTACGGGCGTGGAAGCGCTCTTTCATGGTTCGCGCCCAAAGACGCCGGGCGGCGCGATATTTAGCGATTTCTTCCAGGAAGTTGTTGTGGGCATTAAAGAAGAAGGAAAGGCGCGGAGCAAACCGGTCAACATCTAAACTGGCCCGGATGGCAGCCTGTACATACGCAATGGCATTGGCTAATGTGAATGCCACCTCTTGTACCGCAGTGCAACCGGCCTCGCGCATGTGATATCCGGAGATGGAGATGATGTTCCACTCGGGAACATGTTCGTTGGCAAAGGCGAACATGTCGATAATGATGCGCATGGCTTGTTGTGGAGGAAAGATGTAGGTGCCGCGAGCTATGTATTCCTTCAAAATGTCATTCTGTACAGTGCCGCTGAGCTTTCTCAGGCGCGCTCCCGAGCGCTTGGCCGTAGCTATGTAGAGCGAGAGCAGGATGCTGGCGGTGGCGTTGATGGTCATGGAAGTTGAAACTTTTTCGGGATCGATGCCGTCGAAGAGTCTTTGCATGTCTTCGATAGAGTCGATAGCTACGCCTACTTTGCCAACCTCTCCTGCGGCCATGGCGTGATCTGAGTCCATGCCGATCTGTGTAGGAAGATCAAAAGCTACGGAAAGACCTGCGGTGCCATGGGCCAGCAGATATTTGTATCGTTTATTGGACTCTTCGGCGTCTCCCATGCCGGCATATTGGCGCATGGTCCAGAGGCGTCCACGATACATGGTGGGTTGCACTCCACGGGTAAAGGGAAACTCACCGGGAAAGCCTACGTCTCGGTCATACGACCACCGTTGAAGATTGTCCGGCACGTACACGGGCTGGGCGGCGATGGTCTTGAGGTTATTTTTTGTGTCTTCGGCCATTGGTTAGTAAAGACCATTTTAACCACAGAGGACACAACGTAGCACAGCTACAACCAAAAACCAAAACCCACTACGGAGACACGAAGACACGGAGAAGATCAAAACCAAGTCAACCGCAGAAAACGCAGAGACCGCAGAGACGGATTTGGGTAGTTGACAAGTTTCAACTGCAGAGTACCAAAAACCGGTTCACCGCAAAGGACGCGAAGGCCGCAAAGGAAAACCAACATCTTAACCACAGAGGAACACGAAGAGAAACCCAAGGACACGAAGGAAAAAAACAAAGAGATTCTTCGCGGGAAAACAAGATTTTGAATGTTAGCAATGTGGAGACACGGAGAAGAACTAGAAAAATTTGCGCAAAAAACGAGGAGATTTAGGATTCGTTATACGGAGACGCGGAGAAGATCAAGCCAATCAGCCGCAGAGTACGCAGAAACCGCAGAGAGGTCAAAAGAACACAGAGGAGACAATCTGGTTCTCACTCTCGCACCCTTCACAAAGAGCGTAAAGGGTGGGGCAACCCCACTCAAATCAAGGGTTCAAGAGTATTTGATTGGGTAGACAAATCAGATTTCCCGATCTGCGGCCTCTGCGTTTTCTTTGCGTGTCTGCGGTGAATGGCGCCCTTTGCGTCCTTAGCGCGCTTTGCGGTTGCTTAAGCGGCGTGCCTTGAGGAAGCAACTTACGCTGAACCAGACGCAGAAGAGTGCGACGGCCGCTGTGAGCCAGAGTTTTTTCGGATCGCCTGAGATGCCGGCGCTGCGATAGATCTTCAGCACTTCAACACCGGACCGGAATGCGAAAAAGGCCGCCAGAAGTCCTACAAATTCCAGCCATAACGAATAGAATATCCGGGAAAAGGAGGTGGCCAGGGACTTTGCCCCACTGAAGAGAGCAAAGCCCAGGCGGCTGCGGGTGAGCGCCTTGGCGGAATTTTTCAGCAGAGAGATATTGGCCACTTGCGCACTATTGTACCTTGAAAAAGTATGGCAAAAAATGTAGTGTCAAAAATCAGCAGCATGTCATTTTTCACAACACGAAAGAGCAAATACGCAGGGGCTGAAGCCCAATGTATTTTCAATGCTTGCGGCGCGAGTGAAGTTTTTCGGTGAAACCCAGGCTTTGCCATGACAGAGGGCTTGGTCCGCAGCTACGTAAAATCGGGAGATGCAGCTCGAAAAGCAATGAAACAGCCATGCTTGATTCGGCATCCAATTGAATAAGTCTGAACAGCATCAGACAGGGGAGCACAAAGTGGATACACGGCTTAAAAGGCTAATGAAAGATCTCGGGGACGCCATCAATGGTTCGCTCTCAGAATCGGAGCAGATTGCCCAGGCAATTGCGAAGATCAAAGAACAGGGATACGACATCTTTCTGGTGCTGGAAGCAACCATTGGCTTCAATCGTAAAACCGAGGAACCGGCGCCAGTTCAGCAGGAGCTAGTTCAAGCCCGCACTCGTAATGGAGAACCGGAGCTTACCATCAATGCCAACGACGTTCGCTTTCTGAAATCGCTGCGCATCAGCGTGGAAGATGCAGCCTGAAACTTTCTGTTAGCATTTAATTCTGCAGCTCTGACGGTGGTGCGGAGCCTCTCACTATGAGAAATACCCTGGGAGTACTGCTGGCGGGCGGAGCGGGCGAACGCCTTTACCCCCTTACTCGTGATCGCGCCAAACCGGCGGTCGCTTTTGGTGGAACCTACCGCATTATTGATATCACGCTCTCCAATTGCATTAATTCTGAACTTCGCAAGATCTATATCCTCACCCAATACAAGGCGCTCTCGTTGAACCGGCATATCCGCGAAGGCTGGGGTTCGGTGGTGGCCCGGGAACTGGGCGAGTTCATCGAAATTCTGCCGCCCATGAAAAGAGTCAGCGAGAATTGGTATCTGGGCACAGCCGACGCTGTCTATCAAAACATTTACTCTATCGGCAGCGAGCAACCCCAGTATGTGCTGATTCTCTCCGGCGATCACATCTACAAGATGAACTACCAGCTCATGCTGGATCAGCATTGTGCTGCGGGCGCCGATGTGACTCTGGCCACAATCCTGATCGACCCCAGCGAGACAGAACGCTTTGGAGTGATGGAAATCGCTCGCGATGGCCGCATCACCGGATTTGAAGAGAAACCCCGGAGCACCAGGCTGCGCTCACCCTATCACCCGGAAATGGTTTCCGGTTCCATGGGCGTCTACCTGTTCAATACCGATGTGCTGCTACCGGTGCTGCTCAAAGATGCAGAGGACCCGATCTCTTCGCACGATTTTGGCCATGACATCCTCCCCAAGATTCTCGATCAATACAAAGTGTATTCATTTAATTTCATCGACGAGAACAAGAAAGAGGCACTCTACTGGCGCGATGTAGGCACGCTGGAAGCGTATTACGAAGCTAACATGGACCTGGTATCGGTCTCCCCGGTGTTTAACCTTTACGATAAAGCCTGGCCGATTCGCACGCATCACCGCCAGTATCCGCCGGCAAAATTTGTTTTTGGGGAACCAGGACGCACCGGCACAGCCATTGATTCGATTGTCTCTTCCGGATGCATCGTCTCCGGCGGCGCCGTCAGGAACAGCGTCTTATCGCACGACGTGCGGGTCAATTCCTATTCTGAAGTCGACTCCAGCATTATTTTCTCCCATGTAAATATCGGACGCCATTGCCGCATCCGCAATGCCATTGTGGATCGCGATGTACATATTCCCGAAGGCTCGATCATTGGATACGACCCGGAACTCGATGCCAAAAACTTTGTAGTAACGGAGACAGGCATCACCGTGGTTACGCGTGATTACTCGCTTTTTGAGAGCCCGGTGGCAGTGGATTATTTCACGTCGGAATAAGCCTGACGAAACCCACCCCAACTTGTCATCCTGAGCGGAGCGCCTGAACTGTGCTTCCTAAACTCAGTTCTATGGCGCGGAGTCGAAGGACCCACGTGATGCTTATTTTATAAAAACTGATTCAGGGAGTTCTCACCACACACTCTCATTCACACTGCCTGATGCTCGCTACTACTTCGGTTCCAGCTTGATCCTCTTCGAACAGTTGCTCATCAGCGTCTTTGATGGATTGTCCCCGGAACAGTAACTCTTTGCCCCAGCTTTCCGATAAATCTTTCCATCGGGGATTCTTGCTTCCGATCAACGCAATCTTTTTGGAACGCCGCCATCCCTTCAATTGCTTTTCACGGCCAATAGCTCTATGAACCCAATCGTAACTCTCGTAATAAACCAGCCGGTCACAGTGATAACGTTTCGAGAAGCCCTCAATATCGCCGGTCTTATGCTGCCTCACTCGAACACCCAGGTCATTCGTCATTCCAACATAGAGCGTGCCACTGGCGCTAGCCATGATGTAAACCCAATATTCGTGGTCTTTCGGCACTCTGGTTGAAACTCCCTGAAGCTGCATGGTCACCCGAGTCACTTCGGGGTCCTTCGACGGCGCCCTCCCTCCTGCGTCGGTCGGGCTTGCTCAGGATGACAGGAGATAGTGGATGTTTGATCTTAGAACAAGCTATTAACAGCTATTATAAGATGCGTCTGCCCTATGCTTTTTCAGCTTGTTTCCTGCATAACGCTGGGTTGCTCTTGAACGCGTGTCTCGGTGGCCGGCCAGGAGCCGAAGACCGCCGCGAGAAGATAGAGACTGCCAACCATATAGAAACCCAACGCCAGGCTCTTGTGATGCGACACGGCGCCCACCGCTAGAGAGAGGAACAACTGCAGGCATGTGCCTGCGAAGTAGAAAGTGTTTTGCACGCGTCCCATGAAATGCTTGGGGACCATCTCCATGATGGTGCTGGTGATTGCGACTCCTCCCAAGGCCCGGCCGCAGCCCATGGCGCAATAGACGATGACCGAGACCAGCAGGCCCGCACTCATTGCTGCGGAACCTAGAGCAATGCGTCCATGCACGTGGGCTCCGACCAGAGGCAACAACATCAGCGAGCATCCTAACGTGGTCATGGCGACGCCGACGGCCCGCTGGTGTCCCGTCCCGCGAATTAATCTGGGAGTAAATAGGGCACTGGTGAAAGCACCGATGGCCCAACCTCCATTTAACCAGCCGTAGCCGATGGCTCCGGTCTGCAGGATGCGATCGCTGAACGGAGCGGTGATGACTCCCTGAGTCAACATGGCTCCGATGAACAAAGCCCAGCATGTCCCCATCAACAGAAGTTGGGGACGAACACGGATAAACGAGATGCCTTCTTTCAACTCGTGGAAAAAACGGCCCACGGTCTCTTGCGGCGCGTCTTCATCCGGCTCGGCCATCACCGTATGGTGGCCTTTGCGGACAAACAGATAACAGGTAAAAGAAAGCAAGTAGCTGGCAAAGTCGATGAATAATATTCCAGCTAGACCAATGGAGTTATAGACAAAGCCCACCAGGGAACCGGCAATCAGCCAACCACCCTGTACGCCTGCGATCAGAAAGCTGTTGGCATGGGTGTACTTCGATTCCGGCGAAAGTTCCTGGATCAGTGCGGTAATGGTTGGCCAGAACATCCAGAATCCGGCTGACACCATGATGCTCATCAGATAGACCTGCCACAGTTGGGCCACACCCCGATGAGCAAGCACGGCTACCACCAGGATGATGACAGCCCGCACCGCATCCAGTGTCATCAAGAGTTTTCTTCTGTCTTGACGATCGATGAAGACTCCACTGAAAGGCAGCATGATCAGTACGGGGATCGTCTGGAGCATGAGCAACATGCCCAACGATGATTCAGAGTGCGTTTTTTGAAGCACATACCATGTGACGGCGGCAGTGTTCATGCCACTGCCGATCATGGAGATCACATTGGCGGCAAAGATGAGCCGCAATCCGCGATGTTGAAGGATGTTACGCACGTCTAATCACTTTAGCATTCTTGCCGGGCAAAATTTAATGGGATAATGACCAAAGTGCTGACTTCGAGTTACCACAGATTATCGAAGGTGGGAATCCTGGTCGCCACGCTGGGGATCGCCGCGACTGCAGAGAATCCTGCCAAGCCGCTAACCGCTTATTTCGAGAGTACCAATGTACTGCTGGCGGCCGATGACGCTGGAACACGGCAATTTGCTTCGCTGGGACCGTGGGTGTTTGGGCCACGGCTGCAACAAGGCAAACCTCTGGACAAGAGATTGAACCTTTACGTCGTGATTCCCGGCAAGCAATATCGCTCACCGGCTTCTCCTGAATACGATCACACCTTGATCGTGAATGGCTTGACCCACGACAATCCGCGCGAATGGGACATCTTCTGGTGCCTGGTGCTCGATCCGAAGCTGGCTGAAGATTTTCACAGCGAAAAGGACTTGATTGCCGCGGCGCAGGACACTTTCAAGCCTGCGGACTTGTTTGACTTGGAAGATGTGCCCGCGCGTAGCGTGCTGGCTGAAGAACTTGGAGCGCGAACTTTAGCCGATCTTCGACGTTACCGCCACAAAGATGGCAGAATGCCTCGTCTGCTGATCTTGCCTGCACGGTTTGCGATCCGCGCAACGGCGGCGATGCTGGAATCTGAAGCGGCGAAGTGATTCCGATTTCACCGCAAAGGACGCTAAGGGCGCAAAGGAAAGCAAACCAAGAGCAAAACCAAACCACCCTTCGCAAACCTCATGGCAGGCTGCGACACGGAGAAAACAATCAAGATTTTCAAATAAATTCGAGACTGTACCTGTCCTCTCTGGTTCTGATCAGACCCAATCTCAAAAATCCCTCCGGACGTCCAGCTTCCAAAGTCGGTTTCTTACTGTAAATGCTTCATTAGCCTCAAAGGGGATGAAATTCTCTGCGGGACTCTGCGTTTTCTGCGTACTCTGCGGTGAACTTTGATCTTGGTTTCCTTTGCGGCCTTCGCGTCCTTTGCGGTGACGCTTTTGGTTTGTATACTGAGAAATACTCTGATTGAGGCAAACAACTGCTTCCTTTTATCCATATTGGACCGCTTGCGATACCTACCTTTGGCTTGCTGATGTGGCTGGCCTTTGTGGTTTCATATTTGGTTTTGCGCGCTGAAGTACGACGGCGCAAGTTGGACATTGATCCGCAGTCGGTGATTCTATGGATGGTTCTGGCCGGCATCCTGGGCGCAAAGCTCTGGCATATTTTAGATACTCCGGCGGACCGGCCAACGTGGACGATACTCACCAGCCGAGCGATCCTGGGTTGGTTTCAGAGCGGGTTTGCATGGTTTGGCGGCTTCACTGCCGGAATCGCGGTGCTCCTATATTTAGGACACAGATATCGCGTCGGCATGCTCAAGATGCTGGACATCTGCAGTCCGGTTGCTGCCATTGGCTACGCGGTTGGCAGGATCGGTTGCCTGATTTCCGGAGATGGCGATTACGGCAAGCCCACATCATGGTCATGGCCGTGGGGAATGGCTTTTCCTCACGGTCTGGTTCCCACAACGGACACCTGCGTGCAATGGGGCTGGCCACAGGACTGCCGTGTTTATCCTACGCCTATCTATGAGTTCATCGCGGGTGTTCTCATCTTTTGGTATCTATGGCGCAGAGGAAAGCGGGCCCTTCAGCATCCGCTGGCGACGGGTGTAATTACCGGCGAATTTCTGGTGCTTTTCGGCATCGAGCGATTTCTGGTCGAATTCATACGCATCAATCCGCGAGTGATTTTCGGCATGAGCAACGCTCAATTGGCCGGGCTGCTGACCGCATTTGCAGGAATTATTCTTTTGATCTTTGCGAGGCGTCGATTTCGCAAAAAGGATCCGGTCCAGCGTGTCTTCGAGCACGTGAACCAACACGGAAACGATCCCAAGCCCGAATATCATCGCGCCACGCCGGAGTGCCCTCATCCGGAACGCTGGAGAATGTTTGACACCATGACAGCCGAAGTCGAGGTCCTGGAGTTTTTGAAATGTCTTATGACGACCGTCAAGCCCAGCACGGTGGTTGAGACTGGAACTTTTTTGGGCGTGAGCACCGTGTACATGGCCGAGGGAATCAAGCAGAACGGATTTGGCAAGATCGTGACCTGCGAACCCGACGTGGCCATCTTTGCTAAAGCGAAAGAAAAGATCGACAGCGCCGGCCTGCAAAAATGGGTGGACTACCGCTGCGAATCCAGCCTCAAGATGAAGGTCAGCGGAACCATCGATGTCCTGTTCTGCGACTCACTACCGGAACTGCGTGAGCCCGAGGTCCGCTACTTTCTTCCTCAAGTCAATCCTCATGGCCTGATCCTGATGCACGATGCCAGTTCCCATCTGAAGACCGTTCGTGAAGCCGCGTTGCGCATGGAGCAGGAAGGCTTAATCTCGGTGGTGCTGTTGCCCACGCCTCGGGGTTTGGTTGTGGCGCAAAAACGAGAGGGAAGATAGCAAAGCAGCACTCAGCCGTCAGCACTCAGTCGGTACCGGACTAAAAGTGCGGTGCTGCCAGAGTGATAAATCAAAACCCGCCACAGCGTTTTACGCTCATTATGGCGGGTCTTGATGTTACCGGGTTTTCTTAATCAAACCGTGCAGCGCACTGGCCAGAATAGCCACTTGCAACACGATAGTCGTGATTCGAATAAATTTTTTCATCCGAAGAATTGTTCCTTTCTAAAAGTCAGACCGAAGTCTGCCCCCCCCAGGAACACTTCTCCACACGAAAACCCGATTCCCTAATTATAACTAACGGAAGGATAGTTGAAGTGATAAACCCTAAGATTCCCCGCTCGGCATTTTGGGTTGAAGGGAAGTAGCATTTGTAAGCATGGTTGCGGCTCTTGGTTTAGATGCTCAACGGCTAAATGGGTTCGACCCTAACACGCCCACGACAACGTGTTCCTTTAGCCCTAACTGTTTGCGGGCTGAATGCTGAGTGCTGACGGCTGAGTGCTATTTCGACGGCTTCACTGCGTCGATTCGAATCAGCTTGAGTGGTTCCAGCTCTTGTGGGAGTTCTGATTTGCCTTCCGGAATTTTGTTGGCGCTTAGCAGGTAAGCTACTGCGTCGAGATATTGCTGACGGCTGAGCTGACCGGGATTGTCGCGGGGCATTTTCTTTCGAATCTTTTCAAATAAGGCGCCGAGGGTCAAGCCGTCCCAGCCATCCAGAAAGCTCTTGCCCGTCAGCGATGGCGCATCTTCTACGCCCTCGAGCTTTACGCCGTGGCAGGTTGTGCAATGTGCGGCATAAACTTCCTCGCCGCGTTTTGCCTGTTCGGTAGTGTAGACGCCATCCCAAACGGAATGGTTTTCATTATTTGGCTGGGCCTGCTGTGAATGAATAGGCGAATGGGCAAAGAGCATGTGACAAGACAGAACTATTACGACGAGTCCGGCGATTCCAATTACGATTCGAGTGCGCATAGTGGATTTTTCAATCTTAACATTGCTGATTGCGTTCAGTGTTTCGGTAAGTCCGGCAGCCGGCAAGGCGTGTTCTTGTGTTTTAGGGCCACAACACTATGTCCCTCCCACCTACCCGCGCTGGCGCGCGGGTAGACGTTCGGGAAGACGATTCAATTTCTCTGTTTTCTCTTTTGCATGGCCGGCTGCGCTTACTTCGCGCGTTTGAAGACGAGGACCTTTGACGTGAACATGTGCACGGGCTGGTCATTTTGATTCAGAGTTGTGCTCTTGACTTTGACAATTGCCTGGTTGGGTTTCGAGCGGGAGGGCACGATCTCGACGACTTCGCTTTCGACGTGCAGAGTATCTCCAGGCCTGGTCGGGTTCGGCCATGCCAATTCGCCACCGAGTCCAATAATGCCATTGCCCAATGGGAGGCCCCCGTCGACTAGAAGACGCATGGCCACTGCCGCGGTATGCCAACCACTTGCCGCCAGTCCGCCAAACACTGTTCCCTTCGCGGCTGCCTCATCAAGATGGAAGGGCTGCGGATCGAATTCTGCCGCGAAGGCTTTGATCCGGTCTTCTTCTATCCGATAGCTATCGGATGTGAATCGCTGGCCTACGTAGAGATCTTCCAGATAGAGCGCTGGTTCATGGGTCATCCCGGGGATTCTAGCAGAGCTATCTAAGGGAAAAAATGAAAGACGACCGTAGGGGCTAAAGCCGAATGTCATTTACTTTGCACGAGATGACAGGGAATAAGGGCATCAGAAAAACGGATCATTTCTAAAAGTAAGTGACATTGGGCTTTAGCCCAATGTCACTTAGTTTAGAGTTTGGAAGTTGTTTGCCGAACCACGAAACCGAGCGCCGGCCACTGTGAGATTCAGAAACGATAGTTGAATCCGGTACGGAAGATATGCTGTTGCAGATCAGATTGATGGGTAAATACATTGCTGGGGAACGCGAAGGGTGGCACGGTTGACGTCAGATTGGTACTGGTTGTCTTTACCTGGCCAAAATCCGCAAACAGGTATTCTCCCTTTAGCGACCAACGGCTTCCACTCCTGAGCTTAAACTCGACGCCACCTCCCCCGGTCCAACCCGTCCGAATCTCGTCCACACCACCGTTTTCGTGTGCGGCTGCAAAGGTGTCAATGAACAGTGCCTGATAATTGAGGTTGGTCATGGCAAGGCCTACAGTGCCGTACAAAAGCACTGGGCCGGCAGCCACTCCGAAGCGAGGGCGAGCAGTCCATAGCCAATCCGTGCTCGCCGATTGTTTTACGGTGAGGGTTGTAGGAGAGCAGCAGGGATAGGTCAAGGTGCTCACAAAATCATCGTTCACGTGCATCGCCCCGAAATCAGTCTCGAACCCGAGAACGAAATGATTATGCTGAAAGTTGTAGCCCACCTGACCGCCGCCGGTGAAACCGCGCGGACTCAGTTTCTGCTTGCCGGCCGCCGCGATCGCCGGAATGCTGTTTTGCGCGAAATAGCCGGCCACTTGGTCGAAGACCGTGCTTGTAAAAGAGTCCTCACTGCCCTTGACGCCGCCGGCATTTCCGCCAGCATAGAACCCCTTCCAATCAGCAGTCTGTGCCGATGCTCCTGCCACCAGCGCTAAAACCATGACACAGAGTCCAGCCGAAAATTTGTTCATGATTACCTTCTCCTTATTAAAGTCTTGGATTTATAAATCAACCGGGCACACACAACTCCACAAACGGGTACGCACCCGTATGCGTGTGTATGAGCTTTTGGGTTTATTCCTTGAAATGCTTATAACATGCCACTCTCTGGGCTGACATGTTACAAATGTAAGACGGAAGGGCTTAGCTTTTCCCCTTTTCACAGCGTCAAAGCTAACTTTCAAATACGTCAGGCCTTATAGCTTGCCTTTGTAAAGCAATCACCGGGAAAAGCGTGTGATTGAACAAAGAGACACAGATTACTAAAGAGTGTCGATTCTGAAAGAAAAACATCTATCGTATTCTTCGCGCTCTGTGATGATTCTCTTGCTTCCTTTGTTCCTGGTGTTTTTCGTTTGTTAATCTTACTTTCCTCAACATCTCTCCAATCTCACAGTACAAGTTAAGAATGTTGGCAACTCTTCCGAATTTGCCACGCTGCCGCGATCATCGCGCTGGTAAGCTTCCCTCACTTCGCAAGAAAGCACCACTCCATAAAAGAGTACTACTAGCAGGAGCATTCAATAGGAATAGCTCTTGTCAGTCCAGTAGAGGAGCTGCCGGCAGCGCCAGCTTAGTTAACCGATTGAGTGTTGATCGAGCGCTGGACCGCACGACTTGCATTTGAACTACCGCTGAAATTTTTGTTATTGGAGAACCGACATGCAATGTCTTACCCGTTTTTTACGCTTTAACTTCCCCTCGAATCGGGAAGACATCAGGAGCCATAAGCAATCGTGGCTGCGCGTCGCCCTCATGCTTCTTTCGTGTTTCTTGCTGGCAGGGCCGGTGGCGGCACAGTCGGACCAATGTTCGCTCAATCTCTCGATTACGCCGGCCTCGCCGGTCGCACTGGGCCAGCCGGTGACTGTGACCGTCACCCGCAACTTTGCCGCTCAATTGACGGTGGTCGCCCCGGTTAGCCTTGACGGCCAGCAATTCTGCAGCTACGCGAATCCCTTCATCGATCCGCAGGACAATACCTGCCCGGCGAACGGTACGGTCTTCAATAACCTGGGCAGCGGCACTCATACGGTTTCGTGGACGTGCACTGTCATTAATGACCCTGCTGCCGGTCCCCCAGTGAGTGGCAGCCAAACCTTTACAGTAGCCCCTCCACCGCCACCGACGGGCAGCATCAATCCCAAATTCGTTGTGCTGTCTGTAATTTACGCGCCACCGGGACAAAAAAGCTCGGTGGACTACGGCACAAGCACCGCGACCGGCGCCACGACCGCGTATGACCATTCGACTTCGAACACTAAGACTATTTCACTGGGACTTACACTGGGAGGACTACTCAAGATCGACGAGTCACGGTCGTGGACGCAGGGGGTAGACAACACGTCATCCATCGCAGTCAAGAAAACGACCACATCCGACATCATAGTGCCAGGCCCGGCGAACTCCGCCGATGGGATCGACCATAACTACGACATTGTTCTCCTGTGGCTGAACGCAACTGTTAATCTCACTGCCACATCAAGCACAACGGTGTCATGGATGGGATATGGCTTTGATACGGCCGATCCCGCGAACGAAATGGACGTCGTGCCCGTTTACGTGGCTTGGCTCAAGGACCCGACGACGATGCCAGCCGGCGTCGCGAACGCGCTTAAACGTACGTGGGCTGCGCCACCCGAAGACGGATCCGGCCCGGGACTGACCCAGGACGACTTTGCGACCATCCTCGCGCGGGACCCGTTCGCGAATGGTTCGACAACCATTGATCCAGCGCGGTTCGATCTTACCGGACAGACGTTTTCGTACGCGCCACCAGCGAACAACGGGCAGCCCCTCACAGAGAAGTTCTCGCTTGCCTATACGACAATTTCCACGCAAAGCCTGGCACACATAGATGAATACATCGAGACTTACAGCATCGGCGGGTCAATCTCCGCCTTCAAGGGCATATTCGCGGCCACGTTTAAAGACGAGCACAAGATCGACATTACGAACTCAGTCACCCAGACCGCGACGCAAAATCTCGGACAGAAGGCCACTCTCAAGCTTACCGGCCCCAGCGCCGGCTACACAGGGCCGACGGACCTTCAGGTTTATCAGGACAACATTTACGGAACGTTTCTGTTCGCTTTTGTTCCGACCACAGCGCCGGACTTCGCCTTGTCGGCGGCGCCCAGTTCGCAAGTGACCGCATCCGGCGGCACTGCCACCTACACTGTGACGGCTTCACCATTGAATGGCTTCACGGGAAACATCGACCTGAGCGCGACCGGAGCGCCTGCCGGCTGCGCTGCGGTGACTTTCAATCCGGCTTCCATCAGTGGTGGCTCGGGTTCTTCAACCATGACCGTGCCGGCATGCTCCACGCCCGGAGACTTTACCATCGCGGTAATCGGGGCCAGCGCAAGCGTGACTGATACCACGACCGTCAGGCTGGTTGTGAGTCCGGCGCCCTTTGTACTCTTCGCTTTGCCTCCGGCACAAGCAGTTACCGCCAATGGAACCACCACCTACCTGGTGTCAAGCACGCAGAGCCCCAGTTTCAATGGAGTCATCAACCTGGGCATTAGCGGACTTCCCGCGGGCGCTTCAGGAAGCTTCAATCCCACTTCAATCAGTGGCGCCGGCACCTCGACCTTGACGGTCACCACGTCATCGTCCACGCCCGCCGGAGATACACCGTCGCTCACGATCACGGGGACCAGCGGCAGTCTGCCTCAAGCCACGGCGACAGTTGACCTCATCGTCTCGGGTCCGCCTGCCGTGACTGGAATCGGTTGTCAGGTAGTGGTCACGTTCAAGCCGGGGCAGCCAGTGGGAGGCCAACCCGTAACGTACACCGCGACGCTTTCGGGAATCCCGCCCGGCAACAATCAATCCTTGGTCGTCAATCTTGACAGCCAGCCGCTTTGTAGCGCTTCTGGAGCGCCCTCTTGTTCGGCAACCCAAAACGCTCCGGCTTCAGGAACGCATGCGCTGCAATGGTCATGCACAACGGATGGCCCGGGCGGAAGCGGCACCGGTTCGGGTACGCAAACCATGCCGGTGGCACAGCCGTCGGGGATCATGGAGGACGGGAGCCTCCGGCCCAAGTTCGCCGTTCTCTCCGTCATCTACGCGCCACCCGGCCAAAAGAGCACGGTCGACTACGGTTCGAGCCAACTGCTCAGCGCCACTAGCTCGATTGACAGTACGTTTTCGGATAACACCGCCGTGACCGTAACCGCCGCGATCAAAGCCACCATCAAGAAGGTCCTCGACATCGGCGTCAACGCCAGCTTTTCTAAGAGCTGGACACACACATTGGACACGATCAACTCGATTGAGGTTGACAAGACGGACACGCTCGACATCATCGTGCCCGGTCCAGCGAACTCCACCGACGGGATTAATCATGATTTCGACGTTATTCTGGTGTGGCTCAATCCGGTCATCAATTTCACAATTACCGGCATCAACAGCGCGCAGTGGTCGGCATTAAGTTTTGATGGCAGAGATCCCGCAAACGAAGTGGACGTCGTACCCCTTTACGTGGCATGGCTAAAGGACCCGACGAAGATGCCCCCGGACGTGAAGGCGGCTCTGGCTCGAACCTGGGCGGATCCGAACTTTGACGGATCCGGTCCCGGCCTCACGACCGATGACTTCAACACCATCCTTGCGCGTGACCCGTTCTCGAATCCTTCTTATGTTCCAACGTTGATCGCGGGCACCACAACCACCACCGATCACCGTTTCGATCTCGCGCTTGGAAAAACGCTACCTTATGAGCCGCCTTCGAATGGAGGTCAGCCGGTCACGGAGACCGCGACCCTTTCGTATGACGCCACCCGCACGGAGGGACTGAAAGCCACGGATGAGTTTGCGGTTTCTTTCAGCGTGCAATTCTCGGCGGATATTACAATCCCCATTGCCGCGTGGCTAGACCTCAATTTCAAGGCATCAGTGAAGGATGCCAGAAAACTCGATTGGAAGAATGTGGTGTCGCAGTCCGCCAAGCAGGACAGCGCCCAAACTGCCACACTGTCGCTCACCGGCCCCGGCTCTACCTACACCGGCCCTACCGACATTCAGGTCTTCAAAGACAACCTCTACGGCACGTTCATGTTTGGCTTCAGCCCCACTGCGCCGATTCCGGACTTCTCGTTGTGGTCAACTCCTGACTCGCAGACGGTGCCCCCGGGCGGAAGCAACAGTTACACCATCTCGGCCTTGGCTGAGAACGGCTTTAAGGGAAATGTGACCCTGAGCGCCAGCGGATTACCCGCAGGACTTACGGCAAGCTTTAGCCCGAACCCGATGACTCCGGCAACTCCATCCGCCATGACGCTAACCGCGTTGGGATCTACTGTGCCGGGAGACTACACCATCACCGTCACCGGAACCAGCGGTACCCTGGCCCCCCACAGCATCACTGTCAACGTGGTTGTGGGGCCGGCAACGTTCGTGCTGTCAGGATCGCCTGCCTCTCGGACAGTCCTTGCAGGCCAGAGCGCCACCTACTCAGTGTCCAGCCAGGCGATCGCGGGATTCAGCGGAAGTGTAGCGCTCAGTGCGAGCGCACCCGCAGGCATCAGTGCGAGTTTCTCCCCAACTTCGATCAGCGGAACAGCTTCTTCTACTTTGACCGCTACTGTTGATCCGTCCCTTGGTCCGGGAACATATCCGATCACCATCACTGGAACCAACGGCACGCTGAGCCAGAGCGAGACAGTCAACGTGGTGGTGCCTGCCGCCCCCTTCGTCCTAGAGGTCTCGCCTCCCGTGCAAGCTGTACTCGTTGGGGAAAGCCCCGTCTGGACGGTGAAGAGCACACCGCTGGGCGGTTTCAACGGAATTGTGAACCTGAGCGTAGACTTGAGCCCATTCAACGGAACCGGCGCCAACGCCACATTTGGCCCTGGTTCGATCATTAGCACAGGTAGCTCTACTTTGACGCTGAATACCGTACTGAATGGGATGCGCGCGGGACGCTATACGCTTACCATCGCTGGGACAAGCGGCAATCAACAAGTGACGACGACCATTGATGTGCTGCTGTCCTATCCACTCACCCAGGGTGGAACTGGATGTAACGTTAATTTTGCCCTCAATCCGCCAAAGCCCCTGGCGAATCAACCTTTCTCGATTACAGCCACTCTCCAGGGGCTGGTCACTGGCAACACCGGGCAAGCAGCCATCGCTCTTGACTACATGCAGCTTTGTACTGCAACGGACTCCAGTCCTTGTGTGGTGCCCAGCCAATCCTTGGCTGCGGGTTCGCATGTTTTCGTGTGGAGCTGCACTAGTACCAACACGGGCGGAGACCACACAAAAGACGGCACGGGTTCCGCCACTCCGTTCTTTTCGGTAGGGACGCCAGGAACCATCAATCCCAAGTACCAGGTTCTCTCCGTGATCTACGCGCCTCCGGGGCAGAACAGCAGCGTCGATTACGGCACGAGCACAACGCTGGGCACCAGCACCTCGTTGAGTGAGTCGTTCTCCAGCCAAACGAGTCTGGGCTCGACGCTTACAGCGGGGCTCAATTACAAGATCCCCAAATTTGATAAAGCAGGGGATGCGCTCTTCAATTTCAAGGTCACATCCAGCCTGACAGACACTTTTACGCAGGCACTGCAGGGCGACCTCTCGTTCGCCGTCAGCAAGACTCAGTCGTCCGACATTGTGGTGCCCGGACCGCAAAGCTCCGCTGCTGGCATCAATCATGACTTCGACGTTGTCCTGCTGTGGGTCAACCCGGTGGCTAATTTCGTGATCACCGGGGCAAACAACCTGCAATGGGCGGGCCTCTCCTTTGACCCGAACGACCCCGTCGGCGAGATGGATGTGGTTCCTGTCTACGTGGGCTGGTTGAAGAACCCTTCGCTCATGCCTCCGGGAGTCGCTTTCGCGCTCGCGCGCACCTGGGCTGACCAACCGACGGATGGGTCGGGAACTTCGCTTACCACGGACGACTATGCCAAGATCCTGGCCCGCGACCCCTTCGCCAATGGTGCGACCACCATCGATCAGACTCGTTTTGGACTGACGGGCGAGACTTTTGCGTACGCGGCTCCTCCCAATGGAGGCGAGCCCTTGACGGAAACGTTGGCGCTTAAATACGAAGCAGTAACACAACAAACGCACAGCGTAACCGACACCTACACAGTCGGTTTCAGCTTCACCTCGCCGGATACGGCAGGGACTCATGATTTTATTAAGAATCACCTGACCGGCAGCCTGAGTGTTAACTCCACCGCCTCCGAAACTCTCACTTTGAAGAACGTCACCAAGCAGACCAACACCCAGATTGCGGACCAGACTGCGATGTTGACGCTGGTGGGGCCTGCCGCCCCATATACCGGCCCCACGGACCTCCAGGTCTATCAGGACAACGTCTACGGGACGTTCATGTTCGCCTTCGTTCCGGCGACGACTTTCCAGGTTTCGACAACATCTCCCTCGCAAACGACCACAGCCGGTGGGAACGTCAGCTACACAGTCTCCCTTGCGACCCTGGGTGGTTTCACAGGCCCCGTGGTGTTCAGCACCAGCGGCCTGCCGGGAACCGCCACCGCCGCCTTCAGCCCGGCTTCGCTCAGCGGAGCTGGCTCCTCGACCCTGACGGTCGCCACTCTCTCATCGATCCCCGTGGGAATCTACCCGTTCAGCATCCTGGGGTCCGTCACAACTGCCAGCGGAACTGAAACTCACGTCACCAGTGCGGTGCTGGAGGTTGTGCCGGGAACCGGCTTCTCGGTATTCGCGTCACCTTCCGCGGAGGCCATTGTCGTCGGCCAGAGCAGCACCTACCTGGTGTCCACGGATGCAGCCTCTGCATTCAACGGGACGGTGAGCCTGAGCGCTAGCGGAACGCCGATGGGCGTCACAGTCAGCTTCAACCCAGGCTCCATCACCGGCATTGGTTTCACGACCATGACGGTGAACGTGGCGTCAACCGTCCAGCCTGGAAGCTATTCGTTTACCGTCACCGGGAGCAGCGGTGGAGTCCAGGCATCCACGACCGTCGGCCTGACCGTGCTGGAAGCACCCTCGCAATCCGGGAGCGGCTGCTCTGTTGGATTCATATTCGACCCGTCGCCGCCGCCTGCAGGTCAGCCGATGGCAATTACCGCTACGCTGCAGGGTCTCGCGCCCGGCAACACCGGCAGTGAAAGCGTCAGCCTGGATCATCAGCAGTTGTGCGGTGGTGCAACAGCGACCGTTTGCTCCTCGAACCAGGTATTGCCGGCAGGAATTCATGCGCTCGAGTGGTCGTGCACGAGCGCCGGTCCAGGCGGAAGCGGCGCGGCGTCCGGCAGCCAGGCCTTTACGGTCGGCCCGCCGCTCTCCGATGGAAACATCAAGCCCAAGTATGCCGTTCTCTCGGTGATCTACGCTCCTCCTGGAGCGAAGAGCTTCGTTGACTATGGCTCCAGCACGATGCTCGGCACGAGTGCGTCGCTTAGCAGCTCATTTTCGAGTGAGTTGAAGGTTTCGCTTAATATACCCGTAAAAGTTCCCAAGTACCCAACCGAATGCATGCAAGGGAGTCCTTTGTGCATAACCGCTTCAGGAACCTTTAATGAGAAGTCGGAAGATGGCTTCTCGATTGACATCAACAAAACCAGCAGTTTCGACATTCAGGTGCCCGGACTGCTAAGCCCCACGGACGGGATCAACCACGACTACGACATCATCCTGCTGTGGATTAACCCCGTGGTTAATCTCACGATCACCGGTACCAACAACGCTCAGATACCCGGCTACGCCTTTGACTCGAACGACCCCGCCAACGAAGTGGATGTGGTTCCGGTGTACGTGAAGTGGCTCAAGGATGCGATTCAGGATCCGACCACCCTGCCACCAGGAATCGCTGACGCGCTGGCTCGCCGTTGGGCCGAACCTGCCGCAGATGGAACGGGGCCAGGGCTCACGACCGCCGACTTCCAGGCGATCCTTAAGAGGGACCCGTTCACCGATCCTAATTACGTTCTAACTGTGCCCCCAGGAAGCACCACCAGCGCAGATAATCGCTTCGATTTGCAGGCAGGCGAGACGTTTGCCTACGAGCCGCCCCCGAATGCAGGCCAGCCCTTAACGGAGTCGTTCTCACTCAAATACCAAGCCACGTCAACGAAAGGGCAGACGGCGTCGGACGAATACTCAGTCACGTATGGCAAGCCGGTTTCGCGGATTGTCCAGAATTACCTGGTTAACAACCTGTTAAAAGCCAACACGCTAACTTGGGGTCACAAATTTACGACCGGGACGACCGATAGCGCCACTCAGACGGCGAAGCTATCGCTCACCGGTCCGTGCTTCGGTTACGAGGGGCCGACAGATGTCCAGGTGCTTCAGGACAACGTCTACGGGACTTTCATGTTTGCCTTCGTCAACGGTCCGACTGTACCGGACTTCTCGTTGTGCGCAACACCCGTCCCTGGGAAACCCAACCAATTCACAGTGTCGGCCTCACCCGTCGCCGGCTTCAACAGCGATGTCGCTCTGACCATCTCAGGATTGCCTTCAGGCGTTACGGCCAGCTTTAACCCCGCTTCAATTCCCCAAGCAGCGGGTTCTTCGCTCTTGACCCTTACGATTGGCGCAGCAGCGGGCGGGACCTACCAGCTTGTAATTACTGGGACCAGCGGGTCCGTTACGCACACCACGACCGTTACACTCACCGTGAATGCGGTGCCAGTCTTCGCTTTGGCAGCGTCCCCAGCGAAGCAAGCAGTGGGAATCGGGGGAACTACGACGTATGCAGTCAGCAGCACGGCGCTGAACGGACTGACGGGAGACGTGGTCTTGACAGTCACGGGCCTGCCGGCAGGCGCGACGGCGAGTTTTAGTCCCTCAACCATCGTGGGCAGCACCGGAACATCGACGCTAACGGTAACGACCTCGAATGCCACGCCTGCGGCCGACTCTGCCCTGACGATTAAGGGTACCAACAAAACCATCACTCAAACCGCGCCAGTTACGTTGAGTGTGGGCGACTTCACCATCGCGGCGTCCCCAGCTACGCAACAAGTGCTGATTGGGACAAGTGCGGCCTACACGGTGAGCACTACCGCGGTCAATGGGTTCAATGGTACGGTTACTCCGACCGTAACAGGATTGCCGGCCGGGGCGACGGCCAGCTTTAGCCCAGCAACGATCACGGGAGCGGGCACGTCGATCCTGACGATAACTACCTCGGGAACCACACCGGCAGCAAATTCGACGCTGACGATCACGGGAACAAATGGGACACTGGCGCATACGGCAACGGTGACCTTGAGCGTGGTGGACTTTACGTTTGCGGTCACCCCAGCGTCGCAGACGGTAGTGGGAGGAGGAAGCGCCACCTACACCGTAACGACTACGGCCTTGAACGGGTTCAGCGGCACGGTCACGCCCAGCGTAACCGGATTGCCGGCCGGAGCCACAGCCAGCTTCAGTCCAGCCACCATCACCGGAGCAGGTACGTCGACCCTGACTGTGACCACAGCTCCATCAACGCATGGCGGGAATTCGACCTTGTCCGTAACGGGTACCACCGGGTCAATCGCGAAATCGGCTAACGTAACTCTGGTTCTGCAAAACTTCACCGTCACGGCAACGCCGGCGACACAAACCTTGACCGCGGGCGATAGCACCACCTACAGCGTGACCTTTGCAGCAGTCAATGGATTTACGGGAACGATTACCCCAAGCGTTAGCGGGCTACCTACAGGAGCGACTGCCAGCTTCAGTCCGGCCACCATTACCGGCGGATCCGGGACCACAACCATGACGCTGACCACTGCTGCGAGCACGCCGGCCGCGAGCTCGACCTTGACAATCGTCGGAACCAGCGGGACCGCCATCAACAGCACGACGGTATCGCTGACGGTGGCGAGCGCCTTTACCGTCAGCATAAGTCCGTCAACGCAAACGGTCACGGCGGGTGGAAGTGCGTCTTACACCGTGACTGTAACGCCCTTGGGAGGATTTACAGGAACGGTAACTCTGAGCCTCAGCGGGCTGCCTGCGGGAGCTAGCGGCTCGTTCAGTCCTGTCACGCTAGCGGGTGCATCGGGGACTTCGACGCTCACGGTGGCCACCACTGCGGCTACACCTGGAGGGAACACGACACTGACCGTCACGGGAACCAGCGGGACGGTTGTCAAAACCGCACCGGCAACTCTCGGAGTGAGGAACTTCACCTTGACAGCCACTCCAGCGACGCAGTCGGTGATTGTCGGGGGAAGTGTTACTTACACGGTAACCGCCACGGCCGTGAACGGGCTGACCGGGAACTTGGCCTTGAGCGTAACGGGATTGCCTGCCGGCGCCACGGCCAGCTTCAATCCCAGCACGATTACAGGCAGTACGGGTACATCGACGCTGACGGTCACTACTTCGGGTACGACCCCAGCGGCCAACTCGACTCTGACCATTACGGGCACGAACGGAACACTGGCGCAAGCAGCCACAGTTACGCTGAAAGTGTTGGATTTCAACATAACCGTGACCCCGGCCACACAGACGGTAGTGGCAGGAGTCGCCACAACCTACACGGTGTCTACCACAGCGCTGAACGGCTTCAGCGGTGTTATCACGCCGACGGTAGCGGGATTGCCGGCGGGGGCGACGGCCAGCTTTAGTCCCGCGACCATCACCGGAGCGGGCTCCTCGACCATGACGGTGTCGACTTCCAGCACTACGCCGTCCGCCAACTCCACGTTGACCGTAACCGGAACCAGTGGTCCCAGGGCGAAGGCCGCATCGGGAGTAACACTCAGCGTAACCGACTTCACCATTGCCATTTCTCCGGCGAGCCAGACCCTCACGGCCGGAGGTGGCACGACTTACACGGTGACAATAACCGCGCTCAATGGATTCACGGGCAGTGTTCCACTGAGTGCTTCTGGCCTACCCAGCGGAGCATCGGCTTCGTTCAGCCCCAGCACCATCGCCGGCGGGGGAACCTCAACTATGACCATCAACACGTCAAGCTCAACAGCGGGGGGAACCACAACCTTCACCGTCACCGGAAACAGCGGTGGTACACCCACCCATTCGGCATCCGCGACTCTGACGGTTATCCGGCCCCTGGTGATCCTCCGTCCAACGGTTGCCAACCCGATGAACAGCCTCCTCTCGTACGCAAATCCCGGGAACGCCGAGGATGGCAATCCCAGTACCTTTTCCAGCGGTTCGCCTGGCGGGGCCCAGGCCCGAGGTGGCGAGATCTGGAGTGGCTTCGGCGCTGGTCCGAGTCCACGGACAACAGTCAACCTCAAAATCACGTCGGCCGGGAACTGCGTGGTCGCCCAGGCGGAGGGCTTTGCTGTGGATTATTCCCTGAACGGAGGGGCCACTTGGACCACCATCTATTCCATGGGAGTTTTTGGCGGGAGCTGCACGAGTCAACCGCAGCGGACGGATGTGGTCTCCCTCAGTGCCGGGCAGGATCTCACTCAAGTTCAAGTGCGGGCCCGCTTCGGCAGTTTTGGGAACACCACTCATCAAATGTATGACTCGTGGATCGAAGCACAGTAAGGCCGTAGTTGAGGAACGAACTCGGGAGCCATACCTACAGCACGGGTGTATGGCTCCCAACTTCTCTGGAGGACGTATGATGCATCTTGTTCGCTTCTTGTGCCCTAAATCTACCTCGGGCCAAAAATATACTGGGCCGCACAGGCGACATCGACTGCGGGTTGGCCTCTTGTTGCTTTCATGTTTCCTGCTGGCGTTATCTGCCGTCGCACAGACGGACCAATGTTCGCTCAATCTCTCGATTACACCGGCCTCGCCAGTCGCGTCTGGCCAACCGGTGACCGTAACCGTCACCAGGAACTTTCCCGCTCAATCGACAGTGACCGCCCCGGTTAGCCTTGACGGCCAGCAATTCTGCAACTTCGCGAATCCATTCATCGATCCGCAGGACAATACCTGCCCGGCGACTGGTACGACTTTCAATAATCTGGGCGCCGGCAATCACACAGTTTCGTGGACGTGTACGGTAATCAATGACCCCAATGCCGGTCCTCCGATCAATGGCAGCCAAAGCTTTACGGTGAATGGGACGAATCCAAAAATACTTACCGGCTACTTCCCTGAGTGGGGACCCTCCAGCCACTACTATGTGAAAACCGTCGTCACCAGCGGCTCTGCCCCGCTGTTGACGATTATCAACTATGCTTTCGCTAACGTTGCCAACAACAGTTGTGCCATCGCCGATCCCAATGCCGATTATCAGCAGAGATACACTACAGCTAACAGTGTGGATGGGACAGCCGACAGCACCTCGGTCCCGGGCCTCTATGGGAGCTTTCATCAACTGCAGGAGCTCAAGTCAAAATTCCCGAATTTGAAGGTGCTCATTTCGCTTGGTGGGGCCAAGCTTTCGAGCGGATTCAAATCTGCGGCCCAGCCTGGAAATGTTGCCGGCTTTGTTTCGTCTTGCATTGACATGTTCATCAACGGCAACATCGCGCCCGGTGTGAGCGCAGCCGGCCTGTTCGATGGCATCGACATCAATTGGGAGTGGCCTGGCTCCGCGGATACCTCGAACTACGTAAACATGCTTGCCATGTTTCGCAACCAGCTTGACGCGATTCGACCGAATCTTCTGCTGACCATTGCTGGAACGCCCGGCAGTTGGGCGACTGGTCCCCAGCCGCTCGCTTCTATCCATCCTTACCTGAACTACATCAACATTGAAACATACGGCTATGCCGGTCCCTGGGAAAAGACGACCAACTTTGTCGCGCCGCTCTACGGGCCAAGTGGAAGTCCCACTGCGACCCACAACATTGACGCAACCATCCAGAGCTATCTCGCTGCGGGTGTTCCCACTTCGAAACTGCTGATGGGCGTTCCCTTCTTTGCCTATGACTGGACCAGCGTCCCCAACACCAACAACGGTCTCTACCAGACGGGAACACCAGACCCGGCTGGAGCGACGTATGCGCACATTGTGCAGATCATGCCGAACTTCCAGCAGTTCCGCGAGCCCGTGTCACAAGAACCATGGTTGTTTGACGGGAGCACGTTCTGGACATTTGACGATCCGACCTCGATCGCATTCAAAATGAATTACTTGAAGAGCCAAGGACTGGCGGGAGCCATGCTGTGGAATCTGGATCAGGACACCTCGACGGGGACCCTGATTCAGGCCGTCCATGCCGGGCTGCAATAAAGAACTCTCTTGTCATTGGCTACCATTCGGGCCACAGACACTACCAGCGTTTGTGGCCCTTTTTCTGCGAATCGAGAGATTCGGCGTCCAGGTTCAAAATTACAACTTACAAATTATCAATTTCAAATTCCTGATACGATGCCCAAGCAATAGTTGCCGGGAGAACATCTGAATGGACTTTGAAATTCCCGAGGCCCTCAAACAATACTTGGGCACGCTCGACCGCTTCATCGAAGCCGAGATCAAGCCTCTCGAGCAGGTGGACGACAATATTCGGTTCTTTGATCACCGGCGCGAGTGGGCGCGCACCGACTTCGAGCATGGGGGGCTTCCCCGGCCTGACTGGGAAGCGCTGCTAAGTGAGGCTCGCCGTCGCGCCGACCGCGCCGGACATCATCGCTTCGCCTTGCCCAAGGAATATGGAGGCCAGGACGGCTCCAATCTGTGGATGGCGGTCATCCGCGAGTATCTTGCAGCCAAAGGGCTGGGCCTGCACAACGATCTGCAGAACGAGCACTCCATCGTTGGCAATCACCCAACCGTATTAATTTTCCGCGATTTCGGAACGCCTGAACAGCAGCAGGAGTTCATTCCCGGAACACTGGATCGCTCGCGAACTGTGGCTTTTGGCTTGACCGAGCCGGAGCATGGGTCGGACGCCACCCACATGGAAACTCGCGGGGTTGCCGAAGAGCGCGATGGACGGAAAGGCTGGCGCATCGATGGCGAAAAGATGTGGACCACTGGAATGCACATCGCCACCCATTGCATGGTATTTGCCCGCACTCACGGCAAAGATGGCGATGCCGCGGGCATTACCTGTTTCCTGGCGCCCTCGGCTGCTCCCGGAGTGAAGATCGAGGAATATCTTTGGACTTTCAATATGCCGACGGATCATCCTCGCGTGAGCTTTCGCAATGTGTGGGCACCTGAAACTTCGGTGTTGGGTAAGATCGGTGGTGGCCTGGCGGTCGCCCAGCACTTCGTTCATGAAAACCGCATACGCCAGGCGGCGTCTTCGCTGGGAGCAGGTGCCTATTGCATTGAAGAAAGCGTAAAGTATGCGCGGTTGCGCAAGCCGTTTGGCAAAGTCCTGGCAGAAAACCAAGCCATACAGTGGCCATTGGTGGAGTTGGCTAGTCAGGCTGAAATGCTGCGTTTGCTCATCCGCAAGACCGCGTGGGAGATGGACCAGATGCCGAAACCGGAAGTTGAAAAGCGTCTTTCCGATAAAGTATCGATGTGTAATTACTGGGCCAACCGTTTTTGCTGCGAAGCTGCTGATCGAGCCATGCAGGTGCATGGGGGCATCGGATATTCCCGGCACAAGCCCTTTGAACACATCTATCGCCATCATCGCCGCTATCGCATCACAGAAGGTTCGGAAGAAATCCAGATGAGAAAGATTGCGGGGCACCTGTTCGGTTTTATGGGGCCAAGACGGGAAGAATTCGAAGCGCGAGAGAATCTGTTGAACCGCAAAGGACGCTAAGGACGCAAAGGAAGAGCCACAATCAACCACAGCAGAGCCACAACCAAAGCAAACACGGAGACACTGAGAAATCCTAAAACCTTTCTTAGCCACGAATACACGCGAATTAACACGAATCAAGATCAAAAAAGAGATAATCAGCCACAGGAGGGGTGTGAAGAGAACATTTTTGATTCCAATTCTTGTTTTATTCGCGTCAATTCGCGTGTATTCGTGGCTAAAAAGGTTTTGGTTCTTGATTGAGCCTATAAGAATTTGCAAGCAAAAATGCGATTTCGAAGTGCACGCGTAGTACAAAGGGAAGCATGTCAGACGCAAGACAGGACGGCATTGTTGCAAGGCTGCATGATGCCGTGTGCCGTCTGCTGGGACCTCCAGGTGACATTTCCGAACTGCGCCGTCTTACTGCGGGCGCAACTAAAGCTACGTGGTTCTTCAAGGCGCAGGTAAGCAGCACGAACTTGCCGCTCATCCTGCAAACAACCAACGGATCTTCACGGCAGGGAGACGATGCCACGCTGCCGCTGGTGGCCGGGGAAAACGATGCCGCCCTGATGATGGCTGCCAGCCGAGCCGGCGTGCCTGCGCCTACTGTTCGCGCTGTGTTGACCGAGGATTGCGGGGTCGGCGAGGGTTACATTATGGACTATGTGCCCGGAGAGACCATCGCCCGGCGCATCCTGCGCGAACCGCGCTTTGCTCCATTGCGCCAGAGTTTTGCCGCGCAATGCGGTGAGATTCTCGCTCGCATTCACAAGATCGAAGCAAACTGTGTGCCTTTCCTGACGGAGCTGAGTGCCCAGAGCCAGATCGCGGTTTATCGCAATATTTATCACCGCTATGATCATCCTGTCCCTGCTCTTGAGGTTGCTTTCCGCTGGGCCGAGGAGCACATGCCTCTGGCCGGCCTACACGACGCGGTGGTTCATGGTGATTTCCGCATGGGTAATCTGATTTGCGATGAAGAGCGTATCCAGGCCGTACTCGATTGGGAACTCGCGTGCCTGGGCGATCCTATGCAAGACCTGGGCTGGCTATGCGTCAAGACCTGGCGATTCGGAGGCCAGAACCCAGTGGGTGGCATCGGTCAACGCGCCGATCTGTTCGCTGCCTACGAGCGTGCTGGTGGAATTGCCGTCGACCCTGCACGAGTGCGTTTTTGGGAAGCCTGGGGATGCATAAAATGGGCGATCATCTGCCTGATGAAGGGCCAATCCCAGCGTAGCGTCGAAGCTTTTGCCATCGGGCGCCGCATGGAGGAGCCGCTTTACGATTTCCTGGAGTTTATTGGATGAGAAGCATTCATCTGCGCTTACCGCACTGGATGGCGAAGAATAGTGCGGAGCTTTGCGGGAGCGACGCGCCGCGGATCGGAAAGATAGATTTCGTGGTGCAGGCCATGGAATGATAGCCGATTTTCACCGGCTGTTTCTTTCATCCTGGCAATCGTAATCGCTTCTTCATCATACGGACCAATGTGCAAGACCTGGACGCATAACCCTTCCGCCAGGTGCGCGAGCTTCACTTCAGAAACTTCCGGCGGCTTGCCTTTTTCACGGAGCTTGGCCATGGCCTCCTTAAGATCTTTTGCAGCGATGAATTCGGGCACGCGAATCATCAGCTTCCACAGCCATTGGCTCTTGGGCGCTTCTATAAACTCCTTGGCTTTGTCTGCAATCCACCACAGGCCTTCCAGTTTGGAAACTGCATAATCCTGACCGGCAAACTTCTTTGCCATCTTGATGGTGAAGGCTACGTTGTAGAGCGCTCCGATCTTCGACTGGAATTCCTGTCCTCCCGGTTCGCCTTTGCCCTCGATCATGAGATATTGAGCCGGGCTGATTTTTACCAAGGCTGGAGCACGAGGCGCTACGTACTCAGCTTTGTGTTGCTGATACAGATCAAGTTTCTGGGTTCGCTTTGCAGGCATCCAGTCTCCCTAGACAAGGGCCATGATAGCCTAAAATGCTTGCGGGCTAAATGCTGAGTACTTTTTATGCCATCAAGTCTTCCATCCGCTCCTGATCTGCTCGCAGTTGTCCGCGAGTTTCTTGAGAATGACATCCTGCCAGCATCTGGACTGGACGATGACAAACGTTTCAATGTCAGGGTCGCTGTGAATTTGCTGGCGACCGTCGAGCGCGAACTGCGCCTGGGACCGGAGGCCGCTGCCGCAGAAGCATCGCGTCTGGCGCGGCTCGTGAGTAGCGGCAATTCGGTCGAGGAAAAGAGCCGGTTCCTAGCTCAGGCAATTCGCGAAGGTGCAACGGCGCCCAACGATCCCCAGCTTCTGGACCACATCCGTCGCACCCTTGTGGATGCCTTACGGATTAACAATCCCAAATGGCTCAACGAAAAATGATCGACATGAGCAAGAATCCAACCATGCCCAAAACACTGCATCTCTTTAGCCCAAATTGCTGCGCGGCCTGAATGCTGAGTGCCGACTGCTGATTGCTCATTGCTATACTGCTGTTCGATAAATGGGAGACACCATTGAAGAATCAGTGGAAGCTTTTGGTTGCCGGATTAGTTTTGGTTTTTATCGGCTCGCTCGTCGCACATTTAATTCAGACTTCCGGAGGAATTCGTATCCAGGACGTGCGCTTTGCCGGAACCAATGGCCTGCGAATGAGCGCCCTCTTGTATATCCCTGCAAACGCGACTGCTCAAACTCCGGCCCCCGGAATTCTCGCCGTACATGGCTATATCAATTCGCGTGAAACCCAGGATGGTTTTGCCATCGAGTTTGCCCGCCGAGGCTATGTGGTGCTGGCGCTTGATCAAACCGGTCATGGCTACAGCGCTCCACCGGCATTTGCCAACGGGTTTGGCGGTCCTGATGGGCTCAAATTCCTGCGCAGCCTCGATATGGTCGACAAAGAGAACATCGGCCTCGAAGGTCACAGCATGGGGGGCTGGACAGTCCTGGCAGCCGCTGCGGCCTTTCCCAACGATTACAAAGCGATGGTTCTCGAAGGCTCAAGCACGGGAGCGCCTTTCGCCGCTGAAGGCACACCGCAATTTCCTCGCAACCTCGCCTTGGTGTTCAGCAAATATGATGAGTTCTCGCAATTGATGTGGAAAGTTCCAAAGGCTCGCGACGTGACCGAGAGCAGCAAACTTTGGAAGCTCTTCGGCGTTGAGCAGCCGGTCCAGCCAGGCGCGTTATATGGTTCTGTCGAAAACAACACAGCCCGCGTCTTATTTACACCCGCTGTTACTCATCCGATGGATCACATCTCCTCCGAAGCTATCGGCTACAGCCTGGATTGGTTTCAGCGTAACCTCAAGGGAGGCACACCGCTGGGCGCCCACAACCAGATTTGGTATTGGAAGGAAGCAGGCACTTTGGTTGCGCTGGTTGGATTCGTAGTATTGCTGCTGGGTGCATTCGACGTGTTGCTGAAACTACCTTACTTTTCCCGGCTCGCGCAATCCCCCATTGCCAGTCGCGATACCCGGACGTGGGGCTGGTGGATGGTCCTGATCCTTACGGCGTTTGTTCCTGTGCTGAGCTTCTACTCATTCTTTGGCTGGGGTGGGTTATGGCTGAAGCCTTCAAGGTTGTTACCCCAGGGGATTACCAATCAGATTGTGGTGTGGGCATTGCTGAATGGCGTGATCACCTTGGTGCTCAGCTTTCGTTTGGGACGAAAGCCGACGCTCGTCACGCGCTGGGTGCCTTCTGTGTTGATTGCCTTGGCTACGATCGTCGTTGGTTATGCGGTGCTGTCTCTTGTCGATCTTGTGTTTAAGGTGGATTTTCGTTTTTGGGTAGTTGCCCTGAAGTTGATGGGCCCGGTCCATTTCAAATACTTCTTTGTCTATCTCATTCCATTCCTGGCATTCTTTATGATCGCTTTGCGCGGATTGCACGGACTATCAGTGAAGGGCGACAGCACCTTCCGCCAGTATGCCACCAATATTGCTGCTTTGGGGCTGGGATTTCTGGTCTTCCTCACCATCGAATATGTTCCCTTATTTATAAACGGTCAATTGCTCACCCCGGCTGAGCCGCTGAACACAATCGTGGCAATTCAATTCCTGCCGTTGATGGTGATTGTTGCGATCATTGCCACATTTACCTACCGACGGACCAACAGCTACGTTCCGGGGGCGCTTCTCTCTGCCCTCTTGGTGACCTGGTATATCGTTGCCGGTCAGGCAACTCAGGCAGCGGTGTAGCGCCCCCCTGTCATTCTGAGAATGGACGAGCACTATTTCCTGCTCACCGAAAATACAGAGATGAATTTCGCATGGGCTGGCGGTATGCAGGGCTAAAGCACAATGTCACTTACTTTCAGAAATGCCCGTTTTTGCGATGCCCTTATTCCCCTGTCATCCTGAACGTAGCGCGTGAAAAAAATTCACAATGTACGTTTATGATCGGCGCGGAGTGAAGGACCCCGATGATGTTTCCCTCTAAATTGCTGATCCGAGGTATTTGACCGAAGTCGTTGAATTATGTGAATTTAAGTTTTGCATAGATAAGTGTGGTAGCCCATCGGAAGCCTGTTGGTATAAACGCGGGTAGAACACCTCGTATCTGTAATTAAGCTCTCAACATTCTCGGGGTCCTTCACTCCGCGCCGATCATCGTTTTAGTTGTGAGGTTCCTTGCTGCGCTACGTTCAGGATGACATTGGGGGAAAGAGGGGCGGCAGAAAACGAGATACTCGTGCAAGTAAGCGACATTGGGCTTTTAGCCCTAGGAACTCAGAATACACCAAACAAGAATGTAAGCGGCAAGCGCCGTTCTAATCCTGCTCTTGCTGAACTCCCAAACGCTTGATCGAAAAGCGATCCAGGCGGTGCAAGTCTTTGCCTTTGACTGTGGCTTCATAACTCAGGTGGTCTTTCTTGTCGCGCAGGGTCCAGGTGTAACGAAGATTTCCCGGTTGGCCGAAGCGATTTGCCGAGCTGAGATCGCCGATGTCTTCATAATTCACCGGTTGCCCATCGGGACACGTAAGAACGGTGATGTAGCGCACTCTGCGGTCGCGATCAAATCCTAGAATGGCGTATTCGTAATGCCTGTCATGATTGAGGGCCCAAACCTCCTGGCCTTCATCTTCGGACTTGAAATGGCCAATCTTATTGAGCCGTGAATGGGCCTTGTCAAAGGACATTCCCAGCTTGATCTTCAAGATTTCTGGAAGCGGTTGTCTTGCGCCGGCCCAGAGGGTGGAGGTGAAGATAACCAACAGGAAGATTTTTTTCATCATTGTTGTACCAGGGCTATGGCTGCAACGGGGTTGAATCGCCGCTTTGGAATAATCCTTCGCCGGTGGCTTGGCGGATGATGGTGGCTTTGGTGGCGCCGTCATTATCCGTCTTGGTGTGGCTGGCCGCAGGATTATTTCCTTTGGCGATGCAAGCAGCGCTGACGCAGCCATCGGTAAACGCGGCAAAGACTCGGCCATTTTTATCGACCGTAATGTCATTGAAGTCCAGCAAGTTGCGGGTGCCCGCAGGGCAAGTCGTTCCCTGGGTGCAGATCACGCCAAGCTGCACCGGGTCGGTGGGAGTAGCATCCACAGTAAACCAAGTCTTGCCTCCATCGTAGGTAGTGGCGATGTAGCCATGCCATACACCGTTGAATGGAGTACCGGCATCGGAACCGCTGCCATTGCCTGAAGAAGGGGTGCCAAGAAAGAAGAAGGCCGCGCGATCATTGTCGCCGGCAATAACTTCGGGAAATACGGCGTTCTGGATTTGGAATGGGATTCCAACATCGTTATCATCGTGCCAGGAACGGCCCTGGTCATCGGAGATGGTGATGCGGGCGTGTCCATTGCGGTCGGTATATCCAAAATACACTCTGCCCTTGGCGCCGATTCCTACGGATGGATCGCTCGTGCCGGAAGTACTCCCAGTTACCGGCTGCACGGTGAAGGTGAGACCGTTGTCCATCGATACGATCAATCCTTGAACGCCGCTGCATCGCGCATTTGGAACGTAGACAATTCCGCTACTGCTGACTTTGATATGTCCATGCAGGCCACCACACTGGACCAGCGTGTACATGGGATGAGCTTCTTCATAGGTCAGACCGCCATCCTGGCTCAGGGCCATGGCCGCATCGCCGGAATCCTGAGATGCGTAGTAGACGGCATTGGGATACTGGGTGAGTGGTCCACGCGCCGCCAGTTGCGCACACGTTGTGGGAGAGGCCAGCAACTCGGCGGTTGTGCAAAGCCGGAATGGCCCCCCACCCACAGTCTGATGATCGATGCCGGATGCTATGCCGCTACCTTGGCTTACGGTGTAAGTCTCTCCGTCATCGTCGGTAAAAGCAGACAGGCTAGTCGGGCCCAACAACTGCGAGACGATCGTGCGTCCCGTTTGCGAGTCAGTAAAGAGGATGGGATCAAAAGTGGTGATGTTCGTATTCGGTCCATCTTTCAGCCGCCAGGTCGCGACTGCCGGAGAAACAGTAGTATCAAAGCTGACCTGCAGGGTATCGAAAACTGCCTGTGTCATGATGCGGCCGGAGTTAAAGTTGGCGCCGATAGAAGGTTCGCCGGAACTGTCGCCCAGTCCAGCCGGAGACGCGTAGCTCGCATACGTGGGCGCCGTGCCGCCGGCCTGGTGATTTACATTCGGAGTGAGGATGATGGTTGCTGTGCCACGAATCGGGTCGCCGGGCGCAACCGAGGAATCCACTACATGAATGGTGTAGATCCCAGTGCCTGTGACCGTAGGATCGATGATTACAGATTCGCCGGTTTCCGGTATTCCCGTAGTGGAACTGGCTATCACAGGGCCAGTCAGTCCTCCCTTGTGAACGTACAGATCATAATCGTTGACCGGCACAGCATGGCTAATGCGCACCGCGAGAACGAAACCAGCATAGCTCGAAGGTGATCCGGTGAGCGTGATGCTGAAGACGTCGCAATCCATACCGTCGACGCATGTGGTCTCATCTGTGGTAGCGCCGGCTACACCGCTTCCCGTCCATGATGCAGTCGAGCCGGCGACGGGATTCAACGTTCCCATAGACGGAGTGGATGCCAAAGAAAAACGCCCTGACATAACCAACAATGCCAGGGCAAGCAGGAGCCGAAGACTTCTGGATTGAATCGTCGTGTTGATCATCATAGCAATCTCCTTATCGCACCAAAGAACAGCAGCCGTTCGATCCAACTTTTCATTGGTAAGCGCGGCGGCCAGATCGGTACCCGACAATCTGGCCGCGGCTGCCAGCACTTCTCCTACCTTCGCCTTACGGCTGGCTCGTAAAAGGTATATCCAGTGCGTTCGCGTACTCTGCTACACCATTCAAGTCGACTGCGATTGTCTTATCAGGTGTGGCTGCTGTGATAGAGGGGACTACCTCACAGGAGTTTGCAGGACGGTGGCGGGCACCTCGATGGGAACTGCGGGAGTGGTCACACCAAAGTTGACGCAGGTCTTGTTGCTCACGTTCAGGTCGTTAATGGTTGCAGAGAAAGAGGGGACAGTCCTATCCACACCTGGGACGAACAGGGTTGTACCATTTACGGTTTGATCAGCACCCGGCGTAGTCAGGGTAAAGCCAAGAATGTTCTGGCTGGTAGGGTCAACATGCACGCGGGTGGGTCCCAGAACGACGGAGGTTGGGGGAACAACGATCATAACGGACGGGGTGGTAACGGTGCGGCCATCGATGGTCCCAAAAACAAATACGCAGGTGTTGCCGCCAGCGCCATTGCCAACTTGGGCGTAAGCAGCAGGAGACATCAACAAAGCGATCAGGGCTAGCAGCATCAGACTCATCAAGGTTTTGGAACGCGAACTCATATACTCTCCTTTTGTTTCAGCCTGTTTCTAACTCGGCCTTATAAAAGTTAGAGCGAGAGGTTTGAAAAAAGTCCGCCACCTCTTCGGAACAAAAACATGTTTGCCGTTGAAGATTCCGCCGCTTGACTTAACAACTCATTGCGCCTGGCAACCTGGGGGCCTAGGGCTTGATTGAGGAGGAGGAACGACTTGGCCTAGTCCCGTATCGAAGGCCAGAACCGGGGCGGTTAGAACGGTACCGTTGAGACCGACCGCGATAGTGCATGCAGGTGTACCCACTGTCTGGCTTGGCACTGTCTCGGTGTCTCCCGGGATAACGATCGTTTGGCTATCTATGGTCAGAGTCTGCCCTGCCACCGTCTTATTGATCCCCAAGGCGTTGATCGGGATTTCAGGTGTATCGACGAGGGCGCCTGGCACGGTCAACACACTTGTAGGTACATCGATTTCGACGGCGGGCGTTGTGACGCCGAAGTTCAGGCAAGTCTTATTGCTCACATTTAGGCCATCGAGGGTGGCGGAGTAGGAGGGAACGGTCCGATCAACGCCTGGCACAAACAGAGATGTACCATTGACAGTTTGGTCAGCCCCGGGCGTGGTGAGGGTAAACCCAAGAATCGTAAAGTTGTCCGGGTCGACATGCACCCGTGTTGGACCAAGTATAACGCTGGTTGGAGGCACGACCACCATAACGGACGGAGTAGTTACAGTCTGGCCGTTGATCGTTCCAAATACGAACACGCAGGTGTTGCCGCCTCCTTGGGCTTGAACCGCCGCGGGCATTAAAACTGACAGTCCCAATAGCATGAGCGCAAGCGAAATCCTTGAACTTGAATTCATAAGCGATCCTCTCATTCCTTAATCAGTAATCAGTATTACAGTCGTTTTTGGCAACGAGGGTCTGGTTGCTCGATGATTTCTTTCGTGATTGGGAGTTCCGTAAGATATAGCGGAGAAAACTATTGATGTCCAGCCACTCGCATCAAAGTTTTTTCGTTTTTGCCCCATTAGAGGAAACTCATAGTATCACCCTGGTTTTCGAGATTGGGAAGGTAAACAAAACCTAGCGGCTCGCTGTTCGCACTGCGGCGGTTCGGTCTATAAATCCTTGATTTTTAAGCCTGAAACGCATTTTATGAGTGGCTCTCCGGCATGTCTTGGGGGGGCATTTTAGTCGTTTGGGACTATAATCTTCCAAACTAAGGGGGTCTGTGGGGGTCTGTGGCAAGCAATCCGGCTGACATTACGAGATTGCTGCAGCAATGGCGCGAGGGAGACAGGGACGCCGAGTCTCATCTGTTTGAGCTTCTCATGCCGGACTTGCGTAAAATTGCAGACCGGTATTTTCGCAATGAGCGAAAGAACCACACCCTTCAACCTACGGCCCTTATCAACGAGGCTTTCCTTCGCTTAGTCCGGGCCAAAAACATTGAATGGAATGATCGCGGGCATTTCTTTGCCATTGCCGCCACGATCATGCGCCGGTATTTGATCGACTATGCGCGTGCCCGTCCCGCGGTTGAATTGCTGCCCATGGAAGGGGTTCCCGACCGCGTTTTAGGCACTTACAACCGGTTGGAGTTGGCGGTTGCCGTGGATGCGTTACTGGATGAGCTTGAACAGGAATCACCTCAGCGGCGCAGCATCGTGGAATTGAAGTTTTTTTTAGGGCTTACGGATGAAGAGGCAGCCCAGGCCCTGAATCTCACCTTGCACACGCTCCAGCGGGAATGGGCACGGTCACGCCGGTGGCTATTCGAACGGCTCAGCAGGAAATCATGAGAGACGATCCGGAGCGAGACCATCGCCTGATGACCATGGTTGCCACCGCCTTGCAGCAGCCGGCAGAGCTGCGGAGATCCTTTTTGCAAGATGCCTGTCACGATGATGACGAGCTTTATCAGGAAGCGTCGGAAACTCTGGAATGGGAAGAGCGGATGGGCAACTTCCTGCTTCAGCCTCTGCTGGTTTTCAAAGATTTGGAAAAGCCGTTTCGGCCGGGCGAAGTGATCTGCGAACGTTTCGAAATCGTTCGTGAGGTTGGCGAGGGCGGAATGGGGGTGGTGTACGAAGCTTTTGATCGTAAACGCAACCAGCGCATTGCCATCAAGTCCGCCAAGGCCGGTTTTCGCCGTTTGCTTACACCAGAACTGGAAAGCGCTCTTCAGGTGCGCCATGCAAACATCTGTTTAGTAAACGAAATCCATAGCGCAGCTACTGCCCATGGGGAGGTCGATTTCCTGACCATGGAGTTTCTGGATGGCCAATCGCTGGCGGCCGCATTGTCATCCGGCATGCGGTTCAGCCCCAAGGAAGCGCTGGAGATTGCCCATCAGATATGCTCCGGTCTTGCAGAGGCCCATCGCAGCGGAATCGTTCATCGGGACCTGAAGTGCGCCAACGTGATCCTGTCTCGTTCGACGGATGGCAAATTCCGGGCAGTGATCACCGATTTCGGGCTGGCCAACGCAGCCATGACTGGCGTCGGCGAACTGGCTGGAACCCCAAGATATATGGCGCCCGAGCTATGGCGAGGCGAGCCGGCGTCGAAGGCTTCCGACATTTATGCCCTCGGAGTGATCTTGTACGAGCTGACAACCGGCTCTCAGCCGTGTGCAGAAATCCAAGAAGAACCGGCCAGCCATGTTTTCAACCGTCCCCTACCTCCAAGTTCACGCACCGAAGGTCTGAGCCGGCGATGGGATGCGGCGATCTTGCCATGTCTCGATCCTTCGCCATCGGCGCGTCCCCAGGATTCAACCGAGGTACTAGCCCCGCTTCAGGTCAAACGTTCACGCAAGGCGTCGCTGATCGCTTTTGCGTTGCTGTTGTGCCTGCTGATTGTGGGGCTGGTCCCTGCGTTGCGCGAGCCGCTTCTGGAATATCTCAGGCCTGCAAAGGTGAGGCTGGCAATCATCGTCCCATCAAGCTCGGAAGATGCGGCAGCGTTGAGCGGGAAAATATTACAGAACGTAAGCGAACGGCTCAGACAGTTGCGCAGTGGTGGCGCGATGGTGGCTGTAAGCTCGCCAGCAGAGGCCCTGCGGAGCAATGTTCACAACTCAGAAGAGGCCAGAACACAATTGCATGCTACCCATGTCTTGCAAGTGACATTACAGCATGACGGAAATGATCTTGAGGTCAAAGCTTCGGTCATCGATCTGGTTTCCCAGGCGCATCTCCGGGAATTTTCGGCGCGCTATTCACCTGAGATTGAAGAAGATATACCAAGAGCATTGTCAGGGGTAGTTTCCGCGGCCTTGCGATTACGTGGGAATATTAGCACTGACACAATCTCTCCGGCCGCCAAGGGATTTTATGATCGGGGACTCAATGCTCTCCGCAAAGACAGTTACCACTACGATCAAGCATTGCCTCTATTGACGGAGGCGGCCCGCTTAGATCCACATTCTCCCGCTCCTGTCGCTGGCATTTCCGAAGCTCAGATTCAGCAATTTAACGGAACAAAGCAGCAACGCTATCTCGAGGAAGCACAGCATTCATTCTCCAGGGCTGAAGCCCTCAACCCCGATTCGGTGGCGGTACACCTGGCTGCCGGTCTTCTCGACCACACGAACGGACAATATGGTAAAGCTCTCGAAGAATACCAGCGAGTACAAGAAATCGATCCGGGAAATGTCTCCCCGCTGCTGCGCAGCGCCCTCATTTATGAAGCACAAAACATGCTCGACAAGGCAATCGAAAACTGCCAGAAGGCGATCCAGTTAGAGCCTGGCAATCCTATGCCTTACCAGCAGTTGGGATCTTTCTACTACTATCACGGCAAGTATCAGCAAGCGGCCGAACAGTTTCAAAAAGCGGTGGATCGCGATAACACTTTGGCCGATGCCTACGCCAATTTAGGCGCAGCCTGGAGCGCTCTTGGACGCGAGGCTGAAGCCGAGCAAGCTCTTTTGAAATCGTTGACGATCAGAGAAACCGCCATCGCTTTGAGCAACCTGGGAGTCATCCGGGACCAGCAGGGACGGGATGCCGAGGCAGCCGGCTATTATCAGAGAGCAGTCGTATTGGAACCCGGCAACTACATCGACTGGCTCAACCTCGGAGATGCCGAGCGCCGCCTGCGCCGTGTGTCTGAGTCACGAGAGGCATTTCGCAAGGTAAAGGAACTGGCCTTGGTACGGTTACATCAGAATCCCCACATAGGCCACCTTCGGGCCGTTGTAGCGTACGCGGAATTGCGGCTCGGCCAAGGAGCGGCTGCAGAAGAGGAAATCAATGAGGCGCTTCATTCCGTCACCGGCAACAGCCAGGTCATCTATCTTGCAACCGTTATTTATGAGACTTTAGGTCAACGTGATCGAGCGATCGAGGTACTTCGAGGCTCCACGCCCGAGGCGATCCAAGACATCGACCATGACCGGGAGTTGGTGGCGCTGCGCCAGGATCCGAGGTTCTTGCAGTTGATGGCGAAGACTCGGGAGAGTGGACGCTGAGGTACGCTGGCCGAGAGAAGATTTAAGAAGTTGGCGGACCCGCCAATAGGAATTGCGCCCAGCTTACTGCCGGTATCTGATGGCGTCGCGCCAATCCTTCAGTTCCTTCTGCGCATACCACTAGGGGAGTGCATTTCGGATTTCGACGACAGAATTCCAGAAGGCCTTTAAGGGACTGAGCATCGAAGCTTCCTGTTTTGATTTCAACTGCCCATTTCCCCCATGTTCCCTCAATAACGGCATCGATCTCCAATGGTTCCTCACGCCAATAGGAAACCTGTTGGCCTTGGTTGATCGCAAAGGCCAGGCATGCATTTTCAACCCAGACTCCGAATCGTGCAGGATCACGGGCTTGGTCGGGTGGGCCTTCGGGATGCATTGCTGACAAGAGTGCATTGTTGAGCACTACAAGTTTAGGTGGCGCCGAGCGGCGACGGTGGGTTTCCGATGAATACCTCTCCAGCGCAGCTACCAAATAAGCGTCCTCTAAGAGCTGTAGGTAGTGGGCGACGGTCTCGATTGCTCCTTTGTCTTGAAGTTGTCCTTGCAGTTTTTGAAGAGAAACGATTTGAGCAGGGGAGCTGGCGGCGATAGCAAAAACTTGGCGGAGCAAGGCAGGACGGCGTACTGAACCCAGAGAAAGTACATCGCGACCGATAGCCGGTTCAATAATGGCATCTCTGATATACGCACGCCAGCGTGCGAGATCGTCCTCAAGAGGGACAGCGCCTGGATAAGATCCGAACTGGACGAAGCGGACATGCGCCGCATCGGAGGGGATGTGAAAGGCTTCGGCAATGGCTGAAGCAGACCAATGAGTCAAGGTCATGCGCTCAAAACGGCCGGCCATACTTTCACGAGATCCAGAAGTTACACGCAGGGCCGACGAACCAGTGGCCACGACGTGAACGGGAATATGAGAGCGCCGCAACCGGTCCCAAGCTCCCTTAAGCTGTTTTCCCCAATCCAGGAGGTGGTGAATCTCATCAAGAAGAAGAACGGCAGGTCCTTGTTGGGCGCGCGATTCTGCCATGGCCCAGCGGCGGTCCCAGAAACCCGGCAGGGCCGCATCCGGCTCGTCGCCGGCAGCATAAATCGCAGCATCGCCAAATTGATTGGCTATATCGAGAAGCAGGGTGGTCTTGCCTACTTGCCGAGGCCCGGTCAAAAGCTGAATCCGGCCAGGAGCCGGTTCCCGGAGCCGCTTGAGCAGGATTTGCCGCGTATTCTGATAGTTATTAATTAATTCAACCATACTCGAATAATTATTCGATTATAATAGAATCGTTCGGAATGAGGAAGGCCTATGTGCAAGAGTGCCCTTCTGATCGATCCGGTTGAGTGGGTTTCGGAAGCTCAAATGTTAAACTAGATTCAAATGGCACAGATTCAACGCAGGAAGACAATTTCCGTCAAGATCGGCAATGTCGTCGTGGGTGGCGGCGCTCCGGTGGTCGTGCAGTCCATGACCAACACCGATACTGCCGACGTTCCCGGCACCATTCAACAGGTGGCTCAACTTGCCCAGGCAGGTTCGGAACTGGTGCGGGTTACGGTCAACAATGACGCCGCCGCTAAGGCCGTTCCGGCGATTATCGAAGGCCTTGAGAAGCGCAACATTAGCGTGCCGGTTATCGGGGATTTTCATTACAACGGACATCTGTTGCTCACGCGCTATCCCGAATGCGCTCAGGCGCTGGCCAAGTATCGAATCAATCCAGGCAACGTGAGCATTGGCCGCAAAGACGACAACAATTTTCTTGCCATGATCGAAGTTGCCATCAAGAACCAGAAGCCGGTACGGATCGGAGTGAACTGGGGTTCGCTCGATCAGCAGCTATTGACTCGCCTGATGGACGAAAATTCCCGCAGCAGCAATCCGAAAGATGCGCGTGAAGTCACCATGGAAGCCATGGTGGTCAGCGCCGTGCGATCGGCGGAGATCGCCGAGCAATTTGGGTTGCCGCATAACTTCATCATTCTGAGCGCGAAAGTCAGCGGCGTACAAGATCTGATTGATGTCTATCGTAGCCTTGCCTCCCGTTGCGACTATCCGCTGCACCTGGGCCTGACGGAAGCGGGTATGGGAACCAAGGGGATCGTGGGCAGCGCTGCCGGGTTGGCCGTGCTGTTGCAGGAAGGGATCGGTGACACCATCCGCGTTTCGCTGACGCCTGCCCCCAACGGAGCCCGCGATGAGGAAGTGATTGTTGCGCAGCAGATACTGCAATCGTTGGGTATTCGCAGTTTCACGCCTCAGGTCACGGCGTGTCCCGGCTGCGGACGTACGACCAGCACCTTTTTCCAGGAGATGGCCGAGCAGATCCAGTCTTATCTCCGCACCAACATGCCGGTATGGAAAGGAAAATACCCTGGCGTGGAGGAGCTGAAAGTTGCTGTTATGGGTTGTGTGGTGAATGGTCCAGGAGAATCAAAGCACGCCAACATCGGAATCTCCCTGCCGGGAACCTTTGAAGAACCTAAGGCTCCCGTGTTTGTCGATGGACGCCTCATGACCACTCTAAAAGGCAACCGCATTGTTGCGGAATTCATCGAGATTCTGAATCAATATGTTGCTACACGCTATGGTTCAGAAGCTGCCAAAGCTGAAGTAAGTGTTGGTGCGGTCTAGCTGCTGGCTTTCTTGCTCAATGTGACTTACTGTAGATAAAGAGCGTTTCGGTGATGTTAAGAATCTACGCTGCCAACACTCCATAAGCGATTGCCAGCCAAACACCAAAAGCCAGCACTAACATTCCTGTACGTACCGCAAAGTTATCAACGACTTTATTCCATTTTGCATCCATAACCGCCTCCCGATGGTTTGTTGCTTTGTTGCGTTAGACGAGCATCGCAACTTCTGGTTAGTAATACGTACTTAAACAACTCTTGGTTCCAGGAAACTATGGCGTTACTCGTAACGCAACGCATCCACCAGATCGACCCGCATGGCGCGGCGGGCGGGAACATAGCACGCGGCCAGAGCGACGAACAGCAGCAGGAGGGCTACGCCGATGAAGGTAAATGGATCGCGAGCGCTGATGCCATAGAGCATCTTGACCATGAATCGCATGAGCCACAGGGAGAAAACCAGGCCCGCGACCACTCCTGCCAGCGCCATCTTGGCTCCGTGGCCCACAACCAATCGCAGTACATCCAGCGGTTGGGCGCCAAGAGCCATGCGAATGCCAATCTCCTGCGTGCGTTGACCGACCAGGTAGGAAATCACGCCGTAGATGCCGATGCTTGAGAGCACCAGGGCCAGCGCGCCAAACACGCCGAGAAGGACCATTACAAACCTGCGGGCGGCCAGGGAATCGGCAACGATCGCTTCCATGGTGCGCATGTCGTAAACGACTTGCTGATTGCTGATGCTGGTGACAGCGTGCCGGATATCGCTGACCAACGACATAGGGGCCGGCTGGGTGCGCACTGTTACTCCAATACCATGGGCAACCAGCGGCATGAATTTATCCGGGATTTGTATCAATGGAATATAGAACTGCGACTGGATGAACTCGTGACCTTCCGAATCCAGCCCCCAGTGCTTGATGTGTCCCACAACTCCAATGATCTCCACCTGGTTGCCAACGAGTTCAAGGTTCAACCGCCGGCCGATAGGATCCTGGTTGGGAAAGAATTTGCGCGCCAGGCTTTCGTCGATCACGATCACCTTCGGGGCGCTTTCGTTGTCCCTTTCAGTAAAGAATCTGCCCCTTTGCAATCGAATACCCATGGCTTTCAGGTAATCCGGCCCAACCAGATAGAACAACGCGGAATTCATTTCCTGGTTGGTGGCAGGCTTAGGCTGTCCATCAACCCAGAATGGAAGCTCCGAATCTCCGGACATGGGCAACGAACCACCCATGATGGAGACGGCCTCAACACCGGGAAGGACCTTGATATGTTCGTGGATTTCACGCAGACCGGTACGAATCTTTTGAGGATCGTCACCCGACGACGGCGGAAGGGCGACGGAGAAGGTCAGCAAATTCTTTGGGTTGAATCCCGGATCGACACTCCACAGGTGAGCGAGACTGCGAATCATGAGGCCGGCGCTCACGACCAACACCAGAGCCATTGCCATCTCAAGAGCAACAAAAATACCTTGGGCACGCTGCCGGCTGGCGCTCGCGCCGCAAATTCGACCGCCAGGTCCGCAACGCCGGAGCCATGCCAAAGAGGATGCCGGAAAGAACCGAGAGGAGCAGAGTAAAAACCAAGACGCTCGCATCAATCGAGATTTCGCGGGACCTGGGCAAGGCTCGCGGTAGCACTGTGAGAGCGAGGTGCGTGCCCTGCCATGCCAGCAGCAGCCCCAGCACTCCGCCGGCAAGAGACAGCAACATGCTTTCCGTGAGAAGTTGGCGAACCACGCGTTTCTGGCTCGCTCCAAGCGCGATGCGTATGCCAAATTCGCGTGTGCGTCCGGTAGCGCGAGCCAGCAGAAGATTGGCAACATTGACGCAGGCAATGAGCAGGACAAAGCCCACAGCGCCCAGCAGAACATACAAGTAAAGTCCGATATCGCCCACCATATCGGTCTTGAGAGCGACAAGAGTGATCCCTGTCTTGGCATCGGCTTCAGGATAGGCAGCAGCCAGCGATTTCGCCACCGATGCCATATCCGAACGCGCTTGCTCCAGTGTTACCCCCGGCTTCAAACGCCCGATGGCGTTCATGCCCATGCTGACCCTGCGGTCACGAAATGTTGGGTCAGTCCATTGACCGATCGGTACGAACACTTCCGGTTCTCCATAGAGATGGAAACTCGCGGGAACTACGCCAATCACGCTGTAGCTGGTGCCGTTGAGCAGCATGGTCTTCTGCAGAATATCCGCAGAGGAACCAAACTTGCGCTTCCACAGCCCGGCACTGATAAGGGCAACAGGCGCCGCGCCGGGCTGATCTTCTTCCCGCCGGATCAATCGGCCAATCACGGGCTTCACGCCGAGTACGGGGAAGAATTCCGCGGAGATCATGTTGCCTGGCAGGCGTTCAGGCTCACCTTGGCCAGTCAGGTTGAAGTCGTCGTTACGAAACGCTGAAAGCGACGCAAAACTCCGGTTGCTCTTCTCCCAATCGAGAAAATTCAGGTAAGAGATCGAACTCTGCTCAAAATCAGCGGTTTTCGAATACAGAGCCACCAGGCGGTTCGGCTCCGGATAGGGAAGGGGATTGACCAAGACGCCGTTCACCACCGAAAAGATGGCCGTATTTGCGCCGATTCCAAGAGCAAGTGTCAATACGGCGATGATGGTGAATCCAGGGTTCTTCCACAACATCCTCAAGCCATAGCGAATGTCTTGCCACAAAGTCACCATCAGCAGGCCTCCATGGTCAGGTTTGGGGGTGCATATCGACCTATACGAATGGACGCCGGCGTTGGTTGCATTTATTTTTCGCTTGAAACGTGGCACAGCCGCCCCGGCTGTGTTGAAGGAATGTTGCTGAGCGAATACAACTTGGATAAAGAGTGCCGGACGAGAGGCAGCAGGCTTTCAATTACCAAATTCCCAATTACCAAATCTTTATAATGTCCGTAATCGCCTCGAAAATGTCCTTATTTGATTCCATCGGTCACTCCTATTCAGCGACCCGTTTTGCCGAGCCGCGAATTGTCAAAGTACTCTCGGATCTGCTTGGCCCAGCCAGTGGGCGGACAGTCGCCGATATCGGAGCCGGCACGGGCAACTATAGTGTGGCTCTGGCCGAGCAAGGATGGTCCGTGATCGCCATCGAGCCTTCAGCGGTCATGAGAGGCCAGTGCAGAAATCATAAAGCCATCACTTGGATTGACGCTAAGGCAGAATCGCTCGCACTCCCTGATCAAAGTGTAGACGCCGCAATCTGCGTGCTTGCACTGCATCATTTGCAGAACATGCCGGCCGCATTTGCTGAGATGGCAAGAGTAGTCAGGAATGGTCCTATTGTGCTCTTCACCTTCGACCCGCGCGCGGCTCAACCTTTTTGGCTGGCTGATTACTTTCCCGGAATATTTCAATCCGGATACGAGATCTTTCCTCCTATCAACGATGTTAAATCCATGTTAGCCCGCGCCACAGGACGCACGGTGACTGATCTGGCATTTCCACTACCTCCAGATCTCAGCGACGTTTTTCTGGCCGCATGTTGGCGCAGTCCTCATCTTTATCTCGACTCTCAAATTCGCGCCGGCATGAGTGGGTTTATGCTGGCCAATGAAAACGAAGTAGCCGATGGCCTGGAGCGCCTAAGCAAAGACCTCGAGGATGGGTCTTGGCAACAAAAATATGGCGGCGTCTTGAACCTGGAAACTTTTGACGCTGGATACCGTTTCATTGTGGCTACGAAGGCGCAAGTAAAAGCGAGAGTGGTCGGTTACTCCGCTAATACATTCATTAGCAAACGCTAATTTATGCGCTGCCTTCTTGACCTTTTGCGGAAACCAAAAAGGTTGTTAGAAGGTGGTTAAAAGGTACCAGGGGGTGGGGTGTACCAGGAATTCAATTTTGAAATCTCTAATTTTTACCTGTGAGCATAGCTCCGCCAACCTGTGCAAAAATGAGCCACGGAAGTTATAGTCCCCGCGAATGACTCGCATTGTCAAATGGTTCCCAGTATGATCCTTCGCTTGCGCTCAGGATTTCGCCTGCAGGCTCCCGCTCCGCTCACGCCTGCAATACGGCTCAAGTTATAGTCCCCGCGAATGACTCGGATTGTATTAGACCCTTCGCTTCGCTCAGGGTTTCGCCTCGCGGCTCGAACGCCGCGATTACGGCTCAAGTTAAAGTCCCCGCGAAATGACTCGGATTGAATTAACGACGATTACCCGACTATCGTAGCGAATAATATACGAACATGGAGAGTTTGTCAAATTAAATCGGGATTTAAATCGGGGATTACAGGATTAGGGGAGAGAGGGAGATTTGAAAGCATCATTTTTCGTAAGTCGCTCACTCTTTGTCACTTATCAGTAAAATCATATAAATAAAGGCGATTCTCTCATTTCCGCGGTGTCCGCTGATTCCACCCTGTCTGCCTGATATCGCCAATTTCGCATTTTATGGACGGGATGGACAGGAAAATGCCTCTGCTATATTCATTCTCTCCTCGACATCATGGCTTTCCGATAAAATCGTGTTATTTTGCGAAACGGTTGAAACGAAAGGGAGTTGAACTTCACTACTCAACAGGTGTGGGACAATAATCTGGGCTAGCTTTTTTGCTGTGCCGCGTGTGTCCTTCCTCCCGATACTCGAAATTGACTTATTGAAAACAATGGGCTTTAGCTGTTACTTTGGCGCTGCCATCGACGGCTTCGTGACGCATAAGGTGATGGTACGTGGCCAATCTGACTCCTGACGAATTTGAAACACTTTTGATCCGCCTGGATCCGGATAGGGATCGAGCGGCGGAAGCTTATGAGCTTTTGCGGCACAAGTTAGTGAAATTTTTCGAGCGCAACAAATGTGTGGGAGCAGAAGCACTGGCTGACGAGACCCTTGATCGAGTGGCCAAGCGGCTTGAAACAGAGGAGGTACGCGATATTAATCTTTTTAGCTACGGCGTTGCCCGCAGAATCCACCTGGAAAGCCGTAGAAAACAAGCCAGAGTTGTCTCCATACAGGAACGTCCGGAAGGAGATGAATTTTTGGCAGATGATCTGGATTTGGAGGAAAGGATGGTCGAAGAGCTGACCCGTGCAAAGGGCCTGGGGTGCCTTGAAAAATGCCTTGCCAGCCTGCCTGCTTCGCATCATCAACTCATTGTTCAATATTATCGAGGGGAAAAACAGGTCCGAATCAGGCAGCGGCAAGACTTGGCGAGAGATTGGGGCATCAACATTGAGACGCTTCGAAATGAGGCGAACAGTCTTAGAGAAAAGCTCCGAACCTGTGTGCACAGGTGCCTTAAGAAGACTGCCGGAAGGACATACCGGGCTTAGGAGGTATTAAGTGCTTTGTGGCAACAGGGTGCTGCAAAAAAAAGTTCAATACTTATGCCCGCGGCAACACTTTTAATAAGGCTCGGCGAACGCTTGCGTACTAAAGCATTTTCAGAGTATTCATCTTGGAGGAACAAAAAATGGGAAATAAATCAGCAAGACTTAAGCTCAATCAGGAAACGTTGCGCCGTCTGACAGAACCACAAAGCGATTATGAAATGGAGCTAACTCCTCGCTCTCACGTCTTTCCCTGCACTGAGTCTGTGGTGGTAATATGCTTCGAATGACAGCGCAGCAAGGCTGCCAGGGGGCTAAAGCGCAATGTCACTTACTTTTAGAAAATAGTCCGTTTTTGCGATGCCCTTATTCCCCTGTCATCCTGAACGTAGCGCGTGAAAAAACTTACAAACTATGTTTATGATCAGCGCGGAGTGAAGGACCCCGAGAATGTTTCACTCTAAATTGCTGATCCGAGGTATTTGACCGAAGTCGTTGAAGTATGTGAATTTTAAAGTCTTGCGTAGATAGTGTGGTAGCCCATCGGAACCCTCTTGGTATAAACGCGGGTAGAACACCTCGGATCTGTAATTAA
>DASZFU010000006.1:0-94232 GCA_035939495.1 Candidatus Angelobacter sp. | reverse complement strand
AGTTAAAGTCCCCGCGAATGACTCGCATTGTCAAATGGTTCCCAGTATGATCCTTCGCTTGCGCTCAGGATTTCGCCTGCAGGCTCCCGCTTCGCTCACGCCTGCAATACGGCTCAAGTTAAAGTCCCCGCGAATGACTCGACGATTACCGACTCCAGAGCGAATAATATACGAACATGGACAGTTTGTCAAATTAAATCGGGATTTAAATCGGGGATTACGGGATTCGAACTTTGATTTGTTCAGTATCAATCTTCGCGGCGAACCGCCCCCCAGTTCGAACTTGACTCGCACTTTTAATAACACCCAATCCAATCCGAGATTTGTGCTCCGAATCTTATGTCTGGTAGAGTGACACCTACACTCTGGAGAAAACCATGCGCGGTCTACTACCAGTTTCTTTCGCCCTTTTCGTATTCAGCATTAGCGCAGTGGCTACCAACCTGCAACAGCAACCAAAGCCCGAGCCCCAGCCAACCCCAACAGAAGCTCCGCATACCGCTCCTGCTGATCGGTTGGTCGCAGCCAAGAACCTGTTTCTCAAGAAGACCACGGGCAGCGAGATTCCTTATGAGGTGATCAACACTGATTTTGAAGGATGGGGTAGGTATGTATTGGTCGATAATCCCGACAAAGCCGATCTCATTATGGAGATTTCAGCGCCGGTGGATAATTCAGGAACGCGTATTTCGACCAAAGTAAATCGGGAAACCGGCCAGCAGGATAACGGCTACTCGAGCAGCAAGGAGTTCTCGTCTGATCCAATCAAGATCACCGTTTATGATGCCAAGAGCAAACGGCCACTATGGTCAGCGAGCGATAAGCCGAAGTTTGCGATGAAACAGAAGGCCAGGGAGAACAACCTGGTGGAATCCGCCGAACGGCTGTTTTCTAAATTCCACGACAGGGTAGAGCCGAAGAAATTGCCATAAGTGCAGCTTTTAGCTCTTAGCCATTAGCTCTTAGCAAAAGCTGTAGATCTTGACATGCTCGAGAACCTGGAGAATCGTTGATGTCCACCTAACAGCTTCAAGAAAACTGCCATAATCGAGAATCACGCGAGTGAAACTCAATTATGGCAATTTTGGCATTTATAGCCTGCACTGAGGTAAAACCGAAGTGGCAATTTTGGCAATCTCTTAATCTCTATCGCGATCTTTGCGGCAGACCAGATGGCCACGATCGTTGACGATGCCACCGCGGCAATCGTCCCAATCATCGAGCTGTGACCAGTTCCAGCCTCCGTCGCCTGTCTGGCAGCTGGCGCGGAGTTTATCACCTCGGACATAGATATTCCGGCAGGTTTGGGAATATGTGCCACGAGGAACCTGGCGTCCGCCACGGTGGGTGCAGTCAAGCTGGCCGTTGTCGTTTACAATTTCTCCGGAGCAATCGTCGTAATGATTCAGTGAGGCCCGGCGCCAATCGCCATTGCCGGTATCGCACTCAGCATAGAGCGTGTCACCCCGGACACCGATATCGCGGCAGGTCTGAGAATACGAACCACGCGGGGCACGTCCTCTTCCTCTGTCGTAGTCCCGGTCGCCATCGCCGGATCCATTGCAGCGTAGCTGTCCGTTGATATTGCTAATGCCATTTCGGCAGCGGTCGTAAGAGTCAAGATAGGCATCGTTCCAATCACCATTCCCAGTTTGGCAGCGTGCACGAAGCGTGTTTCCCCGAACGCTAATATCGCGGCAGGTTTGAGTGTAGTCACCGGATGGATACGAACCACCCCCTTGGCCGCCACCACCGCAGGTGAGCTGGCCGCCAGTATTGCTGATATCGCCACCGCACCGGTCATAATCGTTGAGCTGCGTATCAACCCAGTGATTGTCGTAGTTCTTGCATCGTGCGTACAACACGTCGCCGCGCACTTTTATGTTCTTGCAACTCGACTGGTATGAGCCTCTGGGCGGGTTGTCCCATGCCGCGGCGTTCGATTTACCAATCCCCAATAGCATGACTAGCGTGATGGTCCCCAGCATGATCGGATAACGCATTTGAATCACCTCTCCAAGTCAATTTTTCACATCACAGAGTGGCGGCTTCACTTTCTGTTTCTCTCAAACCCTAACGCCTGACGCCAGTTGTGAGCCTATTGCAACTTAATGATAATTGATCATACTTCACACTCAAGAGAAACCGCGAGTAACTGAAAGGGCACGTACGAAGGTTTTAAAACCTGTAATTTCTAATTTTTAATTTCTATAATAATTTAAAAGACAAAGCATGGCGCAGGCGCTTGATAAGTAAGAAAATCACAGGAGATACTAGCTTTCTTGAAATTACGCAATTACCAAATCACCCAATTACCCAATTCTAAACTACCCAATCTTCACCACGATTTTCCCTCGTACATGCCCGGCTTCGCTCATGCGCTGCGCCTCGGAGATTTCTTCGAGAGGAAAAACTCTTTCGACACACGGCCGGATTTTTCCGGCTTCAATAAGAGCCGTGAGCTTTTCGAGGTCGCCACCACGCGGTTTTAATCTGGTCACCATCAACCGCTTGCCGCTGAAGAGGGCGCGGGCCATTGCGGGGAGTAAATTGGCGGCGACCGATGCGATGAACTTGAGTTTTCCAGTTTGTCCGTGCGGAATGATAGCCAACGTGATCAGCTTGCCTCCGCGCCTTAATACTGAAAGCGAGTTGCGCCACACCGGCTTGCCTACACCATCGAGCACGATGGCGCAATCGGAAATCCTGTCTTTGATGTTTTCCCGCTCGTAATCGATGGGGAGATCGGCTCCAAGTTTTCGCAGGAATTGCTGATTGCGTCCGCCGGCAGTGGCTGCCACGTAAGCGCCAAATGCTTTGGCTAGCTGGATCGCAATCGTGCCCACACCGCCGGCCCCCGCATGAATCAATACACGCGCGCCCGGTTGCAGTCTGCCTTGCGTGATCAATGCTTGCCAGGCCGTCAACGCGACGACTGGCAGCGATGCGGCTTCCTCGTGCGTCAGATTGGCTGGTTTGCGGGCCATCGATTTTTCCGGCGCCACAGCAAACTCGGCGTATGTTCCCCGATAGGTTTTCGCCACGCTCCCATCTTTGTAGCCATACACCTCATCGCCTGCTTTGAACAGTGTTACATTTTGGCCAACTTCGACAACCACACCGGAAAAGTCGGTGCCCCAGATTACGGGAAATCGAAAATTGCGGACCGCGCCCAGCAACCCGTAGCGCAGCTTCCAGTCAATGGGATTCACACTGGTGGCGTGAACCCGCACCAGGACTCCATTGGCTGCAACCTGGGGAACAGGAACGTCTTCGATCTGTAAGACCTCGGGACCGCCGTAACGTTCGGCAATAACAGCTTTCATAGGGAGCACTCAGCCGTCAGCACTCAGCATTCAGCCCGCAAACATTTTAGGCTAAAGAGCCGAGCGGGCTGAGAGCTATGTGAATGCTATGATGGTTAGTTTGGAATCCGTGACAACATCTCCTATTGTTCCTCTTCGCGTAGAGGTTGAGTCTCTGTTGGTGGAAGTGTCGGATGTCCTCAACACCACTCTTGATCTGGATACGCTTTTGCAGCGTGTGGCCGAGGTGGTAAAACGGGTCATCGATTATGAAATCTTCTCCATTCTGCTCCTGAACGAGCGCACCCAGGAGTTGCGTTTTCGTTTTCAGATCGGCCATGCTCCCGATGTGGCGGAGCGTATTCGCGTCAAAGTCGGCCAGGGCGTCACGGGGCGCGCCGTCAAAGAGCGTCGCGCAATTCTCGTCAACGACGTCACCAAGGAATCTTCATACATCGAAGCTGTTCCCCGCGTGCGTTCGGAATTGGCAGTCCCACTGATAACAAAAAATCGCGTCATCGGTGTAATCGACATTGAAGCTCCCGAGCCCGGATATTTCAAAGACGAACATGCGCGCCTGCTTACGCTGATCGCCTCTCGTATTGCGGTGAGCATTGATAATGCCCGGCTCTATACACGGGTGGTCAAGCAAGCCAATACGCTTCTGCTATTGAACGACATCAGCCGTGAACTGACCTCGATCCTCAATCTTGACCAGCTTCTCAAGCGGGTTGCCGATCTGCTGCTGAAGATCATTGACTACCAGATGTTCTCGATTCTCTTGATCGACGATGCCAAGCAGAAGCTCATCCATCGTTTTTCTTTACGCTTCAAAGAGACCATTCCATTGAAGCACGACATTCCCGTGGGCAGGGGATTGGTGGGCGCTGCTGCCGAACAGAAGCAGGTCATTCTGGCCGCGGACGTAACCAAAGATCCGCGCTACATCAAGTTGAATCCTGAAACCCGCTCCGAGCTTTGCATACCGCTGATGTACAAGGATGAAGTGATCGGCGTCCTCGACCTGGAGCACACACGGCGGGGCTACTTTACCGATGACCATGTTCGCACAATGAGCATCCTGGCAGCGCAAATTGCAATTGCAATTGAAAACGCCAGGCTTTATGAACGGCTGGCTCGCGAAGAGCAACGTCTGGAACGCGACCTGGCCATGGCCCGCGAGGTGCAAAATCATCTATTGCCGCCTCATTGCCCGCAATTAACGGCAGGGGAACTGGCCGCAAGATTCAAACCGGCCCACGCCATCGGCGGCGATATGTATGACTTCCTTGAATACAAGCCGCCCCTGGCCTCAATCGTTGTAGGCGACGTCAGCGGCAAAGGAGCACCGGCCGCGCTCTATGCTGCACTGGTCAGCGGCATCCTGCGCAGTCTGGCGCCGGCGGAACCCTCACCGGCACAGATGCTTTCTGAGGTGAATCGATCTCTCAACCAACGCCGCCTGGAAGCCCAGTTCGTGGTTCTTACCTGTGCCGTTTGGGATGACAAGAAAAAAACCATGCGCGTCGCCAACTCCGGCCTGCCTCGTCCTATTTATTGTCACGAAGGACACTCGCGCATGTTAGAGGCTGCCGGCCTGCCTCTGGGAATGTTTGCCGAGGTGAGCTACGACGAAGTATTTATTCATGCTCATCCTGGGGATATCTTCGTCTTTTTCAGCGATGGTATTCTGGACGCCAGCAACGCGAAAGATGAGCAGTTTGGCCGCGTTCGCCTGGAGCAAGTCATTGATAAACATTGGCGTCGCAGCGCCGGCCAAATCGTGATCGCAATCTTCGACGCTGTCGACAAATTTGCCGAAGGCGTGCCCGTCTTCGATGATCAGACCGCTGTGGTGTTGAAAGTGAAGTAGATACTTTACTAAGGGCGATATAGCCAGGTCTGCTTCGTCGCTCCATCGTTGTTCGGATAGCCTCCGGCCAACAGTACACTTCCATCCTTGAGCCGTGTTTCACTCATGAAATGCCACATATCACTCAATTGTCCCGGCACCAGAAAGAATTTTTCGGTACCTGGATCATATATCTCCACTTGCTTGCTTCCTCCGGCAATAAGCAGCCTTCCCGCTGCAAGTTGTACGGCTTCGCGCGGCAGCTTAAAGCGACTGTCATTCAATGGGGAGGTGGCTGTGAATTTTCCGGTGCGAGGGTTGTAGATTTCTGCGCTGTTCATGGAGCCGCGCCAGTCGCGCTCATCGGAGCCTCCGGCAATGAGCACCCGGCCATCGGGAAGGAGTCCTGCCGTGTGTTTGTAGCGCGCGTTAAGCAAGCTTCCGGTCAGGGCAAATTGTTTCGTCTTAGGATCGTAAAGCTCGGCGGATGCCGTGACACTTTCCCCGCGTCCTCCCGCGATGAGAACCCGGCCATCCTGAAGCAAGGTGGCAGTATGCGAAATGCGCGCGTAATGCATTGGGCCTTCCGCTTCAAAACTCAGCGTTGCCGGGTGAAAAACCTCTGCCGAAGCCATCCCCCCTGGGGAGTCGTGATCAGCGCCGCCAGCGATGAGGACGTCTCCATCGAGCAACAGCGTAGCGCTTGGTTGGCCACGCCTGGTTGTCATCTTTCCAATGGATGTGAACTTTCCTGTCGATGGGTCATAAAGCTCTGCAGAATCGGTGCAGCCACCTCCAATCCATCCACCAGCAACCAGCACTTTGCCCGACTGGAGCAAAATGGCCACATGTCCCACGCGCGCAAGGCTCATCTCACCGCCCGGTTGAAACTTGCCAGTTGAGGGATCGTACACCTCGGCCGACCTGTAGAAATCTTGATTACGTCGCATGCCACCAACAATGAGAACTCTGCCGTCGGCTAACAAAGTCGCGCTATGTCCAGAGCGCGGCTCAAGCATTTCCGCAGAAGCGCTCACCGAGCCAAGGCGAGGCGAAAAGGGCACGCTTTCAGAGGAAACGGCTACCGCGGCGAAGGTGGCGACGAGAGCAACGAGCACTGAATAAGTACAGATCATTGAGGACCTCCTGTATTCGGTCTCACAAAAGACGGCCTCCAGTTCCCTGCTGTTAACAGCCGAAATTCAGAAAAAGTTTCTCTAAAGCGGTTAACACCTGCTAACTTTCTTACGTCTTTTAGAACCATAGGCGCATGTCGATCCCGGCTGGTTCCAACACTCATAACAACACGTTTGAATCTCGCGAGCTGATCTTGGCAGCCCAGAGAGGCGATAGGAACGCTTTTGGCGATTTGTATTCGCGTTATGTGCGCTTCGTCCATGGGGTCGTGCTGGCGCGAATATCGCCCGGTGATGCAGAAGACCTGGTTCAAGAAGTATTCCTGCTGGCGCTGCGCAAATTGAAACACCTGCGCGACCCTGAGGCTTTCGGAGGATGGATTGCTTCGATCGCACGCAACTGCGCCGCGGATTTTCACCGTCGCGGATCCAAGTCGATGGAGTTGACCGAAGAGCTGCCTGCCAATGCTGCGAGCCAAATCTCAGGACTGGAAGCCAAGGCCGTACTCAAAACCATTCAGGAGCTACCAGAGGCGTACCGCGAAACCCTTATCCTCCGTCTGGTCGAGGGGATGACAGGGCCGGAAATTGCCGCTCGTACCGGGTTGAGTCATGGATCGGTGCGCGTCAACTTGCATCGCGGCATGGAGATGTTGCGGGAAGCTCTGCAAAAGAGGTTGTCAAGATGAGTGAACAATATTTGTGGGACCAGACTGGAGAACCTGATCCCGAAATCGTCGAACTGGAAGGGACCCTGGCCACTCTGCGAATGGCAGAGCACAAGCTAATCTTCGTAAACATTGCCCAGCCATCTGGTTGGCAAAGCCTGCTCACGGGATGGAAACGATGGGCTCTTCCAGTGAGCGTGGCTACAAGCGGTCTGCTAGCCGTGGTGCTATGGCTGACTTTCAGACCAAACCTTCAGCCCGGAGTGTGGGAGGCAAGAAAGGCCACTGGGTCTCCTCAATTGGCCGGGAAGCTGTTTACAAATGGCCGCATCGACCTGGGATCATGGCTTTCGACCAACACAACTTCTTCAATCCATCTTCGCACCACGATCGGTGAACTTGACGTTCAGCCGGGAACAGAGTTGAGCCTGGCTGAGAGCGGCCCCGGGCGGCAACGGTTTGTGATGCATTATGGAAGCATCCACGCGCGCATCTCTGCTCCTCCAGGGTTGTTTGTCGTAGATACGCCTTCGGCTCGCGCCATCGATCTGGGATGTGAATATACGCTGAAAGTGGATCACGACGGCCGTGGCGAGCTTTCTGTTTCCGCCGGATGGGTCCAGCTCCAGCACTTCTGGCAGCAATCGCTCGTGCCCGCAGGCAATCTGGCAAAAATCGCCGCCGATGGAACCGTGAGTCCTGCTTTCTTTGCGGATGCGACGCCTGCATTCCAAGACGCCGTTGTGAAATTCACTCTGGAAAAATCTCTAGATACAGAGACCCGCAGGCAAACTCTGGAAACTATTTTGCGCGAGGCACGCAAACGCGACGCCTTTACCCTGCTCAATCTCTTCACTCGCGCCGATGCAGACGAGCGTGTGCAGGTTTTTGATCGCCTGAACGAGTTTGTACCTGCCCCACCGGGCATCACACAAGAAACCGCACGGAATTGGCACATGAACTCTATTGACGCTTGGTGGCCGGTAGTTGAGAAAGCATTGGGTATTTCTGAAATCAAAAAAGGAAGCAAGAAGTTAGGGGAGTAAGATTGAGCGCTTGGTCGCGGGAGTGTGACACAATGTCTTGGTAGACTCGTTGTTTTGTGGACGGGAGCGCATCCTGTGACATTGACAATTCAACTACCCGACAAACTTGAAGCAGCGCTCAAGGCAGGCTAATGCTCACGGTCTTTCACCAGCGGGTTATGTCCGAGATATCCTTGAGCGCGAACTCGCATCTTCGATCGAATTGAAGGTATCAGGCCCACCATTCAAGACAGGGTGGGGGCTCTTGGCAGAGTATGGGCCAGCGCCATCCGCTGAAGAAATTGATGCCAATCGTGCCGAGATGTTCCGGCATTTCGCGGAAAACTAAATGATTGCTGGAGTAGCCGACACGCACGCTGCTCTCTGGTAATTTGTTTGCCGATGCCAGAATCTCCCCTGCCGCCAAAGACTTTATTGATAGGACGTCCGCTTCACGCCAAAAGATTGCGATTTCGTCGATAAGTCTTGCCGAAATAGTGTATTTAACTGAAAAAGAATCGCACATCTAGCGTCAACACTATTTGGTAATTATCACCCCCGCCCATGCTCTGAACTATGTGAATCGTGCGAGTCGTGACCATGGTCGCCATGATCGTCGTGGCCGTCTCCGTGGTCACCTTCGTCACCACCTTCGCCGTCGCCACCCTCAATGCGAGTCGGATCGGTGGCGGTGTGGCTGTTTGGATCTCCACCACCGGAAACAGTGGCTGAATTGACCACATGTTTTTTGATGTTCTTGGGAATCTTCACGGTCAATGTGATGGGTGGATAGCTTGCTCCGGGGGCCAGCACATCGGAACGCGTGCAGGTCAGCGTTGCCAAGGTACAGGTCCACCCTGGGCCACTGATCGAGATCGGAATGAAGGTATGTTTCACATTGGGCAAGGTATCGACCACAGTCACCGTGCCATTCGTATTCCCGGTGTTGGGAGTATTGCTCACGGTAATCGTGTAGACACCATTCTCGCCGGCATCGAACTCATCGTTGTGTGTCTTAGTGATACTGAGAACAGCGTGATTGACTGTGAGCGTTGCCGAAGCAGTATTTCCAGTACCACCGTTGGTGGAGCTTACCGGCCCGGTGGTATTTGTGTAAACGCCGGAAACAGCGCTGGTCACGTTTACGCTGATGCTGCAAGAGCTGTTAACTGCAATTGTTCCCCCGGTCAGGCTGATGCTGTTCGAGCCTGCGGTAGCAGTCAAAGTACCACCACAGTTGTTGACCGCGCCGTTCGGCGTGGCAACTACAACATTAGCGGGCAGAGTATCGGTAAAGGCCACTCCGTTTTCAGCAACGGTATTCGACGCCGGATTCGTAAGAGTGAAGATCAGGGCTGAGATTCCATTTGTCGGAATCTGCGTGGGGTTAAAAGCTTTGCTGATTGTCGGCGGCAATACCACGAAGATAGTCGCCGTCGCTGTTCCTCCTGTCACCGAGGGGAAGCTAGTGCCACTGCCGCTGTCATAAATCGCAGTAACCGGACTGGTGGTGTTTACCTTGTTACCACCACTGGTTCCAGTCACATCAACTGAAAACGAGCAGTTACTGTTCGCGGGCAGCGTCAAGGAATTCATGCTGATCGTACTGCTTCCCGGAGTGGCAGAGATGGCCGCAGAGCAAGTGCCGGTCAAGCCATTGGGAGTTGCGACCACCAAGCCGCTGGGCAAGGAATCGCTAAAGGAAACATTCAGCAAATCTGTGCTGGCGTTCGGGTTGGTGAGGTTGAAGGTAAGCGATGTAGTCCCACCCACAGGAATTGTAGCAGCACCAAAGGCCTTGGCAATAGTGGGCGGCTGAACCTGCGGCGCCGCATTCACAGTCAACGTCGCCGTATTGCTGGGCGCCCCAGCACCGCTCTCATTAGCCGAGATCGGTCCAGTCGTGTTGTTGTATACGCCCGCAGTCGAAGCCGTCACCTCCACGGAGATAAAGCAGGAACCGTTGGAACTGGGGGCCAAGCGTGCCGGAGAAGCGGGTCGAGCACGTACCGGAGCCTTCGGTTGCGGACGCAGTCCTACAGCAGGCCCTAAATCTCCTCCTGACAAGCTAATTGTGCCCGATCCTGGAGTGGCTGTAACTATTCCATCGCAGGTATTCGATAGTTGGTTGGGTGAGGCTACGACGACACCAGCAGGAAGTACATCAGTAAACTGAATCCCAGTGAGCGTGACATTCACATTCGGATCGCTATTGGGATTGTTGATCGTGAAGCTCAGTAGTGTCTGCCCGCCAGCGTTGATGGTATCAGGCACGAAGACCTTGCTGATGGTCGGTGGAAGAGCTACTGACAGAGTCGCCGATGCAGCGTCGCCACTTCCTCCGTTGTCAGAGCTGATTGGGCCGGTGCTATTGACGTAAGAACCGGCAAATGCGCTGGTCACATTTGCACTTACAGTGCAAGAGCTGTTGACAGCGATGGAGCCGCCGGTGAGCGAAACGCTTGTCGTGCCTGCATCCGCTGTCGCTGTGCCGCCGCAAGTATTGCTTAAACCGCTAGGAGTCGCAACAAGCAGATTCGCAGGGAATGTATCGGTAAATGCAACACCGGTGAGCGGCACCGTGTTGGCCGCCGGATTTGTAATCGTAATGCTCAACACACTGGTCCCATTCGGCGCAATGCCGCTGGGACTGAAGCTCTTGGTAGCCGTTGGCGGGGCGACGACCGCAAGACTGGCGTCTGACGTGTTCCCTGTTCCTGCGTCCGTAGAGGTAATGGTAACGCTGTTGTCCTGTGAGCCAGCCGTTGTGCCAGTCACGCTCACTGACACGACACACGATGCTCCCACAGCGAGACTTGCGCCCGATAAGCTCACCGTAGAAGATCCATCAGCCGCTGTAGCTGTCCCATCGCAAGTGCTCGTCAGGTTGCCGGGAGTAGATACGACCAGCCCTGCCGGCAAATTGTCGGTAAATGCAAGGCCGTTCACTGACAAAGTCGCATCCGTATTGGTAATGGTGAAACTCAGGCCAGTGGAGCCGTTCAGAGGGATTGCCGTTGCGCCAAATGCCTTCACGATGGTTGGCGGATTGGGAGGCGCAAATGCGGCCACTGGCGCCGGACCTGCCACAACCTGGAAAACAATAATCAAGCCAAGGATGAATGCAAAGCACAACATTACTCGCGCAGCGGGAGACATGATCCTATTGGTCACGGTTACAACTCCTTTTTCAAGAACGGCAGTCAGTTCTTAGACAAACCTGAACGCGAGCTTGCCTTCACAAAAGTCGGCAAACCCTGGGCCGGGCATTTATGGGGAGGGGCAAAAACGTGATGAGTATTTTCGTTCTATTGCGACGCTTTGGCAAGTAAAAATCTGATATTTTTGCGAGAGCTTTTAGCACTGCACAAAATTCAGCAGATTGTATCAACCGCTTTAGAACAAGAGGCGCAACGGCAATTGAACCTGTCGCACTGGAAATGGCCCGCGTGAAGGCTCCCAAAGTGGAACTGCTTACATCGCGGTCAGGCCGCAAAGAAGTTTGTGCGAACTCATCCTTAACCCCTTGGGAATCCCCTATTGACCTTGAGCAGCGTGACTCGCTGCATGTTGTGTGGGTGGAGGAAGCAGATTCTGTGCGCCCTGTTTTGAATACTCGACAATATTGTTGGGGGCTACTCCGAGATAGATGGTTGCGATTGCCGCCAGGACCAGCGCCAGACCCATCGCAGGTGTAACCTTCACGGGTTCTGTTTCAACTGTCTGCTCGCGCATATACATCACGATGATCAAACGCAGATAGTAGTAGGCAGCGACGGCGCTGTTCACCAAACCGATGATCGACAACCAGACGAGGTTAGAACTCAATGCGGCGCTGAAGACGTAATACTTGGCATAAAAGCCGCCCGTCAAGGGAATGCCAATCAACGAGAGCATGAAGATGGTGAGGGTAAACGCCAGCAGTGGAGAGCGCCGGCTCAATCCGGCGTAATCATCGATGGAGGTGAAGCGCTCGCCGGAACCAGCAAGGTGGCTCACCACGGCGAAGGCCCCAATATTCATGAATGCATAAGCTGCGGTGTAAAAGATGGCCGCCGAGAGTCCCGCTTCACGGCTTGCGGCGAAGTCAGCCGCAGCGAAGGCCACCAGCAGATATCCGGCATGGGCAATCGACGAATAGGCCAACATGCGTTTTACATTGTTTTGCAGCAACGCTCCAAAATTGCCCAGCGTCATGGAGACGGCTGCCGAGATCCACACCAGCCAGAACCATCCTGGCGCTGCAGTCGAGAAGAGCACGCGCAACAGCACGGCAAATGCCGCAGCTTTCGGACCGGTCGACATCAAGGCCACGATGGGCGCAGGTGCGCCCTCGTAGACGTCCGGAGTCCAAATGTGGAATGGCGCGGATGCCACTTTGAAACCCAAGCCGATCAGCATCAGTGCAACGGCCACATACGAAAGTGAACCTAGATTCCCTTCCGAAAGCTTCTTGGCAATTTCGGAGATGTTGGTGGAACCGGTAGCGCCAAACATCATGGCAACACCGTAAAGAAAGAAGGCCGTGGCAAACGAGCCGAGCAGGAAGTATTTAATTGCCGATTCGGTGCTAGCGGCGGTGCGCTGGCGATATCCGGCCAGGATGTAGGTGGAAATGGAGGAAATCTCCAAGGCAATGAAGATCAATACCAGTTCAATGGCGGAAGACATCAGCATCATGCCGACGGTGCCAAAAAGAATCAAACCGTAATATTCGCCGGTGCGGATATTCTGCTGATCGAGATATTCAAGCGAGACCAGGATACAAATCGCAGAGATGGCGGGAACCAAAATGTGAAAAAAGATGCTGAAGCTATCGACGCGCACCATGCCAAACCATCCATCCGCGCCAAAACTGGCATTGGCGGCCAGGTATGAGGCTTGGTAGAAACCGGCTGCCACAGCGGCCAATGTTCCTATCAGTGAGAACACGCCAAGCCCTTTGCGGCTGGCCTTTCCGGGCAAAAATGGGTCGATCAACATGACCCCAATGCCAAAAATGGTAAGCACGAGTTCAGGCAGGATGCGAATGTAATCAACGATTGAAATTGGATTCATCTTGTCTTCTGTTTCTCTGTGTTCATGTCCTGAAACCCTTCATAGGCCAAAGCTATTGTTGACTTGTCGCTTGCGCCGAATGAACCTGCTGCACGGGCTTAACTGCCTGTTCCACCGCCGGATGGATTGATTTCATCCATAAAGGCGAAGCCACGCCCATAATCAATGCCATTGCCATTAACGGCCACAACGAGATCTGCTCGCGGCCACCGATATCCGGCAGATGTTTGTTTTCCTCATACCGGAGCGGACCGTAAAACACTCTTTGGTACATCCACAGCAAATAGCCAGCGGCCCAGATAACACCCGTTGTGCCCAGTACCGTATACCAAATGCTGTGTGGAAGCCCGCTTTGAGCTGTACCGCTCAGCACCAGGAATTCACCGACAAAGCCATTCAGCAAAGGCAGTCCAACGGAGGAGAGCACAGCCACTAAAAAGAACGTCGCGTACACCGGCATCGGTGTCGCCAAGCCGCCGTAGGCATTCAACTCGTAGGTGTGCTTGCGTTCGTAGATCATGCCTGCCAGCATGAACAACGCTCCGGTAGAGATGCCGTGATTCAACATCTGATAGACAGCGCCATCGGTGCCTATCTGGGTAAAGGTGAATATCCCCAGCACGACAAAACCCAGGTGGCTTACGGATGAATAGGCAATCAGCTTCTTCAGATTGGGTTGGACCAAGGCAACGAGCGCGCCATAAACAATACCGATGAGGGCCAGGACAATGATCCACGGTGCATTGCGCCTGGCCTGCTCAGGGAAAAAGCCGACATTGAAGCGGAGCAAGCCATAGGTCCCCATCTTCAGCAATACTGCAGCCAGCAAAACAGAGCCTGCCGTGGGTGCTTCGACGTGAGCGTCGGGTAACCATGTATGGAATGGGAACAACGGGACCTTTACCGCAAAGGCTATGAAAAAGCCCAGGAAGAGCCATTGCAAAGCAGCCGGGCTGAAGGCGTAGCTGCTGTGACCCGTCAAGGCTTCCCGAATCACCGCGTAATCGAAGCTGTGGGTCTGGGTGTAAATGTAGATGATGGCGGCCAGCATAAAGACCGATGCCACCATGGTGTACAGGAAAAATTTCACCGCTGCGTAGATGCGCCGGTCGTGCCCGTACATGCCGATCAGCAGCGCCATGGGAATCAGGGTCGCTTCCCAGAAGACATAGAACAGAAACATGTCGAGCGAGACGAACACGCCGATCATGGCTGTCTCAAGCAGCAGGAGCAACACGAAGAATTCTTTCACCCGGTCGTGAATCGATTTCCAGGAAATCAAGATACTCAGCGGAACCAGAAAAGTAGTGAGCAGCACCAGCCACATGGAGATGCCATCAGCCCCAAGGTGGTAATGAATGGCTGATCCAATCCAGGGGTGGTCTACAACGAATTGAAAGCCGCTCTGTCCGCTTTCGTAGTTGACCGGCAGAAAAATCGAAAACGCAAAAGCGACCAGAGAGATGATAAGGGCTGCTCTACGGATGAGCTGGTCATTACGCGGCAACAACATGAGCACGATCGCGCCCACCGCCGGGATGAAGGTGATCAACGTGAGAATTATTGGGTCGTTCACTTGCCCACCCCTCTCCAGATCATGTATGCGACTACTGCTGCTCCTCCTATTGCCACCCATGCGGCATAGGAGCGGATGTTACCCGATTGCATTCTGCGCAGTTCGCTGCCGATGCCTTTCGATGCCGATCCTGCGCCGTTGACGGTGCCATCGATGATGGTCTGGTCGACGCCCCGCCAGAGGACATGGGTTGAAAGAGCCAGTAATGGTTTCACGAACAGCGCTCCATAACCCTCGTCAACGTAGTACTTGTGATAAACGACGTTGTAGATGCCGTGAATGCGCGCCGTGATTCGATCAGGAAGCTCAGGCCGTTTGTAATAGAGCAGCCACGCCAAGAAGAAGCCAAGGGCTGCGACTCCGACTGAGAATCCTGCAAACATCAATTCCTTCGAGTGCTCGGAGGCTTCAAGATCAGCCGGTTGCGGTGTTTCTGCGGCCGATGCGACTGCGGGAGCGAGGTAGTGTCCTATGCTGCTTGATCCGCCCATCGATTCAGGTATGCCGATCCATCCGCCGCCGACAGACAGGAGCGCGAGAATGACTAGGGGCGCAAGCATGATCCAGGGAGATTCGTGAACGCCGCCGTGTCCGTGCCCATCCTCGCCATGACCATGAGAGGCGGAGGCCGCGGCATGTTGTGCCTGGGCCGGAGCATGGGCTGCATGGGATTCTTCGCCTGCGTCAGCCTTGCCTAGCCTCAGTTCACCGAAGAAGGTCATGAACCATAGCCGGAACATATAAAAGGAGGTGAGGCCGGCGGTGATGAATCCAACGATCCAGAGTATCGCGCTGCCGCCATGGGGACTGGAGAACGCCTGCCAAAGAATCTCATCCTTGCTGAAGAAGCCGCTCAGGGGAGGGAAGCCGGCGATGGTGAAGGTCGCTATGGTTACCACCCAGAACGTTACCGGGATCAATTTGCGCAACCCGCCCATGCGGCGCATGTCCTGCTCGCCGCCGATTGCGTGAATCACCGAGCCCGCGCCCAGGAAGAGCAACGCTTTGAAGAACGCATGGGTCATCAGGTGGAAAATGGCTGCTGAGTACGCAGCCACACCACAAGCCAGGAACATGTAACCAAGCTGCGAGACCGTGGAGTAAGCAAGCACTCGCTTGATGTCGGTTTGAGCCAAGCCCATCGTTGCAGCGAATAGAGCCGTCACAGCTCCGATCACAGCCACCACCTCCAGCGCATGCGGAGCCTTGTCAAAGATGATGTGTGAGCGGGCGATCATGTAGATTCCCGCGGTGACCATGGTGGCCGCATGGATGAGCGCTGAAACCGGGGTTGGACCTTCCATGGCGTCCGGCAGCCAGACATACAGGGGCACCTGTGCCGATTTTCCGGTTGCGCCAAACATCAGGAGCAAGGCGACGACGGTCAACAAGCCCCAGCCGACTTCCAGAGGAGAATTAGAAATACTGTTGAAGACCTCGGTGAAATTCAACGAACCATAGTTCTTGACGATCAGGAACATTCCAATCAGAAAAGCAAAATCGCCGATACGGTTGACGATGAACGCTTTTTTACCGGCATTCGCGGCTGAATCCTTGAGGAAGAAGAACCCGATCAGAAGATACGACGCAAGACCCACGCCTTCCCAACCCACGAACATCAGCAGGTAGTTGTTCGACAGCACCAGCGTGAGCATGAAGAACATGAAGAGATTCAGGTAGGCAAAAAAGCGATAGTAGCCACCTTCATGCTCCATGTAGCCGACAGAATAGACGTGGATCAAAAAACCAACGCCGGTCACGATCAGCATCATGACCGTCGAAAGCTGGTCGAGATAGAAGCCGAAAGGCACATGAAAACTGCCAGCCACGATCCAATCGAAAGAAAGTGTTTCGATGTGCGGTAATTTGATGTGGCTTCCCTGCACAGCCGCCCAGACCGCATATGCAAACGAGGCCCCGGTGAACGTAAGGGCCACAAGCTTGATCACAGCCTTGGGCAAATGCCTTCCAAACAAGCCATTAATGGCCGCCCCAGCCAAGGGCAGCAATGGGATGATCCAAAGATTCAGGTTGATGTTGTCGGTCATAGTTTCAGCAGATTCACGCGATCGACGTTAAGGGTTTCGCGCGTGCGGAAAACAGCAATAATGATGGCCAAACCCACGGCAGCTTCAGCAGCCGCGACCACCATTACGAAAAATACGAAGACCTGGCCATCCAGGTTATGCCAGTAATTGGCAAAGGCCACAAAACTCAGATTCACGGCGTTGAGCATCAACTCAATCGACATGAAGATCGTAATGATGTTGCGCTTCAATATAAAAGCTGACACGCCCAGACAAAACAGAATGGCGCTCAGGATCAGATACCAGGAAAGCGGAACCATATTAGCGTCTCCTCGCGGCCAGTACGACGGCACCCATAATGGCAATCAGGATCAGCACCGATGTGATTTCAAAAGGCAGCAAGTACTTCTGGAAAAGCAGGCCGGCGATGGTGTGAGTATTGTCGATCTTCTCATAAGGGATAAGATTGCCGATCTTCACACCGCCGACCAGCTTGTCGTTCGTGAAGATGACAGCGGCGATCATTCCAATCAGCAGGACGACTCCCGTCCCGCCCAGTAACAGGGCAATGCGGCTACCGCGCGTTCGCTCTTCCACGCCGGCATTCAGGAGCATGATGGTAAAGACAAACAACACCATGATGGCGCCGGCGTAGACGATCACCTGCACTGCGGCCACAAACTCCGCTCCCAGCAGCATATAGATGAGCGCCAGCGAACCCATCACCACGACGAGGGAAAGCGCGCTATTGATGGGGTGACGCTGTATCAGGAGGTTAATCGCCCCGGCGATACAGATCGCTCCGAAAATAATGAAAAGTATCTGATGAAACATTTCAGTTCATGAACGCAGTGCCACAATCAGGCTGGTGACAATGATGTTGACAATGGCAATGGGCAAGAGAAACTTCCAGCCGAAGGCCATCAGTTGGTCATAACGGAAGCGCGGCAACGTCCCACGAATCCAGATGTAAACAAACATGAAGACAAAAATCTTTGCCGAAAACCAGATCACCGGCAGCAGTGCACGAATCAGCGGTGAAGAAATGCCGAGGGACGGACCGTGCCATCCACCAAAAAAGAGCAGGGTGGCAACGCAGCCGACGGTGATCATGTTTACGTACTCGGCCATAAAGAACATGGCGAACTTCATGGCGCTGTATTCTGTGTGGTATCCCGCCACCAGTTCGGTTTCAGCCTCTGGCAGATCAAAGGGGATGCGGTTGGTTTCCGCATAGGCCGACATCAGGTAGACAAAAAATGCAATGAACTGGGGAAAGATGTACCAGTGCGGCAGAAAGCCGAGCCAGGCCGGCTGATGGATCTGCGAGTCAACAATTCCACGCAGACTCAAAGTCCCGGACAGAATCAGCACACCCACCAGAGACAGCCCCAATGCCAACTCGTAGCTGATCATCTGGGCGCTGGCGCGCAGCGAACCAAGAAGCGCGTATTTGCTGTTGGATGACCAACCCGCCAGGGCGATTCCGTAGACGCCAATGGAAGTAGCGCCGAGAATAATCAGCAGGCCGATGTTGATATCCAGCGGAGGCGTGCCGTGCGCCTGGGCAACACCTGTGATTTGCAAAGCGGTATCGTGCCCGCCCACGCTGATGGTCTCGCCAAACGGAATGACCGCAATGGAGATCAAGGACATGATCAACGCCAGCATGGGCGCCATGATGTATAGCACCTTGTGGACCTTGTCCGGGACCATGTCCTCTTTCAGGATGAACTTGATGCCATCCGCCAGAGGCTGGAGCAGTCCAAACGGGCCGACCCTGGTAGGTCCCCAACGGTTCTGCATATGCCCAATTACCTTGCGCTCAAGCCAGGTCATATAGGCGACTCCGGTGAGCAGGAGAAACGCCACCAGGGCAACCTTGATTACTGCGGCGATGATGAATATTTTTATGTCCACGGTGAATCAGTTGTTAGTACTTAGCCATTCGTTCTTAGTGTTTAGCCATTCGCGGCCAGTCGTATCCTAAGCCAGCAACACGGCACAATTTTCAAGTGATAAACCTTGTGTCGCCCCTCCGGGGCTTGTGTTTTTCTTTTAGGCTCCTTACGTGCTGGGCTCAATAATTTCGCCCCTCCAGGGCTTGGATCGTTGTTCCGCATACGGCTTTGTTTAGCTGCCCGTATTGAGACCCAAGACTAAAACAGCTAAAGCTAATTACTAAGAGCTACGGGCCAAGCATTGGTGACTAAGAGCTAACGGCTAAGTACTAAGGACTAAAAACTAAAACTTCCCATTCAATCCGCCATAACTTCTTTGTCGGCAGGATGTGTGCGCCGATTCTCTAACACTGAATTCAGCGCCTGCGAATACCGTCCCAGCGTACCCGAGGTAAACAGAGTATCATTCGCTGGAACGATCTGGACCAGTCTGCCTGCCGGCCCGGCGCTGCTGTGTTCGCAAGCCGTCACATGTTCATCGTTTCCGGCAAGCAGGTTCAGTCTTGAGACGTCATAGCCCGGAACCAGCCGTTGGATCTCATCCAAAATCGCGAACGGATCGAACGGACTCAATCTTGGCTCAAGGTTATTGGCGCTGAGCCAGACTGCGTGGCGGTCAGCTTCGCCGGATTGCGCTCCCCGAGATTGCCCCATATCCGCACGCACGCCTTTTCCGAACGGCACCAGAGCAGGAATGTGGGCGCCCATGCGCTCGGCCACACGCACAATGATTTCAAAATCGCTTTTGACCCCGGAGATATCGCCAGCCTTCTTCAGCATCTGAAGATCGCCGCAGGTATTGGTGAATGTTCCCGCCTTCTCGTAAGCAGAAGCGGCAGGCAAAACCACCTCGGCGAGAATCGCAGTCTCAGTGAGGAAAAGCTCCTGCACAACCATGAAAACGTTTTGCATGGCCGCGGGATCGAAGCTGTAATCAGCCACTGGATTTGCGCCCACCACGTAGAGCGCAGACAACTGGCCATCTTTGGCGGCCTGCATCATCTCCGGCAAGCTCAACCCCGTACTTGCCTGAAGTTTGCCCCACTCCTCGTTGTACTTGTGTGGGCCATTGGCAGCAACATATCCGGGCAGTAAGTCGGGATACAAACCCATATCGGCTGCGCCGCGCGAATTGGCATAGTCACCAAGACAGATAAACTTGGCCCCTATGCCGGAACCAAACTTGACCAGCGCATCGATATCAGCACCGCGAAGCTCGGAGCCAAAGATAATGACCAAGTCTTTCTGGGCGCGCAGGTCAGTGCGTATCTGCTTGAGTGAGTCATTGGAGACGCCCGCGCTGGTCAATGTACCAGCGGCAGCGTCGTCGCCATTCAGGAACGCAACCAGTTTGCCCTCACGCTCTTGGGGTATCTGAATAAAGGTAGAAGCCTGGCGGCTCAGCTTGATGGGCTGCGAGTTAGCAATGAACAGCTTCGCAAGATTCAATCGCACGTTGGTGCGGATGTTCCAGGCCAGCAGCGGATGCTGCTCGGTCGGATCGTTACCGATCAACAGAATAGCCGGGGCGCTAGCCACATCACGCATTGTGGCCGTGGCGTTGTTCTTGCCGGCAAGCGCTCGTGCGAACGAAGCATAGTCAGCCGTACGGTGATGATCGACGTTATTGGTTCCGAGCACCGTCCGCGCAAACTTTTGCAGGAGGTAATTCTCTTCGTTGGTGGTGCGATTCGATCCAATGACGCCAATTGCCTGACCGCCCTTGGCATCACGAATTTCACGCAAGCGGCTGGCGGTGTGGGCAATGGCTTCTTCCCAGGTTGCGGGCGTTAACTTGCCATTGCGGCGGATCAGGGGTTGGCGGAGGCGATCCGGGTGATCGAAGAAGTCAAAGGCGTAACGTCCCTTAATGCAGAGAAAGTCATTGTTGATGCCGCTCTTGTCGCGGTTGTCGCCGCGTACGATATCCGCGCCGGCATCGGAGCGGCGCACTCCCAGGGTCGTCTTGCATCCATCGCCACAGTGAGTGCAGATCGTACCGACGTGATTCATCTCCCAAGGACGAGTCTTATACCGATAAGCGCCGGAAGTGAGAGCGCCCACCGGGCAGATGTCGATACACATGCCGCATTCTTCGCAGTCGAGATGATCGCCCTCGTTGGGAGCAATGACCGAACCGGAACCACGGTTCTGCACTCCCAAAGCCCACACATCCATGCCTTCGCCACAGACGCGGACGCAACGATAACAGAGAATGCAGCGCGGACGATCAAAGTAGACCACCGGCGACCACTGTTGTTCTTCTTTGTGCAGCTTGCCTTCCATATAGCGCGATTCGGCCGCGCCATATTTGAATGTCATGTCCTGCAATTCGCATTCACCACCAGCATCGCACACCGGACAATCCAACGGATGGTTACCGAGCAGAAGCTCAGTCATGGACTTGCGCGCCTGCCGAACCTCGTCGGAATCAGTAGTAACCACCATGCCGTCAGTGATAACGACGGTGCAGGCAGTCTGCAGCTTGGGCATCTTTTCGATGCGCACCAGGCACATGCGGCAAGCAGCCTGCAGCGACAAGCCAGGGTAATAACAAAAGGAAGGCACCTCAATGCCGACAGCCTTGCAAGCCTCAATCAGCAGGGTTCCGGCCGGAGCCGCGATGCTTTTTCCATCAACCGTTATTGTGACGTTCTTGGGTTCAGACATAGGAAATTGCCATAATTGCCACAAGTGTCAAAATTGCCATAATTAAGAACCGTACCCATGTAGTTAGCTAGATTGCTCTTCGCCTGATTACCAATTATGGCAATTTTGGCAATTACGGCGATTATGGCAATCCCTATGCAAGCACCGGCAACTGACTCACGACTCCGGCTGGTTCAAACGGACAGGGCCTTCCCTCCAGGTGCGCCTCGAATTCGCTGCGCCATTTGTCCACGATTGAGATCGTGGGAATGGCGGCGGCATCGCCTAGAGGGCAGAAGCTTCGCCCCAGAATTCCTTGGGCCAGGTACTTGATGTTGTCGATATCCTTTTTCAAACCTCCGCCGGCGTGGAAGCGCGTGAGCGTTTTCTTGAGCCAATCGGTGCCTTCGCGGCATGGAATGCACCAGCCACAACTTTCATGCTGATAAAACTTCATGACTCGCAGTGCAAATTTCACCATGCAGGTCTGGTCGTCGAGAATTACTACGCCACCCGATCCCAGAAACTCACCGCGTTTCCCGAAAGAATCGAAATCCATGTTCATTTGTTCGGCTTCTTCAGCTGTAAGAACGAACGTGGACGAACCTCCGGGCACAACTGCTTTCAGCTTGCGTCCATTGGGAATTCCGCCGCCTACGTCGTAAATCATTTTTTTCAGAGGGTAGCCAAGCGGCAACTCATAAACGCCCGGCTTGTTTATGTGTCCGCTCAGGCAAAAGAGACGTGTTCCGCCGTTTTTCGGCGGGCCATAATCGGCAAACTTCTGCCCACCCATCAAGATGATGTGAGGAACCGAGGCCAGAGTTTCGACGTTATTAATGACCGTCGGACCTCCCCAAAGGCCAACCACAGCAGGAAACGGTGGGCGAATCCGAGGGATCCCGCGCTTCCCTTCCAGCGATTCCATCAATGCCGATTCTTCGCCGACCTCGTAAGCTCCCGCCCCGGTATGCCAGCGAACATCGAAATCTTTTCCGCTGCCAAAAATGTTCTTACCAAGGAATCCTTTGGCATAAGCGTCATCGATGGCCTTCCGCATGATGTCCACCAAATACCGATACTCGCCCCGGATATAGACAAACCCTACCTTCGCACCCACAGCCAAGCCCGCGATCACCACGCCTTCGATCACCGAGTGCGGATCGTGTTCAAGAATCGGCCGATCCTTGCAAGTGCCAGGCTCGCTTTCGTCGCCGTTGACCAGGATGTACTTCGGACGATCCGACTGCTTCGGAACAAAAGACCACTTCATGCCTGTGGGAAAACCAGCCCCGCCCCGACCACGCAGATTCGAGGTTTTAACCTCATTAATGATGTCGTCCGGCTGCATCTGGAGAGCTTTCTGGACAGCCTTGTAGCCATCCAACTCCAGATAGCGGTTGATGTCCGCAGCACCTTTGCCAAAGCGCTGCGAAACAACTTTGATTTCGTCGGGATGGGAAACTAACATTGCCATAATTGCCACAAATGCCAAAATTGCCAAAACTTATAATCTGCTCATTCAGACGATGACTTTTGCCTCTGCCGATCATGTTGCTTGGCCGTCTGTCGTGACGCTGTAAAAATCGCCGTCAGCTCTTGGGCTTCTCTCAGCAGTTCGCTAACCCGCTCCTTCTTGATGATTCCTGCATCTGACAAAAACTCGATCCAGAACGCTGTTTCATCTGCCTCTTCGACCACTACTCCAATCTTGGATATGAACTCGGATCTTGATCTTGAACGACATGCGGCCCGATAATTTGCCGCTACCGAGGTTCCACTTCGCAACAACTGCTTGCCAAGAACCTGTGCATCAGGCGATTTAGAGAGCGATCGGAAAAGCTTAACAATTCTTACCGCAAACTTTTTCGTCCGGTCGAGCAGTTCCGCCGTCCTTGCGTCCAACCAGGCCCCTTTCTCAATTCAAGACTGCCGCTTTCAGTCTTTTTCAATTATGGCAATTTTGGCAGTCATGGCAGTTTTGGCAATTAGGGCAATCTCTTGTATCTATCCAGCACGATGTCCATCGCGTCCGGTGTTAGATTTTCGTGAAAGTCATAGTTGATCTGCACTGCCGGCGCCCAACTGCAAGCCCCTATGCACTCAACTTCTTCCAGCGAGAACAATCCGTCAGGTGTTGTCTGCTTGTGTCCGACGCCCAAACGTTGTTTGCAGTGATCGAGAATCTCTTCGCCGCCACGCAACATGCAAGAAATGTTGGTGCAGACCTGAACATGGTATTTGCCTAAAGGTTTAGTCCGCAACAGAGAGTAATAGCTGATTACGTTGCGGACTTCCAGTTCCGTCAATTCAGTTTTCTTCGCGAGATGCGCAATCGCTTCGTTGGTCAGGTAGCCGATCTCATCCTGCGTATAAAGCAACATCGGCACCAGGAACGAACGCTTGGTCGGATACTCCTTCATCTTCTCGTCGAAGAATTTGTCGAGCTGTTGCGAAATAACCATGATTAGAAATTTATCTATCTATTTCTCCCAGCACAATATCAATGCTCCCAATCGCCGCCACCACATCCGCAATCAACCTTCCTTCGCACATCGTAGAAAGCGCCTGAAGGTTTGCAAAAGAAGGCGAGCGCATGTGCACCCGCATGGGCTTGGCTGTGCCGTCGCTTACGATGTAGTAGCCCATCTCGCCTCGGGGCGATTCAATCGACTGGTAGACCTCGCCGGACGGGACCGTGAACCCTTCCGTCACAATCTTAAAGTGATAGATCAGGGCCTCCATTTGGGTCTTCATCTTTTCCCGATCAGGCAAGACTACCTTGGGCATATCGGCCTTTGTTGAACCTTCGGGTAAACCTTCAAGTGCTTGTTTAGCAATCTCGCGCGATTGGCGCAGCTCTTCAATCCGGCAGGCATAGCGGGCCCAGACATCGCCATCTTGAGACGTTGGCACTTTAAATTTAAAGTTTTCGTAACCACAATATGGTATATCCCGCCGCAGGTCCCAATCGACGCCGCTGGCGCGCAGAGCTGGCCCCGTGACACCCAAGGCAATGGCGTCTTCTTTACTAAGGTGGGCTACGCCTTTCAGCCGGTCGATGAAGATACGATTTCCGGTGAGCAGGCTTTCATATTCGTCGACACGCTCGCTGAAGATATCGAGAAATTTTTTGACGGATTCGAAAAAGCCCAGCGGGGGATCGAGCGCCAATCCGCCAATGCGGAAATAGGATGTCATCATGCGCTGGCCGCTGACCATCTCATAGATGCGCAGCAAGTCTTCGCGCTCGCGGAAGCAGTAGAGAAAAACCGACATCGCTCCCAGGTCCAGGGCGTGGGTACCCAGCCAGACGAGGTGAGAGCTGATGCGCTGCAACTCGGCGAGCATCACCCGAATCCACTGGGCCCGGGGAGGTATCTCCATACCCAGCAGCTTCTCTGCCGCCAGCACATAGCAGAGGTTATTCACCATGGGGCAGAGATAATCGATGCGGTCGGTGAGAGGCACAACCTGCTGGTAGAACTTGGCTTCGCAGGTCTTCTCGATCCCGGTATGAAGAAATCCGATGTCGGGCATGAGCCGGATAATCTGCTCGCCATCGATCTCCAGCACCAGGCGCAACACTCCATGCGTGGACGGGTGCTGCGGCCCCATGTTGAGGATCATGGTGCTCTCTTGCTCAGTATCAGGCACGGGAACAGCGGCAACAGGATCGTCAAAAGTGGCCATTAGCGGTAGCCCTCCACAGGATAATCTTTGCGTAGGGGATGGCCTTCCCAGTCCTCAGGCATCATGATCCGTTTCAAGTGGGGATGACCCAGGAAATGAATCCCGAACAGATCAAAAAGCTCACGCTCAAAAAAATTTGCGGTGGGCCAGACCGAGGTTATGGATTCAGCCACCGCATCGCCGGCTTCAAGCTTCACTTTCAGGCGAATCCGTTCTTTGCGTTGATGTGAAAGCAGGTGATATGCCAATTCAAAACGCGGCTCGCGCGGATAATAATCAGCACAGGTAAGATCGGAAAGAAAGCTGACCAGCCCCAGGCTTTTGAGCTTCTCGCAGGCATCGCGAATAAATTCGCGGCCAATATATATGGAGAGTTCCTGACGGTCGAATTTTGCGCCTGCCACGGCTTTGTCATTCCAAACTAGCAGCGCAGCAATGACTGGATGATCTTTTAGCCGGTCTAAGTCCGTAATGGCCGGTTCGAGAGGCATGTTATCCTTCGCTCCTCTCCGTTGTGTTCCAGTCGAGGATGCCCTTCTTCCATATATAGAAGAAGCCAACCAGCACGAGCAGAATATAAACCAGCATCTCCCAGAAGCCGAACATCTTCAACTCACGCGCAATAACAGCCCAGGGATAGAGGAAGACCGCCTCGATATCGAATAAGATAAAGAGCATGGCGACCATGTAGAACCTTACGTTGAAGCGCCCCTGGGCATCTCCAGTGGGAACGATGCCGCATTCATAAGGAGAGTTCTTGGCGGGCGTCCATTTGTGTTTCCCAAGAAGATGGGAGAGCAGGACCATGACTCCGGCGAGACCGGCCGCCACAATAAACTGGATCAGCAACGGTATGTAGCGAACGAAGTAGTTGTTGTCCATAATGACGCCTGTATATAATGCGCGGCAACCGTAGGCTAAACATTCGAATGTAATTGGCGGCTCCAAGAGTGTCAAGGGCTTGACCAGCAGAGGGTTGCTGTTGTTAAAAGAAAATTGCGAGGCGATTGTTTTCTCCCCCGCGGTAAAGCACTATGACTATTTTTGGATTCAACACCGACGTCAAATACGGGGACACGGTTTACCACGTACAGAGCGAGGCCCGCAAAAGCGATCTGCTCATTCAGACGCTGGTATTCGTAAAAGGACAGTGCATCGGAAAGCGAGGAGTGTCTTACGCCCAGCAGGTTTCCCATCCAGACTTTTCCACCCAGGCCATCCACGAACTGCTCAAATCCCAGCACAAAACGGTGATCGATGCCATCAGCGAGGGAAACATCGGCTCAGTTCTGGGCAGCGCCGGCGAAATCCAAGACGTAGGGGGCACCGGGCTCTCGATCAAATGCGTAAGCGTTGACCCCGGAAGCCATGAGTCAAGTGTCACCATGCACATGCAGGTAACGGACAACGGCAAAGCTGTCTCCGGAGCCAAGATCGTTTCCCGCGTCGGCAATTCATCCGAATCTCAAGTCGTTGCCCAAGTCACTACAGACGCCGGCGGCAGCGCCACCATAGAAATTCCATTGAGCGAAGAAACGCGGCGCGAATCCGCCGTGTTGGTGCAAGCCACGCATGAGGGGAAATCGGCGACGAGAAAGTTTCGATTCAAGAAATAGGCGAATTGCCGCGGGTAAGAATTGGGTAATTGGGTAAGTTAGTTATTGGGTAATTTGAAAAACTCTGCACGGCATTGGGGGATATTTAGCGACTTTCCGTTTCCCCACCCATCGAGTCATTTGAATCTCAGAGTCCGTCTGCGACGCCAAACCCGCCGCTCAGGCACTAAGTTCTCACAACGTGGTTCGGGAGCAAGCAGAAGTTCCTTCAAGGTGGGGCGAGCGACGCTATCATTTGATGGGCGCTCCTTTTGCTGTTTTAACGGGTGGTCACCCTGTTGTTTAACTTCGCGTTTCGCAGCCAATTCTGACTCCCTGTCTTTTAAGTCAGTATTATAAAATGCTGATTTACGTTTGCCTATAATAAGAACTCTCAGAATCCTTCCCGAAAACGAAACACAGGGCCCTTCGATCTATTCGCGCTGGCGCGCAAATAGACCTTAGGATGACGATCATCTTTTTGCATCTTTAGCTCTTTTCTACGAAAGTTTCTTGGAGAATGAGTTTTTGAGCAATGCCGGCGTGTCTCTATGTCTTCCCAGTTATGGCAATTATGGCATTTTTGGCAATTTCACTCACGCCGCTTTGCTCTCGTCATCTACTGACTTGATGCTAGGAACTCCCGACCCTGCCAGCTTGAACTCTGGTGCTTGCTTCAGGTCCGCCAGCAGTTCGCGGGTGATTTGGTCGTCGATGTCGGCGGCATGTTCGGCATCTACTGGATAGCGGATGGTCACCTCCAGCCCATTATCCCGTGGAATGACATGTGTCCGGATGCGTGGCATGGCAATCGGCATGTTGAGTGTCTGCTCCATTTGCCGGTGTTGTTGTTCGATCTTTTCCTTATAGCGTTCATATACCCGCTCGATGGCCTCGCGCAGGCGCTTTTCTGCGGCGGCATAGTCGGCCTCCGGCGATAGAGTCAGAGTGAGTTGATGCCAGAGGAAATTTGTGCCGGGAATCTGCCTGTAGAAGCTGGCGCCCGGCTGAAAGACAATCGAGTTGGAAAAGACCACTACCCTGCCGGTTGGCTGGCGGTCGGCTCCAGTTCCGGCGATTTCCATCAAGTGCAGGCGGATCAGTCCAATATCAACCACATCGCCAGCCACGCCTGATATCTGAACGCGGTCGCCAACTTTCACTCCATATTTGCCGATCAGGAAAAAATATCCCGCGACGGCCAGGATTACATTCTGGAGCGCTACCGCGATTCCGGCGGTGATAAGTCCTGCGAACGTAGCCAGCGAGCCGATCTCGGTTGCCAAAGCAAATGCAATCGTGATCCCGATCACGAACCACAATACAATGCGGCGCAGCAGCAGGAATTGGTAGCGGCGTCGCAGATCGTGGACATAGCGGAATGTCGCCCTGCGCCAAATCTCAGAGAGGCCCAAGACGATGGCCACGATCAGGGCCAACAAAGCGGCTCTTACGATCAGCTTTCTCAAAATGGCAGAGTATTGGCCTTCCACCGTGCTGCGCCAGCGGGCAACATTGCTCTTATAAAGGTCGAAAAGCACAGCTTGTTTTCCCAAAGGCAGCACGATGGCGGATATCTGTTTGAAACTGGCGGTGAGGGCATCGAGTTCGCGCTTTTGTTGTTCAAGCTGGGCAGGTCCGCTGACATCCGCTTCCTGTGCCAATTGCTCTCCCCGCTGGGCCTCTGACGTTACCCTGGCCATGAAAGGGTTGCGGAACTGCTGCGAGGTGCGCGACAGCGTATCTGTCAATTGAATGGTTCCATCCAGCGCACGTTTCTTTTCCTTTAAGGAAAAGAGTTCTTCGACCAAGCCCAGAATGCCTGCAGCTTGGGGCCTGTGACTTGTCCCTTGCCCGGCAGAAACCGGATGCGGATTACTCTGAGTGCCCGATGCTTTGGTGGAATCTGCTTCCAGTTCGGGAATCGAGCGCTCGATTTCCTCGATTTGCATCGGCAGGTTTCCGCTGCTGGACGAGCCAGCGCCGCTCACAAATTGAAGCATCGCGTGAAGAGTCTGGCTGCGGGTTTCAGCCAGATTGAGTTCGCTCTGCGTCTCATCCAGAGTGGACTGCAACTTCTTGCGATTGGCCCCGTGCGCGGTTTGCAGTTTTGCTTTCAGGTCCGCTATCTCTCCCTGGAGCTGGCGGAGATTGGCATCGGTTGCTGCAGCCTCTCGAAACAGCGCCTGATATTTCGACGCCTCCCCTGCCGTTGTCTCCGAAACGGGTTGCGATGGGACAAGCGGCGCATAGGCTTTTGCAAAGTCAAAGGCGAGCTGCAGGATCTGTTTGGCGATCTGCCTGTCATCGTTCAAAAACAGTATGTCGGCCGGATCGGTTGCGATTTGTTCCTCAACTGTAAGGTGGCGGTGCCAATCGACGCTTTGCTTCAGGTAATCGATTACCTGCTGGGCCGTGGGAAGATTAGCTCCTTTTTGAGCATCATCCGCTCCCCTGCCAGTCAAGGTGGACAGCAAAATCACACCCATGAATGCGATTCGAAGCAAATGTCGACGGGTCATCATTTTCCAGAGAAGTTGCTCTCAAAGGTTTAGACGGGAGAACCGCAAGGTTGGCTGCCAGGTAAAACAATCAAGCTGAGGGGCTAACGTTGAAATGGAAAGCGCAACCGGGCGCCACTCCTAGGTCCGCCCGGTTGCGTGAGCCAAGTACGGATCAGGTTTAGGTTATTCTGCATCAAGTCGCCCTTAGGCAGCGTGGCATTTTCGGAAGAGTTAGCGAATATGACTTACACCAATTTCCGCGGCATATAAAATGCCTCCGCAGCGGGCCGATATACTCTCGGCATCCACAACGGGCGCCGCAGGTTGTCAGGGCCAGGAGCCGGGCGCGTCATCTCCAACCAGCGGCGATATTCTTCATGGGCCTTGTTGGTATCGACAAAGATGTCGCCGTAGAGGTCGTCCGGACCGGCTTTCGCAACCAATACCTTCTGGTGCCAGCAGTGCTGTCCGCTGACCGGATCGGGCTGCACCGGGAAGATAAGGTTCTGGTGCACGCCGGCATCGTGCCAATAAATACGCGACGAGTCCGGGTCAGAGCTTACAAATGGACGTATGCCGTGTTGCTGACGCATCATCCATTGGCCAGGCCCGATCTGTTTCAAGTCCACCAGCGCCGTAGACCAGCGTTCCCCGCCGGAATCTTCCTGAAGCCGCCAGCGACCCAGGTGATGCGAGCAGGCAACCACTCCAGGCCGGATTCCCTCCGTGACCCAAACCCGATCTATAAAATATCCAATCGTGGTCTGAATCTTGACCAAATCTCCGGTCGTTAACCCCAGCCGCTCCGCATCCTTGCCGTGCATCCACACCGGATTTTTGTGCGAAATCTCATACAGCCATTTGGCATTTCCCGATCGCGTATGAATTAGGGTGGGAAGCCGGAAAGTTGGCAGAAGAAGCATCTCGCCGTTATCGATATTTATATGCTCGCGGTGAACGTGGCTCTTGATATAGGTAGGAATGGCATATTCGGGCCACTTCCAGTCCTTCAGCGTGTGCGAATAGAACTCCAGTTTGCGCGAAGGTGTGGGAAAGCCGCAATGAGGTTGGCCGTCAATCTGCACTCCAACGGGCGCGCTGTTGCGGGAAATCACGCCTGTATCGGAGTCAACAGAACTATTCTCCAACTCCTCTTTTTTTAGAGGCTTAGCATGAGTTTGGTAAATATTTTCTTCAACTAAAAACGCTCCGTACTTCCGCATGTACTCATAAGCTGTCAGGCCTTGTTGGCGCGCAGCCTCCGGGAGTCCTTGAACACAGTTCTCAAAAATCCATTGATAGTACTCGCCGATCCGAAGCTTCTCGCCTGGACGGTAAGGAGACTCGAAATATTTGCGAATTCCCATGTTCCCATCGGGATCAATCCGCCAGGAAAGCTCAATCCAAAATTCGTCTTCTTCCCAAACCTCGCCCAGTCCCGATTCTCGATGGGCTTCATAGGTAGTGTTGAACTCTCTGCCGGACTTTTCGAGCGCGACCCGCAAGACCGGCTGGCGGAAGCCGATCCAGCGGGCGGCGTGGGTCTCCTGGCTCATCAGATCATGGCGCTCCGACGCATGGCCCATCGGCAGTACATAGTCGGCAAACCAGGCCGTCTCGCTCCATGTGGGAGAAAGACATGCATGGCATTCGACTTTCGCTTCGTCGGTCAGGGCTTCGATCCAGCTCAAGCCGTCCGGGTTGGTCCAGACGGGGTTATAAGCCCGGCTGAAATACATCGCCAATTTGCCCCGGCCCTCTTTCAGGAAATGAGGAAGCAGGAAACTCATCTCGAAAAAAGCCAGCGGATATTCAGGCGCCCACATCATCTCGTTCCAGGCGTTCGGCGCAGGCGGCATGTTCGGAGGCTGTGGAATGTATTTGTTCCAGCCGCTTGGAGAAGTCCCTCCCACCGTACCCACAGCCCCCACGAGCACGGTCAGGAATTCCAAAGCGCGAGAGACCTGCCATCCACCCAGATTTCCGGCCGCGGCATTTCGCCACACATGGGTCGCGACCGCAGAGCCGGCGCGTGCCACTTCATGAGCCACTTCAACGATCAAGCGAGCGTCAACGCCTGATTCCCGTTCGGCAAACTCTGCCGTATAGATGGAATAAGTTTGCTTAAGAACTTCGAGAAAAACTTCAAAGGTTTGGGGGCTCTGAGGAAACTCATGTCGCAAGTATTCCTCCCAGTTCACCCACTTGCGAACGAACTCCCGATCATAAAGACCTTCTTCCAACAGAATGCGGCACATGGCCAGCAACAATGCAGCTTCGCTGCCCGGCCAAGGCGAGAGCCAATAGTCTGCCTTGGTGGCGGTATTCGAAAGCCTTGTGTCGATCACGCATATCTTTGCCCCATTGGCCTTGCCGTCGATGATCCGTTGCGCATGGGGATTGAAATAATGACCGGCTTCCAGATGCGAACTCAACAGCAGGATGAAACGGGCATTGGCATAATCGGGCGACGGACGATCCAGACCGTGCCAGAAGGCATAACCTGCACGAGCGCCCGCAGAGCAGACATTGGTATGACTGTTGTGACCGTCAATTCCCCAGGCATGCAGGACCCGCTGGTTGTAGATCAGCTCATGCCCAGGGCGCCCAACGTGGTACATGATCTCGTTCTTGCGTCCTTCTTGAAGAGCGCGTCTGATTCGTTGACCAATATCGTCGAGAACCGCATCCCAGGAAACTCGCTCCCACTTCCCTTCCCCCCGCTTGCCCACACGTCGCAATGGATAGAGGATGCGCTCCGGGTCATAGACCTGGTTGATCGTCGCTGGACCTTTTGCGCAATTGCGGCCGCGGCTGCCAGGATGCTCCGGGTTTCCTTCGAATTTCTGAATACGTTTTTTATCTTTGTCTACATAGGCAAGCAGGCCGCAAGCAGCCTCGCAGTTAAAGCAGATCGTAGGAATAAGCGAATAATGCTTCTCAACTTTTTGAGGCCACTGCGCCGGATCATATTCCATCCAGTCGTCCCAACGGTCAACAGGCGGAAAGCTGGAAAGCCCCATGTCGGGAGCATCAAGTTCGAGAGCAGCCGGGTTGAGCGGAGTTTCTTTCATGGGTTAAAGAATTGCCATAATTGCCATAATTCATCAGAACTCCCGGGACTATGAAGCCGATTTAATCTTCCAATGATGGCAATTTTGGCAGTCATGGCAATTTTGGCAATCTAGCTGAGTGGCACCGCTTGTCCCGCTCTGATCCACAGATCTTCAAAACACCACACTCCCAGCAGCGCCAGAACGGCAATAAGCATGGTTGTAAATTCTTTCTCAAGCGGAGATGGCAGCACTGCCATCGAAAGCACGATTGGCAAAATCAATCCCGCGCCGATCACGATGCCCCAAAATCGGGCGCGAAGCCGTCCACGAACCAGCACCGCGACGGCACGTTTGCTGTCTTCGCTCACGTGAGGCAGGGACACTTCTGCCAGCACCATCATTAGGCTGAAAATCATGGAAAGCATCAGCACGACCATGGCGCCCTCTGTGAGTAATAACTCTTCCAAAAACCGGCCAACAATAATCAAGACGGCCGAACCTGCAATCAAGGCGTGTAACAACAGGTGCCACAAAAACATCGGACTCTGCCACAAATCGCGGCCCTTGGCCTGGGCAAACAGAAAGGCCGAATAGCCGGCGCTCGCAGCAGAGAGAAAGAGCGTAAGCAGCGTCGGCCACGAGAGTAACGGACGGTGCTCCGACATATCAAAAATGCCCAACAACCATGCCGCCGCCAAGGCTCCATAAGCCATCAGGATCAAAGCGCCCAGAACCAGCCATGACCGGAAATTGGGTTTGGTCAACAGGTAAAAGAAGCGATCAGGCCGCTTGAGGTCGAAGATCAGCAAAGCTCCCGTCAAAATCAATGCCACCAAAGCAATAGCCGGGCTGACCACGCGCAGCCAGAGTCCCGGCCCAACCGATCCAGCGATCAGGGTCGCAACCATCAAGACTCCCGCAGCAATCGACTTAGTCCATAAATAGGCGGCGATCTTCCATCCCCAGGGCGCAGGATGCGCTACATCGTAAACCTCGCGCGTGACTGAGGGATCGAACTCTGGGCTGCGCCGTCCATCTTTCAGTCGAGTATCGTGCTGCTCGGCAAATGCATAGGAACTCTCGCGTGAAAGCCGCGTGGGATGTATCAGGTCTCCTTCGATTCCCACGTAAAAAAGTTTCGGATCAGTTCCCTTCTGTGGCTTGCGCACCGAAACTTTTTGCGTGGCTACAGCGCGGCTGACCTTACTGCCCGGATCGTCAAGGTCGCCGGCCAGGATCGCCTGCGTCGGACAGACAATCACGCACGCCGGTTCCAGCTTGTTCTCTACGCGGTGGGCACAGAAGTTACATTTGGCGGCGGTGTTGGTGTTGGGATCGATGTAGAGGGCATCATAGGGGCAGGCTTGCATGCATCCTTTGCAGCCAATACATCGATTGTTGTCAAAATCAATGATTCCATCAGAACGTCGGAAGAGAGCGTGAGTGGGGCAGATGGTGGTGCAGGGGGCCGAATCGCAGTGGTTACATCGCATCACACCGAAATGGCGGGAGGTGTGGGGGTATTCGCCTTTCTCCACATATTTCACCCAGGTGCGAAACACCCCAATAGGCACCTGGTGTTCTTCTTTGCACGCCACTGTACAGGCGTGACACCCAATACATCGATCTTGGTCGATAACGAATCCGTAGCGCATTTAGGGGGTCGAAAGTAGTAAGTGTTCTTTTATACATGAAAAGTGAAACTCTTTCCCACTCTGCTGAACAGCGCTTAGCAAAGAATATGAAAACCTTAACGCTGATGACGATGATTTGAACTGATCAACGCTGATCGTTTTGCTCATCCATCATTATTGTTTGCACTCTTAGGTCACACAACCATATTTGCTGTTGGTTACATGTTGTCTTTACATCGGTGATGCATGCGAGAACGGCTCCAAGGGTACACTTTTCCAAAAGTAGTGCTGCTTCTACAAGGCTGGGCAGATTTTGCCTTGGCTCCGGTAACGATTACACGCCACTCCCAAGTCTCTATCGCTAAGGCTTTGCAATCACGCGGTTACAACTGGCCAGAAAGGTGCACAACTCAAGTTCACGAATTCTGATTTCATCAAAGGCTTCATACTTTTAAATGCGATTGAGAAATGTAAACCTCCGCAGCCAGGTGCAGCGGGCCCATGGAATCATGCTTGCGTCTCAGCTCAATAAGCGATGCAATCCTCGTTCGATGGTGATCTTTCCGATATCGATTACCGGAGAGGACGGGACTGAAAAACATTCAGGGATTGTCCGGGACATCAGTAAAGACGGCCTCTTCTTTTATTCCAATTTCAAACCACAACTGCAAGAGATCATCACGTTTGTCCTGCACATGAGCAATAACAAAGTTGCTTGCACAGGAGAGGTTGTTCGAATTGAAGAAAAAGCTCCGGGCGCAGCGGTGGGCGTGGCCGTGAAGATCCATTCCTCAAGCGAGCAAATTGCGTGACGAGATTAGGTAATTGGATAATTTTCCGGACCAATCATCATTAGCGAAAATTCCAAATTATGGGCAATTATGGCAATCGTGGCACTTATGGCAATTCAATTACCCACTTACCCAATCTCTTTGCGCTATGCGCTTCTTTGCGACGATAGCCTCGACCAGCCCCTGCATGGTATATTCCTGGGCCTCGATCGAGGGCTTGAAACCCGCCTTCTTCAACGTGCCGCTGGTCACGGGTCCTATGGAGGCCATGTGCACCCCTTGCAATATTTCCTGCGGATTATCACCCAGGAGTCCCAGAAAGTTAGTCACGGTTGAAGAACTGGTGAACGTAATCACGTTGGGCCGGTTTGCCTTTCCGGCAAAGATCTTTCCCAGCCTTTGCTGCGCTCCTGCCGGAATTTTGGTTTCGTATGCTTCGATTACATCCACTGCAGCCGCAGATTTCTTCAATTCATTGGGCAAAACATCGCGCGCGATGCGGGCGCGCACCAGCAGGATTCGCTTCCCTTTGGTCTTGCCTCGCAACGCCTCGACCACCGATTCAGCGATGTATTTTTCTGGTGTTACTTGAACCTTCAAACCTTGGTTTTCAATGGCCCGTTGGGTTGCCGGACCAATGGCCGCAACCTGTAAGTGTTTGAGCCGGGATTTTGAAAGCTTGAGTTTTTTGAGTCGTTCAAACAGTGCTTCCACTCCGTTCACGCTGGTCAGAATCAGCCAGTCGTATTGATCAATCTGGCGTAAGGCCTGATCAAGAGGCAAATAACTGCGCGGTGGCCCTATTTCAATCGTGGGTACTTCAATGACCTGGGCGCCCAGTTCACGCAGGGGTCCACCCAAGCTATCGGCCTGCTTACTGGCGCGTGTGATCAATACACGCCAGCCCTGAAGCGGTTTGCCGGAGATGTTCTTCATGGTTGTCGCGGGACAGCAACCTGCTGGCCGTATATATCGTTGAGGATACGGTCTGCGCCTTTCTTGCGCAACGTTTCAGCGGTTTGCCGTCCAAGCTTTTCGGGATCAGTACCTACAGCTTGCTCGCGTAGCAACTCGCTTCCATCGGGACGGCCGCATATCGCAGTCAAGGTCAGCTTTCCGTCCTGTCGTTCTGCCAAAGCGCCGATCGGTACCTGGCATCCTCCGCCCAATCCCTGTAACAACGCTCGCTCACAGGCTGTAGTAGCGCGGGCATCGCCATCGTCAAGAAATGCCAGTACAGACCTCATCGCCTCATGATCCCGGCGTATTTCGATTCCCAAAGCGCCCTGTCCCGCAGCCGGACACATCAATTCCACCGGAATCCGGTAACGCACATGCTTGGTAAGTCCCAGGCGATGGACACCAGCCGAGGCCAGCACGATCGCATCATAGTCGCCACCCTCAAGTTTGCGCAGGCGCGTATCCACGTTGCCGCGCAGCGAAAGCACTTGCAAATCGGGACGCAATGCGCGCAGTTGTGACTGTCGCCGCAAGCTGCTGGTGCCGACGCGTGCGCCGCCCGGGAGACCAGGAAGATCCGAGAACTTGACCGAGATAAAGGCATCACGCGGATCTTCGCGCTTCATGATGGCAGCCAACTCAAATTCCGGTTGTAATTCGGTAGGCACATCTTTGAGGCTGTGCACCGCGAGATCGACTTGTCCTGCGGCCAGAGCCTCTTCAATCTCCTTGGTAAACATGCCCTTGGTTCCAACCATCGAGAGCGCCACCTCAGTGATTTTGTCTCCGGTGGTCTTGATGATCTCGATATCTACAGTATGCCCCTGAGTACGGAGCAGGCCAGCTACATGGTTAGCTTGCCAAAGCGCTAGCTGTGAGCCGCGCGAGCCGATGCGAAGGTGCGCCATTATGTGTCGGATTTCCCGCTATTGGAATTACTGTCTTTTGGATTGGTGTTTAAGTTAAAGATGCGGCGAATGATCTCATGAATCGTTGCCGCCTCTGGTTCAGCGGCTGTAGATTTTAGCGTGGTAATGGGTGTATGCAGCAATTTATTAATAATACCGCGCGTCATGGCCTCGATGGCCGCTTCCTGTTCCGTGCTCAGCGTTCCCATCTTGCCCCGTATGCGGTCGATTTCAGCCTGTCGAATCGTCTCGCAATACTCCTGCAGCGAGAGGATGGTTGGCACCACGGCCAGCGACTTCATGCGGTTTGCGAAGCGCTCGACCTCCACATCAATGATCTTCTCTGCCCGCTCCGCCTCTTTTTTCCGCTCACTGCTGTTATTGCCGGCCACCGTCTGAAGGTCGTCAACGTCGTAGACGAACATGCCGTCGAGCCGGTTCATCTCCGGATCGACATTGCGCGGCACTGCAATATCGATAAAAAACATGGGTTGATTTCTGCGACGGTTAAGAAGCTGCTCACCGTGCTCGCGGCGAAACAAGGGTTCCGATGCCCCGGTCGAGGTCAGTACGATGTCAGCGCGTCCTACAGTATCGTAAAGTTGATCAAACGGAATTGCCTTCCCGCCAAAGGCTTCCGCCATCTGAACCGCGCGTTCGTACGTACGGTTGGTAAACAGAATGTTGCTGGCCCCACGGCCGATCAGATGCCTCGCCGCCAGTTCGGCCATCTTGCCTGCACCAACCACATAGACGGTCCGGTTTCGAAGAGAGCCGAATATCTTCTCCGCCAGTTGAACCGCCACCGCGGAGATAGAGACACTGGAACTGCCAATCGCCGTCTCTGTGCGTACGCGTTTGGCTACGGCAAATGCCCGCGAGAGCAACGCTTCCAGCGCGGAATGCACCGCGCCGAGGCCGCGCGCCACAGCATAGGCTTCTTTCACCTGTCCGAGGATTTGAGGCTCGCCTACGACCATCGAATCCAGGCTGGAAGCCACGCGAAAGACATGCCGCACCGCTTCGCTTTCCCTGAATTCATAGATGTGGGAGCGCAGGGCATCGGGACTTACGCCAAAGTAACTGCGCAGGAACTCCCTCAGATCGGCGGCCTCGCGGGTGCTGGTGAGCAACTCAACCCGGTTGCAGGTAGAGAGCACCATGCCTTCATCCACTCCTGGCTGTCGCACCAACGTGCGAATGGCATCCGGCAGTCGTGACTCCGAAATAGCCAGCCGCTCCCTCACGTCAAGAGGTGCGCTGTTGTGATTCACGCCAATGAGTTGAAAGTTCATGCTGCAAAATGCTTCATTATTGCGATTCTCTAAGGATGAATATTGGCCACCCAGGCCACTGCCGCGGCAGCAAACGCGCATGCAGCCAGGTAAGCAGCGCGCCGTCCTCGCCAGCCTGCGCTCCAGCGCGTGTACAGCAGAATCGTGTACACCAACCACATCAACGCTGAGAGCAATACTTTCGCGTCTTTGAAATAATCGGGCCCAAACTTAGCCTCCGCCAGAATCGAGCCGGAAATCAGTCCAAAGGTCATGAACGGGAAGCCGAAAATCAGCACGCGATAACCGATCTCGTCGATGGTGGCCAACGCCGGCAGGCGCGACCAGAACCCGCTAACCCCTTTCGCTTTTAGGTTTTTCTCCTGAATCAGATAAAGAATGCTGGCGACAAAACTGATAATCAGCGCCGAATAACCGATCATGATGAGTGCAACATGCGTAAATATCCATCCGGGACCAAATGGAGAGGCTTCCACGATCTCTGACGGAGGACCAGAAAAAGATTGCGCCGAGAGTGCCAGGACAAAAGCCAGGGGAAACACCGCGATGCCGGGAGAGGCTGTCCGATAAATCCCATAGATAGCAAAGAAAAAAGCCATCAGCAGAAATGCCAGAAGCGACTCGACCTGGTGAACCGACAACGATGTATCAAACAAGCCCTGTTTGACCGATTCGATCACCGAGACGAAGTGGAAAACCGTCCCTAGCCCTACAGCAGGCAGCATGATGCGCGTCAGTCTCTGGCGTTCACCCCAGATGGCCATGACGGCATAAAGAAGCCCAAACCCATACAGCCCAAGGGCCGTGCGTAACCAAAAGAGCGGCATAGACTTAAACAATAAGTATATCCGGGTATTCAACGCAAAGGATCACATAATGCGATGAACGGACTCGGTTTGCAACCGTTACTTGGGTCATGGTCGATTGTGCGGCATTCCCATAAGCCCCCTGTAAAACTTGCGTTGAATACTGTCTTATTTCGAGCATTGGCGTAAACAACAGCGGCAAGCGGGTGACTCGCAATCAGACTGGCGCACAATCACTCGACTGTGATTTACTAACTTGCCGTGATCATCACCCACGTCCAAGACCGCATTGCCACGCTTACTTTCAATCGCCCCGATAAGCTAAACGCTCTCAACGCCGAGTTGCTCACTGGTTCCATGGACGCTCTCCGTTCCTGGAGTGTTGATCCCAAGATCGGCGCAATCGTCGTGACCGGCACAGGCCGTGCATTCTGTGCTGGAGGCGATGTTTCCGCCATGGCCCAGGCAGCCGAACAGTCGCTGGAGCAAAACATCGACCGCTTGCGCGCTTCGCAGGAGCTTTCCTGGCTGCTCTATAACATTCCTAAGGTCACGATTGCCTCGGTCAATGGCTTTGCTATGGGCGCGGGACTGGGCATCTGCCTGGCCTGCGATCTCCGCATTGCGTCGGACCAGGCTAAATTTGGGACCGCTTATTCGAAAGTCGGTTTCGGCGGTGACTTCGGGACGACCTGGCTGCTAACTCACTATGTCGGCGCGCCCAAAGCCAAGGAGTTGCTTTTTCTGGCAGACACCATCGATGCTGCGGAGGCTCACCGGCTGGGCCTGGTGAATCGCGTCGTCTCCCACGATCAACTCCAGTCTGAGACCGACTCCATAGCGGCAAGGATCGCCAGTGGTCCATTGACCAGCTATCGCTACATGAAAGCCAATATCAACCTGGCCACGCATACGGATTTTCGTACGCTTCTGGATCGCGAGGCTGAAACCCACCTTCGTTGCGGCCAGACGGAAGATCACAAAGAAGGAGTGCGCGCGTTCCTGGAAAAACGGACGCCCAAATTCACAGGCCGATGAAAGAATTCGAACAGATTTTGTATGCTAAGAGCGGTCACGTAGCCACTGTGACTCTCAACCGTCCTAAAAAGCTCAATGCGTATTCCGAGATTATGGTCCATGAGATCCTGGCAGCGTTGGCCGACGCTCGCGACGATGACGAGATCCGCGCCGTGATTCTAACCGGAACCGGTCGCGGCTTTTGCTCCGGCGGAGATATTGGCCGCGACTTTCAATATCCTGCGCGTTATCGCGGCCATCACATGGAGTCGATGCTGGAGATGCGCGAGAACATGCACGAACTGGTGAAGTTTCTCCAGCGTTTCGATAAGCCAATCATTGCCGCAATTAATGGAGCTGCGGTGGCAGGCGGACTCACCCTGGCCTTGTCGTGCGACTTTCGCATCGCAGCCGAGAGTGCCAGGCTTGGCGACACCAGCCTGAAGTTCGCATTGATCCCTGATGAAGGCGGCGCATATTTCTTTCCGCGTTTTCTGGGATTAGAAAAAGCTCTGAAGATGTCGTTGTTCTCAGAGGTTTATCCCGCGCATCAGGCACTGGAATTAGGCTTGGTGACCGAAGTCGTACCCGATGCCGAGCTCATGCCCAAAGCGCGAGAATGGGCCGAACGGCTGGCAGCGGGACCACCGATCGCCATCCGCATCACCAAGCGGATGATGTATAAGCAGCTCACCATGAGCCTCGACAACGCTCTCGAAGACGCAGCCCTGGGCACGATGGTAGCCAACTACACCGAGGATGTAAAAGAAGGAACCACCGCCTTCCACGAAAAACGCAAGCCGAATTTTAAGGGAAGATGAAAAGGTTAGGCGACATAACTTTTGTTCAAACAGGATATTTGCTAATACAGATCTCAATAAATTTGTAGCGGCCCGTAAGGTCGCTGTAACATTAGTTATCCACATTTATGAGCACTTCTACCAAAATCGGTCTTGACGAGTTTTTGAAACTGCCTGAAGCCGACACGACCCAATATGAGCTTGATGAAGGAGAATTGCTGGTGACCCCTTCGCCAACGGCGCGGCACAACGAAATTTGCTATCGCATTCACCGGGCCTTGTGGGATTTTTCGCTCGCTGACCAGCTTGGGTATGTGACGGGAGAGACAGATTTCTTACTTAGTCCAGACACGGTGCGAAGACCCGATGCCGCTTTTATTACACCGGCTCAGCTCCAGCGCATTGACCTTGACCGGTCTCCGCTGGAGGGCGCTCCCGCCTTGGCAATCGAGGTCATATCGCCGGGCAATGATGCTCAAGACATTCTCAAGAAAACCCATCAATATCTGGACGCTGGAAGTGAATTAGTTTGGATAGTCTACCCTGCCCTGAAAGTCGTCTCAGTCTACAGTCACACCGGGACTTACGAAGTAAGCCAGGGATTTTTGCAGGCAGAAAATCTTTTACCAGGTTTTCAACTTTCCTTGGCCGAGATTTTCGAACAATATCTGAGGAAATGAATCCCTTATTTTGATCAGGGCCTAACCTCACGCCGGTTTCTGCGAGGCAGCTTTTGGAGGCTCTTGTGCCGAAGGCTGAATGAGTTCGAGGGCCGCGCGCTCCCCCTCACTGTCTCCTATTTCTTTGAATATTGCCGCCGCCGACTGCAACAACTGCTCCCCGGTAATCAGGTTAAGCTTGCCAATGTTGAAAAGAGTATTGGCTTGCCCTCGTTTGTCGCCTAGTTGCCGGAATAGTTGCAGGGCCGCCTGAAAGTGGGCGTGGGCTTCCTCCCATTGGCGCGTATCGAATTGAAGGCGTCCAACGCTTGAATGAGTAGTGGCTTCTAGGAGGGCGTTCTTTGATTTCTGGGCAATGGCCAGGGCCCGCTCGTGTAGCTCTATTGCCCGTTTGATATCTCCCATCGAGGAGTGCAGGCCACCAATGCGATTGAAAATCATGGCCTGGCGCTCGGGTTGATTCAAGCTCTGCCAGATTTCCAGAGCACGGCCATAACTTTCTACCGCGGCCCTCTTATTGCCAAGGGACGACTCGGCTGCGGCCAGATTCTCGTAGGCTTGGCCCTCCCAGGTCGGAGTCTTGGCGGCGTGAAAAAACGATGCTGCCAGACTGAATTGCTTTCGCGCCTCTTCATGGCGCTTGAGAGCAAGATGCACTCCGCCCAAATTGTTGACGGCCATCCCTTGGCCAAAGGGCTGACCGATGGACCCATAGGTGCCCAGAGCCAAGGCGAAGTACTCTATCGCTTTCTGGTATTGGCGGGCATCGTGGCAGGTTCCGCCCAGGTTGTTGAGGACAGCAGCTTTTTTCTCTGTGTCCTGCAATATAGAAAAATACTCCAGGGCTTTCTGGAAATGTTCGATTGCCTTGCCGGGATCCTTGGTTTCCTTGTAGTAGCTGCCAAGATTGTTGAGGGCGATACCCTCCTTCCAGGGGTCGCCCGCGATCTTCGCCAGCCGTAGCTGTTCGTTCAGTTGTTCCAGATTGGCTTTTGCGTCCGCCAACGAAGACCCTCTCTCAAAAATCGGGATGAGACAAAACTCCCCTATGTTTCTAGCTGGTCCCTGATTCTGGGGAGGCCCTGCAATAATCTACCCACAATCCAAATCTCGCAAGTGGAAAGTCTTAGCAGGGCTTAATTATTTACAGTTCCCGACGCTAAACGCTTGCAATGATTAGCCTTCGTTGCATTTTTTCATCTCATCTTTCGCCAAGAAACTCGAAAGATGAGGCTCGCCCACTGGCCTTTAGGGCGCGCTCTTGGCGATGTCGCCTACCTTGGCCAATCCACTACCTGAGAAGGTAACCGTGGCGCTATCCGCATCTACCTCAGTCACTGTGGCATCGCCTATTTTGTTGGTGACCGTCTTCAGGACTTTTCCCGTCGCTGGATCTTTGATTGTGCGGGCCGCGCGGCTGATTTCGAGCTTGTCGCCGACCCTGAGTCCCGACTTGCTGCCTACATTAAGGATGAGAGTATTGCCGCTAACATCCGCCACCAGGCCCGAAACGTCGACCTTTACGGTGGGCAGGTTGGTCGCAGCATCGTCCAACTGTGTAGCTGTGGTGGTTACGGACTGGCCGACAGCTTCGCCCAGCAGGGTTTCGGCAAAGTTCTTGCTCGTCATGTCAAAAGCTCCGCCGCCTGCTCCATAGGCGCTGCCGCCTGCACCGACAAGCGAAGTTCCACCGCGCTTGGATTGTCCTGAGCCTGTAACCGCAGCCAGGATTTCTCCGGTCGTCGTATCGACCATTCTGGCTGTAATGTTGCAAACCGCCTTGGCTTCACGCTTCTGCACGCCGCCAACTCCAAAACGCCCGGTGATCCCGCCCAATCCGCCGCCACCGACGGTCGTATTCTTGTCGTCGCGTCCGAATTGGGTAATGGAACCGATAATGATGGCGTCAACACCCAGGATCTTTCCGATCTTCGCCGCTGTGGACGAATCGGCGCGGTCGCTGTTGGAAAAATTCTGTTCCGCCAGAATCTTATCCAGCGCTTTGCGCTCAATCACGGAATATTTGCCGTCCTGCACAAGCCGCTGCACCAGCATGTCGGAAATGCCTTTGCCTACATCCTGATCGGTGCCAAAGACCGCGGACACCGCCGATCGCACGGTGCCATACTCGAAATCCATCACAGCCACGCGCTTCTTACGGGGCGGCTGTTGCGCCGCACACGTCACCACCAGCAAAGAAAGAATGCAGACGAAACGAATCATTCGGGACATACGCTGTACTCCTAATCCTCCAAAATATTTGGGCTTCAAGGGGGAAATTTGCTAGAGAAATCCTACTTGAGTTCCTGGCAGGAGGCAATCGGGAAATCGGTAGTGGCCCACTTTTTGCCCGCCAAACCGGAGTATATTCTTGAGGCACGAAATTGTGCAGTACATGTGCCATGGAAATGAAAATGAACCGTCGCGATCTGTTGCAAATGTTAGTCATAGGAGCTGCGAGCGCGGGATTTGGCCTACCAAAGGCGCCGCCGCAGAAGTCTTTGCTGTTGGTCACCAACAGCGAGGGTGATGACATCACGATCATCGACCTGGAAAAACTTGCCGTAACCAGTGATTGGAAGGTCGGAGAACACCCGCATGGAATCGCTGTCCCGGCAAATAACGCCATTGCTTACACCACGATTGAGACCGAAAAAAACTTGAAATCGCTCGATACTTCAACCGGCAGAGTATTGAACACCCTTGCAATGCCAGGACGTCCCAATCAATGCGCCGTAACGCCCAACGGTAAATTTGTTGCCGTCCCTATCTTCGACGGTGATTCGGTCCAGCTTGTCGATTCCGGGAGCATGAAAATTGTGAAGAGCCTTCCCGTAAAAATGCCCCACAACTGCCTGAACGCGGGAAATAATGAGCACATCTTCGTCACCTCCATCAGGGGCCGCCAGGTCAATATGATCGATCTGCGGACCCTTGAATACATTGCCGAGATTCCAGTGGGTGGCGTCCCTCGCCCCATCGCCGTCGATCGCGAGGAAAAAAACATGTATGTGGCATTGAGCGATTTTCACGGCTTTGTCATCGTAGACATCCCCGCTCGGAAAGTCGTTCATAAGGTGGAGTTCCCTGCCCTCCCTCCTGGCACCGATCTGCGTCCATTGCTGAATACCGCGACCCACGGCTTGATGCTCACACCCGACGGCAAAGAACTCTGGGCAGCCAGCGTGCCGACAGGAAACGTCTTCGTGTATGACGTGCAAAGCGGCAAGGTCGCTCCGCCAATTGCAGTGGGCCAGTTGCCGAACTGGATTGCATTTTCACCCGATGGACGCTATGGCTGCATAACGAATACAGGAAGCAACGATTGTTCGATTGTCGACCGGAGAAGCAAAAAGGAAATTGCGCGCGTGAAGGTGGGCAAGGCCCCCAAGCGCCTGACTGCGATTTAAGTTTTTAGCTCTTCGCCCATCTAACGATGGGTCGAAATCAGATGACAAAAAGGAACGAATGAGCTACGTTAAGACTATGGAAACAACGAAGATAGACGTCCCAACAGAACTCCTCAGGATTGCCAACCCTGGCGCGACTGACTTTTCTACCGAAGTGGTCCAATTGTTCGCTTTGGAATTGTTTCGTGAAGAAAAAGTATCCTTGGGACGGGCAGCAGAGTTATGCCACACACTATTAGCCACGTTTATGGATTTTGTGGCCGCCCACAACGTTTCCCCTATCTGCTATGGTCTGGGCGAATTGGAAGAAGATCGCTGCACGCTGGCTAGCCTCGGCCTGTGATTGTCATTTCCGATTCCTCTCCCCTTATCGCGCTTGCGAAGATTGATTGCTTTTCATCGCCGCTTCTGCCGCAAAGTAACCGCACATACCATGCACACCTGCACCGGGCGGCGTCGACGAAGAGCAAAGATAGACTCCCTTCAACGGCGTCCGATACAGGCTCGCCGTAGGACGCAAGAAAAGCTGGCTCAGCATTGATGCTCCACCGGCGATATCCCCTCCCACCAGATTGGGGTTGTGTCTTTCAAGCTCCAGCGGCGGCATCACGGATCGCGCCAGGATGCAGTCACGGAACCCGGGCGCAAAACGCTCTATCTGGGATTCGATTCGCTCCGTCACATCGCCCGTATATCCATTGGGGACATGGCAATAGGCCCAAGTTGTGTGCCGGCCGGCCGGGGCGCGTGACGAATCGAAAAGGCTGGGCTGCGAGAGAAGCACAAAGGGGCGGTCGGCGACTCTCTGCTGCCACGCGCTTTGCTCTGATTCACAAATTTCAGCCAATGATCCGCCAAGATGAATTGTTCCAGCCCGCCGGCATTCCGGAGCAGTCCACGGTATCGGCTTCTCCAGCGCCCAATCCAGCTTGTAGGCGGCCATTCCGTAACGATAGCGGCTGAGCTTTCTCCGATAGGAATCCGGTAATTGGTTCCCTGCAAGCTTGAGCAATTGCCGGGGAGTAATATCGAGCAGAATCGCCTTCGCCGGTGGTAGTTGTTCGAGTGATTCCACTGTGCAATCGGTGATCACCTTGCCACCCAAAGAATTCAAATAAGCAACCAGCGAACGCGTAAGCTGTTGCGCTCCTCCGCGCACGACCGGCCAGCCCGCAATGTGAGCGCTGATGGCCAAAAGGAGTCCGAACCCGGCAGTTGAAAGATAGTCGAGCGGCAGCATCGAGTGGGCCGCCAATCCGGCGAAGAATGTGCGTCCGCGTTCGGTTGTGAAACAGCCTTTGGCCAAAGAGTCAGCAGCGCGCACCGCGCGCAGGCCAAATTTTGCAAAATAGAAAGGATGGCGCGGAAAGCGCAGCGGCGCCAACATATCCTCAAGCAAATCTTCCCATCGTTGCGCGTAGGCCTGAACCAGACGACGGTAGTTATCACCATCGTTCCCCAAACTACCTGCTGTTTCGTCAATTGATGAGGTCAGGATTGCCGCCGAGCCGTCGTCGAAGGGATGGCCCAGCGCGACCGGAGGCAACACCCATTCCAATCCGTGGTCCTTCAAAGGCAAGGTTCGGAAAAATGGCGAGCAAACTGTAAGCGGATAAACCGAAGAGCAGACATCGTGAACATAACCGGGTAAAGTCAATTCCTGCGAACGAACGCCACCTCCGGGAATCGGCGCCGCCTCCAGCACCACGACTGATCGCCCAGCCTGGGCCAGTCGAATCGCTGCTGAGAGGCCATTCGGCCCAGAGCCGACGACGATGGCATCGGTAGCCGGCAGATCGATTTTGCCGGTTGGACTCGCCATCTAATCAACCATACTTTTCACTTTAGCCCGCTGTTGTCCGTCCTTTTCTGGCAAGACCTTATCCAGGAATTGCGAAAGCACCTCGGCAAAGACGCGTGGATTGTCGCCTTGCACCGTATGCCCTGCATCGCCCACTTGTCCATAGTGACCATTCGAGAACTCATCGGCCAGTTTTTGCGCATCTTCACCGGTAAATACGTCGCTCAAGCTACCCTGCACGATGAGCGTCGGGCAATTGATCCGTACAGCCTGGCGAAAACGTTCTATCAATCGATCACGCTCCTGTTCCCTGTTTTTGTCGCTACGGAACATCCGCAGGTCGGTCTTCCTTGTCCACTTCCCATTGGGGTTTTGGCGAAAATTGTGCAGCAGGCTATGCCGTAAGAGCCGGGGATCGCGGCGGGGATTGAATTCAATGGCTTTCTGAATGACGTGTTCCAGGGAGTCCATTTCTGCAGTCTCTTTTACAAAATCAAAGATCCGCCGTGCGCCCCTCGTTAACATGGTTGGCCCGGCATCGACCAACACTAGGGCCGCGAGGCGGTGACTGTGGTGGAACGCATAGTTAAAAGCATTGAAGCCACCCATAGAATGGCCTACCAGCACAAACTGCTTGATCCCCAAATGATCGACCAAAGCTTCGATATCGCCACGATGCGCATCGCCGCTGTAGTCACCATCCTCGGCCCACGCGCTTTCGCCGTGTCCTCGCTGGTCGAGCGCGTAGCAATGATATTGCTGTCGCAATGCCAGACACACCACATCCCAGGTATGTGCATTAAGCGCGGCGCCATGGAGAAAGACGACAGGCAGGCCGCCGGTAGCGCCCCAGTCCAAATAGTGCAACCTCATCCCGCGAGTGGCAATTTCACTCTTCTCGGGAAGTACGATCTCTGCCTCAATGCCTGAAATCTTGGCGGCCAGCGCCAGATGCTCTAGCTCTTGCGCCGGCCCGGTGACCGGCTTGTGTATTTGGTGTTCGCTCAAGTGCTCCCCCAGGTAGTTGCGGAACCGCGAATGGCAAATAGCTAACAACTAAATACTAACGTCTGCTACTTATAAATTGTGTATTGGTCCTGGGGTTTCTGCATTTTTATGGTTATTTCATGGGTGGGCCGGTTGATGTCGTAGTCTTCTCCAAAAGTGCGCAAACCGTGCGCAATCACCTGGACCCGAATTTTTCCAAAGGGAATGCCGCCGATCTCGGCCTTGCCATCCTCGTGAGTCTTCAGCTCCAGTCCGTCGGATTTTTGCTTGCCGTGCTTATCAACGCCATGCAGCACGATCTCAGCATTCCGCACCGGCTTCCCATTCTCATCTTTGATGATAGTGAATTGGAGTGTTGCAGATTTATGTTCCGCCATACCCGCGGACATCATCACAACCATAAACAATGCAACGCTTCGCAAGTGGGTCATTTTCAAGTGGAGCATAGGCGTATTCTACAGCGAAACGCGGCTTTTCATCGCGTCTGGCGATTCGCTTTTACGAACGGGGTCCCGGCGCACCGCTCTTTGGCGCGTTGGCGTGGGAATGGTGGGCCTTTGATCTAAAGTTTCCTCGACCTGTTGCATTTGTGATTACGAACGCCCGGCAACTATGATATACAAGATCGTACATCACACCGCAATTCTAAAAAGACACATGTTTAAGGTCATTTATGTATTGGGCGCTTGTTCAGCGGCATTGGGGATCGCTACTCTGCTGGGTGCCTTGGGCCAATCCAACCGCGAACTCGTATTGTCCGTCGGCGGATCGTTCTTTTCCCTGGGCGCATTGCTGATCGCTGCCGGATTCTACCTCCATGGCCGGAGACTTAGGTCGGAATTTCAAGCAACAACTGCCAGGGAGAAGAAGGCAGACAAGAAGAACGAAAAAATCTGCTCCGTCTGCAATCAGGAGGCGGCGCAGGTATTTTGCCGCGTCCATGTTTTGCGGTTATGCCCGAACTGCCTCGATCGGCACGATGATGGCCGAAACTGCCTCTATGTTCCGGCTAAACGGGCGGCCGCGGCCTATAAATAAAGATTGCTCTCCACCGTCTCCTTGACCCTGCTCAGAGAATATATCGTCCGTTCAGACCTGTAATACAAACGTTGGACGCATCCGTGTTTACAAGCCGATGTTGAATACGAGAAGATTACAAGTTTCCTCTCAGCCGCAAAGGACGGTCCTTATCAATGGCAGTCACATCATCGTATTCTGGCAGCAAACAAGGTAGTCACATCGCTCCCGCTAAAGGGAGACTCGGGGTCATGGTTCCCGGCATGGGAGCGGTGGCAACTACTTTTATGGCCGGTGTAGAGGCTATCCGTAAAGGCATTGCGGAACCGATTGGGTCATTAACTCAGATGGGCACGATTCGCCTTGGCAAACGCACCGATGGCCGATTCCCGAGAATCAAGGATTTCGTCCCTCTGGCCGGATTGAAAGACCTGGTATTTACCGGCTGGGACATCTTCGAAGATGACGCCTATGAGTCCGCTGTCCACGCCGGAGTCCTGGAAAATGAGCTGATCAATCGGGTCAAACCATTCTTGCGGTCCGTGAAGCCACGCAAGGCTGTATTTGATCGCAATTATGTTAAGAAGCTGGATGGCAAGCATGTCAAGAAGGGCCGCAACAAAATGGATTTGGCCGAGCAACTGCGCGCCGATATCCGCGACTTCAAAAAGAAGTCGGGCGCTGACCGGCTGGTAATGATCTGGTGCGGTTCTACTGAGATATTCCTGCAGCCGGGCGAAGTACACTCCTCCGTGAAAGCCTTTGAACGCGGCTTGCAGAAGAGTGACAGCCAGATTGCGCCCTCCATGATTTATGCCTATGCCGCGCTGATGGAAGGCATTCCCTTTGCCAATGGCGCTCCCAATCTAACCGTAGACATACCGGTCATGCTGGAGCTGTCGCGGCGCAACCGGGCTCCTATCGCCGGTAAAGACTTCAAGACCGGCCAAACCCTGCTGAAGACAATTCTTGCTCCAGGCTTCAAAGCCCGCATGTTGGGCTTGAGCGGATGGTTCTCGACTAACATCCTGGGCAATCGAGACGGCGAGGTGCTCGACGATCCCGGCTCTTTCAAAACTAAAGAAGAATCCAAGCTCTCGGTGCTGGAGCAGATTCTTCAACCCGAGCTTTATCCTCAACTCTACAAAGACTTTTATCACAAGGTTCGCATTAACTATTACCCGCCGCGAGGCGACAACAAAGAAGGTTGGGACAACATCGACATCTTCGGCTGGCTCGGATATCCCATGCAGATCAAGGTCGATTTTCTGTGCCGGGATTCGATTCTGGCCGCGCCTATTGTCCTGGATTTGGTCTTGTTCCTGGACCTCGCTCAACGCAGCGAAGAACTATGCGGGTTGGGCATCCAGGAGTGGTTAAGCTTTTACTTGAAGTCTCCGATGACTGTGCCTGGGCTTTATCCCGAGCACGATCTTTTCATTCAGTCGATGAAGCTGAAAAACACCTTGCGCCATCTGCGCGGCGAGGAGATGATCACCCACCTGGGACTGGAGTATTACGACTGAAGTTTCGTATATGGTTCGAATTTAACGGCCCCCAGAATGCATCAGAGTTCTTATGGCCGGTTGGTCTGTGATTTCGCTATTTCTTTTTCTAGGGCTAACCTCGTCTGCCTTCGGCACGGATGGAGTGTTCCAGGGCCTTGTCGTCGATCCTCCTCCGAATCAACCTGTAACCAGTGGATGGATTTACATTCAAGGCCGTAATCATGCTTTGCGTCGGGTTGAGGTATCTCATGCTGCCATAGTCTTCGCTCACGACGTTCCTGAAAAACAGCGCCGCAAATGTGGAGCAGAATGCCTCATTGCAGGGCTGGAAATACGGGTGACCGCAGAACAGGACTCAGCCGGCGAATGGCGAGCCAAACGGATTGAGATATTGAAAACGGCCAAGCCAGCGACGGAATCCGGGACTCGTGCCTCTGCCGCTTGATCTCTGCTGGCTTAATCTAACTTTACTGATAAGAACCGGAACAAAACACCGCCTATTGTGTTCATATTAAAGTAGAAAACTGCTATTCGTAATTTTGTATCTAACTACAGGTGTGGACATCCGTCATAAAGAAATATGCTGTCTGCTTGCTGCAAAAAGGCGTATCCTATGAGAGGTTGTGGATCCGTCTGATGGGAGTGTGGTCAATGAGAACTCGTGCGTTATTCCTTTCGTTGGTCTTGGCTCTGGGGACCGGCGTGCCTCTGTTGGCTCAAGATGATAATAACCAGGATAAAACATCGGGCGACCAGTCCCAAAGTGACAAGGCGAAAGACCAAGCACAGAAAGAGCCGCAGCCCAAACATAACGGCGGCAAGGACGATGTTGACGCCATTGGCAACCGCAAAGTCGGTGGAGTCGACTGGTATTCCCTGGAGAAAGAGGTCCGCATCGGCAAAGAATATTCCATGCAGATCGAACAGAGCATGAGGATGGTCACCGACCCGGTCGTCAACGAGTACATCAACCGCATTGGCCAGAACCTGGTTCGCAACTCTGACGCCAAGGTGCCATTCACCATCAAGGTCGTGGATTCGGATGAGGTCAATGCCTTTGCCCTGCCCGGTGGGTTCTTCTATGTGAATTCTGGATTGATTCTGGCAGCGGACGAAGAGGCCGAGTTGGCCGGTGTCATGGCCCATGAGATTGCCCATGTTGCCGCACGCCATGCGACACGCCAGATGACCCGCGCAAATATTGCCAACTTAATGAGCCTCCCATTGATCTTTGTCGGAGGCGGCATCGGCTACGCCGCTTATCAGGCAGCCGGTATCGGTATTCCGCTTACCTTCATGAAGTTCAGCAGAAACTTTGAAGCGGAAGCCGACTATCTCGGCATCGAGTACATGTACAAAGCCGGCTATGATCCAAACGCGTTTGTGAACTTCTTTGAGAAGCTGGAAGCCCAGGAGAAGAAGCGTCCGGGTTCTCTAGCCAAGGCCTTTGCCTCGCATCCTCAGACTCCTGACCGTATTCAGAAATCACAGGAGGAGATCGCCAAGATTCTCCCCTCCCGTGACCAATACGTTGTGAGCACCTCAGAATTCGACCAAGTCAAGGCCCGTTTGGCGGCTATTGAAAACCGCCATCGCGTCGATGATGAAAAAACAAATAAACCAACGCTGCGCCGCACCGCAACCAACACCACATCAAAGGACGGCAATGCTGGAAAAGATGGCGATGATCGTCCAACTTTGAAACGTCGCGATCAATAAGGCTCGCGAAATAAGATTTCGAGCGTTTAATACAAAGGCGGCCTGCGGGCCGCCTGTAGTTTTTTGAGCCAATCGCGCTACCTTTCAAGCATTCTCTCTCTCTTTTTTCTTCGAACCCATACAGTTGTGGGTCCTCTCGGCAAGGTCCAGCAGCTTGGGATTCATACTGGCGGCAACGAATGAGTTGCAGCCGGAACACATGGATTCCGTCAGCCTGGAATTACCAGGGGTAACGCGACGGTGGAAAGTAGGCGTACGTTCACCGCTGCCCGCGATCGATCTAGGCAGGTTCAAAGGTCTCTCCCACAATATTTTCTTGGTCTGCGACAACTATATTGCCACAGAAAGAACGCTGGAAACGAAGAATTATTTTGGGAAATTACCGCCGTTCGCGCTCGTATTTGGCTAGCTCACGGGCTTCGCGGTTGTGCTTGCGGATGATCTCGTGGGATCGTTCCAAAGCTGCCTGGGCAATGAAGGCGCTGGCGCTGGGAGTGCCAGGTAAAATGAGACGGGCCTGCTCCACGAATTCGCGCTCATCTTCAGCCAGATAAACCCACAATCCTCTGCTCTTAGGTGTAGCCCCGCGACGGCGGCGTGACTGCTGTCCAGTCAGTGGTTGTTTATCAGCCATAATTCTTTCGCATCCCCCCTGCATAATTTACGTTAAGTATTACTAAATGTCTACTATTCACCCCCTGTGGGGTATGATTAAAAGTGTGAGCCAGGGCGTGGCCGTTTACTCGTAAATACATTAATTAGAATAATTTAATTTTATATCGATGGCTTTTTTGACCTTTGTGGACCAAAAAGCTGGTTAGAAGGTGGTTAGAGGATACCAGGGTGGGGGGTACCAAGAATTCTTTTTTGAAAAATCTCTAATTGTACTTGTGAGCATAGCTCTGCCAACCTGTGCAAAATGAGCCACGGAAGTTATAGTCCCCGCGAATGACTCGGATTGTCAAACGGTTCCCAGCATGATCCTTCGCTTGCGCTCAGGATTTCGCCTGCAGGCTCCCGCTCCGCTCACGCCTGCAATACGGCTCAAGTTATAGTCCCCGCGAATGACTCGGATTGTATTAGCCCCTTCCCCGTTCGCTGCGCTCAGGGTCAGGGTTTCGCCTGCAGGCTCCACCCCTTCGAAGACTCAGGGTCACGCCTGCAATAAAGTCCCCGCAAATGACTCGCATTGATTAACAACGATTACCGACTACCGTAGCGAATAATATACGAACATGGAGAGTTTGTCAAATTAAATCGGGAGGCTTCAATCAAACGATCTCTCGATGGTTTCCCGCTGGAAACAAATGTGGAGGTAAGGGGAGTGCCCGCGATCCGGCTCCTCTCAGCAGTTAAACCATCGAGAGTCTAGCAACAAACACTTTCTTGCAAAATACAACTCTTATTCGCCAACATAGGATTCGGCAGCGCTGGCTGCAAGCGCTTTGGCTTGGGCGGGTTTGCCGCTCATGACCTTCATCTCATGCCAGTCATAAGGAAACTCTTTGCCGCAATCCAGGCAAACCACATAGGTCCCGGTAAGGGAAGCAGCCGGAGACCGCCGCTGGCCCCGCTTGCTTGTCAATGGGAAGCTGTAATTCTTGTGCGTACAACCGAAAAGCATATCGAGGATACTTGCCATAATCACCACACTCCCGGTTTGTCACCTTGAGACCAATCGGATTACATGAGTACATGGTCCCCCGTACTTAGTACATTAGATTCAGGGTTGCTGGAAAAGGTTCGAAGCAGAGCTGATCCAATAAAATTCTTTACATAGAGGATGTAAGTTTTACGTGGCAGATCCGCGTACCTGTGGCCTTATTGGCCATTTGTTTTGTGAGGCTTGCGAGCGTTTCCAAAATGTGGATTTTTGGAACGTAAGAGATTCCGCAACCTGAAATAATTATTTGTTAAAAAATCGAGTTCGGACGGTCTGTCAACGAAGACCGCCCGGTTTAGCAATTGGTGTTGGGCTTGGGATTGGCGTCGGAAATGGAGTGGGTGCCGGTGTCGGGCTCGGAAGCGGAGTGGGCGAAGGAGTTGGTTTCGGAGTGGGCGTTGGCGTTGGGATCGGGGTAGGAGTTGGTGTCGGACTCGGGGTTGGAGTCGGAGCCGCGTCTAGCCGAAAATATGCAGCACCCGGATTGGTTACCGCAAATGGCGTGATGGTAATTGAGTGTGCGCCTGCAGCAAGGGTGAAAGTAGCATGGCTCACGAGCGGGTCGGCTACGCATACAGCCGGGTCACTATCACAGCCGCCTTGAGCTGCAACACCGGGCGTAAGACCCACGAAGACACCTCCATCGAATACCTTGAATGTATCTCCACGCAGAAAAGCGTCGGTCACGGTCAGGTTAACGTTGTCGGTACTGGTAAAGGTCCATGGAGGAGGCCCCGCAAACACCGAATTTCCCGCGCTGCTTTGCACGCAATCAATGCCGTTCGGATCATCGGGGAAGCATCCGGTGGCTTGCACTCCGGCAGTGGAGAAAGAGAACTCGTTCCACGGTCCGCCAATCGGAACGTCTTGTGCGGCTTGCGGTCCGCGAGTTGCCAGGAACAGCAAAATGGCTACCACAGGAACCAGCTTTCTAGAAACCAGCGCTCCAATACCTAGCATGGTTCTCCTCCTTCACTTCAATTCACTTGCATCTACTGTGCTTGTATGACGACTGCACTCTTATGAAGCTGGCCGAAATCCCAAAGTTCGGGTGCTGTATCAAAACCATACTGCACGGAGACCGGATCACCCTCTGCAGAGGCATCAAATTGAGCCTGCGTAAACACAAAGACTCGCGTGTGTAAATCGCCATCATCTCCCGGACGGGAAATGGTGGATTGTTGAGAGCCGATGTTAAGAACTAAAACCTCATTTCCAGCGCCAAAACCAACCGAACTAAATAGCTGCACCTGCACTCCCTGCTGGCCACCGAGCTCCGGCACCGGCCCGCTGGTCATACTTACGATGGAGCCGCTGTACACGGTTGGTGGTGGCACAGGAGACGGAGACGGCGAAGGCGAGGGAGGCGGTGAAGATGGGGAACCGGAGGATGGAGGAGGCACATCAGCGGCTTGAACACCTGATCCCAGCGTGTTGGTAAAGCGCACATTAGCAACGTAGACGGCTCCAGTGGCCATTCCAGCATTCAAGTTTTGGTCGAAGGTGAAGCGCACGCCCCGCAGTTGGTTTCCAACAAGATTAAAGTTGCCGAAGTGGGAAAGCGGGATACGCACTGTCTGCAGAATCGGATGCAAGCTTCCAGCACCGCCCACCGGGCCTCGCGGTCCTCCCGGCCCCCTGACTCCACCAACATCTCGAAAGTCGGTGTAACGGCTGAGCAGCACAGCCCTGGTCATGACTCCATTCGCGCCCACGAGCCGTATGGAGAAGTTGGTGGCCACTCCATTATTCAGCGCGGCATTATCCTGGCGTGAAATGCGAAAGTCGAGAGTGCTATAGGTAGTAACGTTTCTGCCGGGAGCATTCGCGGCAGTCCAGTTCATCTGATAGAAAAGGTTGTTGTTGCCGGCGCCATTCCACGAAAGCAAGCCGGCTCGCTGGACCGGATCGTGGTTCGGCACGGGGCCATGATTCACAACAGGCACGCCCGCGCCGTTGAGATCAGGAATGTTGTAACTGCTTTGGCCATTGGGTCCATCAAAGTCGTTGAACAAGATCGAACTCGTCAACCCTGCCGAGGGAACATACCCGCGAAAAACCAATGTCGGATATTGAATACCCAGCACCGTGGCAGGAATATCCAGCAGCGGATTGAAGTTCTGGTTCAACGTAGGATTGGCGGCGGCTCCAACGTTGGCCCGGAAAAAAGCCAAAAAGCTGGAGATTCCTGTAAGGCGTTGATTCAGCGATCCAGGAGCAGCCGGATAAAGGGCGGTGTTGCCGGGGCCAAGGCAACCGGGGACGTAAGCAGGAGGATTGAGCGGACCGGCCAATCTTGGCGCATCGCTCAATTGCCACTCGGTGTTGTAAAAATTGTGGTTCGCGCCCCACACCGTGTAGGTGGACTTCTGCCTGGGCGGGTTTTCGAATTCTAAAACCATTCGATCGAATGGCCGGACGCCTTGAAGGTTGCTCACGTCTCCATCGCACATCGGCAGTAGCACATTCCAGGCTGTCCCCAAAGCATCGGAGCCGAGAAAATCTGTGGGCGCAAATTCAAAAATGCCTTTGAAGGTGACCGCATCGCCAATCAAAGCGCGCCAGTTATTGGCCGGGTCAGCACTGTAAAGGTTGTAGGCTGCCCGGACACCATCTCCGCCACGCGAATGTCCCATCAAGCCAACATTTCCAAAGTCAATATGTCCCAGGAGAGCATCGCAGGCTGGAAGGCCGCTGTTTCCAAGCCGGTTGCATTGACTGAGCAACTGGAGGTGCGACAGCACCAGTCGTCCACGGGCCCGAATCAAAAAGGGATCGCCGGCCACTCCCGGCGGCGCATTGATACCGGTAATACCGCGGTTGGCATCAATCGAAACCACGATGTAACCAAAGGCGGCCAGGCGGTCCGCAATATATGCATATCCCTGATTATTGGGAGTGATTACATAAGGAGCAGGAGGGCAGGTCCCGTTGAGCGTGAACCGTACATTGTCATCGACCCGGGGATTGCCGGGCCACCCTGCGGGATAGGGCGGTGAAGCATAGGGACGCCCGCAGGTCGCATGATTTCCATGCAACAGCAGTACCAGAGGATAGCGGCCATTCAAGACTTGGGGACGATAAATACGAGCGCTGATCTGCGTCCGGCAATCATGTACACCTGGCACGCAACCAGGCAACACGATTGCGTTCACCGCGGCCGGCTGCTGATAGTCGGCGATCATGGTAGCCAGAGGTGCAGGATTATCTGCCGCATCGGGAGCGCGGTTTTGAGCGGCCGCCGTAAGAAAAAGGCTGGCAATCCAAATCGCGGCTAAGAGTCGTCGGCTGAATAGCCTCATATTCCCCCTCCTCAATCGGTTGCAGAAAGACCCATCTGGAACTGCAAGGCCGAACATTATGCGATGTTTCTGCATTTTTGGCAATGAAACCGAAAGAATTTAATGGAATTTTAAAAAGATTTTTAAGGAATCGATTGTTGTGATTGAAATCAAATTGGAGACGGCTAATGTTTAGGGTTTAAATGCAGATGCACGGTGTTCTACCGGATTTTGACATGAGAAGGATTGAAGCGAATGGCCATGATGCTTGGACTTCCAGAGGCTTGCATTTTCGGTCGAACACTCCGGATCAGCTATTTATATTGATGCACCATCGGGGTCCCTCCACTCCGCGCCAATCATCCTCGTAGTTAGGAGATTTTCCCCGCTGTGTTCAGATGACAGGGGGGATAATGCGTCGTAGAACCCTAGCCATTTTCTAAATCAAATGATGTTTAGCACTTACCCCGCCGGTCCCATAACCACCGGCATGGTAGGTTCCAGGCTGCCGCCTTCAGGTTCAATGGTAATGGCGAAGGACTTAGGGCGTTTGTCGGTCTTTACAGGGTGGTGCATGACCGCATTGCCACTCGGATCGGTCTTGAATGTGCCAAACGACATAGGCGCACTCCCATCAGCGGGCACAAGCCATAGCTGGTAGACCTTATCTCCCGGCAAGGGTTGAAGGTTGTTGGCCATAAGGAGCAGGCCTTTGCGCGGCACATAAATTGTTTTGGCTTGGGGTTGAGCCGGCCACTTCGAAGCCACTAGGGTCATGTGCACGGCGTTGCGCGCCTTCACCAGGTCCCGGATCAACTGCAATTCCTGGATCTGGTCGCGGATCGATTGCATCTCCTGCAGTTGTTGGCTCTGCGTCGAGAGCGTCGTTTGCGCCTTATCGAGGTTGTGGCGGAGCCGAGCGTCCTCGCGCCAGAGCATCAAGCTGAAGATCGCCAGCAGTAGCGTGGCCGCCACCGGAGCAATTGCCAGCCAGCGCGGATGCAACACTCCAAGAACGAATTTCCGCGAAATCGGAGCCTTGCGCGGCTCGCTCTCAATAGCCCCCAGCAGCCGCTCACGAGAACGCTGAGGAGGCATGGGGCCAACGGTTGAGAGAGCCAGCAGCGCGGCATCGCCACGAAGCGCATCCAGTTCCATGCGGCATTCAACGCAGGATTGCAGATGGGCCTCGAGTTCAACCCGTTCCTCCCGGTTGTCGAGAGCGCCCATCGCGTAGAGGGCAAGAGTCTCAGCGTATTGAGAATGGTCGGTCATTGAAATGCTTTTCTCAACGTCAGCAAGCCCGTCCGGATACGAGTCTTGACGGTACCCAGAGGCTCGCCGGTCTTAGCTGCAATCTCACTGTGGGTCATTCCGTCAAAATAGGCCATTTCGAGGGACTTGCGTTGCTCATTTGGAAGCTGGGAAATCACTGCCCGTATCTTTTCAACAGCCTCTGTCCTGGCTAACCCGTCTTCCAGGTCAATGTTGCTGGAAATCGCAAATTCTTCAATATGATCCTCAGGAGGGCGTTGGCGCAAAACATCAATACTGCGATTCCTGGCGCTGACTGCCAGCCAGGCCGGCAACTTGCCGCGTTCAACGTCAAATCCATTCGGATTGCGCCACAGCCGCAAGAACACCTCCTGGAGGACATCCTCGGCAGCCGTGGTATTACCAAGCACCCGCAAGGCTACTGCATAAACAATACCCCGGTACCGGTCATAAACAGTGGCCATAGCATCCTTATCACCGGCACGCATGCGCGCGATCAGATACCCGTCATCTTCGAGATTTGGCGCTTGCGTACGAGATCGGCGCATTAATCTCTTTCCTTTTAAGTACGTCTGCGAGGGCGTACTGGATTCATTGCAAAGCTCATCGGCCTGAGGGGACAGGCGGGCATCTCCATTTGCTGTGGTTTGGACCAGCCCCTGCTCCCTGGTTTCTCGAATCCGTCTCGCGCTCTGCTGCGTACTAATCATAGAAACACGAAGCCAACGCTATTTTAAGATAGCAATAACAACGCGCAACCACAAATTAACCCTTACCGGCGTGTTACTATCAGCGCCATGAAAAAACAAGCCATCATTCTCTTTTTATTCGCGCTCGTTTGCGGCGTAGCTGTTTTCGGCCAATCACCCGACTTTACCGTCAAGAAGATCGGCGAGGGCGTATATGCCGCGGTGGCCAATGATGGCGGCAAGGCCGGCAGCAATTCGGGATTCATCGTAGGCAGTAACGGCGTTGCCGTTGTCGATTCATTCGAAGAAGCTGGACCAGCCAAGACTTTGCTGGCTGAGATTCACAAAATCACCAACCAGCCGGTCCGCTATGTAATCAACACTCACTACCATCTTGATCACACCGGAGGAAACGGCGCCTATGCCGAGGCCGGCGCCACGATCCTCGCCCATCGTAATCTGCGGGCATGGGAGCGAACCGAAAACCTCAAGTTTTTCGGCAAAGACCCGAAGCCTGAATATCGCACCATGGTCGAATCGCTGGTGCTGCCGGACATGGTCTATAGCGAGGCAGTTGATCTCTATCTCGGCTCCCGGTTGGTACAGGTCCGTTATATGTTGGGACATACGGGCGGAGATTCCGTGGTGATCGTACCGGATGCCAACGTCGTTTTCGGCGGCGACCTGGTATGGCAAAAACATCTCCCCAACCTTATCGATGCTTCAACCGGCGCGTGGATTAAGACACTGGATAAGCTTTTGACGGATCATCCTAAAGCCACTTTTGTTTCAGGCCACGGCGATGTTGCCTCGGTAGATGATGTACGGAGTTTTCGCAACTATATCCAAACCCTGCGCGACGATGTTGCCAAGGCCCAAAGCAGCGGGAAATCAGGACAGGAACTGACCGATACTGTAGAAGCCGAGCTAAAGCCCAAGTACGAGGAGTGGGGATTTTATAAAAATTTTGTAAAACGCAACATTGAACAAACCGCCGCAGAGCTTATCGGACAGAAGAGGTTGCCACCGATGCCAGCGGAGGGGCAATAGCGCTCATGGGAGTTAAGAAAATCGTGTGGTGGGTAAATAAGGGAACAAGCGCAGGGATAAACCCACTCTCACTTTATTCTGAAGAATGCTTGGTTTTGCGAACGCCCTAACCCCCCTGTCATCCTGAACGAAGCGCGGCAAGAAACTTCAAATCACGAAGATGATCGGCGCGTAGTGAAGGACCCCGATAATGTTTCGGTCTGATTTTGCTGATACGAGGTGTTCTACCGGTTTTGTGCCCAATGGGGTTCTGAAGGGATACCACATCTGCGTAAGCGTTAAGATCAAAATACGTCAGCGACATCGGTCAAATACCCCGAATCAGCGATTTAGACTGGCACATTCTCGGGGTCCTTCACTCCGCGCCCATCTTTATTTAGAGACCTTGCATTTCCCCGCGCTCCGTTCAGGATGACATGGAGATAAAGCATCCCAAAACCCGATCATTTTTTAAGTAAGTAACATTAGCCTAAAATCCGAGTTTGGCACCTCCACCTCAACTCGTAATCCAAATCCGCTCCCTGAAACCGGGGAGCAGGTGGACCATCATCCTGGGAATTGGACTAGTAGCCGTTATCATCGTCGCATTCCTTCCTCCCATCCCTCAGCCAATCTCATATCACAACTTTGCGGACCAGCGCGGTATTTTCGGCATTCCGAATGCCGCAGATGCTCTTTCCAATCTTCCTTTTGTCATTGCGGGTTTGGCGGGTTTGTTTTTTACGCTCAGGCCAACATCAGATTTCAATGTCGCGGAGCGTTGGACTTATATCTGTTTGTTTACCGGTCTCTTTCTAACTGGAATCGGCTCGGCTTATTATCACCTTGCGCCTTGCGCCTGACAATCAGCGCCTGATTTGGGACCGGATGCCTATGACCATTGCCATGGCAGGCGTTGTGGGAGCGCTTCTTGTAGATCGCCTTGGTTCAAAATTGGCTGGTGTTGTTCCAGTGCTCATGGCGCTTGGCCTTGGCAGCGTGATTCAGTGGGGACTGAGCGAACAGCATGGTAACGGAGACCTGCGCTGGTATGCGCTCTATCAAGGCGTGGTGATGATTTTTGTGGCTGAACTCTTGGTAATGTTTCCGTCGCGCAGCGATGGCACGCGTGCGTTTACCATTGCTGCCCTAGCCAACCTGGCCGCTAAAGTCTTTGAGTTGCTGGATGTCCCGATCTATCAACTGGGCGGAATCGTGAGCGGACACACATTGAAGCACTTAAGCGCCAGCCTGGGATTTATTTCTCTGCTGATTGTGGTCTATCGGCGAAAACGCCCCTCATCGGCGGCCGCCCGAATGGACAGCTAAACCTAGATAAAGCATCCGATGCCGTCGCCGAATCCCTGTTCAACGCGACCATCGGGCCAGACCACGATCGGGACGATGTTGCCATAACGGCGGGCCTCTTCCAGAGTTGCCTGGTTCAACTCTACCCGGCGCTCCTCGAAATCCGTGCCTTCTGCCTTCAAACTTCTTTAGCAGCTTGACGCACGAATCGCAACCGCGAATCGTATAGACGACCGGACGCGCCGTGTGATGATTATCAGACGGCATTGGGAATGCTCAATGTCTTGGCCAGAAGCTCACGGATTTCTTTGATTGTATCCCGTCGCCACTGATCGCCAAAGGGATGCACTCGCGCAATGACTTCCTTGAGCAGGGCCTGCCGGTCTGCATCTGGAAGATTCCCGAAGGTTGCGGATTGTGGAAGATTGAGCTTGGCCTTGGCCTCGCTCATGGCCACGCCTAGGCCTGCATGTGCGCTTGCAGAGCGTTCGGTCCAGTGCGCGAGGTACTCGTGATCTTTGGTGTAGAAGACGAATACTGGAATGGCCCGTGATTTTCCGTTGTTACTCAGGAATTCTTCCATGATGTCGAGATTCTGATCACGCAGGAAAACCCGCAACTCCATTCCCGTAGCCTCAGCAATGCGTGCCGCTGTTGGCAACTCACGATAGACATCGCCACACCAGGCTTCAGCCAACGCAAGAATCTTGGCCGGGCCATTAGGGTGCGCAACAGCCTTGCGAAAGAATGCGACGTCCTCTTCGGTGAGCGGGATAGTTTTCCCGTTTGCGAGAAACTTATCCTGGTTGACTGCCGCTTGGGCTACGAAATCGGCATAGGCGAGACCTTGTGTAAATCGTGCCGGAGTGACTACCGAGGTGATTGAAGACATGGTTGCTCCTTGCTTGATTATAGATTCTTGAACTAGTTTTTCGCTGGCGGCAGCACAACCTCGAAACGGATGTTCTCTACATGCTGTCCCAGAGCAACCTCGATGGCGTCCGAACCTGCTCCGTCGTTTCGTGCGGGCCAATAGAATGCGTGGCGAAAATCTGTGCCTTTAGGGTGAAAAATCAATCGGTAGCGGCCGGGTGGCACGTTTGGTAGCGTGAAATTTCCGTCGAGCGTGTCACAGCCAGGCAGACCACCGCGTTGCGAAGATAGTTTGGCTTCGTCCGGATCAACCGGTTCCAAGGCTACGAAGCCAGCCAATGGCTTGCCGCTGCCATCGACAACGGTGCCGGCGATTACGCCGTCCGGACGAGCAAAGACATCTATCCGGCAGCCTGCGCCGCGTCCATCTTGGTCGCTTAACTCCACCGAAATAGGTTCTTTGGAGTTCCTTGCCAGACCGAGGGGAAGATCGTGTTCAATTTGATAAGTGCCAAGTGGAAGCGTCGAAAAGCTGTAAACACCATGAGCGTCCGTAATGGTCGAAAAGACCTCGCCCCGGCTACCCTTTAGGCGGATGGAGACGCCGGCCAAGGGGCGTGTGTTGGGCGTATCTTCGTAGCGAACTCCTCTTGGCGCTTCACCTATGATTCCGAACAGATCATCGGCACGACCCGTGTCGCGGAGCGAGCGCAACTCCTTAATCACACCGCTCGCTGTCACCTCGGGGCCCGTGAAGCTGCAAATCCCTGTGCCCAAGCGCCCGTTCCTGATGGAGGCATACACCAGATAACGCACGCCGACCGCGAATGGGTAACCGCAGTCACCGCCGCCCAAGCCGGTGTAAACCACCAACTCCCCATCGTTCGCTGGATTGCCATGGAAGATTTCTACCGTAGAGAAGCGAATCGCATAGCGAGAACCAACTCTCGCCTCACCTCCGGAATCTGGCGGTTCTTCCACTAGAGTTTTGGAGGTCACAGTGCCTAGAAAAACTATCCCGTCAGAGGTCCATGATTTGTCGCAGCCGTGGCCGTTCGACAGAAAGCTGCAACTGCAAGCGTGAGCCACTCCTGCGGACCAGGTCAGAACAGCTAAAATAGCGAGTAATGAGCGTCGCAGCATACCATCCTCCCTGTTGATTTTAGAACGAAATATCTCATGGTTCTTGCAATTTCTCTCGTGCCTCCTGCACTGGACTTGTTACAACTTTGAGGAATGCTGACTGCTGAATACTCCTCAAAAATGGTTGCTCCCTTCCCAACAAAATTCCGCCCATGCCCAAAATGCTTTTAGGTCAATACGGGCAGCAGCTCTGCTTTTACCCGGCATCTTAATGTGCACCAAGTTGGTAAATAGATGAATTTTTTCATGGAGGAGACTGATGTCTACCATCGCCGAACAGGTCCCATTTGGCGCCACTGAGTTTGCTGAAAATCCGGAACCGAGATGTCCTTGTGTTCTGTTACTCGATACCTCCGGCTCAATGAAGGGACAGCCCATTACTGAGCTCAACCGCGGCCTTGCCGCATTCAAGGATGAATTGGCCTCTGACAGCCTTGCCGCCAAACGTGTTGAAGTGGCCATCATTACGTTTGGGCCGGTACAAGTCCAAAATGATTTTCAAACAGCCGATGTTTTTCAGCCTGCAACGCTGAAGGCCTCCGGCGAGACACCCATGGGAGCGGCCATCGAGCAGGCGCTCTCTCTGCTCGACCAGCGCAAGAACACCTATCGCAACAATGGTATCTCTTACTACCGTCCGTGGATCTTTCTGATCACCGACGGTGGTCCAACCGACACCTGGAAATCAGCAGCAGAAAAAATAAAGTCCGGTGAGGCAGCCAAGACCTTCTCGTTTTTTGCGGTCGGGGTTGAAGGGGCCAAGATGGATATTCTTAGCCAGATCTCGGTTCGAGAACCCATCCAGCTCAAGGAGCTACGCTTCAATGAGCTTTTCATTTGGCTTTCAAACTCCATGAAGGCCGTATCACGCTCCAGCGTTGGCGACCAGGTACCCCTAACCAATCCAGCCGTGCCCGATGGTTGGGCCAGCGTATGAACAGCAAGAGCTTATGAGTCTTGATCGCTGGCGTCACGTCGCAGCTTCGGTCATTGGCACATCTCACCAGCGCATGGGAGGGGTGTGCCAGGACTCCAACGCCTGCATCGTGTTCCCCGGCTCGCCGGACGGCGACGTATTATTCGCTGTCGTCGCTGACGGCGCCGGGAGCGCGAAGCAAGCAGATGTGGGATCGGCAATCGCGTGCCAATCCATCACTGACTCCGCGGCATTTTTTCTGACCAGGCGCCATCTCAGGCGGCTCACGAAAAAGACAGTCGCAGGTTGGATCAGCACTTTCCAGGAGGAAATCTCCAGCACCGCGTCAGCCATGAGCCTGAGGCCACGCGATTACGCCTGCACTCTGCTCGCCGCGCTCATTGGAGAAAACCATGCGGTATTTTTTCAAATCGGAGATGGCTCTATCGTGGTCTCCGATGCCGAAGAGAAGAGCTACGGCCATGTCTTCTGGCCGGAACGCGGCGAGTATGAAAACGCCACGTTCTTTGCCACCGATCGCCGGTTCGCAAACAATCTGCGCTTCGCAAGCGTGCGCCGGAATGTAGTCGAGCTTGCGATGTTTTCTGACGGCTTGCAACGGCTGGCCCTCGATTTTCAGAAAAACATGCCTCATGAGCCCTTCTTCCGTGGAATCTTTCCGCCCGTGCGGAAGACTTCTCCGGAAAATGCTGCCCAGCTTGCTACCGGCCTTCAAGACTTTCTCGGCTCGCCAAGAGTCAACCAGCGTACCGACGACGACAAAACATTGATTCTCGCTACCCGTCTATACGAGGGACAGCCGGAACCTGAGTGCGCCCATGCGCAATGAGCTTGTCTACACTTCAGGCGGCTCGCCGATTCGGCTGGGCCGGGAGATCGGTCGTGGCGGCGAGGGTGTCGTCTACGAGGTTGAGGGACGCGCCGAGCAGGCCGCAAAGCTCTATCTTCAGCCTGTTGACTCGCAAAAGATCGCCAAGCTGCAGACCATGGTTTTGAAAAAAACCGACGCTCTGGCCAAATTGTCGGCGTGGCCTTCTGATCTTCTGCTCAAAGCTCCCAAGGGCCGGGTAGCTGGGTTGCTCATGAAAAAGATCTCTGGGTTCCGCCCGATTCACGAACTCTACACTCCCAAGAGCCGGCTACAGGAATTTCCTCGAGCCAATTGGCCTTTTCTTGTGCACGTAGCAGCCAACGCGGCCCGCGCATTCGCACTTGTTCACTCTTACGGCGTGGTCATCGGCGACGTGAACCACGGCAACATCCTGGTCAATGATGCGGGCATTACCGCGCTCATTGACTGTGATAGTTATCAGGTCGCAAGCAACGGACACAAGTTCATCTGCGAAGTCGGTGTATCGGCCTACACGCCTCCCGAACTTCAGGGAAAAAATCTATTCAACATCGTTCGCACGGAGAATCATGACAACTTCGGTTTAGCTTTGTTGGTCTTTCATCTTCTATTGATGGGACGCCACCCCTTTGCAGGCCGCTTTCTGGGCACGGGAGAGATGCCTGTGGAACGCGCGATCCGGGAATACCGCTTCGCCTTTTCGATTAAGAGCAAGACCCTGCAAATGTCGCCTCCTCCGAATTCGCTTCAGTTATCGGATCTGCCTCCAAACATTGCGAAGTTTTTTGAGCAGGCATTTTCACCCGCCGCAGCGACTACCGCACGGCCGGACGCGCAACAGTGGTTGAATGCTCTCGAATGCCTCTCGAGGGAACTGGCAGTGTGTTCGCGAATCTCGAACCATCATTACTATAAGCAACTCGCAAGTTGTCCCTGGTGCCGCATCGAAAAGGACAGCGCCCTGACGCTGTTCCTGCAGCTCGACTGGCCTTCCATTCATTCCAATTTCAATCTCACCGGCGTTTGGTTGCAAATCACGTCGATTCCCGTTCCTGGAGCTGCGCCACCGTTGGCATCGCGCAAGGATTGGGAGAACAGCGCAGGCAAACCAGCAGGCCGCCGGCGCAAAAAGCAACTCGCGATGGGATTCTCGATTGTTGCCTTGGCCATCATCGCTGCGTTTGTTTTGAGACTCAACGCCGATCTCAGCTTCTTCATGGCTGTGGCTGCGCTTTGTGTCGCAATCATTATCTTTAAGGTTCGTCGAAGCCCGGCTCGTGCAGCCGAAGCCAAAAAAGCGGCGGAGCGGGAATATCAGAGCATTCAGGAAAGATGGCGACGCGAGTCATGCGACCAGTGTTTTACGGAAAAATTGGCCGGCCTTGACGCTGCCCGAAAGGAATTTGAGTCACTGCCTCGCCTACGGCGCGACAGCATGAAGGAGCTGGAAAAGAACCGCGCCCAAATTCAACTGCAAAAGTTTCTTGACGGTCACTATATCCGCGACACTGCCCTTGCCGGTATCGGTCCAGGCCGCAGGGCCATGTTGGCAAGCTACGGAATCGACACTGCCGCGGACGTAAGCTGGCAATCGCTGCAAAAGGTAGATGGAATCGGCACGCGGAATGCCCTCACGTTGGTTACCTGGCGTGACTCGCTGGTCAGCCAGTTTGTTTTCAATCCACGCCTGGGCGTTGATCGCAACGAAATCACCAAGCTTGAACGCCAGATCGCCGAGCGCCGATCTCATCTGGAGCAGACGCTCACCTCTGGCCCGGCAGAACTGGAACACATCCGGCAGCGTGTCCTTCAAGCTCGCACAACGCTCCAAGCCGAAGCCAATCAGGTGCTCAACGCGTTGTTGGAGGCTGAAGAAGATCTGAAGAGGGCTAGGAAAAATTGAAAGTAGAACCCTGCGACTCCTGATTCATCTTGGATATAATCGTCCTCGGAATGGCCATCTTCGGACCTATACAGACCCCGTCGTTGCTCCTGGGAAAATTTTCCTATTTCGCCCATGATTTCGAGTTGATTACCTGGTTTCCCGGCGAGACCATCACAATTGGCAACTATTGCTCAATCGGCGCGCGCGTCGTGTTCTGTACTGGCGGCATGCGCCGAACCGACACCGCCGCTTTGTATCCGTTTGACGTTCAGCGGGCCTACAGAACAACTCCCACCACAACCATCGGGAATGATGTCTGGGTTGGCTACGGATCAATGATAACGAAAGGGGCAAAGGTCGGTGACGGCGCCATTATCGCCAGCGGCTCTGTGGTCTTTTCCGACGTGCCGCCATTTTCGGTCGTAGCAGGTAACCCGAGCCAGATCATCCGTTACCGCTTCAGCAAGCCTGTCATCGAACGCCTGTTGCGTATCGCGTGGTGGCACTGGCCGGACCAAAAGGTCTTCGCAAATGTCGACTGGTTCTACCGCCCGATTCAGGAATTCATCGATCACTTTGATCCACCGGGCGAGGTCGAACATGGCTGAGCTCATCGCGCTGCTCATTCAAGAACTAAAGTTGCCCCCGGCAATCGAGCCCGACACTCCGCTGATGAGTTCCGGCCTCATTGACAGCTTCCACTTGACCGATCTTCTGGCTGTGCTCGAATCCCATTACCGGGTCCGGATCGACGTCGGAGACATTGGAGCCGACAACTTCGATACCGCGCGGCAAATTCACGAGTTCATCAATGCCAGCCGGTGAGACCACATCCTCGTTGACTCTATTCGAGCATTTCACGCAAGAAGCCGCAAAGAATCCAGACAGGCCGGCCTTCACCTTTCTTACCGCCAATCTGGAAGCGAAGGATTATACGTTTGGTGAGTTGTTCGAACGAACGCACACAGTTGCCGAAGCACTCGCGCGCCATCAACTCGACGACCATTCGCTCGTTGGCATCCTGGTTGAGAGCCAAGAGGCCCAAGTGCTGCATTACCTGGCCGCGCTCTCGCTCGGGTTGACGCCGGCGATTCTCACGCCACCGAACCGGAAAATGAATTACGACTATTACCTGCGGAATATCCAGGGAGTGCTCGGGTATTGTGGCTTCAGCGCCGTAATCACATCCATGACTGAGCTCGCTCCGGTAGTTCCGGTTCTCGAGCCTTATACAACCTGCCCGCGTGGGGAGATTTCGCGCCCGGCCGCCACAGCAGATTCCGAAGCGGCATTTCTTCAGTTTTCTTCCGGGACTACCGGCATCAAACGCGGGGTGATCGTCAACAACCGGGCGGTGCTCAGCCAACTGACCGCCTACGGCGGCGCGATAGGCTTGACGCCCGGCGACACCATCGTCAGTTGGCTTCCGCTTTATCACGATATGGGCTTTATTGCCTGTCTCAACCTGCCGCTTGCATTTGGCGCGCACACGGTCATGATGCAGCCGATGGATTGGGTCGCGAATCCCGCGATGTACCTGCGCGCGGTCGATCGCTATCGCGCAACGTTGGGCTGGCATCCTAATTTTGCCTTTGCGTTTATGGCAGACCGGATTCGCGAACCAGACTTGGCCGGTCTCTCTCTCGGTTCGCTGCGCGGGTTGATCAATTGCTCAGAACCTGTGACCCATGTCAGCCAGGAGCTTTTCCGAGAACGGTTTAGTCCTTATGGTCTACCCGGGAACGTATTCTGGGGGTGCTACGCGATGGCGGAAACGACGTTCGCAATCACCTACGGCGCCAGCTCCGACCCAGGATATCTCGACTTCCAAGGCCCCGTGGGCGCGGAGAGCAGATCGAACTCTCGACCGTTTGTTTCGGTTGGCAGGCCGCTCGCCGGCGTTGATCTGAAGGTAGTGTCTGATGGTGGTCAAACCTGTAGCGACCGGCAAGTAGGCGAGTTATGGGTGAAATCGCCTTTCAATCTTTCCGGTTACCACAACAACCCTGAGGCTACGCGAACGGCTCTCTGCGATGGCTGGTACAAGACGGGCGATCTGGGGTATCAACTCGACGGCCAGTTCTTTGTGAGCGGCCGCAAGAAAGACATGTTGATCGTAGCCGGGGCGAATCTATATCCTCAGGATATCGAAGACGAAGTGCTTAAGGTGGCAGGTATCAAGCTTGGCCGGGTGGCAGCCTTTGCCGCGTTCGACGAACGGTTGCAGACGGAAGAACTTGTCGTCGTGGCAGAGACGGAGATCACGGGAAGCGAGGGCCTGCGGCTGCTCAGCGAGGTGAGACAACGGCTGCAAGCTGCTTTCAATATCTCCAATTTCTCTGTCGATCTGGTTGCACCTGGCTGGCTCATCAAGAGCTCGGCCGGCAAGATGGCGCGCCGCGCGAATCGGGAAAAATGGATGGCCGGAAAGAATTTCTAACCTTGATCAGTGGCATCTTGCCTCTGTCTCCTCGATAAAGCCCGATGACACTTCGCAGATGACAGAGGCTCCCGTGCAGGCCTGGAAGCTCGATTTATGGCTGAAATCCACCGCCCGATGCATGAAAACCACCAATTCACAACATGTGTTTTATAAAAAACCGGCGGAAATGCCCGCAAACCCTGATATGAGAAATGGCAGCCGAGTTGCATAGGTTGCCGGTGAGGAATCCGGTGGATCAATAGTCCTCAGATTGAATGAAAGGTATCGTCTATGCATAAGCGTGTGGTTATTTTTTTGATGGTGTTCGCACTATGCCTGCCCGCACTGGCCAAGCCCAAAAAGAAGAATTATGACAACTCCGCGACCGATGTGTTTGATGCAGCCCTGCGCACGGCCCGCGAACGGCATGTGGTGACCTATGTCAATGAAAAGATGTTGATGCTTACGTTTGAAACGGGACAGTCGCTTCTTTCCGAAGGCTTTGTCGCCAATGCCTCGGTGGAAGCCTTGGCTGACAACAGATGCACCCTAATCATCAACGTGCAAAACAAGAAAGGTCTTTCCTTGGGCGCCGGTGACCGGATGGCAGACAAGTTCTTCTCACAGGTCAACGATGAACTGGCAGGAGCAATCAAGCAGAAATCGGCGATCAAGCCCGAACAGGAACGTATACCGGTTGCTCCACCCAAAGCCATACCGAACGAACCATCTATGACCGCAGCAGTAGATCCCACCGGGGTTGTTCACCTGGCTGCATCGCCACAAAATGCCGAAGTTTCAGTGGATGATAAATTCATAGGCAATGCACCTGTAGATTTGAAGCTTGCGCCAGGAAGACACACAATCAAGATAACGGCTTCGGGCTACCGGCCCTGGTCACGTGAACTTTCCGTACTCGCAGGTTCAGAAGTGCATTTGAGCGCCACGCTCGAAAACCAATGATGAACAATAGGAGTGCCCCTACCAGACCTTCTGGCGGGGACTCTCGCCGTTTCCCAAAAGCATTTGACATAATGGACAGACGAGCATATAACTCCTTGCCAGCAAGTCCCCCAAAAATATTTTGAAACGTTAGGCGTGCATGAATCACTCAATAGTATGGGTTCGCATGCCTAGGCATGGGGCCTGGTAACAGCCGAGAGGTCCATTGTGAGCAAGTTTTTCGCAATTATCGTAGAAGACCTGGGGGACGCAGAGGGAAAATTCTTTTCCACTACTGATCAGTTCTTCTTCAGCACGATTGTGCAGCCTCCAACCGATTGCGAGATTCGAGGATGCGTGGAAATCCCTGAACAGCAAGCACATAAGATGCTGGCGCCAGACTCGGCCAATAAGAAATTGTCCTAAACTGCCAAAGCTGGCGGCTAATTAGAGCATTCTTAGAGTTGGTGTAGACCTTTGTGGACGATGGGGACGGTCTACAGAATCCTGAAACCGCTTTAGGCTCCATTCTTGCGCTGGCGCCATCTTCCTTTGTAACGATGCGCCGGTTTCGATCACTAATTAATACAAGACCCTTGCTTCAAAGCCAAAAGGCGAGCCGTATGAGTAAATTTTTTGCCATCATTGTCGAAGATTTGGGAGACGAGAACGGGAAGACCTTTTTGAATCCTGAAAAATTCATGGCCGGGACTAAAGTCGATGTTCCCGATGATTGCGAGATCCTCTCGTGTGTCGAAGTCCGGCTAGAAGAGGTCAGCCGTCTGCTAGAGCACCGCAGACATCCTTATCTTGTGCGACTGGGAGAAGACTAAAGCGCAGCCGGTTATATTTCCACCTTGTGCTGCGCCCAATATCTTTTAGAAGCTCTACTAACTACACCCTGAAGTACTACCACAACTCATGCACCGGTAGCAGCTTCCGTTCCGGGTCATGATCGCTCCACAGACATGGCAGCTTGGAGCATCACCCATATCGACCAGCTCTTTCATTGCGTCGGACGCATGGTAGATGCCACGATCTTTCATGCCAGTAGGGCTGTGGGGCGCTGGCTGGTTTCCCACTACTATGGGCGATGTGGCGATCCCTCCCTGTGGCGGCGTTGTTGCCCCCATGTCCATAGGTCTTGGTCCAGGTAATGGAGAAGCGCCGTTTTCTTCCGATACAGCTTGCGCTGGGGTTCCGGGCACCTTCAGGTCCTTGAACAGCAAATATTGCTGCCCCGTCAAGAAGCGCATTTGGAGCCAACGGAAGATGTAGTCCATGATGGACTTGGAAAAGCCAATTTCAGGATTGCCGGACCAGCCGCTTGGTTCGAAGCGTGTATGCGAGAACTTATCGCACAACAACTTCAGAGGCACGCCATGCTGCAGCGCCAATGAAACGGCGGTGGCGAAGGAGTCCATCAATCCGGAAACGGTGGAACCCTCTTTGGCCATGCGGATGAATATTTCACCAGGCTTGCCATCTTTATACAGGCCCACAGTGATGTAGCCTTCATGACCGGCAATCTCAAACTTGTGAGTCACCGAGAGGCGCTCACTTGGCAAGCGATGACGAATGGCCCGCGGAGGAGCAGACTCCTGCTCTTCCGTAGTCGGCATGCGGACGGCGGCCAAAGCGACAGTCTGCTGCTCGGGTGTGAGGCGAGCAAAGGCCATCTCTTCAGGCGTCGCCGGCGCAGCCTTCTCGGCGCGGGTTCCGCGCTTGGCGGCTTCTTCTTTGTTCTGCGCGGCCATAAGCGGCTGGGCTTTTTTAGAGCCATCGCGATAAATAGCCACGGCTTTCAGCCCCATTTTCCAGCTTTGGATATAGGCCTCCATAATCTCTTCTACCGTGGCGTTCTCGGGCAGGTTAACGGTCTTGGAGATGGCCCCGGAGATAAACGGCTGGGCAGTAGCCATCATCTTGATGTGGCCCATATAGTGAATACTGCGTGTCCCTTTTTGGGGCTTGAAGCTGCAATCAAAGACCGCCAGATGCTCATCCTTGATGCCGGGCGCGCCTTCAATCGTGCCGGTAGCATCCACGTAGCTGACGATGGCATTGATCTGATCCTCTTTGTAGCCCAATTTGAACAGAGCCGCAGGCACCGTGTTGTTGACGATCTTAATCATGCCGCCACCGACCAGCTTCTTGTACTTGATCAGGGCCAAGTCAGGCTCGATACCGGTGGTGTCGCAGTCCATCATGAAACCGATGGTGCCGGTGGGCGCCAGAACTGTGACCTGCGAGTTACGGTAGCCGACCCTTTCTCCCAAGGCTAGCGCCTGGTCCCAGGCATCCTTGCTGCTTTCATAAAGATTTGCAGGAATATTTTCGCGATTGATCTTGTTTACGGAAGCACGATGCGTGCGGATGACATCGAGGAACGGCTCACGGTTGATGTACCAGCCAGGGCAGGCTCCGCCGGTCACTTCGCGCTCGGAAACCCTTGGAGTTGCCGGGGTCAGCGGTGGGCAGTGCTCCGCGATCCGGGCCGATTGCAGATAGGCTTCGCCGCACATGATGGCGGTAACACACGCAGCATAATCACGTCCGGCATCGGAGTCATAAGGCAGACCGGACGCCATGAGCAATGCGCCCAGGTTGGCATAGCCCAGACCCAATGGACGATAGTCGTGCGAGTTGCGATTGATGGACTCAGTTGGATAACCGGCATTATCGACCAGGATTTCCTGCGCGGTGATCATTACATCAACAGCATGGCGATAGGCGGCTACGTCAAACATCCCGTTTGGCCCCAGGAACTTCATCAGGTTCAACGATGCCAGGTTGCAGGCTGAATCGTCCAGGAACATGTACTCCGAACAAGGGTTCGACGCGTTGATGCGATCGGTGTTCTTCGAGGTATGCCATTTGTTGGTGGTGGTGTCATACTGCATACCGGGATCACCGCAGTGCCATGTAGCATCAGCGATCTTGCGCAGAAGGTGGCGGGCCTTGTAGGTGGAAATCACCTGGCCGCCGCGCACGGAGCGAGTTGAAAATTCGTCGTCGCGCTCTGCGGCATTCATGAATTCGTCGGTGACGCGAACGGAGTTGTTTGCGTTTTGGAAGAAGATGGAGCTATAAGCTTCGGAGTCCGGCGACGATCCGTCGTAGCCCGCCTCGACCAGCGCCCAAGCCTTTTTCTCTTCTTTCATTTTGCAGTCAATGAAATCTTCAATGTCCGGGTGATCAACATTGAGGATCACCATCTTGGCGGCGCGACGGGTTTTGCCGCCGGATTTGATGACGCCGGCAAAGGCATCAAAACCTTTCATGAAACTAAGCGGACCAGAAGCCTGACCGCCGCCCGAGAGCTCTTCTCTGGAACCGCGCAAAGGCGAAAGATTGGTTCCGGTGCCGCTTCCCCATTTGAACAACATGCCCTCGGTCTTCGCCAGCGTAAGGATCGAATCGAGGGAATCTTTTACTGAATTGATGAAACATGCCGAGCACTGGGGATTACCATAGCCGGTGGTAGTAAATTCCACCTGGCCTGTTTCCCGGTTCCAATGCCAGTTTTGCGCGTCGGATTCCGGCTCCAACCGGTCGCATCCAACGTTGAACCATACCGGAGAATTGAACGAAGCTTTTTGCTGCACGAGGATATGCACCAGCTCGTCGTGAAAGGTGTCGCGGTCATCGGCGGAGGCAAAGTAACCTTGCGCCCAACCCCAATCGCGGATCGTCTCAGCCACGCGCCGGACCAATTGCCGCACTCCAGTCTCACGCTGGGGTGTCCCCACCTGGCCATGCAGATATTTGCTGGCCACAATGTTGACAGCAGTCATGGACCAGTCTTTGGGCGACTCTACGTTTCTCTGCTCAAAGATCGTGTTGCCTTTGGCATCGGTGATACCGGCAGTGCGTAGGTCCCATGCCACTTCGCCGTAGGCAGAAACACCAGGTTTGGTGAAGAGGCGCGAAAACTCGAGTCCGGAATTCTTTTTCTGTTGGGCCGGCTTAGCAGCCTGTGTAGGGTTAGTTTTTACCGTTATTTCGCCCATAGTTACTCCTCATGGCTTCTAGCTATTGGCTGCCGTAGTTAATTATTCAGCCTGTAGCATGACCATGTTTCTGATCCTTGATTCTTTGTTTTTTTGCGGGTAAAGAGCAGGTCCGTCTGCCCTTTTCACCGTTCTAATTGAGGCGCAATCCATCGCTGGCCATCAATTCAGCCATCGTTACTTACCTGGAACTTTAATAACTATTTATCCCCGTCACTTTATCCACCGCACGTTCGGCCACGGTCTTTTCGCTCATAGACCGGTAAAGCTGCATTGATTCATCCGGGCAAAGTCGCTGCTGCGGGCGCGAATAGTCGAAGATCTGGGAAGCTAGATCCATCTGAGAAACAAGCCAATTCTTCAGCGTAAGCGCCAACGCTTTACGCTCTTGAGCATCCGCAACGACTGCATACCGGACGTAGCAACGAGATTCCAACAGGCGGCTACGCCAGGGGCTCGAAGGAAGGAACAACCAGCTCAGGGAGCGGGCTATCTCCTCCGCTTCATCAATCTCAAACACCGCCAACATGCGTCGCGCGTGCAGACCACCATCCGGCGCTACCAACTCCTCAGCCAAAGCAAAGATACCGGGTTGATCCGGCACCAACAAAAGCCCGAAGCTGGATTCACAACGAAACCATCGCGACCAATTCAATTCCATGGCCCCTGCCCCTCCCAGATAACCACTGTGGCGCATCAAAACCTACCCTGCACCACCGTGGGACATTTAGTTGTGTAGCACGACGATTTTGGTCACCGCGATCTACTGGGTCTGGGCAACGCCACCTCAGCGTCGCTCGCTTCCATACTGCGTGAAAGGGAAGTTACTCCCTTATATTGGGCCTGTCAAGGGCAAAACACCATATGTTGTACTATTTTATCAGATTCCCCTCGACTTTCGTAACTCCCGATTTTTCTGGCGATTACCCGTGTTTCATAGGATTCTCTGGGGCGAATACCTGGTTTTCCACAATACTTAGTCCTTGTAGTACTCAGGGAAACCATGAGGGCTTAACTTATTAGGAATCAAAGGGCTGGATGCTTACGTTACAGATGACTGTATGCGTATGGCTACCCCAGGTCAACGCCGCAAATGGGTGCAGTTCCTGTGGATATATGTGCACACCTGTGGGAAAGTTACTCCTAAAACGCGAACCGCACCCCAGCTTTTCGGTGGGATGCGGTTTTGCCGTCGAAGATTTGGTTGAGCTTATTTTTCTTCTTCCGGGCCTTTCTCGGCTGCAGCAGATTGTTGCTCTTCTTCCATCTGCTTGCGCAGCTTCTCTTGGCGCTTGGTGCGGACCTCGGCCCGCTTGGCCCGCTTCTGGTCAATGAATTTCTCACTGCCCAGCAGCTCGATAAAGACGGTATCGGCGCCATCGCCCTGGCGCCAGCCCTTGTGGATGATGCGCAGGTAACCGCCATCGCGGTCGCCGAAACGCGGGGCCACAGTATCAAAGAGACGCTTCACAGATTCACGGGTCAAAAGATACGACCCGGCCAGACGGCGGGCAGCCAGATCGCCGCGCTTGCCCAGAGTGATCATCTTTTCCACGTGGGGGCGCATGGCTTTAGCTTTTGCCGGAGTGGTTTCGAGCCGCTCCTCCATGATGAGTGAGGTCACCAGGTTACGCAGCAGCGCGCGCCGATGGCTGGTGTTACGTCCAAGTTTCTTCTCTACTTTGCGGTGACGCATGGTCAAAATCCTTAGTTTGAATAACTGCGATTTATAAATGGGTAATTTTGTAATTTGGTAATTGGGATGAGTCGTTTGAAAATCACCCAATTACCAAATTACTCAATATTAGAACTCGCTTCCGTTGCCATCACCACCAACCGGAGCCGTAATTGCAGAGGGCATCTGGCTGGTAGGTCCCGGAATTGCATTGCCCTGGTCGTCGATCTTCATACCCAGGGAGAGTCCCATTGTTCCCAGGATCTCTTTGATTTCGTTGAGCGACTTGCGGCCAAAGTTCTTGGTCTTCAGCATTTCCGCCTCAGTCTTCTGCACCAGTTCTCCGATCGTTTGGATATTGGCGTTCTTGAGGCAGTTATAGCTGCGTACCGAGAGTTCCAGTTCTTCCACGGAGCGATTCAAATTCTCATTCTTGATGAGCGGCTTCTCTTCGCGGCTGGCCTCGGCCTCAAGCTCCTCTTCAAAATTGATGAAGATGGTCATGTGGTCTTTGAGCAGCTTCGCGGCAAGTCCCAGAGAATCGGCCGGAGCTATCGATCCATTGGTCCAGATTTCGATATCGAGCTTGTCGTAGTCGGTGATCTGGCCCAAGCGCGCGGCCTCCACCGTGTAGTTGACCTTGCGCACAGGCGAGTGAACTGAATCAATGGGAATGAAGCCCAGGCCCAGATCTTCGTCAAAGTTTTTGTCAGCTGAGACATAGCCCCGGCCGCGCTTCAGGCGCATCTCCATTTCCAACTTGCCACCCTCAGAGACGGTAGCGACATAAACGTTCTTGTCCAGAACCTCAACATCGGCATCCGCTTCGATCATGCCCGAAGTTATGACTCCCGGTTGGTCCGCTTTCAGATAGATGGCCTTGGGGCCGTCGCCGTTCAGCTTGAACGGGATTTGCTTTAAGTTGAGGATGATGTCGGTCGCGTCCTCGACCACGCCCGGAATGGACTGGAACTCGTGCAGAACGCCTTCGATCTTTACCGCGGTGACGGCCGCGCCCTCGATCGAAGACAACAGCACGCGACGCAATGCGTTGCCAATTGTAGTGCCGAATCCACGCTCAAAGGGCTGCGCGTAAAAACGGCCGTATTTATCAGTTAATGTCTCGGTATCAGTCGCGAGACGCTTGGGTTTCTGAAAACCTCTCCAAAGAACCATTTTTCTTTTTTCCTTTCAGCTCCGCTCCGTTTGGCGCAAAGGCTTTCGACCTGAGGCTGGTCTGGCGCGGGTGATTTAAGACCAGCTACTAGCTGCTGGCTACTAGCTTCTAGCAAACTTCTTCAATCGAGCTGCGGTTTATGTAATTGCTTACTGGCGTAGTGCTCCAGATAGCCGCAATTCTTACAACGAAAAACATCTATCCGGAAACGGATTTTGCCTTTAGTCTTGACCGTGCCACCCCAAAAAGGCTCCGGTCGACCGGCAAACCACTCGACCATACGACTGATGGCCCTAAACGGCCCTGTGCCTGCTCGGTCGCGCAGGAAGCCGATCTCCATCTCGCCCGAGCATTTAGCGCATTTGCGGTCTTGAGACGAAATCGCGTCCACTTCTCATTACCTGCAACACGGCAGATCAGTTCGGTTTATTCGCTAGCAGCCAGAAGCTAGCAGCTACTTGCTGTACAACTCGACGATCAGTTGCTCGTTGATCGGCAAATTGATCTCTTCGCGCTTGGGCAAATTCAAGATGCGGCCCTTCAAGTTATCGCGGTCCACCTCCAGCCAGCTCGCTACCGGCTGATGGCTTGCATATTCGCGCGCTCCTTCGACAACGGTAAACTTGCGGGCTTTTTCGCGAACTTGAATCTCATCACCGGTGTTGACCTGGTAAGAGGGAATGTTCACCCGGCGTCCGTTGACATCGATGTGGCCATGACGGACGACCTGGCGGGCCTGGCGGCGAGAAATGGCAAAGCCCAACCGGAAGACCACGTTGTCGAGACGCCGCTCGAGCTGCTGCAACAGCAGCCAGCCGGTAACACCTGGCTTGCGCGCAGCTTTTTCAAAGTAGTTGCGGAACTGGTTTTCCAGCGTGAAATAGATGCGCTTGGTCTTTTGCTTCTCGCGAAGTTGAAGCCCGTAGCCTACGACTTTGGCCTTACGGTCCTTGCCATGCTGGCCCGGAGCAAAATTGCGCTTCTCGATGGGGCATTTATCGGTAAAGCACTTGGACCCTTTAAGAAACAACTTCATGCCTTCGCGCCGGCAAAGGCGGCATACTGCACCTTTATATCGTGCCAATGTTTTCTCCTTTAACTTCGGGTGACAATCGGTTTACAGGAATTGGTGTTCCCTTCGTCCCGATCCAAATCATTGGGTAATTGAGTAATTTTGTAATTGGGTAATTGAAATAGTCCGTCTGGCTCTTCAAATTACCAAATTACCCAATTGACAATTACCCAATCCTTTCAGACTCTTCTCTTCTTGGGCGGCCGGCAGCCGTTGTGCGGAATGGGCGTTGCGTCCTTAATCGAACGCACCTCAATCCCGGCAGCGGCTAGCGCGCGGATCGCGGACTCACGTCCCGAACCTGGACCATTTACCTTCACGTCCAGGGTGCGCACGCCATGTTCGCGGGCCTGGTTGGCGGCATTCATGGCTGCCTGCTGTGCGGCAAAGGGAGTGCCTTTGCGCGAACCGCGAAAGCCCAGCGATCCAGCACTCTTCCACGCCAATGTGCGGCCTTCACCATCTGCAATCGTAACGATCGTGTTGTTGAAGGAGGCCTGAATGTGAGCGATACCATGAGGAACGTTCTTCCGCTCTTTTTTCTTGAAGACCTTCTTCTTGCCTTTTGTCCCGGCGGCTGCGCCGGCTGCTGCTGCCTTTGCCATTTTTCTCCCTCTTCGATACTCGTCGCGCGGACTTCGTTTTCCCGCGTGGAGCCTCGCGCTCTCGGCTTTTGCTGCTAGCTGCTGGCTCCGAGCTGCTAGCTCTTGAAATGCCCGGGGCTAAAGCCCTTATATTTAAAGCCCTGACCCGGTCCTTAAGGGCCGTTCTTCTAAGGGTTTGCGTCCACCGTTTTCTGGTCGTCTGGCATCAGCGGCCTTAGCTAGTAGCTAGCGGCCAGAAGCCAGTAGCTATGTCTTGGCGCTTGTTTTCTTCTTGTTGGCTACCGTGCCTTTACGCGGGCCCTTGCGGGTACGGGCATTGGTATGAGTACGCTGGCCGCGAACCGGAAGGCCGCGGCGATGGCGGAACCCGCGGTAAGAGCCGATTTCAATCAGCCGCTTGATGTGCATGGAGATGTCTTTGCGCAGATCTCCTTCCACATTGCCTTCTTCCTCGATGACCTGACGGATACGGTTCACCTCGTCTTCATTCAGGTCCTGGACTTTTTTCATTGGCTCAACGTTCGCGGAAGAAAGGATCCGTTTCGAGCGTGGATTGCCAATGCCGTAGATGTAAGTCAGCGCGATATCCACATGCTTGTTGCGCGGGAGATCAACGCCTGCAATACGAGCCATGTTCTTATTCTCCTAAATCCTGCCGAGCCCAACTCTTTTCGCTTGGCCCTGTTGAATCTGGTAATCGGCAATTGAGTAATTTGGTAATTTTGTAATTGGGTAAATCAAAAAATCTTAAATTACCCAATTACCAGATTTCACCCTTACCCAATCCTTTCATCCCTGTCTTTGTTTATGTTTCGAGTTCTCGCAGATCACCCGCACCACACCTTTGCGGTGGACGATCTTGCACTTGTCACAAATCTTTTTTACCGATGCTCTGACCTTCATGCCGTGTTCCCTTCGAATTCTTCTGCACCGATGCTGCAGATTCCCTTGCTGGTGCTGCTATTACTCTTGTAATTGAGTAATTGCGTAAGTTTGTAATTGGGCAATCGAAAGACAGTCGCTGAGCAATTACCACTTACTAATTTACTCGCTTTATCCAATCTTTCTTTCATTTGTACCGGTACACGATCCTGCCGCGCGTCAGGTCATACGGTGACAGTTCCACGGCGACCTTGTCTCCCGGGAGAATGCGGATAAAGTTTTTTCGCATCCTGCCGGAAACGTGTGCAAGTACTTGATGTTTGTTCTCCAGTTCCACCCGGAACATGGCATTGGGCAGCGGCTCGATTACCGTTGCCATGACTTCAATCGCGTCCTCTTTACTCACCTAGCTCCTGTTGGCGGGGGTTTCATTCTCGAGATCCTTCGCTCCGCTCAGGATTTCGCCTGCAGGCTCCCGCTTCGCTCACGCCCGCATTTCGGCTCGACTTTTCGATTGTCAGACCTAAAAGCCAAAATCGTGCCGCCCCTCCGGGGCTTGCGCTCAAATCTTCACTATTCCCAGGGTTCCGCTTCGCTCCACCCTGGGCTAAATTCTGGTCGCCCCTCCGGGGCTTGGGCTCATTGTTCTCCAAAGCGGTTTCGCAAACCTTAAGTGAACCGCATTGGGGCTTTTAGCCAGTAGCTAGTCTCACGCCGTCAGCACCAGTGGACCATTCCTTGTTACCGCAACGCAATGCTCAAAGTGGGCGCTGTAGCTGCCGTCTTCTGTAACCGCTGTCCACTTGTCGTCTAGTACGCGTGCGCCGGGCTTGCCGATATTTACCATTGGCTCGATCGCGAGCACCATGCCTTCCCGCAAACGCATGCCGTGGCCGCGGGTTCCGTAGTTAGGCACCTGCGGGTCTTCATGCAGGTGGGTACCGATGCCGTGGCCAACAAAATCGCGCACTACGCTGAAGCCATTCGCTTCTACATACTCCTGGACGGCTGCCCCAACATCGCCAACCGTCTTGCCCAACCTGACTTCGTCAATCGCTTTTTTCAAAGCAGCCTCTGTCACTTGCAGAAGTTTCGCCAATTGGGGCGATACCGCTCCCCCTACGGGAACCGTGATTGCAGAGTCGCCATAATATCCATCCATGACTACGCCACAATCAATCGAGACGATGTCGCCGGCTTTGAGAACCCTTTTCTCCGACGGTATTCCATGAATGATTTCTTCATTCACCGAGGTGCATAAGACACAGGGATAGTCGTGATACCCCTTGAACGCGGGTTTGGCACCCAACTCGCGGATTTTCTCTTCCGCCACACGCTCCAAATCCATGGTGGAAACAGCGGGCGCGACTTTGGCCTTTACGGTTTCCAGCACCTCGCGGACGATCTGCCCGCTGCGCCGCATCTTTCCCAGTTCCGACTGTGACTTGCAGTTAATCATTTCCCTCAATCACCGCAAAGATCTTCTGTGTTACCTGATCTGCGGGAAGACCGCCATCCAAAACATGCAAACGGCCCAGCTTCTGGTAATAATCCACCAGGGGCAAGGTCTTTTTCTCGTAGCTCTTAAGACGCTCGGAGATGACCTCTTCCTTGTCATCTTCGCGCTGGACCAGTTGCGAACCGCAGAAGTCACACACGCCATTTTGTTTAGGCGGTTGGGAGTAGATATTGTAAATGTTGCCTTCGACGGGACACGAGCGGCGTCCGGTAATCCGTTGCAGTAATTGATTATACCCGACCTTGATGCTGATAACAACGGGCCGGACCTTGCGTCCCAGGAACGAGCACGAGGCCAGAAAACTATCCAGCCATTCCGCCTGGGCGCAAGTGCGCGGGAAGCCATCGAGGATAAAGCCGCGTTGGCAATCCACCTCCTTCAGACGATCCTCCACCATGGGGAGAACCAGATCGTCAGGAACCAGGTTACCGGCGGCCATGATAGGAGCGGCTTTTTCCCCTAACTCAGTGCCCCGCTCCCGATTGTAGCGCAAGATATCTCCAGTAGAAATCTGCGGTATTCCGTAATGCTCAGCAATACGCTTCGCCTGGGTACCTTTGCCGGCGCCGGGTGGTCCCAAAAGTATGACCGGACCAGCGGCCACTGCATTCTTGGATACAGAGTCCTGCGCAGTGCCGGTCGCCACGGCTTACCAGATCCTCCGGCCGCGGATACGCCCGCTACGGGGGGTGAATCCTTCGTAATGGCGCATGATGAGCTGCGACTCGACCTGGTTCACCGTATCCATAGCAACGCCCACCACGATCAGCAACGAGGTCCCGCCGAAATAGAAACTCACATTTAGCCCTTGCAAGATCCAAGTGGGCAGGTTCTCGAAGATACGGCCAAACCATCCGGGAAGATGGTTGAGATGCAAACCGGTGATCATCCACTCGGGAATGAGCGAGATGATAATCAGATAAAGTGCGCCCACTAACGTGATGCGGGTAAGCACTTCGTTGATGTAATCGCGGGTTCGGTGTCCAGGACGGATGCCGGGAATAAATCCTCCATACTTGCGCATGTTATCGGCAACGTCAGAGGGGTTAAAGACGATGGAGACATAGAAGTAAGCAAAAAAGATGATACCTACCGCATACAGCAGCGTGTAGAGTGGCTCTCCCCACTTCAACTTGTCGAACAAATCCGAGAGGAACTTGTGGTTTTTGACAAAGGCGGTGTATCCAAGCATCTGGGGAATGCTCAGCAACGATGAAGCAAAAATGACCGGCATTACGCCGCCGGAATTCACACGTAAAGGCAGATGTGTGGCTTGACCGCCCATGATGCGGCGTCCTACAACCCGTTTGGCATACTGGACTGGAATGCGCCGCTCACCCCGCTCCATGAAGACAATAAAGGCTACGACCGCGATCATGGCTACGACCAGGAAGACGACTGCGGGCCCAGTGAGTGCTCCCCAGGCGTTGGTCTTGATCTTTTGCAGCAACTGGTTAATGCCATTGGGCAGTCCCACAACAATGCCGGAAAAGATCAGCAACGACATGCCATTGCCGACGCCCCGTTCCGTGATCTGCTCACCCAGCCACATGATGAACACACTGCCTGTGGTCAGCGTAATGATGGTCATCAGGATAAAGCCGGGCCCCGGGCTCAATACATAACCGCCGCTCTGCAACGTAAGGGCAACACCCAAACTCTGCAGGATGGAGAGCATAAAGGTCAGATACCGTGTCCACTGGGTGATCTTTCTGCGCCCCAGCTCACCCTCTTTCTGCAATCGCGCCAGCGGCTCCCAAACCACCTGCAGCAACTGCAGGATGATGGAGGACGTAATGTAGGGCATGATGCCCAGGGCAAAGATTGTCAACTTGCGCAAATTTCCGCCGCTGAACAGATCATAGAAGCCCAGCAAACTTCCACCCTGGTTCTTAAAAGCATCGGCTAGTTTCTGAGTGTCGATACCCGGAGTGGGAATGTGGGAGCCGAGGCGGTAGACCGCCAGCATGGCCAGCGTAAAAAGCACGCGCTTGCGCAGGTCAGGGACGCGAAAGATATTTGCCAGTTTTTCGAGCATTTTAAGACTTCTTTTTGTTCTTTTTTCCGTTCTTAATCGAGGCAGGTACGAAGACACCGATTACCTCGGCTTTGCCGCCTGACTTCGCGATTTTTTCCTGGGCTGACTTGGAAAATTTATGAGCATGAACCGTAAGAGACGATTTCAGATCACCGTCACCCAAGACTTTGACCAGATCATTCTTTCCAGCCAGGCCATGCTTGAGAAGTATCTCGTGGGTAACTGTGTTCTCGCCGAGTTCGGCCAACCGCTCAAGATTGATGACTGTATATTCAGTGCGGAAAATGTTGGTAAAGCCACGCTTCGGCAGACGACGATGCAAGGGCATCTGACCGCCTTCAAAGCCGCGCATCATGCGAGAGCCGGAGCGCGAACCCTGACCTTTGTGGCCACGAGTCGATGTTTTGCCCATTCCGCTGCCCATGCCCCGGCCAACGCGCTTCCGATTGGCGGTTGCCCCTTTGGGAGGCCGTAGTGTTGATAAATTCGTTGACATCAGTTCCCTCATTGGGTAATTGGGTAAATTGGTAATTGGGTAATTTTATTTTATTGCGAATTCGGGTTCTAATTTACCCAATTACTAAATTACCCATTTACCCAATCCGCTAACTGCAATTTACTCTTTGACCTGAACAAGATGCGGAATCTTGGCGATCATGCCCCTGATTGAAGGCGTATCTTCCCGCTCAACAACCTGGTTCAGCCGCGTAAACCCAAGCCCCTTCACCACCAATTTATGCTTCTTGGGGGTGCAAATCTTGGAGCGTACGTATTGAATACGAATTTTCTTTTTCTCTGCGGTCATGTTTACAGCTCCTGAGAGGACTTGCCGCGCAAGCTGGCTACCTCTTCACGGTCACGCAAATGGTTTAAAGCATCGAAAGTGGCCTTGATTACATTATGCGGATTGGCAGTCCCTATAGACTTGGTCAGCACGTTCTGCACGCCCACCGAGGTCATTACGGCCCGCACGGCTCCTCCAGCGATGACTCCGGTACCTTCCGGGGCCGGCTTAAGCAGCACCATTCCCGAACCAAAACGGCCCAGCACAGCATGCGGGATCGAAGTCTGGGTCAGATGGACCTTGACCAGATTCTTCTTGGCAGATTCAATGCCTTTGCGGATAGCCTGAGGCACTTCTTTAGCCTTGCCAGAACCGTAGCCAACCACTCCCGCACTGGGGTCGCCGACCACGACCAGCGCCGCGAACGACATGTTCTTGCCACCCTTGACCACCTTGGTCACACGGTTGATGGCAACTACCTGATCTTTTAGTTGATAGCTGCCTGCATCGAGCTTTTTCTTGGTTGCTGTTGTCGCCATTAGAACTCCAGACCTGCTTCGCGCGCTGCATCAGCCAGCGCTTTAATACGTCCGTGGTAGAGATATCCGCCACGGTCAAACACCACTTTCTTGATGCCTTTTTCCTGGGCCTGCTGCGCAATCTGCTTGCCGATTTCTTTTGCGCTCGCCACGTTACCGCCGGTACGCTTGACGCCTTTCGTACCGCCTTGAACCGTGCTGGCAGCCGCCACGGTTTGCCCGGTTCTGTCATCGATCAACTGAGCATAAATATGGTTAAGCGAACGATAGACATTCAAACGCGGACGCTCGGGCGAACCCGCCAGCCTCTGCCGTATACGGTGGTGAATGCGCTTGCGGATTTTGTCTTTCGAAATCTCAGGAATCATGTCGTTGTCCTTTGCTTCGTAGAGCCCCTGGCTGCACGATCAATTCATCTTTCTTGTTGTTGGCCGAGAATCGGGTGATCTGGTGATCGGATCATCGGGTGATCGGTTTTTCCTGATCACCCGATCACCCGATGAACCGATCTCCCGATTATTTCGCTCCTGTCTTGCCTACCTTCTTCTTCAACTTTTCGCCTACGTAGCGGACACCCTTTTGTTTATATGGATCGGGTGGACGCAGGTGATGCATATCAGCAGCGACCTGCCCAACCTGCTGGCGGTCTATGCCGATTACGGTCACTCGGGTTTGCTTGGGGTCAATCGCCACACTGATTCCGGTGGGCAACGGAAATTCGATTGGGTGTGAATACCCCAGCGTAAAAACAACCGTGTTTTTCCCTTTCAACTCCGCACGGTAGCCAATACCTGTGATTTCCAACTCTTTGCTCCAACCCTTGGTAACACCTTCGACGGCGTTGTTGACAAGCGCACGCACCAACCCGTGCACGGCCGCATTGTCATCGTTTTCCCGAGCTACATTGATGTTGCCGTTGGCTGTCTGCAGATTCACGCCTGCCGGAAGGTGGGTCGTCACCTTGCCTTTGGGACCTTGAACCACCACGGAACTGCCCACAACATCAAACTTGACCCCTGTGGGAAGTGGAATCGGTTTCTTTCCAATACGAGACATTTGCCTGATCCTCTTTTTAGCTGCTAGTTTTTAGCTGCTAGCTCCTGGCTTCTAGCTGCTAGCAAAACCTGAATTCATCGGCTTGCGCCTAAGCGTGTCTAAACGCCTTTTACAAAAATCATCCTTTGGCTAAAAGCTAGAAGCCAGTAGCTAGCAGCTCTTCACCATACTTCGCACAAAATCTCGCCGCCCAGACCTTGTTTGCGCGCTTGGCGTCCGGTCATCACTCCCTTGGGCGTGGTCAGGATGTTGATGCCCAACCCTCCAAGGACACGCGGAATCTCCTTGCGGCCCACATAGACCCGGCATCCCGGACGCGAGACGCGCTGCAAGTTCGAAATAGCAGCGCTGTTGTCCGGTCCATATTTCAGATAAATGCGAAGTACCTTCCTGCCCTCTTCTTCGGCCGATTTGAAGTTGGCTATGTAGCCTTCTTCCTTCAAAATCCGGGCAATCTCCAGCTTCAACTTGGAAACCGGGACATCCAGCTTCTGATGCCGCGCATGGATCGAATTGCGAATACGAGCCAATAAATCTGCGACCGGATCGGTCAAACTCATTCTTCTCTCCTGATTATCGTCACCCGTTTGTCCCGGCTTCGCCGGGAAACCTGCCGTGACGTACTACAAATGCTGTGAGCTACTGGCTGCTAGCTCCTAGCTTCTGATTTTTCAAAAGCCAGCAGCTAGTAGCCAGTGGCTAGCAGCTTCTCTACCACGACGACTTTGCCACGCCTGGAATCTCGCCCTTCAAGGCCAATCCACGGAAGCACAGGCGGCATAGGCCGAACTTCTGCAGGAAACCACGCGGCCGCCCACAGATGCTGCAGCGGTTGCGGTGCTGGGTCGAGAACTTGGGTTTCTTGTTCGTCTTGGCAATCTTTGCTGTTGTAGCCATAAAATCCTTTTGAACCAGCCCTTAGTATTTAGCTTTTAGCCTGATCCTCTTCATTTTTGACTTCATCCCCAACTAAGTTGCCGTTGGGTTCCATGTCTCTGCTTCATCCCTCATCGAATTCAGCTAACTACTAATTGCTATTGCCTGAATGGCATTCCTAGCTGCTTCAGCAATGCACGAGCGCCGTTGTCATCGCGGGCGGTGGTCACAATGGTCACGTTCATGCCTTTTAGCTTGTCGACTTTGGCATAATCGATTTCCGGAAAGATCAACTGATCACGCAAACCCAGTGTGTAGTTTCCACGCCCATCGAAGGACTTGGTCGAGACTCCACGAAAGTCGCGCACGCGGGCTAATGCGATATTGACCAGGCGATCCATGAACTCGTACATGCGGTCCCCCCGAAGGGTAACCATGGCTCCGATCGGCATGCCGGTACGGACTTTGAAAGCTGCAATCGACTTTTTGGCCCGGGTGATCACAGGCTTTTGTCCGGCGATTTGGCCTAGATCGTTGACCAATGGATCAATCACTTTGGCATTCTGCGTGGCTTCGCCGACTCCCATGTTGACGACGATCTTATGCAGGCGCGGAACCGCCATCGGGTTTGCCAGGCCCAGCTCCTTCATTAATGCCGGAGCAATTTCCTTGTCGAATTTCTGTTTCAGTCGAGCTGTTGTCTTCGCGGCTGCCATTGATTCTGTTTCCTTCTTCTACGGTTTCGGAGTGGTTACCGGTTCGTAGGTGCTTAGCTGCTGACTACTTATCCAGCGGCGCATTACATTTGCGGCAAGTACGGATGCGTCTTTCTCCTCGCTTCTCGTGGCCGATCCGCGAGGGCCCGCAGGTTGGACAGACAATCATCACGTTGGAGACGGCGATTGCTGACTCCTGCTCGGCGATTCCGCCTTTAATGTTGCGTTGCGGATTGGGCCTCACGTTCTTTTTCACCATCATCACGTGCTCTACCAGCACTTTGCCTTTATCAGGGAACACGCGCAGTACCCGGCCCTGTTTTCCTTTGTCGCGCCCGGTAATCACCTTCACCGTATCGTTGTGCTTGATATCAACTCTCTTATGCATAAATCAGCTCTCCATGCCTCACAGCACTTCCGGCGCGAGGGAGACAATCTTTAAAAATTTTTTCTCGCGCAGTTCGCGCGCTACTGGGCCGAACACGCGTGTGCCCACCGGTTCACCGGCATCATTGATGAGTACGGCAGCATTCTGATCAAACCGGATATAGGTGCCATCGCGGCGCCGATGTTCCTTGCGCTGGCGCACAATGACACACTTGACTACGCTGCCTTTCTTGGCGGTTCCATCGGGGGCAGCTTCTTTCACTGCCGCAGTGACCACGTCGCCCAGTCCGGCATTCAGACCAGTGTGTCCACCAAGGGGCAGGATCATCTGCAAGCGGCGCGCCCCGCTGTTATCGGCCACCTCAAGAATGCTTCTCATCATGACTGCCATGGCTAATTCTCCGTTTCTTCCAGCCCACTTAGCTGGCGGTTTGCTGGCGTGGCTCTTCGCCGGCAACCAGCTTGGCTTTCTGAATGATGTTCTTCAGCCGCCACCGCTTCAAGCGCGACAACGGCCGGGTCTCTTCCAACTCCACCGTATCGCCTACGCGCGCGACATTATTCTCGTCATGGGCATAAAACTTTTTGGAATGAGAGACGACTCGACGATAAAGGCCGTGCGACTTGCGCATGGTCACCTCGACCACGATGGTCTTCTGCATCCTTGCGGAAACCACCTGCCCGATTTTGGTGCTACGGCGGTTTTTCTGTGATGTGGTTGCTGTCTCTGCCATTTACCTCTTCCTCGTCTTGGTGGCCTTTTTCGCGCTGGTTTTCTTGACGCCAGCTTTTTTGGCGGAGGCTTTTCTAACCGCTTTTTTGGCAACTGCGCGTTTACGCTTCACAGTAGCCGGGGCTGGCTCCGCCGCGGTTGTCTCCCCGGCGCTTTGTGCGCTGAGAGCAACAGGTCCGCGGATGCCCAGTTCCTTCTGGCGAATAATGGTCTTCACTCGCGCCACATCCTTGCGCAGGCCGCGAATCTTCTTCAAGCTTTCCGTCTGTCCCATCCTCAACTGAAACTTCAAACGGAAGAGCTGGTCGTTGAGCTCGCGCTCTTGCTGTTGCAGCTCGGCATCGGTCAAGTTTCTGATCTTTTCAGCATCCATGTGTTTTTCTTTTTCGTTTAGTGTGTCGTGGCGCGTGATACAAATTTTGTCCGCAGCGGCAACTTGTGCGACGCCAGGCGCATTGCCTCCTGGGCCTCAGTCACACTTACGCCTTCCATCTCAAACAGAATCTTTCCTGGACGAACAACCGCTACCCAGTGATCCGGCGCTCCCTTGCCTTTACCCATACGGGTTTCTGCAGGTTTCTTCGTGACTGGCTTATCCGGGAACAAACGGAGCCATATCTTGCCGCCGCGTTTTATGAAACGGGTCATAGCAACACGGCTTGCCTCAATCTGGCGATCGGTGATCCAACCCGGCTCCATCACTTTTAAACCGTACTCGCCAAACGACAACTCTCCGCCCCGCCACGCTTTGCCGCGCATCCGGCCACGTTGCTGCTTGCGGTACTTAACTTTTTTTGGCATTAACATCGTTCAAATCCTCATCCAGCCTCTATTTGTCTTCGCGATTGCATTTTGGTTCTTGCAAATGTTTCTCGCGTAGCTACTAGCTGCTGGCTTCTAGCTTTTTTACAACCAGGGCCTAAAACCCATTCAAACCCGTATCAAATTTCTTTCCCTGAAAGCTTACATACTCACAAGGCATAAGAGCTAACGGCTAACAGCTAGAAGCCAGTAGCTGCTTCTAAAATGCCCCAACCGCCTCGCTTGTTCTCTTCTTCGTCGGCAAGATGTCGCCTTTATAAATCCACGTCTTTACACCGATCACGCCGTAGGTCGTGCGCGCTTCGGAGAACCCAAATTCGATATCCGCACGCAGCGTATGCAGCGGCAAACGGCCCTGCAGGTACCACTCAGAACGCGCGATTTCGTTGCCGTTCAATCTTCCCGACACGCGGACCTTGATGCCTTTGCATCCGAATCGTAAGGCTGAATCCACTGACTTGCGCATCGCCCGGCGGAAGCCCACGCGCTTTTCCAACTGCAGAGCAATCGACTCAGAAACCAACTGGGCATCCAATTCCGGCTTGTGTACTTCCTGGATGTCGATGAATACCTCACGCGAGGTCCGCTTTTGGACATCCTGCTTCAGCTTGTCGATCTCCGTCCCCTTGCGCCCGATGATGATTCCCGGGCGGGCGGTGCGGATGATGATGCGCAGCTTGTTGCCAGGGCGCTCAATCTCGATGGAGCTTACGCCTGCCGATTTAAGCTTTTCCTTCAGTTCTTCCTTGAGCTTCACATCTTCCAAAAGCAGCTTGTTGTAGTCACGCTCTACGAACCAGCGTGACCTCCAAGGCTTGGTGTAGCCAAGGCGAAATCCGTATGGATGGACTTTCTGTCCCATATTTCCTCTTCTATTCTGGCAAAGACGCATTGCTTGCGCCTTCACGATTCGAATCTTTACCGTGCCGCTGTCTTCTTGCGGCCAGCTACTTTCTTTTTAGCGGCTGCTACTCTTTTCTTTGCAGGAGCTGCGGCCTTTTCTTCTTCTTCACCAACAACCGTGGCCATTGCTTCCTTGTCCTGCGCGCCCTTTTCCGCCAGCACGATCTCCATGTGAGAGATGCGACGCTGATAACGGTATGCGCGGCCCATGGGCGCCGGACGAATGCGCTTCATGCGTGGCCCGTCATTGGCGATAGCATGTTTCACATAAAGCCTGTCCACATCCACGTCGAACCCTTTTTCCCCGCTCAGGTAGTTGGCATTCTCCAGGGCCGAGCGAAGTAGCTTCTCGATATCCGGAGCAATGCGCTTCTTCGTGAAAGCCAGGGTCGTCAACGCATCTTCCACTCTTCTGCCTTTAATCAAATCCAGCACCAGCCGCGCCTTTTGCGGCGAAACTCTGATGAACCGGGCTTTTGCTTTAAATTCCATAAGGTCTCAACCTTGTATCAAGTGTCTTTCTTGCATTGTTGCTACCCGCTGTCACGATCCTTGGCGTCGCTATGCCGCCCCTAAGATCCTTCGCTTCGCTCAGGAAAGCCGCAGCGGGCTCCCGCTTCGCTCACGCCCGCTAAACGCGGCTACTTCGCGGGCGGTGCTGCGGCTGGTGCTGCAGCCGCTGCAGGCGCTCCGGGTACTGCTGCGGGCTTGGCCGCGACTTCCGTAGCAGCCTTGACCGAGTGTCCTTTGAACACCCGCGTCTGGGCAAACTCACCCAGCTTATGGCCAACCATGCTTTCCCCGATGTACACAGGGATAAACTTTTTCCCGTTGTGGACTGCGATGGTATGTCCCACCATCTCTGGTGAAACTGTCGAGCGCCTCGACCAGGTGCGAACGACCTTTTTGTCGCTCCTCTGGTTCATATCCTCGATCTTCTTCAGCAGGTGGCCATCGATATGCGGGCCTTTTTTTAATGAACGCGCCATCTAATTCAATTCTCCTCAGAGCTTTCGCCCTATGCAGGAACCTATTACTTCTGTCTCCTGTTCACGATGAACTCATCGGTACGTTTGTTATTGCGTGTCTTATATCCGCGCGTGGGCTGCCCCCAGGGTGTAACCGGATGGCGTCCGCCCGATGTCTTGCCTTCGCCGCCGCCGTGCGGGTGATCCACCGGGTTCATCGAGACACCTCGATTGACCGGCTTCTTTCCCATCCAGCGCTTGCGTCCGGCCTTGCCGATGGCCACGTTCTCGTGATCAACGTTTCCGATCTGTCCGATAGTCGCCATGCAATCGATCAGAACTTTACGGGTTTCGCCGGAAGGCAGCTTGACCAAGGCGTAATCGTCTTCCTTCGCTACAAGCTGGGCTGCGCCCCCGGCCGAACGCACCATCTGTGCGCCCTTGCCCGGCTTAAGCTCCACATTGTGAACTGTGGTGCCTGCAGGAATGTTTCGCAACGGCAACGCATTCCCCACCAGAATGTCGGCCTCGGGTCCGCTCACGATCTTCTGCCCCACCTGCAATCCAATGGGCTGCAGGATGTACCGCTTATCGCCATCCAGATAAGCAATCAACGCAATGCGCGCCGAGCGGTTGGGATCGTATTCAATGGAAACGACCTTGCCGGGAACACCGACCTTGTCGCGCTTGAAATCAATGATGCGCAGCTTGCGTTTGTGCCCGCCACCACGATGCCAGATCGTGATGTCACCCGAATTTCGACGCCCACCGGTACGCAGTTTGATCTGCGTAAGCGGCTTATGTGGCTTGGCCGCCGTCAGCTCATCGTTCGTCAAGGTGGTAGCGAACCGCCTTGATGGTGTCACGGGTCGATAAGTTTTAATTGCCATGGTAAACCAGCCTCTAGCTGCTAGCTTCTAACTAGTAGCTTTTGCTTCTCTTACAGATTCTGCGCGTACTCCGGCATCTTTTCGCCTGCACGCAATCTTACATAGGCTTTCTTCCAGTCGGGACGATATCCGGCAAACTTTCCCCGGCGCCGTTCTTTACCCTGGAAGTTGGCAGTGCGTACCGAATCAACTTTCACATTGAAGATCTTCTGCACCGCTTCCTTGACTTCCGTCTTGGTAGCCTTGCCGGCTACTTCGAAAACCAAGGTGCCTTCGTTTTCTTTTACGCCCAATCCCTTTTCCGTAATTACCGGGCGACGAATAATCTGGTAAGCCGATTTCATTACGCTACCTCTGCTTTCCCGGCGTTGCGCCTGGGAGCGGCGGCTTTCAGCGAATCCTGCAGCTTCTCGAGCGCTGGACGGGTGAAGATCGCGGTCTCATACTTCAGCAAGTGATAGGGATGCACATGGTGCCCAGACACCAGTTCGACCCCCTGAATATTGCGCGAACTCAATTGGAGGTTGCGATTCTCCTTCGCTCCATCTACCAGAAGCACCGTCTTTTCCACGCCCAGATTATCGAGTGCTTCGCGAAAGCTGCCGGTCTTGGCTTCAGCCAGCTCAAAATTCTCTACGACTGTAAGCTTGCCGTCGGCAAACTTGGAAGCCAGAGCAGAACGCAACGCTCCTTGCAGTTTCTTTCGCGGAAACTGGTAATCATAGGAGCGGGGCTGCGGTCCATGAACTGTGCCGCCATGCCGCCATAGCGGTGAACGTATCGAACCTACACGCGCCCGTCCGGTTCCTTTTTGTTTCCACAGCTTCTTGCCCGCACCAGAAACCAGCTTCTTGTTCTTGGTGGCATGTGTGCCGGCACGACGGGCAGCTCGATAATGCTTGACCGCTTCCCAAAGCAGGTCTTCATTCACCGCGCTAAAGACCTCATCGGCCAGCTCCAGCGTCCCTGTTTTCTTGCCGCTTAAATTGACTACATCGATAGTTGCCATAGATCAGCTCTTAGTCGTTAGCTCCTAGCTGTTAGCCTTGCTTCGCCAGGTCTTGGTTTTCAGATCACCCGATCACCTGATGTCTCGATCACCCGATTACTTTTTCTTTCCTGCTGCCGCCTTCTTCGCAGCCTTCAAAGGATCGAGAGTCGTTGCGCCGGCGAAGCCACGCCGCTCTCTCGGTGGCTTCTTGGCTTTCAAAATCACCACATATCCGTTCTTGTGGCCGGGGACAGCGCCCTCGACCAACAATAGGTTCTCGTCCGTGTCCATGCCGCGGATCTTGAGGTTGCGCACGGTTACCTGATCGACGCCCATGTGACCGGACATCCGCATTCCTGGAAAAACTCTTGAAGGAAACGATGATGCACCGATCGATCCCTGTACTTGGAACATGTGTCCGTGGGCTGCGGGACCGCCACCAAAGTGGTGACGCTTGACGACGCCGGCAAACCCTCGTCCTTTGCTCACGCCGATTACGTCGACATATTTCTCAGAGTTGAAGATGTCGACTAAAACTTTGTCGCCCACTTTTACCGAGTTGCCATTGCTCGATTCGCCTTCAGCAGTGGCCTCCGCTTCTTTCGGCGCGCCCGTTGGTCCTTCATCCAACGCAACTTCCCGCATGAACTTCACCGGAGGCAAATTGTGTTTGGCAAAGTGACCATGCATGGGCTTGGTGACATTCTTGCCTTTCACAAATTCAACCAGACCGATCTGGGCGGACTCGTAGCCATCTTTAGTGGCTCTCTTGAGCTGCGTTATCACGCATGGCCCAGCTTGCAACACCGTGACTGGATGAACTTCGCCCTTCTCATCAAAGAGCTGCGTCATTCCGATTTTCTTGCCAAGTATTCCGTTAACCATTGGTTCCTCTCCTCATCATTCCGGGCAAGATCAGCGCCTCGCAGGAACTGTAGGTTGACTACTACCTACTGGCTTCTAGTTTTTAGCCAGGAGCTAGTAGCTATTTATGTTCTTTCCCAAAAGCCTTAATCTCCACATCCACGCCCGCCGGCAGGTCGAGCTTCATCAGCGCGTCCACCGTATTCTGGGTTGGCTCAAGGATGTCGATCAGGCGCTTGTGCGTGCGAATCTCAAAGGCCTCACGCGATTTTTTGTCAACGTGAGGCGAACGCAACACGCAATATTTGTTCTTTACCGTCGGCAAAGGAATCGGCCCTGCGATCTGGGCGCCGGTGCGCTTAGCCGTGTCGACGATCTCTCCCGTCGACTGGTCCAGAATGCGGTAGTCGTATGCCTTCAACCGTATGCGAATTCTCTCTTTACCAATCACTGTTTATCCCTCAAAGATCGTTTGCGGTCAGGCCGAGTTTTTCATCTTTCGGTCGCTGCCGGTTTCATCAAATTGGTAATTGGGTAATTTGGTAAGTGGGTAATTTACAAACTTGCGGTCTTAATTTACCCAATTACTAAATTACCCACTTACCCAATTTTCCCTACTGAATGATCTCGCTGATCGTCCCGGCCCCAACGGTCTTGCCGCCTTCGCGGATTGCAAACCGCAGGCCTTTTTCCATGGCCACCGGGGTGATCAGCTCAATCGTCAGCGAGACGTTGTCGCCGGGCATCACCATCTCCGTGCCTTCCGGCAACTCCGCTACTCCCGTCACGTCCGTCGTGCGGAAGTAAAACTGTGGACGGTAGCCTTTGAAGAACGGCGTATGCCGTCCTCCTTCTTCCTTGTTCAGCACGTAGATCTCAGCCTTGAATTTGGTGTGGGGTGTAATCGATCCACCCTTCGCCAGCACCATGCCGCGTTCCACATCGTCCTTGCCGATGCCACGCAGC
>DASZFU010000005.1:0-61593 GCA_035939495.1 Candidatus Angelobacter sp. | reverse complement strand
GTAAAGACTCAGTCGTCCCTGCGGGACTCTCATTCCCGCGTGGAGCAACTACCCGGCACTCCGCTCACGCTGCGTGCCGGGCTACTTTCGGGTCGTGCCTACCGGCACTTTGTTTATAAGATGACGACAGAATCTCTCTAGCGGCAGCCGCCCAGCTATGCTGTTGACGAAGCTGGTTCCTCTTGCTTAAGTGAACGGTATTGAAGTTAGCCCAGCGCGTAAGCGCTGGGAAAGATTACAGATAAGTGACAAGCCCCGTAAGGGGCGACATAAGGTTTTCGTGCCGCTCTCGACAAATTCTGTTTTCCGGCATTGGTTCCGAAAACCTTTAACTGAACAGTATTGGATTTAAATCCTGATTTGATTTGACAAACTCTACATGTTCGTATACTATTCGCTCTGGTAGTCGATAATCGTTGTCAATCAATGCGAGTCATTCGCGGGGACTCAAACTTGAGCCGTATTGCAGGCGTGAGCGGAGCGGGAGCCTGCAGGCGAAATCCTGAGCGCAAGCGAAGGATCATACTGGGAACCATTTGACAACACGAGTCATTCGCGGGGACTCAAACTTCCGTGGCTCATTTGCACCAGGTTGGCGGAGCTGTGCTCACAAGTAAAATTAGAGATTTCAAAAATGGAGATTCTTGGTACCCCCCACCCTGGTATCCTCTAACCACCCTCTAACCAGCTTTTTGGTTCCGCAAAGGTCAAAGAAAACAGCGATGTAAATTAAATTTTGCTAATAAATGTGTTTACGAGTAAACGGCCACACTGACTCGCACTCTTAATCACACCCTTTGAAACCAGGACCGCCTGAGTTTCGCTCTTATACGTTACAATCAGACCAAGCATTTGAAACCGACACTTTATGGCCAAGATGAAGACTTTCACGCTTGCCGAGGCGCAGCGGTTGCTGCCGGTATTGAAGTCGTTGATCAAACGAGCCATGGATGGCAAAAAGGTGATCGAACAGGTCGAAAAAGAGATGCAGGAGCTCAATCATCGCATCCTGATGAGCGGTGGCCTTTTTGTAGACGTTCCCAAAGTTACAAAGCAGCGGGCGGCGTCCGACAAAGCAGCCCAAAACACCAAGGACGCCATGGCGGAGGTGGAAGCCATAGGGGTTCAGATCAAGGACCTCGATATAGGCTTGCTGGATTTTCCTTGCGTTGTCGATGATCAGATCGTGCTGCTGTGCTGGAAATTTGGCGAAGAGAAGATCGAGTTTTGGCACGGCCTGGAAGAAGGGTTTCGCGGACGCAAACCCATTGACGAGCGCATCACCGGGAAGAAGAAGAGAGAAAAACCGAACTGAATCAAGAAGTCAGAATCGCAAAATACCTCGCTAACCAGATTCACGTTTCAACCATAACGATTTAGAGCACACCATTGCACTTTCAAATCAGCACCTTGATCGAGAAGCAAGGATTTGCAATTCTGCCCAATATCGTGACCGAGGCGGAAATTGCCTCTCTCCTGGCCGAAATTCCAGTGGCAGCTCCACAGCGAGGCAGGGCTGGCATGCGGCACACCTTGGGGATTGCCGCTGTTTCAACTTTGGCTCACGATCACAAACTCCCGCTGATTGCCAGGGATGTTCTGGGCCCCACAGCATTCCCATTTCGGGCAACGCTATTCGATAAATCTCCCCAGGCGAACTGGCTAATCGCCTGGCATCAGGATACTGCTCTGCCTCTTCAAGAAAAAATAACTGCACCGGGCTGGGGACCGTGGTCCATCAAACAAGGAATGATCTATGCTCACGCTCCTGCAAGTGCGTTGAACCAGGTTCTAGCGTTGCGAATCCATCTCGATGCCTCGACTGAACAAAATGGTCCCCTGCGCGTGCTGCCCGGCACCCATGTTATGGGGGTACTAAGCGACGAGGAAGTTTCTCAGCTTGCGGAGCAAAGGCCAGCAGTGAGTTGCCCGGTTCCTCAAGGTGGCGTGCTGGCCATGAAGCCTCTCTTGATACATGCATCTTCAAAATCGACCATAGCCATGAACCGGCGGGTTCTGCACATTGAGTATGCAGCCCACGAGATTTTGGGTGATGGTTTGCAGCTTGCCGCGGGCTGAATCTTGCCTCCGGTGACGGCGTCTTACAAACCGTTTACAATACAAACTTAGACCCGCCCCTTGAGATAACAACATGATTCATTTTCCTGTGCCAGAGGCACTGACCTTTGATGACGTGCTGCTTTTGCCGGCGCATTCGGATCTCGTTCCGGCTGACGCCAACACGCAGACGCAGCTCTCGCGCAATATCCGGCTCAACATTCCTTTCATCAGCGCGTCGATGGATACGGTGACCGAATCCCGTCTGGCCATTGCCATTGCTCAGCAAGGCGGCCTGGGCATTATCCACCGTAACCTTTCGATCGAACAGCAGTCGGACGAGGTGGACAAAGTCAAGCGGTCAGAGAGCGGAATGATCATGGATCCCATCACGCTCTCGCCAGACCATAAGATTGCTGACGCTCTGGACTTGATGCGCCGCTACAAAATTTCGGGCGTTCCAGTTACCAAAAACAAGAAGCTCGTAGGCATCCTTACGAATCGCGACCTCAGGTTTGAAACCCGCACCGACATTCCTATCAGCAAAGTCATGACCAAGGAGAATCTTATTACTGTGGCTGTGGGCACAACCTTGGAAGAAGCGGAGAAGATCCTGCATGAGCATCGCGTCGAAAAGCTTCTGGTGGTGGATGACAAATACAATCTCAAGGGCCTGATCACGGTAAAGGACATCCAGAAAAAGCTTAAATACCCAAATGCCGCCAAAGACGAGCATGGCCGTTTGCGCGTGGGAGCGGCCATCGGGGCAACCGGAGACTTCCTGGAGCGTGCGCAGGAAATAGTAAAGGCCAAGGTTGATGTGCTGGCCATCGACAGCGCCCACGGACATACGACGCGGGTCCTGGAAGCGATCAAACTGATCAAGTCAAAATTTCCAGAGATCGACTTACTGGCAGGTAACGTTGGTACTCACGAAGGCGCTTGCGCCCTGGTCAGGGCCGGAGCTGACGCCGTGAAGGTAGGCATTGGTCCGGGATCGATCTGCACAACCCGAATTGTTACCGGAGCGGGTGTTCCACAGGTAACTGCGATCGCTGAAGCGGCGAGGGCCTGCCGCGATGCCAATGTTCCGGTGATTGCCGATGGCGGCATCAAGTATTCCGGTGATGTAACCAAGGCAATCGCTGCGGGCGCAAGCGTCGTGATGATTGGCTCGCTCTTTGCCGGCACTGACGAGAGTCCGGGAGAAACAATTCTCTACCAGGGACGTTCTTTCAAATCCTATCGCGGCATGGGATCGCTTTCGGCAATGGCTGCGGGATCGAGCGAGCGTTATGCACAGAGTGCTGATGATTCCTCAACCCCCATCGGCATGGAAGATGGCGACACCGGCAATCGCCTGAACAAGCTTGTACCCGAGGGCATTGAAGGCCGTGTACCTTATCGCGGACCACTCTCTGCGATGGTGTATCAACTGGTGGGCGGGCTGCGGTCGGGAATGGGGATGTGCGGAACCAGAACAATTTCTGAGCTACAGCAAAAGGCCCGGTTCATCCGCATCAGCGGGGCCGGCCTGCGGGAAAGCCACGTCCATGATGTGATCATCACTCGTGAAGCGCCTAATTACAGGTTGGAGTAATCAGCGTCTTGTCTTCTTCTGCGCTTCCCAAGCCTTCTTCTTCCAGACTCTTTCGAAGGGTGTTTTTCGCGTGGATCCCCACGGTCCTTTGGCTGGCTACGATCGCAAGCTTTTCGACTGACTTGTTCTCCGCTGCCCATACGGGCCAGATCCTGAGGAAAATCATTCATGCCATCTATGGACCCATACCGCCGCACGTCTTTACGCTGGTCCATGCGTACGTTCGCAAAGCGGCGCATTTCTCTGTCTACGGGATTCTGAGCGGCCTGGCTTTCTACTCATGGCGCGCATCCTTACCAAGACGATGGCAGTGGAGTTTCAAATGGAGTGGTCTGGCCCTAGCGCTTACTCTCGTAGCGGCCTCACTCGACGAGTTTCATCAGAGCTTTGTCCCTTCACGCACCGCCAGTCCTCACGATGTGTTGCTCGACATGATGGGGGCAATGTTTGTGCAGATTCTGATTGCAAGTTTTACAAGAGAGCACTCAGCGGTCAGCACTCAGCATTCAGCCCGCTCGGCTCTTTAGGCTGAAGGGGAACTGCATTGTGGGCATGGTTGGTTCGTGACTCGAACCAAGCCCACGATAAATGTCTTCCTTTAGCCCGAACTGTTTGCGGACTGAATGCTGAGTGCTGACGGCTGAGTGCTCCCCGAAACAAACAGCATGAGCGCTGCGATTACCGCCAGGGCTGAAGAGACGTAAAACGGCAACGCCCCGCCAAAATGCTTCCACAATTCACCGGTGAGCAGGCTGGAGAGCAGAGTGGCGATGCTGGTGGAAAAGTAGAAAATACCAAAAGCTCTTCCACGCGAGTCATCAGGAACGGTTTCCACGACCAGGGCGCGCAGCACCGGGCTGGTGAGCGCATAATGCAAGCCATAACAGCCCATCATGATCCACAACATTGCATGGCTGGGCGCTGCTGCAAAGGTATAGTAAGTTGCGGCAAAGACCAGATACCCGACCCCGGCAATGGTCGCCTTGGAACGCCGATCGCTCAGTTGGCCGGCTGGCCACGATGCCAGAGTGTAGATCACATTGAACGTCAGTCCGAGCAGAGGAGCGAATTTCGCGTTTATGCCTGCTTCCTGTGCGCGCAAGATTAGGAACATATCGCTTGAATTCCCGAAAGAAAAAATCAAAACTGCTGTGAGCATGTAATAGAAGCGCCTGGAAAGATTGCCGGGCTGCCAGAACGGCTTTCGCGGTTTGACTGTAGCGTGAATACATGTCTCGCGGGCCATCAGGACTACAACGATGCAAATCAACCCCGGGATCGACGCAATCCAGAAGACCGTTCGCAAATCGGCCGTCTTCGACAATATAACCAAAGCCAGCAAAGGGCCGATTACAGCGCCCGCGGAGTCAAGAGACTGCAATAATCCAAACGAACTTCCGACTCTCTCTTTCTCCACCGACTCGGAAAGCATTACATCCCGAGGCGTTCCGCGTATGCCCTTGGCCGTGCGGTCAGCAAAGCGGACCAGCAGGACATGCCACCATTTCATGCTGAGCGCGAGCAATGGCTTGACCGCATTGGCAACAACGTAGCCAAACACTACGATTGGTTTTCGCCTTGGAAAAATGTCTGTGAGATATCCAGAGAACAATTTGCCCAACGCGGCGACACTCTCAGCAATTCCTTCGATCAGGCCTAGCGTGGCAGGGCCCGCTCCTAAAGACACCAGGAATGCTGGAAGAATCCAGTAGGCCATTTCCGTAGCGATGTCGTTGAGGAGCGAGGTCGCGCCGAAGATGTAGATGTTGCGCCTGGCGTCGGACGGAATTGGCGAGATATTCATGAGTCGAGTCTTGATTCTGCCGCTGATGCACGCTGATCAACGCTGAGAGGGTAACTCACGCTGATAGCATTGATCGATTATAAAAACAATGAAGGCAATCCGTGGAGCGTAGCCGCCCACCGATGCGTTTGTCAGGCTGTCTGAGAAGGCGGACAATATCTTTCAAGTGGGTGAGGCCAACTTACCGAATACCAAGCAGAACTGCGACGTACGAACGAACTTTCGCGAGAAGCCCCGCTTCAACCCTGGAATGGAATTCTGCTCGACGACCATTCCAATCAAGACTCTTAAGCTGGTCTACCAAGACAGCCCCTTCAACCTGGTCGAGTTTGATTGGCAAGGCAAAGGGGTAGGGTTTGCGCTTACTGGTCAAGGGGCAAACGACGGCCAAGCCAGAGGCTTGGTTGTAACGTTGATCGGTAATTACAAGCGCCGGACGACGCTTCGCCCGTTCGCGTCCCACTTGGGGATCAAAGTTCAAGAAAACAATGTCGCCAGCTTCAGGAACATAGGAGGTCACCATTCGACCGCTTCCTTCCCAATCTCATCCGCGGTTGAAATCTCACTATAGCGGTTTTCAGGTGTGATCTGAGCAACGAGTTTGCTTAAGTTGGGAACGTGGCTGATGCGCCGCAATTCTATTTGACCTTCGGCAGTTTCAATTTCGAGCGAATCCCCCTCTTTCAAACGCGCTCCTTCAACGGCGGGCTTGGGAATGCGGACGGCCAGGCTATTACCCCACTTGACCATTTTTACCTTCATCAATAACTTACTCCGAAACCAGTGTTCTACAAAGTATACACATAAGTAGATACGGAATATATACGAGAAATTATCCGGGATAGATGCGCGCACAATACGCGGGACGCTCTACGCGGCAAAGCCCTGCTGGCCTATGAGGGGCACGAAGCGGCAGCCTTCGAGAGAGCGTACCGTGATTCCATCGGGCTGCTTTTCGACTACTTGCAGCACTTGTTCGCTCGCATCTCCTACAGGAACCACCAGCCTTCCGCCGATGGCAAGCTGTTCAACCAGGGCCGGCGGTGGTTGGGGAGCGGCCGCGGAAACTACGATGGCATTGAATGGAGCGGCCTGCGGAAGTCCCATGGTGCCGTCACCGGCTACCAAGGCTATGTTCGTGTATCCGAGACGTTCGAGCACCTGGCGGGCTTGCTCAACCAGCGTGGGATAGCGTTCGATGGCAAATACCTGGCTGGCCAGTTCAGCCAATAGGGCTGTTTGATATCCCGAACCTGCGCCTACTTCCAAAACGCGATCCGCCGGATCGATCTCAGCAGCCTGCAGCATGGCGGCAATCATGTAAGGCTGGGAAGTAGTCTGATGTTCGGCAATAGCAATCGGACGGTCGGCATAAGCATCAGGCCAATCGCGTGGCAAAATAAATTCGTGGCGAAGCACGCGGCTCATAGCAGCCAGCACACGCTCATCGTGGATGCCGCGCTGGCGAAGCTGATGCTCTACCATGGAGAGCCTCTCACGCGTAAACGGCGGCTGCAGCGTACTGCTCATCGATCATCTCTTGCGCTGGCGATAGTGTACGTCAAAACTCAAAATTCCGTTTTGATCCCTTACGGCTACGATGGAGATGTTTCGGGTAACGTTGTACTCCACCTGGATCAACTGCTGCGACGATGACTGCGATATGTTGGTCACATAGGTGACAGTGATGTTGTTGTTCAGTTGCTGCTCGATTGTCACTCTGGGATTGGGGTTGTTCTCCGGGCCGCCGACTTGCGGATCGATCTTCACGCGGCTTACCCCAAACAGCTTTTGGACCCTGCTATTGGAAGCGGAGTTGACGGCCTGCCCAAGGAACGAGTTGACCGCGGTGCTGAGCCCCTGGTTCGATTGACTGGTGTAAAGTTCGTCTTGCCGGGTGCGGCCAAAGGCCAACAGTGCAACAATATCTCCGCTTGGAAGGGGCGGATCGGATCTGTAGGTCACGCTCAAGTGGTCCACTGGGCCGTGAAATCCGATCGTTATGTCATAGCCGCGCACGCGCGTGGTCATGTTGACATCTACGACAGGGTCGATCACCAAAGGATTGTTAAAGCTGATATCACCCCGCTCCAGACGATACTTGGTGCTGTTGAAGAAAATATCGCCCTCCACAATATTCACGCGCCCCAACACCACTGGATTACTCACCGTGCCTCGCAGCCGTAGATTCACGTCTCCCGAGAGCTTGGCAAGTGAGGTTTCCACGCGCAGTTCCGGTGTCGAAACAATATGGACATCGAGCCGCAGATTGTCGAGAAATGGGTTGCGAATCCCGGTCTTTATGGGGGCCTTACTGAGAGCCAGGTATTGGGCAAAGTCGAAACGGGGATTCACCGAGAATCTTGTGATGGTGACATCACCGGAAAGCTGCGAACTCCGAATGGAACCGGTATAGCGAAGATCGGCATTGGCGGAAGCACTGATCCCCGGCGGGTATCGCAGCCGAACATCGCGGCTGCCGGCATTAATATCAAAATAGACACCATTGCGATAAGCGATGAAACCACCCAGATTCAGCTCACCACCCCCGGTGTGCGCAGTCAGGGTCTCAATCTGCATACGGTCACGGGCGAATACCAACCGGCCATTAATGCGGCTCAAGCCATTGGGCAGATCCGTGAAAGAGATACCGCCATCGGCGATATCCAAACGTCCCCGGACCTGCGGCTCCTTGAGAGGCCCGGTGACATCCAGAGTAAGATTCGCAGTACCGGAAGACACCATGCCGGGATTGAAGGTCTGCAGAAGCTTGAGGTTCAGACGACCATCAGCATGCAGATCAGCCTGTTGAGCGCCGCTGAGCTGGGCTGTACCCTGCAATGAGACTTCTGTTTCGTCACCAGACAGGCGAAATTGCTCTACCCTGGCAACTTCTTTGTCAACGGTGAAGCGTATGGGGCCGGTATTGTGAAGGCGAACGTTTTCCACATCGGTGGAAAGCTGATCGATGTTGGCCGTCACTTTGGCGGCCCGGGGATATCTCATGGAACCACGCATCTCGATCACGCCTCGCATTGAGGAGTGCCCTGTAATGCGTCCTTGCAAATATGCAGTGATCAACGGGTCAAAATCGAGATGCTCGAATTTGAGTGTGATCACACCGGGAAAATCGTCGCGCAAGTGGATGTTGCCATCCAGGTCGAGTAAGGCATTCTCGAAGGTGGAGTGCGCCCGAACGTGCATCTCTGTTCCCTGAGTCTCCGCCTGGGCAGTCAAATCTCCAGTGTGTTCCCCATTGAGAATGACATTGCGCAATGTCAACTGCGCATTGATGGCCGGCGCGTCCGGCGTGCCGGAACCGGTTGCATGAAAATCACCCCGGCCTTCCATGGTGATCCGCTGCGGCTCAAAGCGCCGGAAGCTGGCCAGTTCTATATCCACACCTCTTACATCGAAACGTAGTTGGCGGCTTTGCAGGTTGTAGCCGGCCGAGCCGGAAAACTGCGTGCCGTTATGGGTGATGAGGATGTTCGTGAATTGCGTCTGACTGCCGGCTAGGCCAAAATCGGCGCGCAATTGGCGAAATGGTTCTCCATAGAGCGTCATTCTGGTCAGCAACAAGGTTCCATTTGCGCGCAGGTTTTGGGTCCTTCCCTCGACATGCAGGGTCGTGCTCAAAATCCCGGTGACGGGATAGGTGAATCCCACAAGGGTCTTAAGATCGTCTACATTGGCATTTTGCACGCACACATCGAGGGTGAGCTGGCTGTTTTTCTGATCAAAGCTGCCTCGCGATAAGCTCACAACGCCGGAAAAACCAGCTTGTGCTGTGCCTCGCCGCAATGTCCCATTGTTCACTGTCAAGCTTTGGGGCGTATACACAAGGTCGGCAATGAGCGAATCCCAGTGAATCCGTTGCGGCATCTTCCAAGATGACGGCGCAGGTATTGCAGCCACGGTCTCAAAATTCTGGGCATCAAGATGACCTTGGGCTGAAAGCTGATTGAGCCTGCCAAAGACCGATCCTGTGAACGATGTCCGGCCTTCTACGGCGGCGGGGATGACCGTGCCGGGACTGAAAGCGGCCAGCATGGGCTGAAGCTCGTGCAAGTCGGTAGCATTAAGAGCAACGTTCAACTTAGTGCTGGCCGAACCTAACGTCCCGGTGGCATTGAGACGGATCGCGCGGGTAGCGAGGCTCAGTCCAGCCACATCCATGATCTCTGTGTTGCCGTGATAGGTTGCTTGTAGCTGGGCCGCGACCGGGACTTGCTGCGGCAAGGGGTTTCCGGGAGCGTTTGATTCCAGCTTGATCTCAGTTAAGGCGTTGGCCGGCGCTCCTGTCCAGGAAGTCTTAAGATGGCCCAAGGCTGTGCCTACGAGATTGAGCTTGTCTGTCCGCAAATGCGGACTAGAGATGGCATTCGCAACGTGGCCAATCTGCAATCCTGAAAACGCTAAGGTTGCTGTTCCATTTTGGGGCGCACCTTTTGATGTTGTGCCAAGAGAATTCCAATTCGCAACCTGGACATCGCCCTGAAACGTTCCACCCAACAAATGACCGACGAGACGGTTGAGAGAAATTCTTTCCGGAGTCAGCGAAAAAGGTGTTGCCAATTCGATACCAGCAACATGCAAAGCGCCACTCCAGCTTGCTCCCTGTACTGAGAGCTCTCCCTGTGATGAGTAATTCTGGTTGGCGTAGACGGCCGTACCTTGGGCCGCGAGATGCCCTGCATGCAGCTCCGGCATTTTTGCGGCCAGCGCGAATTCCGGTAAGTCGACTGCAGCGCTATACCGAAGCGCAATTTGTGGATTGCTGTAGTTAACCACAGCCCCGTTGCCTTCAAGATGAGAGCGGCCTGTGCTGAACTGAAAAGCTTGAACCTCGGCTTGCGCAGGATGCAGCACGAAATGCACATCGAATCTTCCGGAGAATGGCAAATATTTGTCCTGGCGCGCGGGATGCAGATCCAGGTTCAACTTGCCATCGTAGGTCTTATCCTTCGTGGAGTACAACATCGTGGCAGACAGCTCTTGTCCTGTTACATCGAGCCCGGCCGCCTGCTGGTTCCATATCAGCCCGCCATTCCTGATCTCCATGCGATTGATCGCCAGCTCAAACAGATGATCGATCGGGCTTTTGTTCTCTTCCTTGATCTTGGGCACTGGCTGGTTGGTAGAGCCATTGGGAAAAACGATCAAGTGAATGATCGGACGGTCAACAGAGACATAGCGCAATGCGATCTGCCGCGAAAGCCAGGAGGTAACCGTTGCCCTGACAAAGAGGTGATCGGCGTGAACATAAGGGGCGGTTCCCGGGGGTTCGAGACCATGAATGGTAAGGCCGTCAATTTCAAATTGCAGCCTGGAAAGGCTCCAGGTGAATGATTGGATTTCTACTTTGCCGCCGGTCATCAACTCAAGTTCAGCGATCACGCGTTGACGGACGCGCTCCTGGAAGCTGTTGCTGTTGAGAAAGACCAGTAACCCAAGAACCAGCAAAAGCATTAGCAGGGTGATCGTGTTCCGAATCCTCTTGAATCTTCTTTTGCTGGAACGCAGGCGGAGCCAGCCAGGAATTGCACGAGTCATTTTCTGGCTCCCCTTCCAGCGGTAAACGCAGCTCCCTTTTTTCCAGTCGCTTGCGGCTCCTTGGTTTCCGGGGGCGAGTTGGACGTTCCAGAACCTAAGGAGGCGCCTTCGGCATTCAGCTTCTCAATGTGGGCTTGAGCGCGAAGAGTCTGCAGCCAGTCATTGAGCAGCTCATCGATACGCTGTTCAACGATGATCTTCTCGATTTTGCCGGAAACTGCATCCAGCGGCGGTTCAGATGCGCCCTGCTTGCGCAACTCCGGCAGAAGTTTTTCCTGATAGTAAGCGGCAATGGCGGGCTTATCTGCGCTCACTAACCCGCGAAAACGCAGGTCGATAAACCTTAAGATTCTTACTTGCAAGAGCAATTGCCTGGTTACATCGCGCTCACTCACACCGTAGGCCGCCAGCATGGCTTGCCATTGATCGCCGGCTTCGGCTCCTGGAATCTGGGAACGAACCTCGCGCAGATGTGCAGCCATCTCCTCCGGAGTAGGATCCTGCATCACCGGGTGAGCGATCTGCTGTTGCAAAAGGTCCTGGTCAATCATCCGTTCCAGTACCTTCTGCATCTCGGCATCGGTCAACTGATCCAGAGGCCGGCCTTGCAAGAGAAACTCAACCCGAGCCACCTGCTCCAACTCGCTTTGCAGAATGATTTGCTTATTCACGACAGCCACCATGCGGTCTACTACGTCGGCCTGCCCCCAGAGAGCAGGAAGCAGCAGCAACAGCAGCACGCAGTGGAAAGCGGTCGTCCTCATCAAAAAGTCTGTCCTATGCTGAAGAAAAAGTTGAAATGCTTAAGGGTATCGAAACGTGCTTCCCGGGCAATGGGAAACACGGGCGGATTCAGGTTGTACCCAACATCGAAACTCACCGGGCCGATGGGTGTTCGATAGCGGACTCCGCTCCCGATCGCGTGCGACATGAAGTTGAAGCTGCAACTCGGCGTAACGAAGTTCTGGCAGGCAGCGGGATGAGGCTGGGAAACCCGGAAGAAGCTATCGGCGATGTCGCCGGCAACAGAAAAAACATTGCCCATGTCGTGGAACATTACGCCGCTGATGTTATCGCCCGCGAATGGAAGGGGCAGAGGCGGCGTGCGCAGCTCCAGATTGTTCACGAAGAGCGCTTCGCCCCCCACAGGAAAGCCTGTTTGCAGATCGCGAGGACCGGCCTGGTTGATGCCAAAGCCGCGGAGCGAATTGCTGCCTCCGGCGAAGAAGCGCTCCGGCAATGCAATAAAGTCGGTGGAGCTGAACGGCTCTTGTACGCCCACACGGGTGGAACGGGCAAAGACCCAGCGTTTTTTGTGAAAAAGATAATACGTTGAATTCTGCACCAACACCCGGCCGAAGTTGGCCTGCGACCCAAAAATACTGGAGGCCACTCCAGTATCAAGTGTGGTAAAGGCGCCTTTGTGGGAGTTAGTGGGGTCGTCGCGCGTGTCGCGCACCCAGGCAAAGGAAGGAATTCCAACCCGCACCGGCTGGGAAAATAAGGGGACGAGCGCTGAATCAATCACCAGGCTGCCCGAAGGGACACTCACTCGGCGATAGGTAAAGCGATACAGCAAATCGGTGGCCTTGCTCCAGATTTGCTTGACCTCCGCCGACCCCTCCAGGCGTTTTGCCTCAAAGGTGCGGACATTAAATGTATCGTCGTAAAACCCGGTAATGTTGAAAGTAAGGGTTTTGGAATCGAACCATCGAGGCACTTCGTAACTGGCGAGGATGCGCTTTTGAAGGTTGCCGTAGCGGGTTTGGAGAGTGATCGTCTGGTCGCGGCCGCGAAAGTTCAGGCGCGTGACATCCAAAGAAACGCGCGCGCTGGCCCCCGTCCCGCCTTGCGGATTATTGGTACCGGAAGGCTGTCCGGTTGCAAGCTCAAACCCAAGACCATAATTAAAGGTATAGCGGCGGGCTTCTGCGAGTTCGAAATTGACATTCTTATGGGTGTCTGCGCCTTCCGGGTTTTGCACCGCCAGGTTCACGGCATTGAAGATTCCAAGATCGTAAAGGCGCTGCTGCGTCAGCAACAACAAATCCTGGCTGAGAGGCCCGCCGGGTTGAACTGTCATCTCACGCTGCACCACAAACGGCCTGGTATGCAGCAAGCCGCTTGTTAGTATTTTGTCCACAAAGACCCGTTGGCCTTCCGAAATCTTGTACTTCAAATCCATCTTGTTAGGCGCATCGGGTTCCGGCGCGGCAAAAGACTCGAAATGAACCTCCGGGAACCCTTGGTTGAAGTAATAATCGGTGACCTGGTTTTGATCCGCGACGACATTGGGTTCCGAATAGGGTTGGCCCTGAGTTGTCGAAATCAACTGCCGAATCGTGGCTTCGGATACTGCCTGGTTTCCTTCAATGGTCAGCTTGCCAACCGTAGTTTGCGCTCCCTCATCGATGTGAATTGTGATTTTGAGATGCGCTTTTTTCCCCTCATAGTTATCCTCCACGTTGGAGACGACCTTAGCTTGCAGAAAGCCGTTGGCGTGATACGACTCTTCGATCGATTGGACATCGCGCGCCAGATTTGCCTGGCTGAACAATCCATAAAGCAGCAGCCCTCCAGCCTTCCGCGTCGCGATGCGCTCGTGCAGCGTCTCGCGGTCAAAATAATGGTTGCCCTCGAGGGCAAGTTCCACCAGCTTGTGGCGCTCGTTTGGATGTATCGTATAGGTCACGGTGATCCGGTCAAATGCCGGCTCCTGCTTTTGGTTTACTTCGACTTGGGCGTCAAAGTAACCTTTGCTCTGAAAGTAATCTCGAAGGTTGCGGCTCCCTTCGTTGAGCAGATCATCGTCGACGGCGTTCTCTTCATAGATCGGAACGTACTTCTTGATCTGGCTTTGGCGCAGGCTTGCTCCCTCTACTTTAACCTTTACGATCGGGCCTTGAACGATGCCAAAGGTGTAGTCCAAGGTATTGTTCTCCGGATGGAACTGGCGCTGGGTAATGGATACTTCGGCAAGCAACCGGTCCCGGCCCTGGTATTTCCTTCGCATCTTCCGCAGTGCGTTTGCTACGCTGCCGGAACTTACGCGGTCGCCCGGGTCAATGCCGGAAATTCGGCGAACCTCATCGGCGGAAAAACCCGGCGTTCCTGTCACGTTCACCTTGCCAACGCGCGCCACTTTGCCCTTTTCGATCTGAAACGAGACCGTCACCTGCTGGTTGAAAGGATCCCATTGGTAGGAAGGCTCGATCTTGGCGGTGTAATAGCCATTCTCTTCAAGCACGTGCGTCATACCCTGAATGGCGGTCTTGATTTTTTCTTGAGTGAATTGTTCTCCCAGGCCCAATTTGCTGGCGTTCACGAGTTGCGGGGCCGTAGGAGGGTTAGGCGCGTCTGCAACGTTGATGGAGCCAAAGAAAAAGTTCTCGCGAGCATCGAAAACCAGTGCCACTTCGCCATTGGTTTGGCGTTGCGCCTCGACCTGGATGCTGGCGAAACGCCCGGTATTGTAGAGGGCCTGGACGCTTTCCCTGACTTTGTACTTATCGAGAGGCTCATGGATCTTCTGCTGAATCAGCGGCTGGAACCATTCAGGATGCTCGACCGCCGTGCTTTTGATCTGAATGTCCGAAACGGTTGCTCCTTCCAGGCTATTGAGGCTGGGGCCAGGAAGGGATGGCAGGCGATCGGAGCCGGCGCCCGACGGCTGGGGCGAGGCGATCGGAGCAGCCTGTTGCACCGGCATCACCTGCGCAGAGCCAAGCGTGCCCAGCAAAAACATCAGATTGACTACCCTGAGATACAGGTGCTGACTCCCTTTTTCTTATGATTTCCAGCTGTACTGGTTCGATGGCAGCATTCACGCCTTCTGTTGTTTTCGAATTCGCGCCGTCTGATTCCCTGGGACCTATAATAAATTCCAGAATGACATCCGAGGGCCGTTATTCGAGGCAAATCCTGTTTTCTGGGATTAAACCCGAAGGACAAAAGAAACTCTCCGCCGCCCGTGTCACTATTGTAGGCTGTGGCGCTACTGGTTCGTGCGTAGCTAACCTGCTGGGCCGGGCGGGAGTGGGGCGTCTGCGAATCATTGATCGGGATTACGTTGAGCCTAGTAACCTCCAGCGCCAGGTGCTGTTTGACGAACACGATGCGTCCGAATCCTTGCCTAAGGCCATCGCTGCGTCCCACAAGATTGCGGCCTTTAATTCTGCAATCAGCGTGCATCCTGACGTTGCCGACCTTACTCCTGAAAACGCCGAATCACTGCTGGGCGAGGCCGATCTGATTCTGGATGCCACTGATAATTTTGAGACCCGTTATCTCATCAATGATTTCGCCATTAAAAACAACCGGCCCTGGATTTACGCTGCCGCGGTTGGCTCGTATGCCGTTACCATGAACGTGCTGCCGGGAGAAACCGCCTGCTTATCCTGTATTTTTCCTGCCCCTCCGCAGGGCGCCGTTGAAACTTGCGATACATCGGGAATCCTGAACAGCGCTGCCAGCCTGGTGGCATCCATTCAGGCCACGGAAGCATTGAAATTCCTGGTTGGTGCTAAGGAGAAACTACGGCGCTCCCTGATATCATTCGATCTTTGGAGCAATGACCGCGCTGAAATCGCAGCCAGACATCCGCGAGCCGATTGCGCAACTTGCGGCCGACACGAGTTTGCCTATCTCGAGGGCAAAGGCCGAGCACAAATTACGCTCTGTGGCAGGAACTCCGTGCAGATCCACGAACGCCATCGCCCCGTCGACTTCACGGAAATGACTCTCCGGCTTGAGCCTCATGGAGAGGTACGGCACAACAATTTCGTCCTGAAGTTCTGGCGGGAGCCCTACGAAATGACCCTATTTCCCGACGGACGAGCAATTATCAAAGGAACTACAGACAAAGCGATCGCCCGGAGCCTGTATGCACGATTTGTCGGGAGCTGATAGCGAAGAAGACAGGAGACAGAAGTCAGAAGCTAGATTGCTCTTAAGGCCTGTTCAATATCCGCAATAAGATCGTCCTTATGCTCCAGTCCAATGGAAAGCCGCAAAAGATTAGCTGGGCTGCGCGTATTCGAGCCTTCGACTGACGCTCGATGCTCGATCAGGCTGTGAGGACCACCCAGGCTGGTTGCCCGCGTAAATAGGCGGACAGCAGCCGCCAGTTTAAAAGCTTCGGGTTGGCCTCCGCGGACCTGGATTGACAGCATCCCGCCAAAGCTCGCCATCTGTGTCTTGGCGATTTGGTAGCCTGGGTGGCTAGGAAGTCCGGGATAGTGAACTGCCTCGATCTTCTCTTGCCGGCTGAGAAATTCGGCCACGCATTGGGCATTTTCCGACTGTGCCCGTACGCGGTAAGGAAAAGTCTGGATGCCGCGTAACGTCAACCAGCATTCAAAGGGCGATGGCACGGCTCCGGCCGCATGTTGAAGAGAGCGAATCTTGTCATAAAGAGCATTGCGGCCCTTGAAAATCAGCGCGCCGCCTAGAACGTCGCTGTGCCCGGAAAGGTATTTGGTCACGGAATGCATTACGACATCCGCGCCCAATTGCAAGGGAGACTGCAATGCCGGTGTAGCCCAGGTATTATCGCAAGCCAGCACCGCGCCTGCTTTTTGCGCAATTGCCGACACCGCGCGAATGTCGGTGATATTGAGCAGCGGATTCGATGGAGTTTCGGCCCATACTACTCTGGTTGACTTTGTGAGAGCACGCTCCACCGCAGCAGGATCACGCATGTCAACAAACGATGTTTTGAGTCCCCATGCCGCGAGATGGTCCTTGAGCAAAATTGCTGTTCCATAGAAAACGTCTTCCCCGGCAATGACGTGGTCTCCGGGGGAAAATGCCTGGAAAAAGGCATTGGTTGCCGCGTTGCCTGACGAAAAACTAATGGCCGCTGCACCCTGCTCCAACGACGCCAGGCAATCTTCAAGCGCAGCGCGGTTGGGATTGCTCTGACGGGAATAGCTGTATCCGCCAGGAAAACCGCCATCCTCGGCGCACTCGAATGTTGTGGAAAGGTGAATCGCGGGAGTAACATCGCGCGTGCCTGGCTCAATTCCATGGCCGGCATGGACAGCTCGGGTTTCGATTTTCATGCCAGGTTAAAGTTATATCAAAATTGAAAATTCAATATCATCTTGCGCCAGGTCATAATTCGATTTAGAGGCACAGTTTAGTTACGCTCAACAACCGCATTTGACACCTGAAGAGGTAAGACGATATCTTACTTGATATGAAGACTACCATCTCTTCCAAAGGCCAGATTGTTTTGCCGGCAGAGTTCCGGCAAGTCGACCGGATCGAACCTGGGCAGGAGTTCGACGTTGAGCGCCTTGATCGTGGAGACTATCGCCTCGTTCGGCGTGTTGCTCCCCGGAACGAGGGCGCCATCGACTGGCTGTTCGCCTGTCCGTACAAGGACTTTTTTGTTCCTATCGACTCTGAGGCAACCGATACGCTGTGAAGTATCTGGTCGACGCTAACGTTTTGAGTGAGCCGACGAAACCATCGCCGGATGCGCGAGTTGTGGAGTGGCTTCGCGCCCACGAGGCTGAGATGGCGGTGGATCCCGTGATTCTCGGGGAATTGCGTTTCGGCATTCTTATCCTCCCTAAAGGAAAAAAGCGGATGGCTCTCGAACGCTGGTTCAATGCAGGAGTGGAGCGGCTTCACTGCCTTTCCTGGGACGCGGACACAGGCTTGAAATGGGCGGAACTCCTGGCGCGTCTTCGCAAGACCGGAAAAGCAATGCCGATCAAGGACAGTTTCATCGCAGCAACCGCGATGGTCCATGGTATGGCGGTCGTTACGCGAAACCACATCGATTTCGCGAAGGCCGGTGTGCGCGTCATTGATCCCTTCGTTGGTTGAACCAGTTGCTAGTGAATTGACTGCCAAAAAATAGGTATGGCCAACCCCGGTGATTTCGCATTCAGCGTCAAGGAGCAGACGGACATCGTCCGTGTGATTGGCGATTACGTCAAGCTCAAGAAGGCTGGCGCACAGAATTTTTCGGGGCTGTGCCCATTTCATCAGGAGAAAACTCCATCCTTCAGTGTCCATGCTACGCGGCAGTTTTTTCACTGCTTCGGTTGTGGAGCTTCCGGAGACGTCTTCAGCTTTGTTCAAAAGATCGAAAACATCACCTTTCCTGAAGCGGTCAGGTTCGTCGCGCAGAAGATGGGCATCCCTTTGCCCAAGGCTGAATACAGTTCTCCGGCCGAGGCGCATGAGGCCCGCCAGCGTGGACAGCTCATTGAAATCCATGAGCGGGCGTGTGTGTTTTTCGAGGACCAGCTTCGGCGGCCCGAGGCTGCCCATGCGCGTGACTACCTGGCGAGCCGGGGCCTAAAGGACGAAATCATCCGCACCTTTCGGCTGGGGTATGCCCCGGATTCCGGGTTCATCCTGAAGGACCGGCTGAAAGGCGACTTCAATGAGGAGATTCTGCGGGCGAGCGGCTTATTCTCATGGAAGAGTGAGACCGAAGATTCTGCAATCTATTCCAAGTTTCGTAACCGGATCACATTTCCCATTGCCAATGAGACCGGCAAGATCATCGCATTTACGGGAAGGACGCTCTCCAAAGACGAGAAGGCCGGGCCCAAGTACCTGAACTCGCCGGAAACGCCGATCTATTCCAAATCGCGGGTGCTCTACAACCTGGACCGGGCCAAAGAAGCCATTCGAAAGCTGGACTACGCCATCATCGTCGAAGGGCAGATGGACTGCATTGCTGTCTACTCCGCTGGATTTCACAATGTGATCGCCAGTTCTGGGACAGCATTTGCCGAGAGCCAGGTGCGGCTGCTGGGGCGTTTCAGCAAGAACATCGTCGTCAATTTCGATCCCGATACGGCTGGCGCTGCCGCTACTGACCGCTCGCTTGGCATGTTGCTGGAGGAGGATTTCAAGATCAAGATCCTGCGGCTGGAAGCAGGATATGATCCCGATCTATTCATCCGGCGTAATGGGGCCGAAGCTTACCGTCAAGGTCTTATGGGTTCGGCGAAGTATTTTGAATATCTGATGAACCGGGCCATGTCGATGTTTCCGGTCAAGACCCCAGAAGGCAAGGTGCAGGCCCTCAACTTCCTGCTGCCCCATATTAACCGGCTGCCCAATAGGATTGTCCGCGACGGGCTGGTCAACGATATTGCCCAAAAGCTGGCGATTGATTCAGCCCTGCTGCGGCAAGAATTGCGATCAGTCGCCAACAAGCGCTCGTCGGCAGGGATTCGCTCGACCCCGGTCGCCCACGTTACTTCGGCTGAAAAGGTGCTGATTCGGGCCGCATCTTCAACCGCCCCGGAGGAATCGGGGTTGCGCCATACCGCGCTGGAAGCGCTTTCGGCGGAGGGTCTACACGGCGGTATAGGAACGGAATCCCTTCTGGAAGCTCTTTTAAAGTGCGAAGAAGATGCTGATCCCATGTCCCTGCCGCTGAGCGATTCAGACCGGCAATTGCTGGCCAAGGTGATCATGGAGGCCATCGAGCCACTGAGCCCAGAGTTGCTGGAAGGTGCTTTGGAAGCACTGCGGCACCGCTTCCAGCTCGCCCAGCGCGAACGGGATATCAAGCAGGGCATCTTTGACGCCGAGCGCCGCAACGATATGGCAACCTATGTCCGGCTAAAGCAGGAACTACTCGAACTTGACCGTCGATTGGCCGCCTCGATGAGCTAATGGTTTGCGTGCTAAAAAGCAGGTTTTTGGTAGGTTTTTGGCCACCTTTTGGGGCCGAGGTGGCCGAGCGGCGCAAACCCTTGGAACATGGACGTGAGTAACCCTGAATTCCCGGTTTCTCAATACCTAACTACCCAATCCCTCTTATTTCCTTTCGAAACTATCCGATAAACAGAGCATCTAAAACATAGCGGGACAAGGTTTATCTCCTTTGTTTCCTGGCAGGTGGCTTGTTTGGGGCGTTTTCATCTTGGATTGAATGTGGTAATCTAAGTATCCTCGGGTCTTGCGCGCTTACCAGCCTACATGCCGCCGCCTTTCTTTAGGGAGACGAGCGTTCAGCCCCGTATTGTTCAAACAAACGAGGACGGTTTGGCTTTAGACGATAAATTCGACGACATAAAAAAACTGATCGACGCAGGCAAAGAAAAGGGATATCTCACCTACGATCAAGTAAATGATCTCATACCCGGTGATATCCAATCACCAGATGATCTGGACGACCTGCTCACCACGATCGGAACGCAGGGCATCGACGTTCTCGATGCCACCAAAGGCTTGCCTTCGGAACAGAAATTCGAGGAGCTTGAAGAAGGCGAAGATGTTGAACTCGACTTAACCCCGGGCGCACTGGAAAAAACCAACGACCCGGTGCGCATGTACCTTCGCGAAATGGGCACCGTTCCGCTGCTCACCCGCGAAGGCGAAGTGGAAATTGCAAAGCGCATTGAGCGCGGACAGATCCGTGTGCTCAAGGCGCTTTCCCGGTCTCCTATCGTCATCAAGGAAATCCTGTCTTTGGGAGAGGACCTTAAGAGAGGCGTCCGCTCCATCAAGGAACTGGTGGCCTTTGATGAAGAGGAGATCACCGACGAAATCGTGCAAGCGCGGCTGAAGGACTTCACCGGGCAAATCGATGAAGTTGCCAAACATTACAAGAAAGTCCCGCAGCTCGAAGAGAAGCTCAACGCGATCCAGCAAAAGAAAAAACCCAAGGAATACCGCAAGTGCCGCTGGGCGTTGGCGCGCGCGCAGGTCATGGTTTCGGTGGGCATTCGTGACCTGAAATTCACGAATCCCGAACGCAAGCGGCTTATTGAACGTGTCAACAAAACGGTCGATTCCATGCGTATCCTCGATCGCCAGATTAATGGTCTGGAAAAAAAGATCGAAGGCACGCGCAGCGAAGAGACAAAAAAGGAATACCGCAGGCTTCAGCGCCAGCACAAGACCGACCAGGAAAAGCTGGAGCAGGAAGCCGGGGTCAGCTACCAGGAGCTGAAGCGTACTCAGCGCGAGATCATTCAGGGAGATGTCGATGCTGAGGCTGCCAAGCGCGAGCTGATCGAGGCCAACCTGCGATTGGTGGTTTCGATTGCCAAGAAATACACCAACCGTGGTCTGCAATTCCTCGACTTGATTCAGGAAGGCAACATCGGCCTGATGAAGGCCGTGGACAAGTTCGAGTATCGCCGTGGCTACAAGTTTTCCACTTATGCAACATGGTGGATTCGCCAGGCGATTACCCGCGCTATTGCCGACCAGGCCCGCACTATCCGCATTCCGGTGCACATGATCGAAACCATTAACAAGCTGATCCGCACTTCGCGGCAGCTTGTGCAGGAATTGGGCCGCGAGCCTACTTCCGAAGAAATCGCCAAGCGCATGGATATCCCTGTAGCCAAGGTGCGCAAGGTGCTCAAGATAGCGCAGGAGCCAATCTCTCTGGAAACACCCATCGGTGAAGAAGAAGATTCACATTTGGGCGACTTCATTGAAGACCGCTCCATGGTTTCTCCGGCTGAAGCTGTCATCAATGTGAACCTGAAAGACCAGACCGCTCAGGTGCTGCGTACTCTCACCCCACGTGAGGAAAAGGTGATCAAGATGCGCTTCGGACTGGAAGACGGATCGGAGCATACCCTGGAAGAGGTTGGGCAATCGTTCGCAGTGACTCGCGAGCGCATCCGCCAGATCGAAGCCAAGGCATTGCGCAAGCTCCGTCATCCTTCGCGCTCGCGCAAGCTGCGGGCGTTTATGGATGGAATCAGGGAGAATTTGTAATTCTTAGCTGCTGGCTACTAGCTGCTGGCCAGAACTTAAAACTGGAATCGGGTAATTGAAATTTGGGCGGCGGCGCTGGATTTCAATTGCCCGATTTTTCTTTTTTATCCGGTTTTCTGGTTCTGCCGGTCTGCGTGTTTGCCTTCGATAGGGAGCCCTGCCTCGATCCAGTCCTGCTTTCCCCCGCTGTAGTCACGCACGTTGATGTATCCCATGGCCACCAATTCACGGGCGGCCTCTTCTGAGGCGTGTCAAGTGAGCTTGGCGCAGTAGACAACAATATCTGCGGACTTGTCCGGCAAGAGCCGCGGCGCCAGTTCGCGGACCCGGTCAGGCGGCAAGTTGATTGCGCCGGGCAGATGCGAGTGGTTGTAATACTGCGGGGCGAGAGTTTCAACCAGAACGAAACGGTCTTTGTCGTCGATTTTCTGTTTCAGTTCATCGCGGCTTATGGTGGGGGCATCACCTTCCATGTCTCTCCATTCTTTGAATTGCTTTAAATATTTGATGCTGGTGTCAATAATACCGCGAGGCTTGGATTAAGCCGGTGGCCTTCGTGAAATTCATGGTTCCAGGCGTCCTATGCGCCTATCGTCGTTCCAGTTCTGTGTGAATTTGCTTGTACTCGTGGCGAAACTGGTTCCTCCCCCTCCTGTTACACTGAATCTCCATGCTCGAAGGATTTGCCACTGCCGACGGAACGGCGCGTTATCGTGATCGCTTTCCTGCGCTCCGCGATGCGGGCCATTTTCGACAGTTCGAAAATGTGCCTGGAGTTGACCAACTTTGGCTCTCGTCCATTGGCCTGGGAACTTATCTTGGCGAACCGGACTCTACCTCCGACGCCGGGTATGAAAAAGCCATTACGGCTGCGCTCCGGCTGGGAATCAATGTGCTGGATACAGCCATCAACTACCGGCATCAACGGTCTGAACGAAACATTGGCTTGGTTCTTCAGTCGCTGATCGCCACCCGCGAGGTTTCACGCGATGAGGTGCTGGTCTGCACCAAGGCTGGATATCTCAGCTTTGATGGCGAGGTCCCGTCCGATCCCCGCGCATATTTCCGGGATGAATACATCGAGCGAGGCATTCTTGATCCGGCAGAGGTGGCGGGCGGGATGCATTGCATGTCCCCAATCTACCTAGCCGACCAGATTGAGCGTTCTCGCAAGAATCTGGCGCTCGAGACCATCGACGTCTTTTATATCCATAACCCTGAGACCCAGCTTGGAGAAATTGCGCGGCGAGAATTCCGCAGCCGCGTCTTACGCGCTTTTACGATGCTGGAAAAAGCTGTGGCCAAGAAGATTATCCGCTTCTACGGCATGGCTACGTGGAGCGGGTTCCGTGTTCCTTCGCAAAAGCGCGAATTCCTCAACCTGGGAGAGATCGTTGAAGTCGCGAAAGAAGTCGCTGGAGATGATCATCATTTCCGTTTTATACAGCTTCCATTCAATTTGGCGATGCCCGAAGCGTTTGTGTTGCAGAACCAATCTGTGGACGGCAGGGCGGTTTCCACTTTGGAACTCGCCTCCGAAGCCGGCATTGCTGTGGTTGGCAGCGCGACGCTTAGCCAGGGAAGGCTCACATCGAATCTCCCAGAATCCGTCCGCAAGGTACTGGCGATGAAAAGCGAGTCGGAGACAGCAATTCAATTTTCTCGCTCTGCTCCAGGGTTGGCCGTGGCTCTGATTGGAATGGGCCGTGAAGAACACGTGAGCGCCAATATTCAGGTTGCGGGACACCCTGTTGCTTCGAGAGAGCAGTGGCTGAAGCTGTTTCAATGAAGGCGCTATGCTTAGCTGTTAGCCTTTGGCCTTTAGCTCTCCTCTTCCCTAGCAACCCCTAACCCTTTTGTTCCACAAAGAGTCACAATCAAAACCTTTTTACCGCCGATGAGCGCGGATTGGTAAACGGCTTACCACTCATCTCCGTAGATACCACTGATCTGAAATATTCCCATGCCATCCAGCCAGCGGGTCTGGAACTCCGTGCAATGCTAACAATCGAATTCGTGCCAAGACGCGAAGAATTTCATCAAGCCGATTTCAGATCAGTGCGTCTGTGGAGATCAGTGGTAAGCAAGTATTGATCCGCGTTCTTCCGCGTTAAAAACGGGTTCGGTTGTGGCTTTGCTACTCTGCGTCTTCTGCGCTCTCTGCGGTCAGTCCTTTTTGCTGGTTTTAATGGTTAATGGTGCCTCGGCTTTCATCCTTGCTCGGCCTAGCATGAAGCAGACCATGAGCCAGGCAGCCAGAACCAGCAGATATCCGATGAACAGGCGGAAGCCGAGAAAGACTTCTTCCGAGGTAGCTGTTGCTGTCTTAGGATCCAGTCGCCAACCCAGCATTGCCGTTGGTACCGCGACGCCCAGGATGGATGCTACGATCACCACGCCCCAGAACCACCGGTTTACGAGCATTCTTAGCCAAATGCGCGTGGAGATGAAGCCCCGGAATCCGCGGTCGGCGCAGAGTGAGGCCAATGGAAGCAGCAGCACCGACAGGACGATCCAGCGCATGAAGAAGACAAACAGGTCGTAGAGGTTTTGGACTCGGGCTTCGCTCACGTGGCGGCGCAGCCACGCTGGAAGTTCTGAGCGCAGATAGCCAGGAACTGAATAATGGTAGTCGTCGAGCCGGTCGATCAACATATGCACCAGAAAAAAGATCGCTGCCAGAGTTGCCAAGGGTAATATGTGTTTCAGCGCCCGAATGAAGGCCGGTCTCAGACTTGCCTGGTTGCGTTGCTGATCAAGGTAGTAGTTGAAGGTGCCGCCATCGAGAGTCAGCCAGCCAACTACGGCGACGAGAATCAGCAGGCCCCCAAGAATCAGTTGCCCCCAGGTCTCTCCGGTTCTCAGAAAACCGACGACAGCCAGGGCAATCAGAATTCCTCCGAAGAATTGCAAGAGCCACACGCGGAGATTGGTGAAGGACGGCACGAACACTCCTCGCAACGAGTCCCAACGTCCCCCTTTTTCGGCGGCGGCTGAAGCTGGTTTTTCTGGCGTATTCCCGGTCATGGTTTTACCTCCATGGTGGCAGCATCGGTTGTGGAGATGACAGACGGCTGGTACATCGGTTGGACAGACGCCGGGCTGACGCGGAACGTGCCCGGATTGATGATCTTGAGCAGGTAAACGTATTCCTGGTGGCCACTGAAGTAGGTCTGGAAAAACGCGGCGTGGTCATCATGGAACTCGCGGCGGGTAAACCAGTAACCCCACCACGGGGTTTTCTGCTTTAGCTCGTATAACGCATCTTTCTGGATGAATTCCGCCCCGGCGGGAATCGGGTCTTCGATTAACAGATACTTCCAGTTGCTGCCATTCACGCTGAGGTGCACGGCAATCACGTCTCCCGAATGGACATCTCCCTGGAGTGGCTGCAGATCATAGATAATTTTTTCTTTATCCTGCTGCGGAACGAGCCGGTAGTAATCGCGTGTAATGTTCAACGAAAGTTTGTTGTTTTGGAAGAATTTCTTTTCGGTCGAGTAGTATTCGCCACGCGCCGACCAGTAGAGCCTCCCGGTTCCGGTCTTTTGAATGCGGACCGAGTTGGCGCCAGAGCGCAGTTGCTCGGTGGGCAGCAGCACATGCGGCAAATCGCTTCTGAGTGAATCAGCCCGAGTGAAGTGCCGCGTCAATACCTGCTTATCGTTTACGTAAACGGTAGCCGTGAAGTCGGCATCGAGTTCATGGCTGATCTTCATGTATTCCAGCAGGCCAAAGACCACCATGGCTGTTTGCTTGGTGCTCAGCCAGAAATATCCTCCATCGCGATGGTTGACCAGCCAGAAAGCCGCCTTGGGCAAAAGCGGGCTTTCAGGATGGGTCAGGCTCAGCAGACGCAGGGCATAGGCAGTGGCTTCCGCCGAATCGTCGATATAGAACTCCAGGAACGAATCGTATTCTGACGGCCAATGGGCTTCGGCATCATCTACGATTGCCTGTTTTTCGAGGAGCGTAGCAACTTCATTGGAGCGAGCGGAGTCGCCCACGGTCAGCAGCGCCAGGCCGAGCATGGAAAGCCCCTGAGCCGTCATGTTGCTGCGATCCTTGTAGGCATCGTTCAGCATCGGTTCATCGGTCGCTTTGTTCAGCGCCAGGGCGTAAACCACATAGGCGCGCAGATCGGGCTTCATGCGCTTGTAGGTTTGCAGTTGCTTCTTAAGCCAGTTCCGGCTGTTTTGCAGCGCTTCTTCCTTGATGTCGTATCCGGCGGACTTGGCCTGTGCCAATCCACTCACCACGTAAGCGGTCATGAAGACGTGGCTTTCATCTTCCTTCCACCATCCCCAGCCGCCGTCATCGTGCTGAAAGTCGTACAGGCGCTCCAGACCGGCGCGAATCTTCTTCTGCAATTCAGGCGTGTCGATCGTCGCTTCAAGCTTTAGCTCTTTCATGGCCTTGGCGACCACCACGTCCGGGAGGAACCCTGACATGGTCTGCTCCGTGCATCCATAGGGATAGGAAGTCAGGTAGTCGAGTGCGCCGAAGATACTGCCGCCAATGGAGGGACTCACACTCACGTTCATGGTGGGCGCAGACGTGACGGGATCGCCCGGCAGGTTTACCGTAGCTTGATCCTCGCCCGAAGCCTTGGTAACCGCACCGGCTTTGCTGTCGGAAAGTTTCACGCCAAACGGAATTACCGGCAGAGTGATCTCCATGGCGTCGGACTCTTCATTGGTGAGCGCCTTAGCGAGCAGATCGGATTCATGGACGTTTTGCGCATGAACATGCCAATCCTGCCGCTGGTCGCCCTTGCTGGCAACGGTAACCTGTCTCTGCCCGCCATCCTGCAAGTCCAGACCTTTGGTCTCCAGCGAAACATGGGCGGTTTTGTCGCCGGGCAGGTAGTTGTGAACGATGGTCGAAACGGTCACATCATCGCCCTGGCGGAAGAAGCGAGGTACAGCCAACCGGACCATAACGTTCTTGCGCACGATCACGCGATCGACAGCGCTGCCGACCTTGGTATCTACAGTGGCGCCACGAATCGTCGCCCGCCAGGTGGTCAACGAATCGGGGAATGACAACTGCGCCTGCGCATTGCCGTTCTGATCGGTCTTGATTTCCGCCAGCCACAGCGCGGTATCCGGGAAGGCCTTGCGAATCTTGGGCTGCACCAGCGGCTCGGAAGGCTTCAACTGGGCCAGCCGAGTGCGGTCTCCTCCGCCTCCGCCAGCGCCACCGCCTCGTGCAAGATTGATGGGCTTAGTTCCTGCTTCGCCCGTAAAGTAAAAGCTGAGCGAAGATTCCGTGCCGACGCTGTCGCCCAATCTTCCATAGAAGAACTGATGTATGTCCTGGGTGCGGTCCGGCCGCACAGCGTAAATCGCTTCATCCACGACTCCCAGGCTGAACTCTCCTACCACAGGTTTTCCAGTCGAGTCTTTGGCGGTAATGTTGTACTTGGCGGCTTCACCGGGCTTGAATTGGGTTTGCGATGGCGTAAGCGAGACCGTAAGTTTTTGCTGGTCTGCCGGTACTTTCAAATTCTTGTTGCCCGTGTAGAGGGTGTTATCTTTGACAAACACTGCGGAGACATACACGTTCGGCTGGTTTTGCGGTCCGATCGGAATCGATACCAACACCGACGGCTTGTTGGCCTTTACCACCTGCGTGGACTGGATTGTGTGCCCCTCAGTGGTTACCAAGACCTGCGCCTGCGGCACACCGGTGATGATCAACAAGCGGGCAGTATCACCCACTTGATATGACTTCTTGTCGGCAATGATCTGGATCGTTTTGTTTGATCCTTCTCCCCAGGTTTCATCGCCTTTACCGACAATCCAAAGCCAGGTATACGTCTGGATCTCTCGTCCCTCCGGCGTCTTGGCTGTAATTCTCACGGTCAAGGTGCGGTTTTCTTTGGCGGTGAATTCGAAAGTCCCGTTGCCGCTTACCGCAGTTTGCCCGTCACGTGAATCGAGAACGGCTTCTTCTTCGCCACGGTAGTAATACTTTGGCCGGACCAACTCCGCATGGAATGAGGTACGCACCGGCTTGCCATCATAGTCCCTGGCCATGGCGGCGAGTTTGATGGTCTCGCCTTCCTGATACATGTATTTGTCGGCTTCCACCGCCATTTGAAAGCTTCCGTAGGTGGCAAGAACGGAATTGTGGCCGGAGATTTCTCTGCGGCTTTCATCGGTTACGCGCGCTTCGATGCGGTAGCGGAAGTCGTACTTATGCTCGGAAAGCGTAGTAGGAACACTGATTCTCAATTTGCCATTTGCGTCGAGCTTCCCAGTCTGCTCTGATAGCTCTTCGCCGGCGTATTCGTTTTCGTCGCTGCCCGCGCCATAGCCGGATGCTTCACCTTCACCTTCGCTTCCGCCTCCATACATGTCTTCTTCCTGGTCGCCCATCAGGTAGGACCAACTCCTCTCCCGATGCACAACATACTTGACCTGTGCTCCGGCCACTGGTTCGCCGAAGTAATACTTCGCTTCGATGGTGGCGTCAATGGAGTCGCCTTCAAGGATGCGCTGTTTGTCGGGTGTGACGCGGACCTCATATTCAGGCTTCTTGTATTCCTCGACGTTGAAGCCTCCGCTCATTCCATAGCGGCCGCCGCTTTTACCCGTCACAGATATGGAGTAATATCCGAGCGCGGCATCGACCCCAAGCGTGAAATCTCCATGGACGCCGCCAAATTGCGAGATGGTTGTCTGAGCGTGATAGACCTGCCGGCTGTTGGTATCCTCCACACTTACTTCCACCGGCTCTCCGGCAGGTACACGATACTTCTCGCCGTTGCGGGCACGCAGGATGCCCTTAAAGTGGACCGTGTGCCCTGGACGATACACCGGCCTGTCAGTGTAGATGTATCCGGTCCAATCTTCGTCGGGGTTGCTGCTGATGTTGAAGTAGTAAGGGGCAACAAGGGCTACGTCTTTATCGTGTACGGCCAGAATGCGTGTATCTTCATAGTGCTCCGCAGGCAATGAAATCAGCGAGAGTCCCTGAGAATCGGTCTTGACCGAGGCCTGCTCTTTGTGTGCGGCCCATATCCTGATTTGCGTGTTGGGAATTGGATTGCCAGCCTTGCGATCAACGGAATAGGCCAGCAACTGACCTGGGGCACTCTTGGTGACAACCGCCAGTTCGCTCACGATTACCAGCGTGTAAGCGCGCAAAGTTCCATTCGTCGCTTCGACCACATACACGCCCTTGTCGAGCCTCTCTACGGGAACATCCTGGCGGTCGGAGAAGAAACGCGGAGGCACCTCCTGCTTCCATCGGGCTACCAGTTGTTTGCTGTTGAGGATGGGCATTTGGGCAAACATGGCCGCCTCGCCCAGCTTGCCCTTTCTGGCTGCACCTTGGGATTCGCGGATCTCCGCCCGTGATCTGTCCGAGAACTGGTGACGGAAGAAGTTACGGAGCTGTATCCACGTTCGGTGCTTCCAGTCATGGAACCGCTCCAGCAATGTGGGCGTCTCAACCTGCTCCTTAGGCGACCTCTGGCCGAAACCATGCACATCGCTCAGCTTTTCGAAAAACACAACTGGATCGTTGACGTGGTAAAGCCGAAACTCAAGCGCCTCAACATCCCGGGTATACAGATGGACAGTGATTTTTTCTCCGGGCAAAAAAGTGCGATCGGTACTAACCGAAAAATAAGGATCAGCGTGGGCCAATGAGGGCAATCCGACTGTGTCAAATGCGATCATCAACACCGCAAAAAGAACAGACCATCGCATCCGGGTTAGTTGGTTTCTTTTAGTATGTTCCATCTGTAAACTCCCAAAAAATTGCTGTTGCCGGGCACAGGCCGCCAGCGCGGGGAAGGATGCTGCATCAACTGTTTCAAGCCAACTCGCCTCATCTCACCCGGAGCCTTGCCGATAAGGCCGGTGTGATAAACAAGAATCGCGTCGTTCGCCCCATCGTTGACCCAGCGGCTGCGGCCGACGAAAACCATGGAGTGATAGGGTGAGTTCTGCTCCAACTGCCGGTAAAACAACAGATCGCCGGGACGCGCCAACCGAACATCACGGGAAATGAAATAAGCATTGAACTGTTGCAGAGTCCTGGCATCGGCAAACTCGGCAAAAGCCTTTTTCGGGTTGTCCGGTGGCGGCTCAAGACGCACCCTGAAAAGCGCAGCTCCCAATATCGTGTGCGGATAGCTGTATTTCTTTACGGATGGCAAATATGCCAGCGCTCCCAGTTGGTTTTCTTCCAACCAAATCTCGTTGTGGGCATGAAGAGATCCACGATACGCATATCGCAGCAGAGCCGCGCAATCGTTGACCTCGGCCGGCACATCCTTTGCCGGCCGTAATGCCTGGTATTCGGCAATCGCTGTGAACCAACTGCGAAATGCTTCACGGTCCGTTGCAGAATCAAGCCGCAGAAAATCGGGAGTGCCATCCTTCAACGGGCCGATAAATTGTTGCGGGGCGGCCGTATGGTCACGGCCCTTGGCTGGCTTGCTCGCAGCCAAGCAAAACGAGAGAGCAAGACAACAAACCACTGCGCCAAGAGCACAGACGGGACCACGCAAGTTTGCCCGAATCCTGATCATGATTGTTTGCGGTTGCACCATCACAACAGTTCACGCGCTTTAAATCAAGACTAGTTTTCAGGTTCATGCCAAGTTGAACGCAGCCACGGAGACAATCGTCACGATGGCCGACACAAAGCATGTTTCCTGAAATATCTCTCATTAAAAGGCGCTCTTTCTTTAGTGGAGCAGACAGAGTAATGCAGTAACCCAAACCAAGCCCCAAATCGCAAAAGTAGCTACGCCCGTGTTTTGGCCATCTTCCATGTTTTCCATTGCTTTCTCCCTCATTTTAAAACTGCAAGGGAAAGAAGCATTCCTAGTTCCTCTTCGTCTTGGCTTTTGTTTTCTTAGGGTTACGGCTTTGATGTGTCAGATACGACGCGCTCGCGGTGTGTCAGGCAAGAGACAAGCGCAACCTTCCACAGAGGTCACGAAGAAACACTAAGGAGAAACTTTATCGCAAGAGTGCGCAGAAAAACGCAGAGGGGCGCCAGGGAATTTGTTGATTTTGAGCGTATGAGTGAATTCGCGGCGAAAAGTGTTTTTGGGGTACTACGCAACGCAGAGACAACAGAGGGACATAGAGAACTCATTGGCTGTTCATTTGGGCAATTGTTTGAATTTTTCTCTCATACGTTGATAGGTTATTTCCAGGGATTCAGGCATGATTCGGGTTTCACCGATTACGCTCATGAAATTCGCATCGGCGATCCAGCGGGGCAGGATGTGCATGTGAATGTGGCCGGCTACGCCGGCACCGGCAGCCTTACCAAGGTTCATCCCCAGGTTGATGCCGTCAGGCCGATAAAGCTCGCGCATGATGCCTTCGCATTTTTGGGTGAGCGCCATCATCTCTGCGGCGGCGGGAGCCGGCAGCTTCATCAATTCGGCGATGTGTTGGTAGGGGACAATCATGGCGTGCCCTGAGGTGTACGGAAACGCATTGAGAATCACAAAGCAATGATCTGCGCGATGCACGATGAGAACTGCAGCATCATCCTGTAGCTGAAGCGAATTACAGAATAAGCAGCCGGGAGCTTGATCTGCGGCAGTGATATAGGCATAGCGCCAGGGCGTAAATAGATGGTCCATGTACCGAAAAGATATCAGATCAAGGCCCAATGGACAGCGATCAAGCTTGGCCTGAATTTGTTGTCCCGATGACCGTCTACCTGAAGGTCTGCGATTCGCAAGCAAATCGCCAGACGCTGATACTCCTGGTGGGATTTTCGACCGAAAGTCCTCACCAAGACCGTTTGACAGTGCTCGGGACGGTTGCTATAGTCGAAAGAGTCTCATAGTGCCCTTAATTGGACCGGCTATGAGATCCGGCCGCTGGTATTCCAATCACTGCCAGTTAAACTCGGAATCGCCGAGTTTGCCTTCAGCACGCTTCTCCTGTTGGTAGCTGTTCAAGGGGCAATTTGAGTAGCCATGTTGGACGATAACACAGCCCGCACTCTCGAACCGGCGTCTCATGCCGAAGATGATTCCGCCCGAACTCATGGGAATTTAATAACTATGCCCAGCACTAATTCTGAAGTCGAATCCACGGAACAGACCAACGTTGGTTTGTCCCCAAAAAAAGAAGAAACGCACATGGATGATTTTGCAGCCGCACTTGAGTCGTACACCCTTGAAACCGAACCGGCGCCCAGTGAAGACAATGTCTTCAAAGGCACCGTCGTGAAGATCACCGCCACCCACGTTGTTGTCGATATTGGCTTCAAGTCCGAAGGCCTGGTCCCGATCGCTGAAGTAACCGACAGCGATGGGAACATCAAGTTCCAACCGGGCAACGAAATTGAAGTCATGGTACAACGGGGCCAGAATGAGGAAGGCTCAGTACTGCTTTCCCACGAACGCGCCCAGCGTGTGCGCGTGTGGGAAGACATCGACAAGGCCTACCACTCTAAGGAGGCGATCAAGGGCCGTATTGTAGAGCGAGTCAAAGGCGGAGTCTCAGTCGATATCGGTGTTAAGGCGTTTATGCCGGGCTCCCAAGTAGATGTTCACCCGGTGCGGAATCTCGATACGTTAAAAGGGCAGGAAGTTGAAGTCCGGGTCATCAAGCTGAATAAGAAACGCGGAAATATTGTTGTCTCCCGTAAGGCCATCCTGGAAGAAGAAATTACCGTCAAGCGGGAAAAGACACTGGAACATCTTGCCGAAGGCGCGATCCTGACCGGCACGGTAAAGAACCTGACCGAGTATGGCGCTTTTGTCGACCTGGGCGGTATTGACGGTCTTCTGCACATTACAGATATGTCTTGGGGCCGTTTGACTCATCCACGCGACCTTGTGCATGTAAGTGACCAGATCCAGGTTAAAGTTCTGAAGTTCGATCCAGAGAAACTGCGGGTTTCTCTCGGCTTTAAGCAGCTCACACCCGATCCCTGGCTGGATGCAGCCGAGCGGTATCCAATTGGAGCACGAGTCAAGGGTCGCATCCTGAGCGTCACCGATTACGGAGCATTTGTAGAGCTGGAGCAGGGCATCGAAGGATTGGTGCATGTGAGCGAGATGTCCTGGTCGAAGCGCATGAAACATCCCTCCAAGCTGGTCAATATTGGCGAGGAGATCGAGTGCGTGGTGCTCAATGTGAATCCCAACGAGCGCCGTATTTCTCTGGGACTGAAGCAGCTTGAGTCGAATCCGTGGGAACGCCTGCACGAGAAATATCCGATCGGTTCAACGGTAGAGGGGCGAGTACGAAACCTGACCGATTTTGGCGCATTTATCGAAATTGAGGATGGTATTGACGGGTTGGTGCATGTCAGTAATTTGAGCTGGACCAAGCGCGTTAAGCATCCTTCCGAAGTTTTGAAGAAAGGCGAAAAGATTAAGGCTGCCGTTCTGGGCATTGAGCCAGAGCAGCGCCGGCTCTCGCTGGGAATCAAACAGCTTCAGCCTGATGCCTGGGAGACATTCTTCAGCACACATCGTATTGGAGATGTCATCCATGGAAAGGCGCTGCGCCTTGCCCAGTTTGGCGCCTTTATCGAAATTGCCGACGGCGTCGAAGGTCTCTGCCATAACTCCGAAGCCACAGATTCTGACGGTGCTCCGGTAAAGCTTGAAGCCGGCCAGGAACACGACTTCAAGATCATCAAGATGAACCAGGACGAAAAGAAAGTCGGATTGAGCCTGCGGGCCGTAGGAGCGGAGGCTAGCCGGGCCGATGTGGAGGCCTATAAGCATCCTGCTTCCAGCGCCAGCGCCACTACCACGTTAGGCGACATCCTTAACTGGAAGCGCGCCAGCAACGATCAAGACTGAAAGCCATTGGGTAAGTGGGTAATTCAGATTGGGTAATTGGGTGATTTGGTAAGTGGGTAATTGAAGAGACGAAAGAATTTTTTCTGCGATTTTAATTTACCCAATTACTAAATTACCCACTTACCCAATTCTTTTTTTCTTCATTTCTGCCATAGGCAATTACACTCACTTCTCATTTGTTGCTGTTGATCTTGAGATTAATGATTGCTTCTTTGCGGCTGTCGAAAGAGCTGAGCGTCTTGGTGTCGCTGCGAGCGCCTTTGAATTCGGCGTGAACTTCGTAATCTACGCTGGTCGACAAAGCTGGGAATCGATAAGCTCCGTTGGGGTCGGTAATGTAGGTTTTAACCACCAACGTCTTATTGTTTTTTAGATAAACCACAGCATCGGCCAGCGACGCACCTTCGCGGTTGTGGACGTGTCCAATCAGGGTCCGCACGTCTTCGCGAGCACGCTGGCCTGGTTCCGACGCAGCAGCGCCGGAAATGGGCAACAGATCCAGCGCAAGGACCAGAACGACGGCTGCGAAGATCAAACGCTTGTTCATTTCGACTCCGGTTCTTTTTACTCCAAGGGCCAGCGAAAAAACGCCCTGTCTTACTCCGTCAAATGCAGACTGACGTCCTGCCGTTCCTCCCCTTCAATGTGAACCCTGACTTCAGCCTTGAGTCTCTTTTTTTTGTGGGTATTGGGAACGCCCTCTTCTATTGGAACAACGTCGGCCGTACCGTGCACTACGTAGTCGCCCGGGCCTGGAGGCACACGCTGGGCAAATTCGCCGCGATGATCGGAGACGATATCCCAATGGGGGCTCTTTTTCCCGACTGGATATACCTCCACTTTGACGCCATACAGTGGGTGGTCGTCAGGGCCATAAGCAGTGCCAAAGATAAGGCCGTAATTCTTTATGAGCTTCTGGTTTTTATCAGCGTTTAAACCCGAAGGGAAAAGGATCACCCCCAGGGCCACGAGCGCCACTGCAGCTCGATAAATGGCGCCCCCCTTAGTATTCATTTTCATCGTCATCGTCATTGTCGTCTTCATCCTCATCTTCGTCGAGCTCGTCGATGGGATTCAGTTCCAGCGGAGCAGTGGTAACAACTTCAAAATCACTACCGCACTCGGGACAAGAAACGATTTCACCTTCTTCCAACTCCTCTTCATCCAGATCGAGATCGGTTTCGCATTCGGGGCAAAGGGTCATTTTTTCTCCTAGCAGGGTAGCCGCCTTGGAGTGGCAGATACCACGTCAATATATTTAGAATCTCTGAGTTAAAGCCGTCAAGCTCTTAAATGAGGATTTAATCTTTGAACTCTATCCAGCTTACCAAAGTAATGCCCATGTTGATTGCCGTTCTGATGGTGCTGCCCAACGGGGCAGTTGCCCAAAAGAAAACACGGCCCGCACCATCAAGTTCCGCTGCCAAATCGGAGAAGAACCTTCCCCATGCCAGGCTACCGCGGGACCCGGCTATTGTGGACGCATTGCGCCAGGTTTCGGCACAGCGGATCCAGCAAACCATCGAGAAGCTGGTGAGCTTCAGCACCCGCGCCACGCTGTCCGTGAACAATCCGGATGCCGCGACCTCTGACAAAGGCATTGTCGCCGCACGCAAATGGATCAAGTCGGAATTCGAGCGCTACTCTGCAGATTGCGGCGGCTGCCTGGAGGTCAAGACCGATACCTTTGTGTTGCAGCCGAAAGCCAGGATACCCGTAGCGACCGAGTTGCAGAATGTGTATGCAATTCTCCATGGCACGGACCCGGAGCAGGCCAAGCGAATTTACCTGGTTACGGGCCATTACGATTCCCGCAACAGTGAGGAAACAAATTCTACCGACCCGGCTCCCGGCGCCAACGACGATGGCAGCGGAACGGCTGTGTCGCTCGAATGCGCAAGGGTACTCAGCAAGCACAAGTTTCCGGCAACCATTATTTTCCTGACGGTAGCGGGAGAGGAACAAGGACTCGATGGCAGTACGCACTTTGCCAAGATGGCCAAATCCGAAGGATGGCAACTCGAAGGCGTGCTGAACAACGACATTGTAGGCGGAAATCGCACTCCCGGAGATACGCTGCAAAACGACAATTGGGTCCGGGTTTTCTCGGAGGGCATTCCAGCAGCAGCAACCGAGGCCGACATACGCCGCATCCGGTCGGTTGGCGGAGAAAACGACTCGTCTTCTCGCGTGCTCGCACGATATGTACACGAAGTCTCGGAAACCTATGATTTTGGCCAGTTTACGCCCAAACTGATCTTTCGCCGGGACCGGTATCTGCGGGGCGGAGACCACACGGCGTTTAACGGGCAGGGATTTGCGGCAGTGCGCTTTACCGAATACCGCGAGGATTATAATCATCAACACCAGAACGTGAGGACAGAAAACGGCATCGAATATGGTGATTTGCCGAAGTTCGTGGATTTTAAATATGTAGCGAACGTGGCCCGGCTGAACGCCGCGACTCTGGCCTCTTTGGCGTCAGCGCCTGCTCCTCCTGCAAAAGTTCGGTTACTAGCCACGAAGTTGGAGAACGATTCGAAGCTGGAATGGCAATCGGCTCCTGGGGCGTCCGCTTATGAAGTTCTTTGGCGAAAGACCACGGACGCGGATTTTCCGCCTGAAAATGTCACGCGGACATCGGACACAAAAGTCGACCTGCAGCAAAGCAAGGACAACGCGATTTTTGCGGTGCGCTCCGTCGATGGCAAAGGTCATCGCAGCCTGCCGGTGATTCCTGAACCGGAACGTGGGCGGAACGCGCCGCCGGAGCGATAGAAAGAAGGCAAGATGAACAGAACAATGACGCTGTCTTTTCCGCCTCTGACCCGGGCGATCAAGATGCTTGTGGTGGTCAATGTCGGAATGTACGTGCTGATGCTCCTCATGGAAAAAACGGGGTATGCATTGGCAGCAGCCCGAATTGCTGTCGATCTTGGACTCATACCTCAGCAAGTGGTCCACCACGGATGGATTTGGCAGCTTCTCACTTATTCCGTCATTCATGGAGGTTTCTTCCATATTTTTTTCAACATGCTGATGCTGTGGATGTTTGGAGCAAATCTGGAAGTCTATTTCGGTTCCCGCCAGTTTTTAGAATTTTTCTTTTTTGGCGTTCTGGGCGGCTCGCTGACAACAGTAGTTTTGTCTTATACCATTGGACTGACCGCAAACCCAATTTTCAATATCAAGCCAAACGTGCTTACGGTAGGCGCCTCTGCGGGAGTCTTTGCGATTTATATGGGTTGCGCAATGCTGTTCGGCGAACAACAGATCTTTCTGTTTCCGTTCCCATTTGCGCTCAAGATGAAATATCTGGTGGCGATTCTGGGAATCATTGCCTTAATCGGGGCCTTAGACGATCGCGTGGGGGGCGGTACAGCGAATATAGCTCACCTCGGCGGACTGCTTTTTGGTTATCTGTATATAAAATTTATTCCGCGACGAGGATTTTCCTTTGCTGTCTCGGAACGCTACTTTGGCCTGCGAAACGCGTACCATAAGTGGAAGAGACGCCAGGCCGCCAAAAAATTTGAAGTTTACATGCGTAAACATGAGCATGAGCCCCGCAAATATTTTGACCAATATGGCAACTTCAAACCACCTGATGACGCCGACAAAAAGGATGGCAAGGGTGGATGGGTGAATTGATCTTTAGGATTCAGCAGTCAGCACTCGGCATTCAGCCCGCTCGGCTTTTTGGGCTGAAGGGAGCAGTATCGTGGCCATGGTTAGGGTTCGAACCCATTCAGCCACGAATACACACGAATGAACACGATTCAGAAAGCCGTCAACAGCACAGCATCGTGGACATGGTTGGGTCTCCCACCCTTCGCAAAGAGCGCGAACGATGGGTACCCTGAGGATGGGTGAATTGATCTTTGACCAATTCATGGTTTGTTGGACCCTCCCAATGGCTTGGAGCGTGGCGGTTTGCGATGATTCTTCGCAGATATAACGGGGTCGCCTTCGCCTACGACGTGCAGCCGCATGAAATTGGTTGACCCGGTGGAGCTTTGCGTGCCCGCCACAACTGCAACCACATCCCCGATCTGGACAGCGCTTTTCTTAAGCAGCACCTTTTCTGCAAACATCACCATTTCCTCTGTCCCATCGTTGATTTTCGCCAGGATTGGCTGCACACCCCACATGAGGTTCATGCGGGAGCAAACGCGGCTTGACGAGAAGGCATAGATTCCGCACTGCGGCCGGTACTTGGAGATCAGGCGCGCAGTTGTGCCTGTCTCGGTATAGACAGCGATGGCGCGCATATCAAGATCCTGGGCGGCATGGGCTACGGACTCGCAGATTGTTTCCGAGATCGAAAGACGGTGGTGTTGGCGACGCCGCAAAGTACCTTCCTGCCCATGCGATTCGGCTTCTAGAATGATCCTCGCCATAATGCTGACCGCTTCTCTTGGATATTTCCCGGTAGCGGTTTCGGCGGAGAGCATCAGGGCATCGGTACCGTCGAAGACGGCATTCGCAACATCGCTGGCTTCAGCGCGAGTGGGGCGCGGGTTTTCGACCATAGACTCGAGCATCTGGGTAGCGGTGATAACGGGCTTACGCCAGTCGGCGGCGCGCCCGATGATGTGCTTTTGAATAACCGGGACCTTTTCGGGAGGCATCTCCACCCCCAGATCGCCACGAGCAACCATCACGCCGTCGGAGACTTCGAGAATCTCTTCGAGGTGCTCGATGGCCTGGGGCTTTTCCAACTTCGCGATGATCCATACATCCGACCGGTGCCTGGCAACCCGATTCTTCACAGCGCGCACGTCCTCCGCTGTTCGTATGAACGAAGCAGCAACCATATCCACGCCGTGTTTCAGGCCGAACTCCAGATCTTTTTCGTCTTTTTCCGTCAGTGAAGGCACCCGGACTACGGTGCCTGGAAGATTGATCCCTTTGTGTTCCCCGAGAAGACCTCCGTTGACGATTTCGCACTCGACTTCGTCGCCGTGCAAAGCATGAACCCGCAGTTCGATGAGGCCGTCGGAGAGCAATATGCGCGAGCCGGGAGAGACCTCCTGCGCCAGCGTCTTGAAAGTCGTTGAAATCAGGGTAGGAGTACCAGGGATGTCGCGAGGCGTAATCGTGACCCGGGAACCGGCTTTGAGAGCCACTGGAGTACGAAACTTCAGCCGTCCGGTCCGAATCTTTGGACCTTGCAGATCCTGAAGAATACAGATGGTACGCCCTTCTTTTTCCGACACTCTTCTGAGCCGGTCGATCACGCGCGCATGTTCCTCATGGCTGCCGTGGGAAAAGTTGAGACGCGCTACCTCCATGCCCAGATGCATCAGGTCACGGATCGAGGATTCAGAATTGCTTGAAGGTCCCAGCGTGCATACAATTTTTGCCTTTCGGGAACATGTTCCTGTAGCTGGTTCAAATACTTTGGGTCGGGTAATCAATTCTTTGTCCTATGGATTACGGCTTCATTCAATTATTTTTGGGATAAAGCTGGGCATTGAATTCCGCGCCCAGCAAGACGATGACTGAGAGAATGTAGAGCCATACCAGCAAGGCGATGGCTGCACCCAGCGATCCATAAACCATGGTATAGGTGGCATAATTCGTCACGTACCATCCGAAGATCATGGTCGCCGGAAACCAGAGGGTTGTCGCCATGACTGAGCCCGGCAATACTCGCCGCCAGGATTGCGTCCGAGGCATTCCGTGATGATAAATCAAGGCAATGAAGGTAATGCTGGTGGCGATGGCGATGGCCCAGCGGCCAAGTGTCCACAAAAACCGCACCAGAGGGCGGAGGATTGCATCATGCTTCACTAATGTTTCAACCTGGTTGCCAAAAACCACCAGCACAGTGGCAAAAGTCATGGGAAGCAGGGCAAGAAGCACGAGATAGAGGGCCCGCAGCCGCTCCGTCCAAAAACCCCAGGTGTTTGCCATGCCATAGGCTTTGCGAAAGCCTTCCATCCAGGAGATCATTACGCCCGTGGCCGCCAGCAAGGTGACGGTGAACGCGGAAAACAGAATGCGATTGGTCTGAGGACGATTGGCGTGAAAAAAAGACATGGCAATGGAGTTTGGCCCTGGAGGCAGCGCCCAACCCACCGCCGCGGCGATCTCCCGTACAAACTGTTCGGTTTCGTGCGAGGCTTCAAGGATGGAAGTAACCAGCAGAAGGGCTGGAAAGAGCGTAAGAATGGATGAATACGCTCCAGCCTTGGCAATCGAAAACTGCCCGTGTTGAAACGCCCCCCAAAACGCCGAGCGCAGCCGCCTCACTATGTGCATGAAACAATTAGGTTAAAGGCATCGGTTCGCTGTGCGCAAGCGTGGTAAAAACGTTTTAATATTGTTTTAATGTGAACGGTGAATCTTAAAGCTCAGGATAAGTCAGGTAAGTCGTCTCGCGGAACCAGGACATAAATCGAGCGTGCCTGGCCTGGTGTGCGCTTAATCAGTCCCCGCCTTTCAAGAGTAAGAACCATTTGATGAACTGAGGGCGGCGTTACTCGGAAGTAGCCCTGCATTTCAGATTCAGAGGGAGGCCTGCCATGCAATTTCGTATAGTGGTGAATGAAAGCCAAGTACCGGCCTTGTTTCTCGGTGTAGGGCTGACTCTTTTGTGTACTTACAAACGAGGCCCCCTCTGTAGCTTTTGCGGCCTCTGCTGGAACGAGTCTCGCAACCGACACTCCAGCGCTGGTTATCGTGACTTCCCCGCCAGCGGCAACATGCTGCAGCAACTTTATGAATTGATTCGGGGCATCTTGAACATCAATTCTCATGTCAGGAACATTACACCGCAAAGGACGCCCAGAACGCAAAGGAAAGCAAAAGCAGTTTCTAAACAGCCGGAGATGCGGAGAAACCAAAATCAACCAGAGTGCAAACCTACTGCAGAGCGTGTGGAGGCAGAAATTTAGGGCGCAGAGCAAAATTGGTCATACGCAAAGCTCTGTAGAATCTTGCAAACGCCAGTGACAGCAGTACTGATTTCCCGTAGTATCATGGAATTGGAATTCGAGTGGACGCCAAAGCTGAAGCCAACTTCCAAACACACGGCGTCAGCTTCGAGTTTAGCGAAGACAGTGTTCCAAGACGTGTTTGCCCTGGAACGCCTTGATGACCGAGAAGATTATGGCGAAGAGCGCTTTGTCATTATCGGTATGGCAGAAGGCAATATCTTACTGTTTGTAGCCTACACGGAACGCGGCGAGCGAATTCGCATTATTTCGGCTAGAAGGGCAACACAACATGAGCAAGATGACTACTTCCGGCAAAATGCCCAAGACGGTTCCACCCATTCGTCCTGAGGCCATCGAAAAAGCCGCGCTTGCAGATCGTGACGCCCAGCCTTTGACTGAATCAGATCTTAAGAGAATGAAGCAGACTCCGCGTGTAAAAATCATCCGGCGCGCGTTGGAGCTAACCCAAGAGGAATTTGCAGCTCGTTATCATATTCCCCTCGGCACACTACGGGATTGGGAGCAGGGGAGGACGGAGCCGGACCAACCTGCCAAGGCATATTTGACGCTTATTGCCCGTGATCCTGACCACGTGAACCGAACGTTAAATTCAGCAAAAATCCTACGATAGAATGTCTACGGGATTTACAAGGGCCGTCAATCGTTATTCCGGAACAGTGGCGGGATTTTTGAACACGGTTGACACTCTGGGACAAATGGTCTCTGTGTCTATTGCCGCCTACCTCGTGGTCCTCGCCGGTACGCCTGGCCACCTCAGTTGGAAAGCAAGTCTGTACTACTACGCTGCGATGTTTTTTGTTGCATCCGTCGCCTGGATGTTTGTGAAGCCCCGGCACGTGATTGTCTATTCCCCGGGAAAAGGAGGAGTCTGATTCGGCTGCCGAAAATCCTGAGCGAAGTATCTCGGTCAACTCAAACAATCCCAGAATTTTGAAGTGATTGATCGGGGAGAGACGACTTGAACCTCCGACCCCACTGGTCCCGAACCACATCCCAGCCTTTGTTGAAATCTGTTGAAGTTCGCTTTGCGTAAGTGATTGATATTGAAATTGTTGCAGGCGGCTCGTTGAAAGCTGCTGTTCTCTATTGAAATCGGAGGCTTTTGACAGCCTCATTTTTGCCTACAAGTTGAAACTTCGCTAACTTTTGAATCAGTGTTTTCACCCGTTCGACTTTTTTTATCATAAGGCTATCTGCCACCAAATACCGAAACCTGCAGTTTAGAATTCCAAGATGAGTTTGCTCTTGACAGTGGCCATTCGAAGAAGAGCCAAGCCAGGTTTTACTATTCGGGCTTCGGGGCGAGGTAGCTCGCGCTCGATGATCGTGCGGTTCCGCTCTTCATTGAAATTTGCAGTAAAAATCTGCGCGGCATTTCCGCTTTCTACCGTCAGTTCTTGCTCCAGTTTTTCCAGGCTGCCATCGTCTGTTTCCCAATGAAAACGCATGCGATTTCGTGGGGCGGCTATAACCGGACCATCGTTATATTGCAAGCTTATAAGTGTGGCGCTCTCTTCGTGCCGTGACCGGGTTACTTCTTCAACAAGTTGCAGGGAATTTCCAGCTGCATCCAGTATCTTATAGGTTCGGAGTTCGACGTCTACATCATCATCATCGTGCGAACCTCTTCGGTCGTGATCTTCACCATCGTGTGCCATGTGGTCGCCACTATCCTCGCCTTTCCGTTTGCGCACAACTGAGACGGGAGTGAGCGGGCCAGGAGCAACTCCAGACAAAGAATCCCGGCCGAAGAGAGCGATGTCCCTTCTCTGTGGGTCGAACTGGTTGAAGGCTTCGGGCGGCGTCTTATCGAACTTCACGGTCACTGAATGGACAAGCTCACTGTTGCCTGCCTGATCTGTGGCAAAGAAACTGACAAGACTGATGCCTTCTGTGCCGACTGTGAGAGCGGCCGATGCTCCCTTCAAAGCGATGCTAGGAATACCCTGCGCTCCCCTAGAGTTGTAAGTAATCGCGGCCACACCCGAACCGCCGGGATCATCCACAGCATTCAAGCTGATGGTCACATCACTCTTGTTCCAGCCTGCCGCATCCGGTGGCGGCGAAACAGAAGCAGTGGTCCGCGGAGGGACAAGGTCCGGAAACGAACAGGCGTGGGTACAGAGCTTCACCAGGGCTGCTACGTCTGACGCATCGATGACGCCATCACGATTCAAGTCGCGAGCGTCGAATGGGCCGGAAGCTGCAGTCCCAAGCGCATCCAGAAGAATATTGATGTCATCTTGGTCAACTTTTCCATCACCATTCAAGTCTCCCGGTACTGTGGTGGGAACCCGAAGCGTCACCTTTGCGGTTTGGCTTGCATAAGAGACGGCGATGGTGGCTGTTCCGCCTCCAGTGGCGGTTATCAGCCCGGAGAGATCGCTGGTTGCCACCGTACTATCACTGGAGCTATAGGATGTAAGCGGTGATCCAGTCACATCCACGATGGTACCGTCAGCCATCGATGCCTTGACATTGAGTGGAACCTGTTCGCCGGAAAAATCAAAAACCATTTGCATTGGTTCAACTAACAGTTGTGCGGGCGGTTGCGCTGGTTCGACGTCAATATGTACGGCGTTCGACGTCGCTAGGCTGCCGTCTGCATTGATTGCCAATGCCGTAATTCCGTGACTGCCAAATCTGGACACCTTGGGAATCTGGAGTGAGAAACTGAATGGAGGTCCCTGGACCAATCCTCCGCTTCCAAGTGGCCCTTCGGGAAGAATTGCCACCTGGCCAAACTTTGTGCCGGGAGCGGCAGCGACAACAATAGTAACTGTTTGGCCGGGAGAAACTACAATCCCATCTATCGGGGAGGTGATTTGCAACAGGCTTCCGCTCTGGGCCAGGGTGGCGGTTGTGTAAGCCAGGAGGAAGGTTGCTGTCGTTGCGAGTGTGGCCAATCTGATTCGTAGTTTCATGTTCTTCATCTCCTCCTTAAGGCAACGGAACAAAGCGGGTGGCATCATTCGCAGGCGTATTCAACAACTTGAAAACTTCATCGAAAAGCGTAATTGTTGAATTTCGAGCTGCCGGATCGAGTTCGGCTGGAGGGCCGAATCCAAGTCCGATGAATCCTATTGCTCTTGATGAATGCACGGCCGGGAATAGCGCCGATTGGGCGCTCTCATTCATGTTGACTTCGCTGGAAACGGGAACGATGGCGTCGCTTGGGCCTCCCATGAGAGTCGGCCATCCGACCGGCGTGAGAAGATCTGTAAGCGGACTAGTAGGCAGCATCTCCTGCGCAGCCACATCAGTGCAAATCAATCTGATTAGAGGTTCGGTGTTGAGAGCATCCAGTTGCGCGCTACCCATGGCGCCGACGATGAAGGCCGTCGGTATCATGTGGCGGCTGGGGTTTTGCATCTGGCTTAAGGAAAAACTCAGGCCGTTCCCCTTTCCATCCCCTTGTAGGTCAAAGACCCCGCCATTGAATGTTCCGCGCGGTGTGGTCACACTCTCGAAGGAGTAATTTCCAGTGGCCGCGAGAATCACTCTCGGACACGAGTTGGAACTTTCAAAAAGGTGCTGCGCCAGAGGTGAGCCGAGATGAGGGGTGCCAATGGTGATTAACTTATGAACTGGACCCTGTAAAAAATTGCCGTTACGCGAGAAAGCATGCAAAAGAGGCAATGTCCGGGCGATATTGCCGCCCATGCTGTGAGCCACGACGTCAGCTTGGACAGCAGCAACATGGTTGAATTGCTTGAACTCCTGAATGAAGTTCTCCATCTGCGCACGCGCCAGAAGAGCACCCTGATGAAATCCGAGAGAGTTCGTTTGCGGCTGAGGAAAGATGGCAAATGGATAGGAAGGAGTGCTGCTGGTAACTTGCACTGGCAGCGCATTGTTCACAGTGCGCATGAAAAATGATGGGGCGTCCAGCCCGTTGCGAAGCTCAAAAGAACGCCAACTGGACGGGTCATCCCACAACCCATGAATCAACACCACCGGCGGCCGCAAAATCTTCACCGTCAGAGGCGAACCGTCAATCATGATCGAAATGGTGCGTTGCGACGAATTCGGGGCAAAACCCATCTTGGGATAGTCACGCGGAGCGCGGTACACGGCAAATGCCGTGTTCTGCCCGCTGCTGGTGGATGCGGCAGTTACAGTAATGCTGCTTTGCAATTGTCCGGACTGCTGGTTGATGTCCAGAAGGCCGCCATCTTCATCGGTTGAGATACTGGGAATCTGGTCACTGGAGATGGCGAGACTAATCGTTTGTCCCACCTGTTGTGCGGGAATCCGCAGAACCACTTCTGTCACGCCATCGGCAGCGACTCCCTCAACTACTCTGCCTCGGGTCGTCAGGATGTCTGGGTTAGTTGTAACGCTTGCGCCATCAAGCAGGTCAGGCACTGAATCCACAATTTCACTACAACTGTTCACCTGACATCCAACAAAGGAAGACCGCCGAACACCGTCGGCATCGGCGAAAACCCCAGTGATGACGCCGTTGTCATTGATGCTCCTCGGGAAGGTCCCGGCGCTCCTCGGGACGTCAAACGAGATGATGGCTCCCTGCGCGTCGCGTAAGTAGCCGTGCCACACGCCATCAAAGTACCACGCTGTGATGTCGCCGGCTGTGTTTATGCTACCGGCATTTGTACTGACGCTCCCCGGTGGGTCGAACGAGGTGATTGTTCCCTGCACGTCACGTACAAAGCCGTGGAACACGCGGCTCGTATCGACGTAGTATCCCGTGATGGTCCCAGCCGTGTTGATGCTTTCGGCATTGGTAAGGGTGCTCCCTAGTGGGTCGAACGAGGTGAACGTTCCCTGCGGATCGCGCACAAAGCCGTGGAGCACGCGGTTCGCGTCATAGAAATTTCCCGTGATGGCCCCAGTCGCGTTGATGCCTTGGCCACCAATCGTCTCAGTGCCGCCTGGGAAGTCAAACATGGTGAACGTTCCCTGCGGATCGCGCACAAAGCCGTGGTGGTGCACGCCGTTCGCGTCGTTCGGCTCAAAGTACTCCCCCACGATGACTCCGGCCCCGTTGATACTGTGGGGCACCGTATAGGTGCTCCGCGGTGGGTCAAACGAGTTGATCGTTCCCTGCGGATCGCGGACAAAGCCGTGGGGAAGACCGTTCGTGTCAAAGTGGTATCCCATGATAACGCCGCTGTCGTTGATGCTCGTCGGGAAGGTCCCGGCGCTCCCCGAGGGATCGAAAGAGCTGATTGTTCCCTGCGCGTCGCGCATAAAGCCATGGAACATGCCGTTCGCGTCAACATAGTATCCCGCGATCGCCCCGGCCGTGTTAATGCTTAAGGCATCGGTAAGGGTGCTCTCCGGCACTTGGAAAGTGATAAAGGTGCCCTGGGCATTCTGAGCCAACGCCGACGCCACGCACCACAACATGCCCAGTACACATCCGGCTGCCAACTTAATCATGGAGAACGCTCCCTCTATATGATTGGTTGAATAGTGCACCCTCATCATGGTCATCATCGTCTTTTAGCTCGCCGTGCCCGTCAGTTTCGAATCAATGTTCAATTCTGATTGTTCTCGGAGTGTTGCCGGCTTGAAAAGTGTTTTACGGTAAACTCTTTTAGTTTCACAAGGATAGTTTCTGAGTAAAAGTCGAAAAGAGGTTCGTGGCATGCAGACGGGAAAGTGGGTTCCAGAGGCCAAAGAACTGGACGAACAGGTCGTACGATTATTAGAGTTTTTTAAATCCTCGGAGCAGCTTTGCAAAATGCTGAAATATCTAGTGTCGAAGGCCACTGAGCCGGGGGATGCTTCTCCGAAGGAATACGATATCGCAATCAGCGCTCTTGGCAAGGCCGGAAATTTTGATCCGCAAAACGATAACATTGTGAGGGTTCAAGCGCGTAATCTGCGGATGAAGTTAGACGTCTACTATCACACTGTTGGCCGGGCCGACCCTATCATTGTGGAAATTCCCAAAGGCCGTTATGCTGTCGAGTTTCGGCGAAACATCTGTCCCCCTGAACAGGCCGACGAGGAAAAGATTCGAAAGGACTTATCTAAGCCGACAACGTTGCAGCCGACTCGTCAAAACCCCATTAATCGGAAGAAGCTCGTCATTGGCACAGCCGCCCTTATTATCCTAGGAGTTGTCGTTTCCTTGATGCAGCTCGCTCCCAGGCGTCCGTTCAACTTCCAAGGTCATATTCGAACAATTTACGAATCCAGTCTCAGGCCAGATGACCGAGAAAAACTTGGACATTTTGTTAATAATACTTATGACTATGGTGGTGCTGCCATTAGCTTTCTTCCTTTCGAAAACGGCGTCGCGGTGCATTTTCCTGAGGATCAAAAGTCCAACCCAGGAAGTTCAACCGATCATGGCTTTTTCATTCAGCAGATCGGAGCAAGCGGGCAAATTAAGTGGACTCTTAGGCAATATCCCCCGACGACAGATGCCATCTACAAAAATAGCGTTCCGGCGAAGCTCAATGACCCGCGGACCGGCAGAGACTTACGATGTAGTATTGTCGATTTTTGTAAAGAACCTAACTCTGGATTCGGCGCTGCTTGGAGCAAATGGCGAACAATAAGGAATATCTTAGGCAAGCCCGTGTCTTGTGAAACTCATTTTCGTATCACGATTCAGGAGTTCATTCATGGCTTTCTCATAGCTGATGTCCCGACATTCTCATCAGCGACCTGCCGCCTTACTGGTAATACGTATGTGGAAAGCTTCGTCCTGTTCAAAGATAATGACCCACAGATGACAGATGAGAGCGCTGACGGACCTTTGTTTAGCAATACAGGTCGCACAGTTGGAGGACAGCAATTACCATTTTACGGCGACGCCGCACTTCCAATTTGGAACTGCACACCGACGGATGCTGGTAGAAGATTCTGCTCGGAACAGCCATCAACCAGCCTAGAACGAATATCCAGGCCACCGGGCGCACAGTAGCCGCAAAACCTCATAAATTGTAGCTGTCCCTGACAAGGACCCGCATTGTGACATCGTGATTTGACGGAATAGCAGAGATCGAGGATTTTCCGCTTAATGGTGAGAAAAGTGTTGCTGGTCGCCCCTCTGATGCAACATCAGGTTGCTGGCCTGCATTTTGAAAGAGTTAGTCGTGTAATATCAGGAACTTAGGAATCGATAGGATTTAGCTGTGGTCAATTTTGTAGCTGCATTATCCTCAAGGTTTACTCTGTTTCAATAAAGAAATCGGGCACCCAACACAAACGATGGGTGCCCCTTGAGCAAATTGAAACGCCTTTACTCGGCGGCCATTTCCTCCGCTTCGCCTTCCTGACGCAGGAGTTCCAGAGCGCGTTCGGCTTCGGCGTAGGCTTGGGAGACTTCTTCCTGCACCTTGGCTGCTGCCTGCTCGAGCTCCGGCGAGAGACGCACGTTGCGGTAGTACTCCATGCCCGTACCTGCCGGGATGAGCCTGCCGACGATCACGTTCTCTTTGAGGCCACGCAGGTGGTCGACCATGCCCTGAATTGAGGCTTCGGTCAGTACGCGTGTGGTCTCCTGGAAGGAAGCTGCGGAGATGAACGACTCGGTCGAGAGTGAAGCCTTGGTGATTCCCAGGAGCAGCGGGCGTCCGGTTGCCGGGCGTCCACCATTGGTAATCACTTTCTCGTTCTCTTCGCGGAAGCGGAACTTATCCACCTGCTGCTCAAGCAGGAAGGTGGTATCGCCCACATCTTCCACTTTCACCCAACGCATCATCTGGCGCACAATGACTTCGATGTGCTTGTCGCTGATGGTCACACCCTGGAGGCGATAGACCTCCTGGATTTCGTTGACCAGGTAAGCCTGAAGTTCTTTCTCGCCCAGAACAGCCAGGATGTCGTGTGGGTTCAGTGGGCCATCCATGAGAGGCTCACCAGCCCGGACGCGCTCACCTTCCTGCACATTGATGTGCACGCCCTTGGGAACCGAGTATTCCTTCTCGGTGCCGTTGTCGGCCACGACGTAGACTTTGCGCTGTCCCTTGGTGACCTCGCCAAACTTCACCATGCCATCGATCTCGCTGATGATGGCGGTCTCGCGCGGCTTGCGGGCCTCGAACAGCTCGACCACACGGGGCAGACCGCCAGTAATATCCTTGGTTTTGGTGGTCTCGCGTGGAATCTTGGCCAACACGTCACCAGGATGCACTTCGTCGTTGTCCTGCACCATGAGGTGCGCACGGGAAGGCATTAGATAGCGCCGTGTAACCTTTCCGCTGGAGCCTTTGATCACGATGGCGGGTTGACGCTTCTCATCGGGCGACTCGCCGACCACGTGCTGCGAGAGTCCCGTGACTTCATCCACTTCGTCGTGCAGGGTCACGCCTTCCTGCAAGTCTTTGAACTGCACGGCACCGCCGATTTCCGTCAGGATAGCGAAGGTATATGGATCCCACTCAACCAGGATGGTTCCCATCGCGACCTGCTGTCCATCCTGAACCTTCAACTTGGCGCCATAGACAACCGAGTAACGCTCTTTTTCGCGGCCTTTGTCGTCTACCACGGCGATAGAACCGGCGCGATTCATCACCACCAGAGTGCCAGTCTTGGACTTGACCGTCTGCAGGTTGATGAAGCGAGCCGTACCATTAGTGCGAGCTTCCAGGCGAGACTGCTCGGAGACTCGCGACGCCGTACCACCGATGTGGAAGGTACGCATGGTTAGCTGCGTTCCAGGCTCACCGATGGACTGCGCTGCGATTACGCCCGTTGCTTCGCCGAGTTCCACCATGCGGCCAGAGGCCAGATTACGGCCATAGCACATGATGCACACGCCGCGCTTGGATTCGCAGGTTAGCACGGAACGGATCTTGACCCGCTCAATGCCCGCCGACTGGATGGCATTGGCGAGGTCTTCAGTGATGTCCTGATTTACGTCGACAATTACATTGCCTTCGTAGTCCTTGATTTTCTCGAGCGATACGCGGCCTACAATGCGATCGCGCAAAGGCTCGATGATGTCACCGGCTTCCACGATGGAGCCTACGTAAATTCCATCGACGGTGCCGCAGTCTTGCTCGCTGATGATTACGTCTTGGGCTACATCCACAAGGCGGCGAGTCAGATAACCGGAGTCGGCGGTCTTGAGAGCCGTGTCCGCCAGTCCCTTGCGAGCGCCGTGCGTGGAGATAAAGTACTCCAGCACCGTGAGCCCCTCGCGGAAGTTGGCGGTAATGGGCGTCTCGATGATCTCGCCGGAAGGCTTGGCCATGAGGCCGCGCATTCCGGAGAGCTGGCGAATCTGCTGTTTGGAACCGCGAGCGCCGGAGTCGGCCATGACGTAAATCGGGTTCAACTGGCCGACCTTGTCCAGCTCCTGCATGTTGCCGAACATTTCGTCGGCGACTTTTTCCGTTACGTTCGACCAGATTTCGATGACCTTGTTGTAACGCTCGCCGTTGGTAATGGCTCCATCCAGATATTGCTGTTGGACGGCGATGCCTTGCTTTTCCGCATCCTTGACCAAGCCCTTCTTGTTGTCAGGAATGACCATATCGTCGATGCCGATTGAAAGTCCGGCCCTGGTGGCATAACGGAAGCCGAGGTCCTTCACCTCATCCAGCATCTTTACAGTGGTTTCCAGGCCAAAGCGCAGGTAGGTATAGTTCACCAACTGACCAATGCCCTTCTTTTTAAGCAAGCCATTGATAAACGGCATGGTTGCCGGCAGATGATCGTTGAGGATGGCACGGCCCACCGTAGTATTGATGAACTGCCGTTCGAATTGCACCGGGTCGGTATGAATGATGTCCTGATCGTCGTAAGCCTGAGTCAGGTCAATCACCTCACCGGTGTAACGCAAGCGGATGGGCGTGAGGGTTTCAACCTCGCCAGCTTCCAGTGCGAGCAGAACCTCTTCGATGTTGGCGAAGGCGCGGCCTTCACCCTTGGCTCCGGGCTTTCCTTTGGTCAGGTAATAGAGACCGAGCACCATATCCTGAGTCGGCACAGTAATAGGCTGGCCTGACGCTGGTGAGAGGATGTTGTGCGAAGACAGCATCAGCACGCTGGCCTCAACCTGAGCTTCCGGAGAAAGCGGAATGTGGACGGCCATCTGATCGCCGTCGAAGTCGGCATTGAAGGCCGTGCAAACCAGTGGGTGGATCTTAATGGCCTTGCCTTCCACCAATACCGGCTCAAATGCCTGAATGCCCAAACGATGCAGAGTAGGAGCACGGTTCAGGAGCACCGGATGGTCTTTGATGACCTCTTCAAGGATGTCCCAAACAATCGATTCCTGCTGCTCTACCATCTCTTTGGCTTGCTTGATGGTGGTGCAGTGGCCGGTCTGCTCCAAACGATGATAGATAAACGGCTTGAACAGCTCCAGAGCCATCTTCTTTGGCAAACCGCACTGGTGGAGCTTGAGTTCCGGTCCTACAACGATTACGGAGCGTCCGGAGTAGTCAACGCGCTTGCCAAGAAGGTTCTGGCGGAAACGGCCTTGCTTGCCCTTCAGGGTGTCGGAAAGCGACTTGAGCGGGCGGTTGTTCGCGCCGCGCAAAACGCGTCCCCGGCGGCCGTTGTCAAACAATGCGTCGACGGCTTCCTGCAACATGCGCTTTTCGTTGCGAACAATGACTTCCGGCGCATGAAGATCCATGAGCTTTTTCAGGCGGTTGTTGCGGTTGATCACACGACGATAGAGATCGTTGAGATCAGAGGTGGCAAAGCGGCCGCCATCGAGCGGAACCAGCGGACGCAACTCCGGCGGAATCACCGGGATTACATCGAGGATCATCCATTGCGGTTTGTTACCGCTCTTGCGGAAGGCCTCCACAACCTTGAGCCGCTTGGCATACTTCAGCCGTTTCTGGAGAGAGGTCTCATTCTTCATCTTCTCGCGCAGGTCGATGGAAAGCTCTTCCACGTCGATCCGCTTGAGGATTTCTTTGATGGCCTCAGCACCCATCATGGCTTTGAAACCGGTAGCGCGATACTGCTGGTCCAGTTCGCGGAAGCGGGTCTCTTCCTTAATCACTTCGCGGTCTTTCACCGGCGCTTCACCGGGATCAACAACCACGTAGGATTCGAAGTAGAGGACAGACTCAAGGTCCCGCAAAGAAATATCGAGCAGATGGCCGATGCGGGAAGGCAATCCCTTGAAAAACCATACGTGAGAACAGGGAGATGCAAGCTCAATGTGTCCCAGGCGCTCGCGACGGACATTGGACAAAGTGACCTCAACTCCGCACTTGTCGCAAATCACGCCCCGGTGCTTCATGCGCTTGTACTTACCGCAGAGGCACTCCCAGTCTGTGACCGGACCAAAAATGCGAGCACAGAAAAGCCCATCGCGCTCCGGCTTGAAGGTGCGGTAGTTGATGGTTTCAGGTTTGGTTACTTCACCATGAGACCAGCTACGAATTTTCTCTGGCGAAGCCAGGCTGATTCGAATGGAATCGAAATCGGTAATAGCGTTATTGGCTCGGTCAAATGGACTTGAACGGTACAAGGTGTCCTCCTGCGGCCTTAACGGGGCCGAGGGCGGCTTCTGGCTTGAATCTCTTACCTCAGGTCCCAACTCCAGTCCAGAAGCGTTCTGGAGATGCGACAGCGGCTTTGCTACGTTCGTGCCGGGTCAAGCCCAGCCCTTCCATTAGTCAGCCGCGGCAGCGATCTGTTTGCGACCGCCTTCGATACTCTTAATCAGCTCTACGTCCAGGCATAGCGACTGCAATTCGCGAATCAGCACGTTGAACGACTCAGGCACGCCCGGTTCAATGGCGGCCTCGCCCTTCACAATGGCCTCGTAGATCTTGGTGCGGCCAAAGACATCATCGGATTTGGCAGTGAGCAATTCTTGCAAGATGTAAGCTGCACCATAAGCTTCAAGAGCCCACACTTCCATTTCGCCGAAGCGCTGTCCGCCGAACTGGGCCTTTCCGCCCAGGGGTTGCTGGGTGATCAGCGAGTACGGCCCGATGGAGCGGGCGTGGATCTTGTCGTCCACTAAATGAGAGAGCTTGAGCATGTAGATATAGCCCACAGTCACAGGCTGTTCGAACTTCTCGCCGGTCATGCCGTCAAAAAGGTCAGTCTTGCCGGACTGAGGCAAGCTGGACTCTCGCAGCATGGCCTTGATCTCCACTTCGCGAGAACCATCGAACACCGGGGAGGCGAAGTAGACGCCATTGGTCATGGTTTTGGCCACGTGCATCAGTTCGTCGTCTTCCAGTTCGGCAATCTTGTCGGCGAACGGCGTCTCTTTGAAGATAGCCTTGAGCTCGCGGCGAATGACCTCTTCGCGCGAATTCTCTTTCAGGAATTCGCTGATCCTCTGCCCGAGCTGATAACCAGCCCAGCCCAAGTGCGTCTCCAGGATCTGTCCCACGTTCATACGGCTAGGAACGCCCAAAGGGTTCAGCACGATTTCAACCGGAGTGCCATCAGCCAGATAAGGCATGTCCTCTTCCGGCAGAATGCGGGCGATTACGCCTTTATTGCCGTGCCGGCCAGCCATCTTGTCACCGACGCTGAGCTTGCGCTTCATGGCAATGTAAACCTTGACCAGCTTGATAACGCCGGGGGGCAGTTCATCACCTTTTTGCAGCTTGGCGATCTTCTCGTTAGTGATCTTGCGCAAAACGTCAATCTGGCGCGAGGTCATCTCTTCGATCTCGTCAATCTGCTCGTTGACGCGCGGGTCTTTGTCGGCATACTTGATGCGTTTCAGGTTACGCGTCGAAATACGCTCGATAGTCTCGCGATCAAGGACAACGCCCTTGGTCAGCAGCCGTTTGTTGGTACGCTCATCATGCAGGTCGGCCTGAACTTCCTTGCTTCCGAGAATCGCCTCCAAACGCTTTAAACGCTCGTCCGTGAGAATTCGAATTTCATCGGCAAGGTTCTTTTCCAATCGCTCGATCTGCGTGGCCTCAATGGCTTTGGCACGCTCGTCCTTTTCCTGGCCTTTGCGGGAGAAGATCTTCACGTCAACCACTGTACCCTCGATGCCCGGAGGACAAGTGAGCGAGGCATCGCGCACATCACCGGCTTTTTCGCCGAAGATGGCGCGTAGCAGCTTCTCTTCAGGGGTAAGCTGAGTTTCGCCCTTGGGCGTGACTTTGCCTACCAGGATGTCGCCCTGCTTGATCGTAGCGCCAATGCGGATGACGCCGCTTTCATCCAGATCGCGGAGAGATGACTCGCTCACGTTCGGGATATCGCGGGTGATCTCCTCCGGTCCCAGTTTGGTATCGCGGGCTTCGATCTCGAACTCCTCGATATGAACGGAGGTGTAGTAATCCTCTTTGACCATTTTTTCGGAGACCAGGATCGCGTCCTCGAAGTTGTAGCCGCGCCAGGGCATGAAGGCCACAAGCACGTTGCGTCCGAGAGCCAGTTCGCCTTTATCGGTGCAAGGACCATCAGCGATAACCTGGCCCTTGGCGACCCTGTCGCCCTTCTTCACAATCGGCTTCTGGTTGATGCAGGTATTCTGGTTGGAGCGCTTGAACTTAGTGAGCTGATAGATATCGCTGCCCACCTCACGCGAAAGCTGCGTCGGATGATGCTCGCCTTCCACGCGAACAATCACGCGCTCGGAATCGACCGAATCCACAATGCCGTTACGGCGGGCCAGCACCACCGCTCCCGAGTCACGGGCAGTTACACCTTCCATGCCGGTTCCCACCAGCGGAGCAGCGGCTCGCAGCAGCGGCACCGACTGGCGTTGCATGTTGGCGCCCATGAGAGCACGGTTGGCGTCATCGTGCTCCAGGAACGGCACGAGCGAAGCGGCAACCGAAACCAGTTGTTTGGGACTGACATCTACGTAATCCACTTCTTCCCTGGGAACCAGGACGAAGTTGCCGGCCTTGCGGGCATTCACAAGTTCAGCGACAATCCGCCCTTTGTCATCGAGTTCGATGTTTGCCTGGGCGATCACATGCCGGTCTTCCTCCCAGGCCGAGAGATAGAACGAAAACGGCTCAGTTTCGATAAGCTTCTTGCGGCGCTCTTTCAGCTCCGCATTGGCCTTCTCTGCCTCCTTCAATTCAATATGATCGCCTACCCGGTAATCGCTGTCTCCGGCGTTGACCACAGTCACATAATCGACGACTCGCGCGTCTTTGATGCGCCGGTAAGGCGACTCAATGAATCCGTAATCGTTGATTCGCGCGTAACAACTCAAAGAGCTGATCAAGCCGATATTCGGGCCTTCAGGGGTCTCAATCGGGCATATACGACCGTAGTGCGTTGGATGAACGTCGCGCACTTCGAATCCGGCACGCTCACGAGACAAGCCTCCTGGACCAAGGGCCGACAAGCGGCGCTTGTGTGTGATTTCCGAAAGAGGATTGGTCTGGTCCATGAACTGCGAGAGCTGCGATGATCCAAAGAACTCACGGATCGCAGCCATGACCGGCTTGGCATTAACCAGATCATGCGGCATGGCTGTGGACATTTCCTGATACACGCTCATCTTTTCCTTGATGGCGCGCTCCATGCGAACCAAACCAATGCGGAACTGGTTCTCCATCAATTCACCCACGGCGCGGACACGGCGATTACCGAGATGATCGATGTCATCCACTGCGCCAAAGTTCTTGCGCAGCTTCAGCAGGTAGCGAATGGTGGCATAAAAATCGTCGGGATCGAGCGTGCGCTTTTCCAGATTGGTGGCATCGTTCTTCTCATAAAGCTTGATATTGAACTTCAGGCGGCCAACGCGGCTGAAGTCATATTTGCGCGGATCAAAGAACATGCCGTGGAACAGGGCCGTGGCGGTATCCAACGTCGGCGGATCGCCGGGACGCAGCTTGCGGTAAATCTCGATCAAAGCTTCCTGCGGGGTCTTGACCGAGTCACGACGCAAGGTGGCGCTAATCACATTGCCCACATCGTCGCGCTCGGGGAAGAAGACGTGGATCTCTTCGATGCCCGCATCCATGAACTTGGAAAGCTTGTCGGCGGTAATCTCGCTGTTGGCTTCCAGCAGGATATCGCCGGTGTTTACATCCACAACATCGGCAGCGGTGAAAGCTCCTTCCAGGTCCGTAGTGTCAATGTCAATCTCAGTGATCTTGGCTTTCTGGATTTCTTTCAAAACCGCCGGGGTAATCTTGCGCCCGGAATGCGCGATCTCGTGGCCACTCTTGTCCTTAATGCTATGAGCGAGCTTGAGGCCTACCAGGTTCGTGGGACGCTCAATGGCGCTCTCCAGCATCCAGCGCAGCTTTTTCTCGCGCAGGCTGATGCGATCCACGGTGTAGAAGGTGCGCAGAATGTCTTCGTCGGCTCGCAGTCCCAAGGCCCGCAGGAAGATGGTTCCCAGGAACTTACGCTTACGATCGATGCGCACGTAGAGAATATTCTTCTGGTCGTATTCGAACTCCACCCAGGAGCCGCGATACGGAATTATCTTACCCAGGAAGTAGGTGCGGTTATTGGCGGTCTCAAAGAAGACGCCCGGGGAGCGATGGAGCTGGCTCACGATGACCCGTTCGGTACCGTTGATGATGAACGTACCGTTCTGGGTCATGAGCGGGATGTCACCGAAGAAGACCTCCTGCTCCTTGATGTCACGGATGCTCTTGTTGCCACTCTCGGGATCTTTGTCATAGATCGTCAGACGGATGGTGACCTTCAGAGGCGCAGAGTAGGTCATACCGCGCTCTTCGCACTCGGCCACGTCGTACTTCAATTGCAATCCGACCGGGTCTCCGCACTTGTTGCAGAAATCGGGAGTATTGGCGTTGTAGGTGCCGCATTTGCCGCAAAGCACCTCGCCCGGATGAAACGGGTCGGTAATGACGGTATTGCCGCAATTACGACACGTGGTTCGGAGGTGATGAAGACCCTTCAGATGTCCGCACTTGCATTCCCAGTTGCCGATGGCGAAATCGACAAAGGCCAACTCGGATACATTGCGAAAATCAGTAATGGGAAACACCGATTGAAACACTGCCTGGAGACCGCTGTCGTCGCGTTCGCTGGGCAGCTTGTCCATTTGCAGGAAACGATCATAGGAACGTTTCTGCACTTCAATCAGGTTAGGAATTTGAAGCGTTGCCGGAATCTTGGAAAAATCGAGACGATAACGATAGGCGCCATTCTTTTTGGCCATGAATAACTCCTGAATCTTTGCTGTTTCCGTTCGCTCTCTACGGTGGCGAACTGGACTGCTGCTCCGAAAACTTCTTGCATTTCGGAAGCAAACCTGTTAACTAATGCAGCTTACGAAGGCTGCACGCCGGTCTGGAAAAGACGGTTGTGCGGAAAAGACAAACCGCCAGCGGGAGACAAAAGTTCCCGTTGGCGCCGCAACACGCTAATATGAATCCTGAGTTGTACTTGTCCGCCCCGTCTGATTAGACCGTTTTTGGCCCGCCATCAACAGGCCCATGTTAATAGTCGACAAAAGGCAGGTCAGTGCCCCAGCCCCTCTCCGCTTTTAAGAGGCCATTTTCCTGTCCTGCGAATGCATTTTGTGAAAATTGGGAGAGAACCTCACTCTATATTTGATACCAGAAATCCCCCCCGGATTCAAGTTAGCTGGATGGTTCACTTTTTCGAAAGTGAACCACTCTCGAGGCAGACGGTCATCGCGACCTTTCGCTCCTCTTACCGCCCGTTAACCAAGAGACGCTTTGCTCTGATGACATGCAGCAGCCCTGCGGCTCGCAATGCTCACCTCAGAGGTTGTGACTTTTTTGATTTTGCGCAAAAAGTGATATTGAAAACAAAGTAGTTACACGTCAAAAAACTCGCAAATTTTAAAAAAGTCACAGCCTCTCAGGGTGACATGCTGCTGTTCGTCACTTGATCTCAACACTAGCGCCAGCTTCGGTAAACTTCTTCTTAATGGTCTCCGCCTCTTCCTTGGAGACATTTTCCTTGATGGGCTTGGGAGCGCCGTCCACAAGGTCTTTGGCTTCTTTCAGACCGAGGCTCGTGACTTCCCGAACCGCCTTAATGACGTTGATCTTATTGGCTCCCGCCCCGGTCAGAACGACGGTGAACTCGGTTTTCTCCTCCGCTGGAGCTGCTGCGGCGCCCGTGCCACCACCGGCGACCACTACCGGCGCGGCCGCGGCGGCTGAAACGCCAAGGCGCTCTTCCAGCTTCTTCACGAGCTGAGCCGCGTCCAGAAGGCTAAGCTCTACAATTTGATCTTCTAACTGCTGCAAATCTGCCATGATGATTCTCCAATTTCCTTGAAACTTGATTTGTGCTGATCGCCGCCTGCCTTCATCGCGTTCCAAATGCGCCCAGACCGCGCCACGTGAATGCCTGCAGCGAGAACCTCTTTAGCCTGAAGGGTTTGCACTAGGTCCTCCAGGAAAACTCACCGGCTACTACCGACAACCTTTAAGCAATAACTGCTGCCGGTTCCGCGCCGTCGTCCTTAAACTTTTTCTTCTCTACAGCCTGATTGACCACTACAGCCAAATCGCGGCCTACAGCGTTCATCGCTGTGACCAAGCGTTGCGCAGGGGCGTTAATCAGGAACAGGAGCTTGGAATAAATCTCTTCCTTGGCAGGCATCGTAGCTAATGCCTTGATCTCTTTTTGAGAAATCAGGCGGCCTTCCAAAATACCGGTCTTGAAAGAGAATTCCGGATTGTCATCGACGTACTTACTCAGGGCCTTCGCCAACGCTACCGGATCACCTTCGGTATAGGCGATGGAGCTAACTCCCTTGAGTCCCTTCAGAGCCTCGCCAACCTTGGTACCCTCGGCGGCCCGGCCGGCAAGCGTGTTCTTGACCACTTGATAGCGGCCCCCGGCGGCACGCACAGTTTTACGTAACTCGAAATCTTTGGCGACTGTAAGTTTGGAGAAAGTGCCCACAATCATGCTGTTGGCCTTCTCCAGGTCACTCTTCAGTTTGTCAATCTGTTCGGCTTTTTTAGCTTTTGTGACAGCCATGGTCAAATCCTTATGTATGTTGTTGCTTCGTTCCCACGCGGTGTTGCAGTTAAAGGTCCTTCGCTAACGCTCAGGATTTCGGTAGCAGGCGCCCGCTCCGCTCACGCCTGCTTAACGCCTCAACTTTGGTAACAGCCATGGTCAAATCCTTTGTTTGTTGTTGCTTCGTTCCCACGCGGTGTTGCAGTTAAAGATCCTTTGCTAACGCTCAGGATTTCGGCAGCAGGCTCCTGCTCCGCTCACGCCTGCTTAACGCCTCAACTTCAACGCAGGCGCCCGCGCCTCACATGTATCTCTGGTCCTATGCTTTGGCGGCAGCCTCTACTGCGGCCGTGTCTACGGCGATACCAGGTCCCATCGTGGAGGAAATGTACGCCCCCTTGATGTACTTGCCTTTGGCAGCAGCCGGTTTGGCCCGAACGACACTTGTGATCACCGCCGAGGCATTTTCCACCAACTTGTCGGGCGTAAATGAGATCTTGCCAACGGGTACATGCACGAGTGCTGTCTTATCGGTGCGGAATTCCACTTTACCAGCCTTGATTTCTTTGACAGCATTGGCGATATCGAAAGTGACGGTACCAGTCTTAGGATTGGGCATCAGGCCCCGGGGACCAAGTACCTTGCCAAGCTTGCCCACCGACTTCATCATGTCGGGCGTAGCGATGACGGCGTCGAAGTCTGTCCAGTTTTCCTTCTGGATTTTTTCGACCATATCTTCGCCGCCCACAATGTCGGCCCCTGCACCCTCCGCCTCCCTTACCTTTTCGCCGCTGGCAATAACCAATACCTTCTTCGACTTACCAAGGCCGTGCGGCAAAACCACAGTCCCGCGCACCATTTGGTCGGCATGCTTGGGATCGACACCAAGCCGGAGCGTGACTTCCACCGTTTCATCGAACTTAGCGTATTTGACTTTTTGCAGAAGAGGCACAGCATCATTGAGCTGGTAGGAACGTTTCTCAATGGCTGCGCGAGCCTTCGTGATATTTTTTCCCGCTTTGCGACTCATCTGTTTTCCTTATCTCCCACCGCTACGGAAAAAATCTCCGGGCCGTGGTTCATGCGATTTTCAATTTCAAGCAACTACTTCAATGCCCATGCTGCGGGCCGTACCTTTGACGCTCTTGATAGCAGCGTCAACCGAGGCTGCATTCAGGTCGGGCATCTTTTGTTTGGCAATATCCAGAACTTGTTTTTCCGTCACTTTGCCCACCTTGTCCTTATTGGGCGCGCCTGAGCCTTTGGCGATGCCTGCTGCGCGCTTCAGAAGCACAGATGCCGGAGGCGTTTTGGTAATGAAAGTGAAGGAACGATCAGTATACACGGTGATTACCACCGGAATGATCAGCCCTGCCATTTCTTTGTTGGAAGTGCGCGCATTGAACTGTTTGCAAAACTCCATGATGTTGATCTGCGCCTGCCCCAGAGCCGGGCCAACCGGCGGCGCCGGCGTTGCCTTACCAGCTTCGATCTGGAGCTTTACTTGTCCTTGAACTTTTTTCGGTGCCATAAATTATTCAAATCCTGGTCTTGAGTCTTGTTCCAGCAGCTTAGACATCAAAGAACTGCTTCGATTTTCAATTACCCACTTACCAAATTAATCAATTACCAAATCAACTATGCGACTTTCTCGACCTGGCCGAATTCCAGTTCCACCGGCGTAGCACGGCCAAAGATCGTAACCATCACCTTCAACGTTTCGCGGTCTTCATTGACTTCATCCACTGTGCCATTGAAGTTGGCGAAGGGGCCATCGATGATGCGAACCGTCTCGCTCTTTTCAAACTTGACCTTGATCTTGCGCGTCTCTTTGCCGGTACTGACCCGATAGACGATCTGATTCACTTCGTCCTGCGAGAGCGGTGTAGGATCGTTTGCTGTTCCCACGAATCCAGTCACTCGAGGCGTGGACTTAACCACGTGCCACACGTGATCGCCCTCCCCGCCGGCGCGAAAACCACTCAGATCCATCTGCACCAGGACGTATCCGGGATAAAACATTCTTTCGACCGTATATTTCTTGCCGCCACGAATCTCGGTGACGGGCTCAGTCGGAATCACAACTTTCCCGATTTTTTCCTGGAGCCCAAAGGCCTGGATACGCGACTCCAGCGATTCTTTTACCTTCTTCTCAAAACCGGAATAGGTGTGGATGATGTACCACCGCATATTCGGATTGGAATCTTCAGCGGGAGGCCCAGTTGTGATCTGTTCATCCATAGTTTGGCGTTGTACACTCTCCGGTGCTTTATTACTTGGCACGGCTCAGCACCCAGGTAACGAGATTTCCGATCCCAAGATCGAGAAGCCAGAAGTAGAGGGAAAACAGCAATACAGTGATAATCACCACTATGGTAGTCGCCTGAACTTCCTTTCTCGTGGGAAAGGTGACCTTGCGCATTTCATTGCGAACGTCAGAAAAGAATCCCATCGTGCGTGCAGGGAACTGCTTCAGCTTTCCGCCGATGCTTTGTTCATCGCGTGCGACGATCACTGCTTTTGCCATCTAACTCCTACTTTCCTCAATTTCAATTGGCAGGGGCGGAGGGATTCGAACCCCCAAGTCCGGTTTTGGAGACCGGCAGTTTAACCGTTGAGCTTACGCCCCTCCTGGAATTGGGCAATTTGGTAATTTTGAAACAATTACCCAATTACCAACTTACTCAATTACCCAATCTATTTCGTTTCCTTGTGCGGCGTGTGCTTGCGGCACCGCTTGCAAAACTTGCTGAATTCCAGACGACCGGTCGTGGTCTTCTTGTTTTTGGTCGTGGAATAATTGCGTTCTTTGCATTCGCCACACTGTAATGTCACGATTTCACGCATAAAACCTGCCTTTTAGCTGCTAGCTATGAGCCGCTAACTTGATTCATAGCAAATAGCGTTCTATTGAACAATCTCCGAGATCGTTCCCGCACCCACCGTCTTGCCGCCTTCGCGGATTGCAAACCGCAGGCCTTTCTCCATGGCCACCGGGGTGATCAACTCAATCGTCAGCGAGACGTTGTCGCCGGGCATCACCATCTCCGTGCCTTCCGGCAACTCCGCTACTCCCGTCACGTCCGTCGTGCGGAAGTAAAACTGTGGACGATAGCCCTTGAAGAACGGCGTATGCCGTCCTCCTTCTTCCTTGTTCAGCACGTAGATCTCAGCCTTGAATTTGGTGTGGGGTGTAATCGATCCACCCTTCGCCAGCACCATGCCGCGTTCCACATCGTCCTTGCCGATGCCACGCAGC
>DASZFU010000004.1:0-7968 GCA_035939495.1 Candidatus Angelobacter sp. | reverse complement strand
TATGGCCGCCAGCATTTTTTCGTCATCGGAGTATTTGAACCACGGTATCCCTCGTTCCTTTGCTTCTCTCTCTTCCGCCCGTCCGAGCAACTCGAGATCACTCTTGGTTACCAGTCGCAAATTCTTGTTTTCCAGGTGACGCAGAATTTCCTGCGGCGAAGGCGCAGCTTTCTCCGGCACAGCTTCAAGATACTTGAGCACGTGAACTGCTCCTACCTCCGCGTCGTGTCGTGCAATTCCCACCAGCCCTTCGCTCGCCTTGCGCGCCCAGCCTACGACATAGGTTCCCTCAATGAGCTTTCCGCTCACAGGATCAAACACCTCGTAGGAAGCGCGCTTTGGATCAACAGGATCGGAGTTGACGGCGTAACCATCTCCGCCTAAAGGCAGGCCCAACTGGGGATCGATCACGTCGCCGATGGCGAAGATCATGGTGTCTACGTCCAGATCGGCAGTCTTGCCGGTAGCTTTGGCGGAAATATTTCCATCGCGCTCGGTCAGGATATTTTCGGTGACCGTGAGCCGATTGATGCGTCCCTGAGCATCCTGATGGATGGCCTGCGGCGAACAGAGAAAGCGGAAAAGAAGCCGTGGTCCTGGCGAAGGCTGGGGTGGTTTGGCCAGCACCGGAAAAGTGTCTTCGTGAACACGGCTGATATCCTGCCCTACAGCAGCAAGCTGCGGCTGGATGCGATTCAACTCCTGCTGAAAAGCGTCTCTATCCAGGAAGTTTTCAACGTAGACGAATTCCTTCAAATCGAACTTGGCTTCAAAGGGACCTCGGCGGGCCACGACGATGACCTCTTCCGCAGTCTTCTTCGGTGTATCAAGAAGCAGCCAGCGGGCAATATCAACCATCACGTTGCCCATGCCGACGATAGCCACCCGTTTGCCGATCGAATAATCCTGTGAAGAAAAAGGAGGGAGCTGGTTGTAGTGGTAAACAAAGTCCTTGGCCGAATAGACACCCTTTGCGTCCCAGCCGGCAAGGCCCAACTTCTTGGTCCCCTGAGCGCCAACAGAAAAAACCAGCGCGCTCGGCGAGAACTCCCGCAACTCACTGATGCTGACAGGAGAGCCATGACCGACCCCAAGGTGTCCGATGTAGTGTACGTTGGGCAAGCTCAACACCTTGGCAAACTGCTTGCGCAGGCCGATCTTCATCTTGTCCTTGGTCGGGTAAATTCCATACTCAGCCAAGCCCCCAGGCTTGATGTCCCGGTTGAAAATAATGACTTCATGTCCACCCTGGGCAATCTTCTGGGCAGCAAACATCCCCGCAGGTCCCGCTCCCACAACAAATACAGTTTTCACTCAGTCCTCATGGCCATTGGTTTTCGGGCCGTCATCAGCAGACAGCTTTTTGGCAAGCGTATGATTATATTGTAGAGGGTAAAGCTTCGACTCCCGAATTCCTCCAACGATCACCCTAGTTCTGTGGTTCTCTTCTTTCTCCTCGATTCCCCAACACGATTTCGCGCATCCTGAACACCCGCCAGCCAGGGCGCGCGTTCTTTTCAGCGCGCGGAGCAAGCGTGAGGGAACTTTGCGTTTTTTTGTAGCCTTGCCAATTACCTAAATTACTATGAATTATTGACAGTTATATAATTACTTAGTAATTTAGAAATGGAGTAAACCATCATGACTCCAGTTTTGATAAAAGCCCGTGTAAAAGTGGCCGATGAGGTCTGGATCGCCACTGCATTACTCCACCGTCAATATCCTGAACGGCCAGACTTTACGATTGCAGAGATTGTTGAACGCGCAAAGAAAGAGGGTATTTCGAAGCCTTTTCGATCAGGAGTTTACGTTCACGCCGTCCAGCACTGCGTGGCTAACCGTGCACCGAATCCAGGCCGGTATTGCATGCTGATTGAAACCTCTGCAGGCCGTCGCCGCCTTTTTAGGAAAGGTGATTCCTATCACCCTGAACGGGAAGGAGGCAAAATCCATCCCGATAGGGAATCCCTCCCTTCCGGATATAGTGGCTTGCTGAATTGGTATGAGGGTTGGTGTGCTACTGCTTCAGCCACGGCATCTCAATCCGATCCGCTTCTTTCCTTGCGCGGGTCTGGCAAACATCTTTGGGCAAATGAGCACGCAGATGAGTATGTGCGCCGCCTGCGTGAGGGTTGGGAATGAGCCGTATCTTCTGGGACACAAATCTTTTCATCTACCTATTTGAAGACTACGGCCCACTGTCGAAAGCGACAGCGCGTCTTCGTTCCAGGATGCTGGCGCGCGGTGATCAATTGTTGACATCAACACTGACTCTTGCCGAGGTGCTTGTTAAACCAATGGAAGTTGGGAATCAATCACTCTGTGCCAAGTATGAATCAGCACTCACAACCACATTGTTACTGCTGCCGTTCGATGTGAAGGCCGCCAAAATTTATGCATCGCTTCGTTCAGACCGCTCTTTGAAAGCTCCTGATGCCATCCAACTCGCATGTGCGGCAGGAGCGGGCGTGGATTTGTTTGTTACCAATGATTCGAGATTGCAGGGCAAGCACGTAAACGGGATTCAGTTTATCGTCTCGCTCGAACAGGCTCCCATTTAGATGCGGTTTAACCCCAATACCGTTCACTTAAGCCTTTGTGAACCATCTTGATCAATAGACAAACCCTGTGTCGCCCCTACGGGGCTTGTTTCTGTTTCTTTTTCATTTCCCAGCGCTTACGCGCTGGGCTAACTTCTTTTCGCGCCTACGGCGCTGGAGTATCGAGGCTTCATTCGCACTCGTATTCCTTTAAGTGAACGGTATTGGTCTTAGCCCGTCTTAGCCCGGTTCTCTCATCATCCGGGCGTACCATTCAGCCACTTGCGAAATTGCCAGGCAGAATTCAGGAAATCGCCCTGCTGAATTGACCGCCATCACGTCGACGGAAAGAACTTCTGCTTCTTCCACTGACAGGGGAGGATCGGCATCCAGGATGAGCTCATTGATAGCTGCTTTTCGCAGTTCAACGAGTTGGGATGGTCCAGGTAAAGGATTCTAATTGTGCTCACTACGGCAGTATCGCGAGTGGAGGCAATAACAGAGCCGTCCGGACCATAATGGAACCGCTTTTCCACATCTTCTCTCAGTGGAGAAACGAAATTATTTTCATCGATGTATTTTGCTCCCTTGAATTGCGCACCGTAAGGATATTTGGGATTCCAATTCGGTGGCGGCTGGTTACCGGGAGAACAGGCCAGCAGGTTGTGATAATCGATATCGAAATGCAGTGGCTGGCCCGGCTGGCTCTGCGGTACTACGTGCTCGATATGGCAATGGTCTTCAGTTGTGATGGATTGCATGGTATACGCACAAAGGTATCCCTGCTCGGCAAGCATCTGAGCCTTCACTGCGCGAGTGGGCCAATTCCCGCGGTCATATTTCAAATTTTCTGGAATTGACGCGTTTTGCTCCCTCCACAGGCGAAGAGCTTCCGGCTCCCGGCCTTTTACAATTCTCTTCATTGAGCTTTCCGTGAGAAGCGGTCGATTCGAGCGGAAAAGCGGACGAGGTCGGGATGGTTACCAATCGCGCTGCGAAGTTCGTCAATTTTGGACTGAGCAGTGTCAAGGTGGAAGCTGTTAATGAGACTTTCGATCTCGTCCAACTTGACTTTAACTTCTCGATCCCGGTCCTCCGCGCCCATCACATGCCTTAGGATCCAGTTTGAATCCATTCCAAAAGATTGGGCTGGATGAGAAGGTTCCCTCTGGCCGAGCCGAACAACCTCTTCAGGCAAAGCTTCGCCAATCAGTTGGGGGGAATGCGTAGTAGCGATGAACTGAAGCGATGGAAAGGTCGCCTTGAGATCATGAATCACATGGCGTTGCCATTTTGGGTGAAGATGAAGATGAAGGTCAAGCTCATCGATCGTAACAATACCTGGTGTTTCCTCTAACGCTTTGCCACCCAAGTGTGGATTGAGCGTAGTGGCCCGTTTTGCCAAATCACCCACCAAAGTGAGCATGATACGCTGGCCGTCACTCAAGTTCTGGAAGAGCTGTTGTCCGTATGACTTTATGCTGACGACCAGGTCTTTATAGCGCTCGTCATAGTAAAGTGACTCCGCGCCCTCGACGCAATCAACGATAGCCTGCTTTATGACTCGAAGAGCGAGAGTCTCGCTCCCGCGCTGCTGGCTGGCAGATACCTCCGCCCGAATCCAATCGAGGAGAGCAGATTCTTTGATCGTGAAATCGATGCAGTCTCTATATCCATCAAGCCGCGAAGGCAAAACATTGTTATGGCTTTTGCTTTTTGCGCTCTTTCTATGAGTAGTCTCAAACCATAGTCTCTCTGTGCCATAAGCGCAGATCAGAGGAAGCGTGATATTTTCTCCATCCCGTGCTCGCACTTCTGCTTCTGTGGCTGCACTGCTTACATTCTGAGCGGACGTCGATGTAGTTCGCCCACCTACCCGGCTCAATTCCCGTGTCCAAATAAGGGCTTGCCCCATTACAATCCCACGGGCCTGGATTCGTGAAGGGAACTGTTTATCGAAAGAGTAAACGTCTTGGTAGGGATGGGCAATGACGCGAACTTCGTCCGAGCTAATGCCAGGGACCTTTACATACCCCGGCATCCCAAGGAACCAGCTTCCAACGGCGATTGATAGGGCATCAAGGACCGAGGTTTTTCCTGTGGCGTTGTCTCCCACCACCAGATTGAAATGCGGGTTGAATTCAAATTCGCTGAGTTCAAATCCGCGAAAATTCTGGATGGTGAGATGGTCGATCCGCACTACGTCTCCTCGGTATCTTTAATGCGTTAGTTTAGCGCAGGGAGTCTTCAAGAAGCCACCACCATATCTGATAATTTCTTGTTTCTTGCACCAACAAAAAAGCCCGGATTTCTCCGGGCTTAAGACTTCAAATTACCACATTACTCAATTACCAAATTCGATCATTTGCCACTCGAACCCGCACTCGCCGCTTTGGCTTCAACTGGCTTGCCATCGGTGTCAAAAACCTGCACCGTGCCGTATTTGCCGACGGCTTCGCGGACGTCTTTGGCGCTGCCGACCACGACGACCTGCAGATGGTCGAGGTCGATATATTTCTTTGCCATGCGTTGTACTGTGTCGGCGTCAACCTTGGCAATTTCATCGGAATAGTGGTCCCAGTAATCCGCAGGTAAGCCGTAGTATTTTGCATCCATCCATCGGCCTATTACGGCTTGGGGGTTTTCGAGTGAAAGCGCAAAACTGGAAACGATGGAGCGCTTCGCGTCATCCAGTTCCGATTGAGGTACCTTTTCATCGCGCAATCGCTTGAACTCGTACATTAACTCGTGAAGCGAGCCGTCGGTCACCGGGTTTCGCACCTCGGTATTGGCTGCAAATGTGCCGGGATAGAGGCTGCTGCTCACGCGGCTGTATGCGCCGTACGTATATCCCTTTTCTTCACGCAGGTTCATGAACAGGCGGGCTGCGCTGCCGCCACCCAGGACCCGATTGGCGACCGTCAAAGGAATCTCATCCGGGTCGCCGCGACGCAAGGAAAGTCCACCGGCAAGGATGTTGCTCTGCACTGAACCCGGCCGGTCCACCAGGAAGATTTTTGCCGGACCAACCGCGGCCACGCTGGTTGCCGGAGGGTTGGGTACGGGATGGTTTTTCCACTGGCCAAAATATTTCTTGACCAGTGCGGTCGCCTGCTCCACATTGATGTCACCGGCAATCCCCATGATTGCATTGTTGGGGGCATAGTGCGCCTGGTGAAATTCCTTCAGGAGAGCCGGCGTAGCCTTTTGCAGGGATTCCGAAGTAGGAGAAAGAATGGCCGCCGGGAAATCTCCATAAACTGCGCGGTTAAATCGTTCTCGCGCCAGAAATCCGGGATCGGTGCGCTGCTGAACCAAAACTGTCTTTTCACGGCGGACGTATTTTTCCAGTTCATCCGCAGGGAAGCTGGGATTCAATACCATGTCGCTCATCAGGTCCATCAGCTTGTCTACGGATTCGCTGAGGCCGCTGGCATTGAGCGAGGTGAAGTTCGAGCCAAAACCCGCGAAGCCGTTGAATGTCGCTCCAATCTCGTCCAGTTCGGCGGCAATCTGTGTACTGGAGCGCTTCGTGGTGCCATCACGCAGCGAGTCGGCGGTAAATGAGGCCAAACCCGGCATATCCTTGGGATCGGAGAGAGCGCCAGATTTGATCCAAAGGGTGATGGAGAGCGTGGGCAGCTTGTGTTGTTCGAGCACCAGGAGGGTCAGGCCATTGGGAAGCCGTACCTCTTTAGGATGAGGAAGCTTAACCTTAAGAATCTCCTGGTTTACGGGCACACGATTCAGGCGTTGTACATGAGATGGAAGCTGCTCATGCTCGCCGGCGCTTTGCGGCTGCTGGGCCGAGATCAACGCCGTGCTGAGAGCCAGGGCAACAAGAAATCGAAGAATGTGTTTTTGCATGGGATTCTCCTACTGCATTCCCGCTGTGCTGGCAGCGGCGCCGCGTCCGGCGGGTGTAGTGATGACAACCGATCGGTGCTCGGGCACCAGGTATTTCTCAGCAGCTTGCTTGACCTGGTCGGCGGTTACCGCCACAAATTTTTCATAGGCGGTGTTAATCAGATTGGGATCGTTGTACCAGACCGTGAACGTGCCGATCCGGTTGGCAAGAAACTGCGATGAGCTGCGGGCCTGTATCTGGCCGCGCAGGAATTGGGCCCGCACTTTGGCCAGTTCCTGCTGGGTAACACCATCTTTCTTTATGGCTTCAATCTCATCGTAAATCGCTTTTTCCAGGTCCTCAACCTTTACGCCGGGACGAGGTAGCGCCACCACTCGAAACAGACTGGAACCACGGCGCTCTTGCACTCCTGCAAAAGCATTAATCGCCATCTGTTTATCATGCACCAGATGCTCGTAGATCCGCGAGCTGCGCCCTGCGGAAAGTACTTGGCCCAGCACCTGCAAAGCATAAAAATCGGACGTATTTCCAGCAGGAGCGTTGTAGGCAGCGCTGATCTGTGGAAGCCGGGCGAGTGTATCGGTTATCGTCTTACGGCGCTCCTTGTCATGATCGGGCTCGGTGGCGTTCACGGGCGGTGGCGCAGATTGCCTGGGAATGTTTCCAAAATACTTTTTAACTTTGGCCAGCGCATCGCTCGGTTCAAGATCTCCAGTCAAAACCAGCACGGCGTTGTTGGGAGCGTAATAGATGCGGAAGAATTCTTTTACATCGTCCACGCTGGCGGCATTCAGGTCATCCATGGAGCCGATGACCGAATGGTGATAAGGAAAGCTGTCGTAGGCCAGCTCTTCCAATTCTTCACCGGACTTTCCATAAGGCTGGTTATCGACCCGCAACCGGCGCTCTTCCTGCACCGCGTTGCGCTGGTTGTCGAGATTGGCCTGGTTGATGTTGAGGGCCTTCATGCGGTCCGATTCCAGAAACAAAGCCATATCCAACTGATTCTTGGGCAGCTCTTCGAAGTAATTGGTCTGGTCGTTGTTCGTGCTGCCGTTCATCGACCCGCCATAATTCTGCACCAGCAACATGTGTTCGCCCTTGCCCACGTTGGCTGATCCTTCATACATCATGTGTTCAAATAGATGGGCAAAGCCGGTGCGCCCCTGCTTCTCATTGCGCGATCCGGTGTTGTAAGTAATACAAATCGCAAATACCGGGGCGGTATGGTCGGGTGCGATGATCACCCGCAAACCGTTGTCAAGAGTGGTATCGATAAATTGCAGCTTCGGCAATTTCGATTGCGCCAGGGCCAGCGACGAGATCATCAGCACCACGGCGCAAAGGGAGAGGTTTTTGTATCTCAAGTAACACCTCAAAATCACAAGATTTAGCACGCTTCGAGAATGGACTGCTTGCGCACACGCAAAGTCCATCCAGATATAGACGAAAAAGTCCAAGCAACGTTAACACTAAAAGAAGAAAAAAGCAGCCCTCGACAAAGATGACAGCGCGGCTTGACCGAACCAAGGGCCTACCGCGGATCCTTCGGCTTGCACC
>DASZFU010000003.1:0-30404 GCA_035939495.1 Candidatus Angelobacter sp. | reverse complement strand
GAAAGGTAACAGCGGTAACAACCGGTAACAGAAATCGCCAGTATTCATGCGGGTTGTAACCGGTGTAACCGCTGTAACCGGTATTTTTTTGCACACAAACAATTTCCGGCCCAGATAAGAGCAACCCCAGAGGACGCAACTGCCCAAATCCCTCTCTGCGGTTTCTGCACTGCTAACAATCAAATTCGCGCCAAGGCGCGAAGAATTTCATCAAGCCGCCTTTCAGATCAGTGGCGTCCGTGGAGATCCGTGGTAAGCAAGTATTTGATCCGAGTTCTTCCGCGTCAATCCGCGGTAAAAAACGGGTTTGGTTGTGGCCCCGCTACGCTGTAGTCTTTGCGGTTGACGTTGCCTATTGATCTTCTCAGTGTCTCCGTATTACTAATCCCAAATTTCCTCATTTTTTGCGCAAATTTTCACTGTTCTCTATCAAATCCTGCTCTGCGTCTTCTGCGATCTCTGCGGTTGGTTTTGATTTGACTTCCTCTGTGTTCCTTCGTGTCTGTGGTTAATGGTTTTGGTTGTGGCTCTGCTACGCTGTGTCTCCGTGGTGGGTTTTGTTTTTGTTTTGGTTGTTGGTTTTCCTTTGCGGCCTTCGCGCCCTTTGCGGTGAACCCAATGTTGGTATTATTGAAGAGCACAGGTCATTTGAGTCTCTCGCACGGCTGTTGCGGCAGAACTCTTGCCTGGAACCTGAAAGCTTATGGATATTGCCGATTGGCGTAAGAAGATCGATGAATTGGACCTCCGGTTGGTGGAGTTGCTCAATGAGCGGGCCAAAGCGGCCCAAGAGATCGGTAGATTGAAGCGCAATACCAATCTGCCTATTTATGAACCGGTACGGGAGAAGTTCATATTTGAGAACGTAAGCAGAGCCAACCAAGGTCCCTTGCCCGATGGCGAATTGCGCCATGTTTTTGAACGGATCATCGACGTGATGCGAAACATTCAAAAAATCGAGATCCACCCCAACGCTGCCAATGCCGGAGGCAGCACCGAACTTGATATCGACGTAAATGACTAAAAAGCCATGATCGTAGCAATGCAGGAAGTCGCATCCGAAGAACAAATCCAGCAGGTGATTGAGCGCCTGGTCAACATGGGTTTCGAAGTTCATCGTTCCACCGGAGCGCGCCAGACCGTATTAGGAGCGGTGGGCGCGCGCCCTGATTTCGATATTCGGGATCTCGAAGTCCTCCCTGGAGTGCGCGAGGTTCACCGCATCAGTTCGCCTTACAAGCTGGTGGCCCGCACCTGGCGGCCAGAGGGCACGGTCGTTCGGTTCGCCAACGGCATCAGCATAGGTGGCGATGCGATCGTGATTATGGCCGGTCCATGTTCCGTTGAATCGCGGGAGCAGATATTTGCCATCGCCGAAACCGTTTCCCAATGTGGCGGAAAATTTCTTCGCGGTGGGGCTTTTAAACCTCGTTCTTCCCCCTACTCTTTTCAGGGCATGGGCGAAGACGCTTTGAAACTGATACGTGAAGCTGCGGAAAAGTTCGGCCTGTTGGTGGTCAGCGAGGTCATGGAGATTTCGCAGATTCCCTTGATGCTGCCTTATGTTGACATGCTCCAGGTCGGTGCCCGCAACATGCAAAACTTCAACCTGCTGCGTGAACTTGGCAAGGTCCGCAAGCCGGTGCTGTTGAAGCGAGGCATTGCCGCCACCATCGAGGAGTTGTTGCTCTCGGCTGAATACCTCATGGCCGGCGGCAACTACGAAGTGGTTCTGTGTGAGCGCGGCATTCGCACTTTTGAAACTTATACCCGGAACACCATGGACATTTCTGCCATTCCCATTGTGAAAAAATTGTCGCACCTGCCCATGGTTGCCGATCCCTCCCATGGCACCGGACGCCGGGACAAAGTTCCGCCTATGGGCCGCGCCGCAATTGCTGCGGGCGCTGACGGTTTGCTGGTGGAAGTGCATAATTGCCCGGATAAAGCGCTTTCCGATGGCGCTCAATCGTTATACCCGGAGCAGTTTGTGAAGCTGATGTCCGAGCTTAGGATCATTGCCCCCGCAGTAGGCCGGATGCTGGCCTGATTCATGGAGTTTAAGCAAATCACCATCATCGGTACCGGGCTAATCGGCGGTTCATTCGGCTTGGCCGTTGCTGCCTCTGGAATCGGTAGTCGTGTCATAGGTTGTGACCGGCCGGGCGTGCTCGAGCGGGCGCTAAAACTGGGAGCCATAGGGCAAGGAATTGAAGACCCGGTGCAGGCCGTCAAGGGCAGCGATCTGGTCTTTCTGGCAACGCCTGTAGGCGCGATCATCGATCTGATTGAGCGAATCGGACCTGTGGCCGCTCCAGACGCTCTCATTACAGATTCCGGGAGCACCAAGAAGGAGATTGTTGAGCGCGCCCGGAACGTTTTTGGCGACCGCGCTGCGGAACGTTTTCTCGGCGGACACCCTATGGCCGGCAAGGAGCACGGCGGCATTGATCATGCCGAGGCATCCTTGTTTCGCGATGCTGCCTGGCTGCTGGTTCCAATTCAACCGGAGCAGAAGCTCGATCAAGGAAGACTTGGAGCCTATAGGGCATTGCTGGAAAAGATCGGGGCGAAAATCATCAAGATGGAAGCCGAACGCCAGGACTATCTCTGTGCCTGGATCAGCCACCTGCCGCAGATGATGTCGACCGCATTGGCAGGGGCACTGGCTGAAGAGTTCGGAGACGACCCTGACCTCCCCTTGATCGGCGGACGGGCTCTCTCCGAGATGACCCGTATTGCCTCCAGTCCCTATTCCATGTGGCGCGACATTGCCCATACGAATACCGGCAACATCGAACAGGCTCTCAGCGTTCTGGAGCAGCGGCTGGCGCACATTCGCGAGAATCTTCGGTCCCAGGCCTTGCGCGACGAGTTTGACCTGGCCAACCGTTTTGAACTGAAAAACAAAACATGAATAACACGGTACTGGTTTTACCGGGCTGGCAGAATTCCGGCCCTCTGCATTGGCAGACATTATGGGAGCAGCAGAATCCCGATTTCAAACGCGTGCAGCAAGCGGACTGGGAGACACCCAAACGCCGCGACTGGGTCAATAACATCACCCAGGCGGTTCTCGAGGCTCCTTCTCCAATCGTGTTTGTGGGCCACAGTCTCGGCTGCATCGCACTCGCCCACTGGTTTTTTATGGCTCCTGAACTTGTTTACCGGGTGAAGGGTGCGCTCCTGGTTGCGCCTGCCGACATCGACCGCGATGACATGCCCCTGTTGTTGAAAGACTTCGCTCCCATTCCGCGTCAGCCTCTGCCGTGTGCCTCGGTGGTAGTAGTGAGCCGCAACGACCCTTATCTCACCCCGGAGAGCGCCCGTGATCTCGCCGAAGTTTGGGGAAGCAGCCTCATCGAGATCGGCGATGCCGGCCACATCAACAGCGAGTCCGGGTTAGGCGACTGGCCGGAAGGAAAGAGACTGCTGCGCAGGTTGATGGAATAAGAGCAGATGTTAGCCATTAGCTAAATAGCTTTTAGCATCTCAGCGGTTGCCATAATCCACAAAGCCAGGAACCGGAAGACAGAACCTAAAAGCTAAAGGCTAAGAGCTAATGGCTTAAGAGCTAACAGCTAATTTAGAATCGTTGCGCTATGAACAAAGTCGTTCCCAACGTCGATGAAGCCATTCGCGATATTACCGATGGATGCACCATCATGGTCGGTGGTTTTGGCCTATGCGGCATTCCTGAGAGCCTGATCGAGGGCCTGGTGCGCAAGGGCGTGAAGAACCTCACGACCATCTCTAACAACGCTGGCGTCGATGAGTTTGGCCTGGGCAAGCTGCTGTATGCCGGCCAGATCAGGAAGCACATCGGCTCTTATGTAGGCGAGAACAAGGTCTTCGAGCAAATGGTTTTGAGCGGCAAAGTGGAGTTGGAATTGAATCCTCAGGGCACATTGGCGGAGCGTATCCGGGCAGGCGGCGCAGGTATCCCGGCATTCTTTACGCCGACCGGTGTGGGCACGCTGGTAGCAAAGGACAAAGAAGTTCGCGAGTTCGATGGACGCCCCTACGTGATGGAGCGCGCGCTCAAAGCAGATTTTGCATTGGTGAAAGCCTGGAAGGCCGACCGCTGGGGCAACCTGGTCTTTCGTAAGACTGCCCGCAACTTCAATCCCATGATGGCCACCGCCGCTAAAGTTACCATTGCTGAAGTAGAGCAAGTAGTTGAACCGGGCGATCTTCCTCCTGACTCGGTCCATGTGCCGGGAGTCTACGTGAAAAGAATCCTTCTGGCCCCAAATGCAGAAAAGCGCATCGAGAAGCGCACAGTGCGGAAGAGAGCTTAGGAGTGAACATGGCAACCATACCGGCAACTGACAAACAAAAGGACATCGAGAAGCGAGAACGGATCGTCAAGCGCATTGCGAAAGAACTCCGTGATGGCTTCTACGTCAACTTGGGCATCGGCATGCCCACGCTGGTCGCCAACTACGTTCCTGAAGGCATGGATGTGATCCTGCAAAGCGAGAATGGCATGTTGGGCATTGGTCCATTTCCATTGGAAGGCCAGGAAGACCCCGACCTGATTAATGCCGGCAAAGAAACCGTAACCGAGATACCCGGCACTGCGTATTTTTCCAGCGCCGATTCTTTTGCCATGATCCGTGGCGGCCATATCGATCTCAGCGTATTAGGTGCGATGGAAGTCGATGAAGAAGGCAATCTTGCCAACTGGATGATCCCCGGCAAGATGGTCAAAGGAATGGGCGGCGCAATGGACCTGGTTGCAGGCGCTCGCCGTGTCGTCATTGCGATGGAGCACACCACCAAAGACGGCACGCCGAAGATCCTCAAAAAATGCAGCTTACCCCTCACTGGAATGAAAGTAGTCGATACCATTGTGACCGAGATGGCATTCATCAAGGTCACGTCTAAAGGGTTGGTGCTGGAAGAAGTTGCTCCGGGACTAACGCCCGAGGATGTTCAAAAGGCCACCGGGCCAAAATTGATTGTGAGCCCAAGTCTTAAGGTAATGTAAAAAGGCTTTTTCATGGACGATGTGGACATAGTGGACGGATGTGGACGGTCTGCAGTAATCCTAAAATGCCTTAGCCTACCTCTAGAAACTTTCTCAACGCAGCAGCCGCCCTTCGCACGCGTTCAGCGCATTCACCCTCCACAACTTCCCAACCCGGGCGATTTGCTTCAGCGTCTCTGTCGTGGTGATCAAAGCATGGCACCGCAGGACAACGTCCAGTCCCAGTGGCAAAAGGTTTGTTGGCCGTGACTGCCGCTAGGAGTTCTTGCACAAGTGCTTCCTTCGGTGAACGATGTTCTGAAAGTAACTGAGCTCTAACCTCAGCAGCAGCTTTTTTAACTCGCTCCGCAGAGTCCCTATCGGCTACTTCCCAGTCGCCGGCGAAGGATGGCTCAGCGGGACACGGTCCGGATCCACCGGCAACAGGTATGTTCGCCTTAATTGCCACCAATAGCTCCTCAAGGGTCGCTTCCTGCACGCCAGACGGTTTGCTGTCAGCCATGGCTATTCGTACCGCAACGCCACCATGGGATCAACACGCATGGCGCGGCGCGCTGGAATGTAGGATGCCGCAAAAGCCACGGTCACCAGAAGCAATGCCACTCCTGCGAAAGTTGTTGGATCGGTGCTGCCAACGCGAAAAAGAAAAGTGCCGAGAACACGGGTGAATGCCACTGAGATCAGCAAACCGGCGGCGATCCCGAGTATTGAAAGTTTCAGTCCCTGGCTCAAGATCATCCCCAGAACGCTGCTTCGGGTTGCTCCCAATGCCATGCGTATGCCCATCTCATGGGTGCGTTCGGTTACCGTGTAAGCCATCACGCCGTATAGTCCCACCGCAGCCAGCAACAATGCCATGATGGCAAAAGCGCCGATCAACGACGAAAGAAGGCGCGGCTGGTCGGAAACCCCTTCGACCAATTGTTCCATGGTGGTAAACGAAGGCACGGCGAGATTCTTATCCAGCGACCACACCGCACTGCGCACTGGGGCTGCCATTTCAAGCGGCGGGCCAGTGGTGCGCACAGCAAGCGTCATACCGGGATTCGGAGTTTGCTGGAGCGGCAGATACATCATGGGCGGCTGCTCGGCTTCCAGGGTGAAGTACTTCACGTTGCCAACGATCCCGACGATTTCCTTCCATTTCGGATTCGCTGGGTCGCTATCGCTGATTCGCTTTCCAACCGGGTCTTCATCACCCCAATAGCGCCGCGCCATTGTCTGATTGATCAGAACGACCGGCTGGGAATCGGCGGTATCGTGGTCGTTGAAGTTGCGGCCCTTTAGCAACGCCATCCCCATCGTCTGATGAAAATTGGGCATCACCGAGGAGTACCAGGCAACCGGCCTCTTGTCGGGTTGCGGCATGGGTTTGCCCTCGATAAAGAAGTCGCTGTCACTGCCGCCCACGCCGTTCAAGGGAGGATCGGAGGCTGCGCTCACGGCTGTTACACCGGGAAGAGCAGCCAGGCGCTGGGTTAGCTGTTCGTAGAAGTTTGAGATCTTGGCTCGATCGGAATAGCTTTGGCGGGGCAAGCGCACGGTCACCTCAAGCAGATGATCTTGCCGGAAGCCAAGATCAACACTGGTTAGCCGCAGAAAGCTTTTCATCAGAAGGCCTGCTGAAACCGATAATGCTAAGGCGATGGTCACGTCGGCGATCACCAGTATGCTGCGCAATCGCCTTCCTCCTTTGCCGCCGCTTGCAGATCGCGCGTTTTCCTTGAGCACCTCTGTGACATTGGCCCGAGTCGCTTGCAGAGCGGGCGCCAATCCAAATCCCAAGCCGGTCAGCACCGACAAAGCCAGAGTAAAGAGGAGAACGGCCAAATCTATCTTCACCGGCTCCACCGAACTGATCGTGGCCGGCAACGCTCTGGAAAGAAACACCGTTCCCCAGAAAGCCAGAAACAAACCAATTACTCCGCCCAGCAAGGCAAGCAGGCAGCTTTCCGTGAGCAACTGCCGCACCAGCCGTGTGCGCCGTGCTCCCAATCCAACCCGCACGCTGATTTCTTTTTGCCGCGATGCTGCCCGGGCAAGCAGCAGGTTTGCCACATTGGCGCAGGCGATCAACAGCACCAACCCAACGGCCCCCCACAGAAGCCACAATGGCTTTCGCGCCTTGCCTCCGATTTGCTCTTGCAGCGGGATGAGTGAGATGCCGATGCCTTTATTGGTGTCAGGGTACGCTTGAGCTAAGCGGCCCGCGATGGCGGTCATCTCGGTTTGCGATTGCGCCAGCGTTGTGCTTGCTTTGAGGCGACCGATGGCTCGCAGCACTGCATTCCCGCGGCCCCGCGGAGGGAGTTGAAGAGTCGTCCATACTTCGCGGTTAGGCACGATTGGGAACGCAAACCCCGCAGGCATCACTCCTACAATCGTGTGTCCAATGCCGTCAAGGTTGATGGTCTTTCCCAGCACCTTGGAATCAGCGCTGAACCGGCGACGCCACAGATCATCGCTCAGCACTGCAACGTGCGCAGCGTTAGGACGATCATCCTCAGCAGTAAAATTCCGGCCCAGCATCGGAGTCACTCCCAAAACGGAAAACATGGAGTAAGAGATCTTTGCGCCTCGCAGCAACTCAGGTTCGCCATTGCCAATCAGAGTCGGCGCCGAGGCTCCCAGGACTGCCATGTCTTCCAACGTATTGCTCTGGGCGCGCCAGTCAAAAAAGTCGGCAGGATTGGTCCACTCGTCAACCGGCCCGCCGCGCAAATGATGGTCGGCCCAGATCGTCACCAGCCGTGAAGGCTCTTTGTAAGGAAGTGGACGAAGCAGAACCGCATTGATCGCGCTGAAGATGGCAGTATTCGCGCCGATGCCCAGGGCCAGAGTCAGCACCGTGACCAACGTAAACCCCGGACTCTTGAGCAGCGTCCTCACGGTATAGCGCAAGTCCTGCACGAGTGTCTCTACAAAATCGATGGTGTTCATGCGATAAATCTCCTCTCGAATGCGCGAGGGATTGCCAAGCTTTCGGTAAGCTGCCGAGCGGGCCTCTTCCGCAGACATACCCCTGGAGATGTTGTCGTCAATCTCGATTTCCAGGTGAGTCTGAATTTCGCTGGAACGCTCCCTGTCCCACTGGTCTCGCCGAAAAAACCGCCGCCAACTCATTCCATCACTCCGCCGCCGGCCGCAAAATTCGGTTGATCGCCGTGACCAGTTGGTCCCAGCGGCTGGTTTGTTCGGCCAATTGCTTGCGTCCGGTCCTGGTCAGCCGGTAATACCTGGCCCTGCGGTTGTTTTCAGACGTTCCCCAAAAGGAAGAAATCCAGCCACGATCTTCCAGGCGATGCAATGCCGGATAAAGCGAGCCGTGCTCAACCTGCAGGACCTCATCGGAGCGATGCTCAATGACATGTGCAATCGTGTGGCCGTGGGCCGGACCTAAGACCAGGGTTTGCAGGATGAGCAGGTCCAGTGTGCCCTGTAAGACCTCGCCTTGGAGCGGATGTGCGCCGCGCTTTGCCATATCTTCAGATACTCTACTCTAGAAGATGATCTAGTGGAATAGAAATTATATATTTGAAGGTTCGCGAAGCTGACGATAGCTTTTATCCCACAGATTATCTAGGGATACTGCCTTTTTTCTCTGGCATCCTGGTTCGCCGTGCGTCTATACTTCACCTGAGAGTCTTGTGTAACCAGTGGAGGGAACCATGCGCGCTGACCGTGTGGAAGTTTCATGGGATACGAATAAATCCAAATGGTTGATCCGAATCGAAACGGGCGAAGAGGTCCTTCGCCGCCACTGCGACCTGCCAAAAAACGCCGATGAAGCCACGCTTCGATCGTCCGCCGAAAAGACCGTGCGCGACGAAGGTTATGAGACGGAGCCAGGGCAAATTACCGTTCGGCGGTTAGCGAGTTAGTTTCCCAAGAAAAAGTGCTATGTCAAATTTTCGCAGCCACCGTCGCCAAGGCTAGCTCCTTCAGGGATTCAGGGTAGGGAGCTCTGGCTATGCCGCGTTCGGTGATGATGGCCGTCACATATTTGCTGGGGGTCACGTCGAAAGCGGGATTCTCTACGAGCACGCCGTTAGGAGCAATTTGCCTGCCTCCGTGGTGGGTTACCTCGTTAGGGGACCTCTCCTCGATGGGAATTTGCTCTCCGGTAGGCGTGCTCATGTCAACGGTTGACCACGGTGCAGCAACATAAAACGGAATGTTGTGCTCCCTGGCCAGGACGGCAACCGTATAGGTTCCAATCTTGTTGGCAACATCGCCGTTGGCAGCGATGCGGTCTGCGCCGACTACTACAGCATTAACCTTGCCCTGCTTCATGATCGCGCCCGCCATATTGTCGGCGATGAGCGTCGTCTGAATTCCATCTTTGGTGAGTTCCCAGGCGGTCAGCCGCGATCCTTGTAAAAAAGGCCGGGTTTCGTCGGCAAATACATGGAGCTTCTTGCCGGAGGCAATGGCAGCGCGAATCACTCCCAAGGCAGTCCCATAACCACAAGTGGCCAGCGCTCCGGCATTGCAATGGGTCAGCACGCCTCCCGAGGAAGGCATGAGCGTGGCCCCATGACGGCCCATTGCTTCATTGGCGGCGATGTCCTCCAGGTACATCTGCTGGGCTTCGCGCACCAAATCATCTTTGATTTGTTCCACAGGACGTCCCGCCATCGCATCAAATTTCGCACTCATACGCCGGATGGCCCAGAAAAGATTCACGGCGGTAGGACGGGTCTTGCCCATCGTTGCGCAGATGTGGTCAAACTCAATACGCAGGGCCGATACGTCTTGGGCTTGAGACTGCTTTACTCCCAGGGCGATGCCCATGGCTGCAGCCACACCAATCGCTGGAGCGCCCCGAACAATCATGTCGCGAATAGAAGTCGCGACCTCGTGGTAATTACGGCAGGTGACATAAATCTCCTCTAGGGGGAGCCTGGTCTGGTCGATAAACCTGACGCCTTCATCTGTCCATTCAAGAGTTTTGATCATTGGGTAAAAGGGTAATTGGGTAATTGAAAAACTAACTCCACCATCAGACTACACAATCCGAAGGCTTCCACACACCTGGCTTTTGCGCATCAGCGTCCTTGGCCTTCTTTCAGCTTCACATGGGCGGCTTTTATTTCACTGGATTTGAAGATGGAGATGAACGGCGCGGGAGCTGAAGCTTGCTCCACTGCCGGACGTCCTCCGGCCTCTTCGCGTTCTACCAGGCACGCCGAGCCAACGACCGTAAATCCGAACTCGCGGGCCGCTTGAATGGCCTGGATGGTCGAGCTTCCGGTAGTGCAAACGTCATCGACGATCACCACGCGCGCTCCCTTCTCCTGAAAGCCTTCGATCCGCTGGCCCATACCGTGGGACTTTTCAGCCTTTCGCACCAGGAACCCATGAATGGGTCTCTTGGCTTGCGAACTGAGCACGGCCACTGCGCTGACGATTGGGTCTGCGCCCAGAGTCAAACCGCCGATGGCGTCGGGCTGCCATTTTTTGCCTTCGATGAGGTCGAGAAAAACCCGGCCTGTAAGCTCGGCTCCCAACGCGTGCAGCGTGGTGGTGCGGCAATCGATGTAATAGTCGCTCTGCAACCCGGAGGAGAGCTTAAAGCTGCCCAAGCGGAAAGACTGCGTCGCAATCAAGTCAAGAAGTTGTTCACGGATGGAAGGCATGAGCTAGTAGATTAAATTATCAGATCGCACATGACGAACAGGCCTACGAAGCTGATCGCGAGCGTCGCGCAAAGGCGCGATTCCCCCGCTTATGAACTCTTTTGGAGGGCACATTGAAAGCAAATCGTCGCTCCTTGCCTGACGCTCGTGAATGCGTTGGTGGCTCGGACAGATTGGAATGTAGTGCCGCTAGTCCGCCCACCGCTACAGGTTTGCCATGAGGAAATTCCGCCAGCAAAGTGAGCGTGCCTCCCATGGCTTCAATGTAGCTACGCAGCGTGGAAATCAAAAGGTCGCTGCGTTGCTCCAGCCTCGATACTTGGTCTTGGCCAATTCTAAGCGTCTCCGCAATGCGTTCTTGTGTTAGCTTGTGAGCACGCCGCAAGTCGCGAAGCGACATCTCTTCCGCGATAAGCTGAGCGGCACGCTGTTCGATTTTCTTGCGCCGTGCAGGGCTCACTTCCTGCATCATCTGCTCCAATGTTTTAGTCGTTGTCATTTGTTTTCCCTCTCCTGTTGTCTCTTCTTTTCTCTCTCTTGCTTCACCCAGACTAGGTGGCTATCAAGGCGTGCATCGGCCTTCTCGATCAATTGACGATAAAATCGTGTTTGGCTTGTGCCCGACTTGTCTCCGCACACCAAGAGGATAGCTTTTCGATCAGGATCAAACGCAAAGGCTACTCTCCACACGCCGCCATCAGCGTCGAATCTGAGCTCCTTCATGTTGGAGTGACGGGAGCCGTTGAGTGTATCGGCGCGCGGACGACCGAGTTGCGGCCCAAGTTCTTTCAACAGCCGGGAATAAGCTAAGATTTCATCTTGCGCAGCGCTTGATAACAATCGAAAATCCGCTACAAACTCCTGATGAAACAGGACTTCCCAGGCCATGACGACAATTATGTCCTAAAATACATTATGTAGTCAAATACATGGCTGGCCGGGGCTGACCCTGACTACCTTTTATTTGATAGTGGGTCACTTTCATTGAAAGCGACCCACTACGATTTGCGGCCAGGTGGTTTTTATGAGGGAAGACCCCAGATCCCAAGTTGCGGAAGGGACTAGAACCTGAACGTCAGTCCAGCTTCAGGTTGGGCGGTGTGGGTCATGGTTTGGAGATCAAGCCGGTTGAAGCCGAAATAGCCGCCCATTTCAGTAGCTCTGCTTTTCAGTAAACCTCTTTTCCCCTAATCCACTCTTATTAAACACATCTAGAGGTGCATGGACCATGATCAAATCCAAAGTTGCTCTACTTATTCTTTGCCTGGGCAGCATTGCCTGGGCACAAACCGCTACGGACAAAGAACAGTCCAAAACAGATGAAAGCGCAAACGCGAACGTCTCCGAACTCCAGAGATCGACGGACGTAATCAAGGATATGACCGCACTTGCTCCCGACAAAGGCGTTCCTAAAGAGGTCCTGAGTGGGGCCAAATGCGTAGCCGTGATTCCCAAGTTGGTCAAGGGCGCATTTGTCATAGGCGGCGAACATGGCAAGGGCGTTGCTACATGCCGTGCAGCTTCAGGTTGGAGCGCACCGGCGCCATTCACAGTTTCCGGCATCAGTTTTGGACCGCAAATCGGCGGCAAGAGTTCCGACATTGTAATGTTCATCATGAACGATGAAGGCATGAAGGCCCTGATGGAGGGACACATCAAAGTGGGCGCCGACGTTTCAGCAGTGGCCGGGCCAGTTGGACGAACAGCTTCTGCTGAGGCAGGATGGAAGGCCGGCATTCTGACCTATTCCAGCGGCAAAGGCGCATTCATTGGCGCATCGCTGAATGGAGCCGAGATCCATCAGGACAGCAAGGCAACTGAAGAGTGGTATGGCAGCAAGGTCTCCTTCAAAGACATTCTGTCCGGCCAGACGCCAGTGCCAAACGCAGCCGCCAGAGCCTTCGTGAACGCCATTCAGAGTGCGAAAGAGAGCGCCAGCAGATAAAGAAACTACTTTCGTGGGAGAAACTCCAAGGAGAGCGAACGGCGTGTGTGTAAATACTTTTCTTCCGAACTTCTCTCGCATCTAGGGCACGAGTTTTCCTTGCACTCGTGCCCAAATCGTTGCACTGCAATGTGCTTCGAAATCGTGGTTTTTCTCACAATTCTAGATTGGCTGGAATCCCGTTCTTCTCTGCGGTCTCTCCGTATTGCTGACTTTGAAAATCTTGTTTTCTCGCGAAGAATTTCTTCGCTTTTTCCTTCGTGTCCTTGGATTTCTCTTCGTGTTCCTTTGTGGTTAAGATGTTGGTTCTCCTTTGCGGCCTTCGCGTCCTTTGCGGTGAACCGGTTTTGGTTGTGGCTCTGCTGCCCTGTGTTACTCTGTGGTGAATTTTGGGATTGTTCCTTTGCGTCCTTAGCGGCCTTTGCGGTTAAAAACATTTTCGAAGGGTGAAACGATGGCAAGTGTCTTGATGGAGCTTATCGCTCAGTTAAACAGTGGCGGGTTGCGGGTTGTGGACCTTACTCAACCTTTGAGCGCGGAGACGCCGTTGCTGCCGCTTCCTCCGCAGTTTACCAATACACCGGCGTTTCGCATGTGGGAGCTATCGCATTATGACGAGCGCGGCCCCGCATGGTATTGGAACGGGTTTGAGACGGGCGAGCACACCGGCACACACTTCGATGCTCCGATCCATTGGGTCAGCGGCAAAGACCTTCCCGAAAATAGCGTAGACCGCATTCCTCCGCGCAAATTCGTTGGTCCGGCCTGCGTGATCGATGTCACCAGCGATGTATCGCAGAATCACGACTTTCTGCTGACCGTTGCGCGACTGCAGCAATGGGAGCGGGCCTATGGAAAGATTCCTCCAGGAGCATGGCTGCTCTTGCGCACCGGGTGGTCCCAACGCACCAGCCCTAAGGAATACATCAACGCTGCCGGCGACGGTCCGCACACGCCGGGGTTTATGAAGGAATGCTCCGAGTTCCTGGCCAAAGAACGAGATGTTCTGGGCGTGGGCGTAGAAACCGTGGGAACAGATGCTGGACGTGCAGCAACCTTCGATCCTCCCTTCCCCAATCATTACGTCATGCATGGCAGTGGAAAATTTGGTTTGGCAGGTCTGTGCAACCTGGATCAGCTCCCACCCACGGGAGCAGTTGTGATTGCCGCGCCGCTGAAAATCGTAAATGGATCAGGCAGCCCCTTGCGGGTCATTGCGATCACGGCTTAGGAGAACATTCACCCTCGCCAAAGGCCTTTTCACGCCTTGCGGCATCAATGTTTTCCCCATTGGGTGCAGCGTTTTGACCAACGAGAGCACCTGGACCAGGGAAAACTCCAGCCTCTTCCGCGTCATCTATTGATTTATCGGTACAACCATGTATCAAAGCAGGGGGTGTCCCTATGAAGTACAGACTTGGTTTCTTTATTACATTCGCAGCAACCGTGGCGCTCTCCTTTGGCGCATTACTGCTTGACGCCCAGTCGACGCAGCCAAATGGCGCGACCTCGCCATCCACCAATGTCCAGCAGTCTGATCAGGACAGAGACGTTCAGCAAAACGACCATCCATATACATTCAAAGTAAATGTGATCCAGCGATCCACCCAGGCCATTGATTACCGCGACCGTGGCGGCACAACCCAGGTGGACTTCAAAGGCACGTCGCTGATTCCAAAGATTGAGGGGCGGGCCAAGGTGACTGGCCATACCGGCCGGCTGGCCATTGATGCCAGTTTCCATCATTTGCAACCGGCACGCAGCTTCGGTCCCGAATATCTCACCTTTGTCTTGTGGGCCATCACTCCGGAAGGAAGAGCTGTAAACCTGGGCGAAGTCATGCCCAATGGGGATGGCGATTGCTACGTGCAGGTCACAAGCGGTCTGCAGGAATTCGGAATGATCCTGACCGCCGAACCTTATTTTGCGGTAACCCGTCCCAGCGATGTGCTGGTGGCGGAGAACATCGTTCGTCCGGATACCGCAGGCGGCATCCATCCGATCACGGCAAAATACGAGCTTTTGCAGAAGGGCCAGTACACCGTCAATATCCCTGTTACGGAGCTGCCCGCTTCCAACCTGGAGCACCAGAAAAAGACTTCACTGCAGATTCTTGAAGCCGAGAATGCCATTGCCATCGCCCAAGCTTCAGGGGCCGATCAGTACGCCCCCGATACTTTGCAAAAAGCCAAAGACTACCTGAGCCAGGCACAAGAGTACGAGCGCCGCAAACAAGGCAAGACTCCTATTGGTACTGTGTCCCGCGCGGCCGCGCAAGCTGCCGAGGACGCTCGCTTGATCACGCTGGAGAAAAAACAGCAGGAGCGGGTTGCGGCGGAACGTCAACGCTCGCAGGAGCGAATTCGCCAGGCGCAATCGGATGCCGATCGGGAAGCGGCGCGTGCTGAAGAAGCCCGCCTGGAGGCGCAACGCCAGACGGATCAGCGCGCTCTAGCGGAACAGGAACGCCAAGCGGCAGAGCTTGCCAAAGCCCAGGCCGAGCAGGCGCGTCTAGAGGCGCAACAGGAGAAGTTGCAGGCGCAGCAACAACTTCAGCAGGCCGAGGCCGCGCGCCAGGCTGCTTTGCAACAACAGCAAGCGTTGAGCCAGCAAGCCGACCAAGCCCGACTGCAGGCGCAACAGGCGGAGCAGGCCAGATTGCAGGCAGAACAGCAGGCGGAGCAACAACGCCAGCGGCTCCTGCAGCAACTCAACCAGGTATTGCAAACCAAGGACACCGCCAAAGGGCTGATCGTAAATGTTTCCGATGTCCTGTTTGACACGGGCAAAGCCACCTTAAAACCGGGCGCCAAAGTGCGGCTCGCTCGCGTGGCCGGAATCATCCTTGCTTATCCTGATTTGAAGCTCGAAGTTGATGGCTACACCGATAGCACCGGTTCGCTCGATTTCAACATGGGTCTCTCTGAGCGGCGAGCGGCGGTGGTGCGCAACTTCCTGGTGAGCCAGGGAGTTTCGTCCCCCAGCATCTCCGAACGCGGCTTTGGCCCGGATAACCCGGTTGCTTCCAATAGCACTGCTGCTGGCCGCCAGATGAACCGCCGTGTAGAGATGGTGGTCACTGGAGAAGCCATTGGCAGCAACATCGGCGGAAGCGGAATCAATGCCGGTTCAGCTTCGACACCGGGTGTGATCTCAACTCCCGGTGTCTCCGGCAGTCCAACCTCGCCTGCAACGTCGCAGCAAGCTCCGTTATCCAGTCCAAGTGGAACCACAAGTCCGGCGATGACAACTCCGGCGGGCGGCGTTCCAGGTACCCCAAGCTCGACACCTCCGCCAACGATGCCAGGCGCCACTCAAAAACCACCGCCTCAATAACAATAGTCAGGCAGGCTATCGCAACCGCCAGTATTTCTGGCGGTTATTTTTTGGCGACAACTTGGAAGTCATTCGATTCTATTGCGTTGAAGTAACACGATACGCAAGATGGGCTTTCATGCTTCGCCCAAGGGCATGCGTTTCCTGCGCATCTGGCGAATGTGATCGAGAGCAATGATCGAGCTGACCCAAATCGTGGCGGCAAGAAAGCCGGCAAGCACGTCGGTAGGATGGTGAACGCCCAGATAGACCCGTGACAAACCAATGGACACAATGGTAAGGGCTGCTGAGGTCCAGATCAGGATTTCCAGCAACAATGATTGCGTTCGATCGGCCAATAGGCCGGCCACCACTCCATAAAAGCAAAATGAGACTAGGGCATGACCACTGGGAAAACTGTAATCATGGGGCGATACGGCAAAGAAGCCAGTTGGCCGTGGTCGTTGAAATATTAGCTTCAGGCCGTATTCCAGCAGGATTGCTCCGGCCACGGCTATGGCAAGCCAGGTTGCAGCGCGGCGCCAACGCAAGGCCAAAAACACAATCAGGGCGATTACAAATTCCAATGCCAGAAGCTGTCCTCCAAGCATGGAGATTACTGTCATGACCCTGGTCATCGTTGAGGATGCATATTGATGCACCCACATCCGCACTGAGTGATCAAAGTTTTCGGCATCTCCGCGCAAGACCTCACGGGCCATCCAGGCAAACAGGAGGAGCGTCAGAATTGCGGCAGCCAGGCTTATCAACAGGGTTATGGGAACCTGCGCCTGCGGCTCAGATTCCATTTCGCTGTTCATGGGTTGCAGATTCGTCGCGGTACGATTGGGACCTGTCACTGCACCAGTTCACCGATAAGAGAATCCAATTTCTCGAGCAACGCGCTGTTCCCCTGGCGCGGATACGCGGCCAGGTTTTCGCGAAACACTGGCAGATTAAATAGAAACGACTCCAGCCGCTCCTTGTTCAATTCCGTCCAATAAGCGCCATAACCCATCTTATCCAAATGAAAGGCATTGTAAGTCTGCTCAAACTGATTTTTGACTGGTACTGCCAGGTAGGGCTTGCCCAAATAGAGAGCTTCGCTCACCAGAGAAAATCCGGAGTTGGCAACTACCGCTTTACAGGCAGTCAGGTCTTCCATAAAGCCACTCAAGCTGGGCTTCTTAAACAAGATGTTGCTCTCTTCTCCATCGCGGCCAAAGCCATAGGCGATAAAACGGCAGCGGATACTCTTGAGCAATCCGGCTAAATCGGGAGAAGGTGAGGTTACATAGACCAGGACGGAGTCCCCATCGAAAGGTTTCTTCTGCAGAATCTCGCTGCGAACAATCGGTGGAAAAACCGACGTCTTAGGCTTGCGGACCGGCGCAGGAAAGAAAGAGAGAACCAGGTAAGCGTCAGCTCTAGGAGTCATCAGGCGGGTGATGAGCTTTACAGCCGCTGCGTCCCTCTTGTGGCCACGAGGCGTTGCAGCTTCGGTATTGGTTAGGCAATGCTGGTTATCAATCGAGATCACCGGCAGGTGCTTGCGATGGCCGACATGGCAGGTCAAAGGCTCAAAATCGGTTATGACCAGTTGAATCTTCCAATTCCCGGCCTGTCGCAGGAGCGCTTTCAGGCTTTTCGCGGCCTGAGGAGCGCTTAACAGGTTCTTGGCCATCGTGCGCTTGTACCGCAGCCTGTTATTCACATAGGCCAGGCGAAGACCATATATCTCGGTTACGTCAAAGCTCTCGCTCAGATTGCGTAAGCCGCGATCGAATGAAACTACGTGTACCGTGTGGCCCTTGGTCTGGAGATGGGAGATAACTTCCTTTGCCCTGGTCGAGTGTCCTGAACCTTCACCATTGACGCCGTAAAGTATGTTCGCCATGAACCTTGAAAGAGTATATCGCGAGAGGAGTTTAGTTAGGGCCGTTCGCTAAGACATGGGAGCCCAAAAAGCAGCGCCGGCAAATTGCCGGCGCTGCGCAGGTTCCTTTCTTCTAGCTATTAGCCGCTAATCGTCCCCTCGGCCCACTACGAAGAGATGGCCATCGTTCTGGGAATAGATTTTTCCATTCCGGTCGAGGGAAACAGGTGTGTAGGCCGCACCGAGCGCCAATTGCTGGAAGATCAATTGACGTAAAGTGCCGCCCGGGTTGATTGCGTACAGGTTGCCGTCCTCGCTATTGGCATAGACAGTTCCGTTTGCATCCACGACTGGAGCATTCACGCACCACTCGAAGCCATTAGGATGGTCGGAGACGCACGACAACGTCCCATCCGGATTACGGGTGCAGCTTTGAGTGTTGCTGTTCTGGAAGCTCCACTCAATGGTCAAGTTAGGCGTGAGCTGGGAGACAAAGAACGATTCCTTGCCCATAGGATTAGCATCGGTCCGCGCCGCCGGACACCAGTTTGGATCGAGACAATACGAGCCTCCAGAATAGTGATTGTTTTTGATCACTACTGAGTAAGTGTTGTCATGCGGAATGATGGCCGGAGTCGTATCCCAGCCGAAGTTGAACGCCTTGAGAAAATCTCCAGTGGCGCTGTAATGCAGCATGTGCCCCTGGGCCCAGTTGTAGAGAGTATAGGATCCATAAAAGATGCTGCCGTCGGGAGCGATCGTGGGGGTCGAAGAGGAATCATCCAGCACACGCGCGGGAGGCGGCTCGTTGGTCGCGGGATCAACACCTACGTGAGAACCTGCCCGGCATCCACCATTGGCGTTGGCGCCGCCCGGGTTGAAATTGAAAAGATCGACTCCACATCCATCGTTGAGCCGCCCACGAAACGAAGCGGCCCATTTGCCGGTGAGGTTTGGATTCACAGCGACCAGGTAGGCATACCGTGAGTCAAAGTGTGCTCTGCTGATCGTATAGATCGTGCCGTTGGGAGCGATGGCTGGAGCAATGTTCAGGGCTGCGCGTTGTGTGCCGCAAGGAATCGTGGGCGGCTGAGCGTCGGGGCTCGGTGGCCAGGGAAGTTGTGAGTCGGAAAACGAAGCCTTGCAGTTGTCGTTGGCCTTTGGCACGAGAGGCTCGCCGGCAGGAACGCCTTTGATCACTGCCTGCTGCAAAAGCTTGGTGTAACTTACTTTGCTGATGGAATCATCAGGACCAACCTTGACCAGCCATGAATCCACGACGTCATTCGTGAAAAAGCTGTCCAAAGGTCCGGTTGAAATTTTCACAACGTTGTAAAAGATATTACCGTGCCCATCAGTGCTGAGCGGCGAAGCAGTGTAGGTGTTCGGGTCAACCGTGTTGCCAAACGGATTGATGCGCTTGATCACAGACCCATCGGTTTTATTGATTCTGAAGATAGTGCCGCCTTTCCCGGGGTCATAGAGAAATCCATTGGCCAGGACGGCATGATAGACCGGCTCCCAGAAGTCATTACTCGACCCAGGTGCAAACCAGTCGGTATCGAATGTCCAGACTTTGACGAACTTTCCATTGCTCCAGGTGTATTTATTCTGGTGCCAGGTTTGCGTGCTGTAAGTGTTGTTGCTGTAAGTCCCGGCTTTGGATTCAATAAACACGTCATTTCCATCCACCAATGGAACTTGGTAGTGAACAAGGAGCGTTCCCGCTGCATTGGGATCAGCCTGCTCCTGAGCGACGTTGGCGTCGTAAATGATGTTTACCAGGTTCTTGTTCAGTGGTTGGCCTTCAGTCTGGCTTAGATTCAGAGTGTGTTGCGGATTCAATCCCCATTGGACCCAAAAGGGTGGATTGATTTCCGAAGGTGTTACGGTTTGCGCACTCAGACTCATCGCAAAAAGCACGACCAGTGCGGCAAAGACAACAATTGTTCTACATCGTGTATCACAGTAGTTCATAGTTCACCTCGTGATTGCTAAAGAATTTCTAGCCCGGAGAGCTGGAAGGCGAATCATAAAGAGAGGATCTCAAGCGAGACAGGACGTTGAGCTTACTACCGCCATTGATCGGATGTCAAGAAATCTTGAGAGCGTCTGGTTCCGTTAATGGGAAATTAAAATCCTAAACGGGAAACAACATATCAAGCCTGCTTTTCCGCTAGCTGTGTAGCGTTTCCTGATTGATTCGGTCGAGCAACCGACGGCAGCGGCTCACGGAGGTAAAGCTTTTTGGTGTTTTGCGCGACGGAGATCAGCATGATGACAAACATCCCGCTGATGCCTGCTGTTCCAGCAACGTCAAACAGGCGGTATGCCCGTCCGAACAGATGGACTACTGATTTGAAATACACGGCGATGTTTCCCACAGAAAGCAGCACGCGAAGTTCGGTGGGGCCCATCTTGAAATACGAGATCTTGAAGTCGCCCAATGTATAACTGGCCAGGTAGACTTCAATCGAGAGCATCAGGTACGCAATCAGAAGACCTGCGGCAACCGCTAATGACATATATCCGGAAAGGGCCATTCCTCCCAGCAGAAAGAGTGCGCCGAAAGCGTCCACGATGTGATCCACATAAAAGCCGTAACGGGGCCGCGAACAGTTACGAAAACGAGCCAGGGTGCCATCAAGGCTGTCACCCAGCCAGTTCACTGCCAAACACAGGATGGCCACCGCGAGTCCCAGAGGATTATTCCGTGCCCACCAATAGCCGGCTCCCGCTCCTGCCATGGCCAGCAGGCCCAAGAGGGTTAAATGATCGGAGTTGATCCAATGCGGTGTCCGGGCAGCCAGCCAATAGAGTGTCTTCTTCTCCACGGCTGCTAGAAAGCTTTGTTGGATTCGCTGAGCTTCACGAAAGCGGCTTTCGGGTTGCATTTTTCTGTTCCTCCAGTTTGCGGGCTGCGACGACTTTGCGCCGGCCCGGCATCAACTGGCAATGCACCCAGCCCCAATCGGAGGTAAAACGAAGATCAACACGTAAGTGGCTGATCACTAAGAAGTTATGGGGGAATTATCATTTGCAGTTTAGGTTTTACAAATGTAAGAAATTCGGCTTGTGGCTTTGGGCCAGATAACCCTCTCTTTCCGATTGCCTTTCTAAGTACCAGGAGAGACTCGGGATTGACCCCTTCTCATGCAAAAGGCCATAATCGAAATGCTCTGGATTCGTTTTACGAAAAAGATGAGGAACATTCATGACCCCGGAAGCCAATCCGAAGACCAAGTCCACCCTCGACGACATTGGCCGCGAAATTGGGCATGCAGCCCGCAAGTTGGAAGAGGAGGGCGAGAAGATGATCGCCTACCTGAACCGCGAAGTGGTTCCGGCGATTCGCACCAACTCCAGCAAGGCGTTGCGGGTAGCATCCGACAAACTCGCGAAGCTGGCCGAATACATGGAGCGAAACACCAAACCCAAATAACTGCTGCCCTCCTTTTGTTTTGCGCGGTGGTCATGGCCGGCTGCGGTGGCCATCATCGCAACACGACTGCCAGTGTGCCCCCGCCACCCGAAGCCGATTCGAGTGTCAGCACCGCTCCTAAACCGGCTGTCCCCACGCCTGCGGCCGAACCGGAGCCAGGGATACTGATTCCGCCAACCGCTAAAGTCATCTACACAGAAACCGGGTGGGCAAGTTGGTATGGTCCGTCATACCACAAACGGAAAGCGGCTAATGGCGAGGTGTACGACATGAACGGCATGACAGCCGCTCATCGCACCCTGCCCTTGAACTCCATTGCCCGTGTCACCAACCTCAAAACCGGACATTCGGAGTTGCTCCGCATCACCGATCGCGGACCTTTCGTCAATAATCGAATCATCGATCTTTCCAAACTGGCGGCCCAGAAGCTCGATGTGTTTGGTCCGGGCACGGCCAAGGTGAAGATTGAAGTGCTCCAGTCACCGGCGCCGATTGACCAAGGCGGCAGATGGTGCGTGCAGATTGGCGCCTTTAAGAACTCTGACGAGGCCACAGCCCTTAAAGACAAACTCTCCCGGAGGTATCAAACCGCAAAGGTCCTTCAGTTCACCAGTCCAATCGGTGAAGACTGGTTGCGCGTGCGCGTGAGAGACGACGATAAGCAGCGAGCACAAGCCCTCATGCAGGAGACGCAGACTGAGGCAGGGATGTTTCTTGTCCGCTTGGACTAGTTAAGCATTCAGCAGTCAGCACTCAGCATTCAGCCCGCGAACATTTTGGGCTGAAAGGATAAAAGTGTTCTCGTGGGCATTGCTCAATACTGTTCAGTCCGATGACGCGATGTCCAGATCACCCGATCACCCGATGTTCCGATCACCCGATTGTATAATTCAACTTCACAACAGGAGACCTCACATTATGTCAGGAGTAGCAGGGCATGTTGCCCTGGTTACTGGCGCTTCGCAAGGAATTGGACGCGCATGCGCGCTTGCCTTGGCTGAAGCTGGAGCCACGGTCGCTTTGGCGGCCCGCAATCAGGAAAAACTAGCCCAGGTAGCAGGCGAAATCGAAACCAAAGGCGGGCAGGTCGCGGTCTTTCCCATGGATGTGGCCAACGAGGCTGAGGTGAAGGCCACGGTAAAAGCCGTGCTGGCGCGTTTTGAAAAAATTGGCATTCTGGTCAACAATGCAGGCATCACTCGCGACACGCTTCTGCTGCGCATGAAACGCGCGGATTGGGACGCGGTGATCCACACCAATCTCAATGGTACTTTCTTTTGCACGCAGGCGGTTTTGGGCTCCATGCTGAAGCAGCGGTGGGGCCGCATCATCAACATCACCAGCATATTTGGACAAACCGGCCAGGTAGGACAGGCAAATTATTGTGCAGCCAAAGCGGGATTGATCGGGTTCACCATGTCCATGGCGCGCGAAGTCGCTTCGCGAAGCATTACCGTAAATGCGGTCGCGCCCGGATACATCGAGACCGCCATGACCGAAGGGCTGAGCGCAGAGCTCAAAGCCAAGGTCAACGAGATGATCCCGTTAGGCCGTCCCGGCTCCGATATGGAAGTGGCCCATGCCGTGAAGTTTCTGGCATCGGAAGAGGCAGGCTACATCACCGGCCATGTTCTAAACGTCAATGGCGGCATGCTGATGGGGTAAGGCCTCCAGGCTTAAAACAAAGCCCTCGCTTTCATAAAAGGAAACAAATATTGTGATTCATCACACCGTTGCTTATGAACGAAAAACCATTGATTATGAAGGAAAAAACCGCTTCGGTAAAGTTATGAAAAGCAATTGTCATTAAGTTGTCATTAGAATATTTACATATTTCCAGATAAAAATCCGTAATTCTGAATAATTGGTGCATCAAGTCTCATCGGCATGTGTGGACGGTTTCGAGAAATTCCCGCTAAGCATTTTGTTATCAGCAGAGAGCTTGTTTTCTTCCAATCTTAACCTCGGCTGGAACCCGAGTTGCTAACATCCTAAGCGCGTTCGAGTATCGAGCGCGGTCCTACGCGAGTCCTTGGGGTTTCCCCCAAAAGATGTCCCCTTACTTTTTTCCACAAGGAGAAGCAACACCAAATGAAGAAACTTTGTCTTGTAATGCTCGCTTTATTTTGCCTAAACGTGCTGACCGCAGGCGCCGCCGAGAAAGAGAAAAACCACTTGCGCGCCCGGCTGGTAGGGATTGAAGAAACTCCCCAAACGATTATTACCGGTGCTACGGGTACGTTTACCGCTACCATCAACGATGACTCAACCATGACTTTTACGGTGACATACAAGAACCTTTCGACTCCCGTCCAGCAGGCCCACATACACATTGGGGCGACGAAGATCACGGGCGGAGTCGCGATATTCTTCTGCACCAACTTAGGTAATGGTCCGGCAGGCACGCCCGCCTGCCCCAACGATGCCACCAACTCCGGGACCGTGACGCGCACCGTGTCGGCTGCCGACGTGATTGGCCCCACAGCACAGGGAGTTACGGCCGGTGATTTTGCGGATGTTGTCCGTGCTATCGCCAGTGGCGTGACTTATGCGAACGTGCACACGACTGCGCATCCTGGTGGTGAAATCCGCGGACGGATCCGGCAGCGGGGAGATGACGAGGACGACGAGCTTCCCGGCGCGCACTAAAAAGTGGTTCCCTCGGAATCTAGATGAAGGCCTCGCTTCGCGGCGGGGCTTTCGTTTTATGCGGAGCAGGTCTCAACTATTTACAGAATAGCCAGGAGATCAATCAAGAGCCGTAAAACAGCTTGATTGAAAGGACGGGCCACCTCCGAATCAGGCTGCGGAGGAGCTGGGATCTGTATCGGTTTTGTCGGTGCTCAGCAGTTGGTCGGCCAAGCGAAGATATCGCTTGAAAGTGCCCGTATCATCTTGCTTGACCTCGCGGGCCGTATCGGTGTCTTGGGGTTTTCCGAAAGGTTCTGGAAGATGTTCCTTCTCGTTTTTCAACTTCTGTCCCCTGTACCTTCGATTTCGTTCCGAACACAATCCGATAACCGAATGAGTCTAATTGGCCGAGCCGATTTCGGCAAGCGTGCGAGTAAACATCAAAAACCGCGCCAGCTCTTCTCCCGCCACCGCCGTACGCTTTGCGCATCCAGACGTTCGCCTTTGAAGATGATTTGCTTTACCGGTTTCTTGCCATTCTCGCTTTGGTTGCGCAATAGCTCGCCAATCTCCATCCAGCGAACTTCGGCGAAGGTCTTCTTATCGTCCCTGGTGTTGCGCTCCGCCTCTTCTGGAAAAGTACCGACCACCAGCATCATCGGACCATTCTGGCGAATCCACTGTTTCACCCAGCTTTGTTTCTTGATGGTGAAGACCTCCGCTTCATCACTCTTGCGGGTTTTCAGGTGCGAGTTGCCGGCCTTCAACTGCAAATACATCTGTTGGCCGGTTCCTTTACCGTCCTCATCGGTAAACTCCACGACCAAGTCGATGCCTTCGTCCTGGTCGCCGGGAATCTCGTAGCATTTTTGATTGGCGCTGGTGATGCGGGAGGAAACCTCCAGCACCAGAAGCTTTCCCAACCGGCGTGAATCGAGGTCCGAAGATTCGTTCTGGCGCAGCGCTTCGACTTTGCTCTTGACCTCAGGGCTGGCGAAGAGCCGCTCCAACCGGTCCCAAAGCGGGATAGCTTTGTTGCATCGCTGGCATTGGATCATCGCGTTCACGCCGCCCTTCTCCAACAGCTCCATCGCCAGTTCACGATCTTTGACGGGCTGATGACAGTGCGGGCACGTATAGAAGCGCAGGCGCGGCACCACCTCGGTTGACTTCTCACGCAGATGCTCATGAATATAATTGGCAAATATGACCTGCTCCTGCATGGAGAGACCGGGAGCATGGTGCGCGAGCAGGTCGCCACGCCCGTCTTCCCGGCGCATGAGCCTCACACCGACAATCTTCTGCTCCGCCAGGGTCTCGAAGTCAGCCGCATCGCGCCATAGCTCTTTCAGCTTGAAAGCATTGCAATGGGCCAGTTTGACGACGAGAGTTGCGTAGATGTCGTCGAGAAATCCGCGAATGGTGTAGCTGACAAAGAACGGCGGCGGCGCCGGTCCCACCGGGCGTTCCAACCCGCAATAACTGGGAAAGACCAGGTCGCCTCCCTCCCGCAGGCAAAGCCGCCGTTCTAGCAACGTCTGCTCCATCGCTTGCAATACGACTTTTTCATCACCAGGGCCCAGACGATTCTCCGCCGGGTCATCCTTCTTGTTCTGGAAGATCAGCTTGCCCTCCATGATGCTGCGCACCGGCAGATAACCCAGGCCGGATTCCGACGCGCGCAAGGTTCGGATAATGGCTTGGGCGTAGATGTTGATCCACTCCGGCCGCAGCACGATGTAAGAGCCAAAGTTCAGTTTTTTCAGGACGCCGGGACCATCGAGGAGAGAGATCACTGCTTCCAGTTGAGCCTCAGTAAATCTTTCCTCAGGCGGCAAGCGGTGGCGCAGGATGCTCTCGAGTTCCTTGAAGGTGACCAGGACGTGTGCCTGGTCGCGGAGTTTCAGGATTTCATCCTTCAGCCGCTTGAAGAGTGTCGGGGAGCTACGAACCGGCAGATCTCTCCAGGGAATCTTATCCAGCATTGCCTTTCGCAACTCGGGTATGCCGTGCTCGGTTTGGGCGCTGGTCTCAAAATACCCATAGCCGCATTCCTGGGCAAAATTCTGCACTTTCGCGCGATCGAAGCGAAAGCCGACATCGGTTCGTCCCGCCACCAGAAATGCCGGCACGCTGGTGGCCATGGAGCGGGCCAGCGCCTGCTGCCATTCGCGCAGCCCCGAGAGAACCGTCTCCTGGTCGGCGTCGAACATGAGCAACACCAGCGCCGTATGATCCAGATAGAGTTGATGAATCAGCCGTTGATCAGCCTGGCCGCCAAAGTCCCAAAGCCATATTTCACGCTCCCACCCGATCTCTTGTGGGAAATTCTTTAAGGGCCATTGCGTGGACCAGGCACCCGAAGTAGAGGGTCCGCCTCGGGGTGGTTGGTTGTGAGCAAGACGCTCCGTGAGTCCGGTCTTGCCCGAGCCGCTTTCACCCACGAGAAGGACCTTGGCATTGGTGTATTGGATTTCATTGTCTGAGCTAGCGGAACTGGGCGATTGTGTTATCTCTGCTAAGTTCCATAAACGGCAAACTCCATTTACAGAGCCGGAGAGGGCACGCTCGCCGTCCGCGCTCCAGGCCACGCTCCTGACGCTGGCGGTGTGTCCCTCCAGCACCCGCAGAGTACGCCCACTCTCCACATCCCACAGCCGCACTGTCTTGTCCTCGGAGCCGGAGAGGGCGCGTTTCCCGTCCACGCTCCAGGCCACGCTCCAGACGCTGGCGGTGTGCCCCTCCAGCACCCGCAGCGCGCGCCCGCTCTCCACATCCCACAGCCGCACCGTCGTGTCCTTGGAGCCGGAGAGGGCGCGTTTCCCGTCCACGCTCCAGGCCACGCTCCAGACGCTGGCGGTGTGTCCCTTCAGCACCCGCAGGGCACGCCAAACATCCCACAGCCGCACCGTCTTGTCCTCGGAGCCGGAGAGGACGCGCTTCCCGTCCCCGCTCCAGGCCACGCTCCGGATGGTGTCGGTGTGTCCCTCCAGCACCCGCAGGGCACGCCCGCTCTCCACATCCCACACCCGCACCGTCTTGTCCTCGGAGCCGGAGAGGGCGCGCTTACCGTCTCCGCTCCAGGCTACACCCCAGACGATGGCGGTGTGTCCCTCCAGCACCTGTAGGGCACGCCCGCTCTCCACATCCCACACTCGCACCGTCTTGTCATAGGAGCCGGAGAGTGCGCGCTTACCGTCCACGCTCCAGGCCACGCTCCGGACGATGTTGGTGTGTCCCTCCAGCATCCGCAGGGCACGCCCGCTCTCCACATCCCATACCCGCACCGTTTGGTCACAGGAGCCGGAGAGGGCGTGCTTCCCATCCCCGCTCCAGGCCACGCTCCAGACTCCGTCGGTGTGTCCCTCCAGAACCCGCAGGGCACGCCCGCTCTCCACATCCCACACCCGCACCGTCTTGTCATCGGAGCCGGAGAGGGCGCGCTTGCCGTCTCCGCTCCAAGCTACGCTCCGGACGATGGCGGTGTGTCCCCCTAGCACCGGCAAGGCACGCCCGCTCTCCACATCCCACACTCGCACCGTCTGGTCAGCGGAGCCGGAGAGGGCGCGCTTACCGTCCACGCTCCAGGCCACGCTCCAGACTCTGTCGGTGTGTCCCTCCAGCACTTGCAGGGCACTCCCGCTCTCCACATCCCACACCCGCACCGTCTTGTCATCGGAGCCGGAGAGGGCGCGCTTCCCGTCCGGGCTGAAGGCCACGGAATTAATCCCACCCGTATGTCCGAGCGAAATTATCTTCTCTTCAAGCTGGTCTTCCAGCCGGCGTTTCGCTTCCCTGTCTTCGACTTTTTCATCTTTCCTTGCCCGCGTTGATCCAGATATCTGGCAAGCCACCAGGAGGCGCTGGTACTCGCCGTCCCCGGTCTCTCCCCGGCGCCGCCAATCTATGTAAGCGAATTGTCCTATCGAACCTCTTGGTTCAGCATCATCGAGGCGAAGCGGCACAAAGCGTCGCTGGCGATTCAGCGGATCCCGAAAGCGGAAAGTCTGGCTCTCCAGCGTGGCCCAATCGGAACCAAACGCATTTGCCGACATGCACAGGACAAGGACGCCGGAATGCTCCAAACCCTCCTCGATCTTTGCCGGGATGTTGTCGCCGGCGCGAATCTCCCATGTATCAAGCCACACGCGCAATCCATCGGCCTTTAACCTTTCCGCTAATGGAACAACAATGGCCTTGTCTTTCGAGCTGTAGCTAAGGAAAACATCGTAGGCATAAGAGTGTTCGGACATAGTGGCTTCGTTCGTCGCTTAAGCGGAGCGCAAGAACTTCCTCGATAATTGGTGCAAATAAACGACAAAACATTACAAGGTTTTTACTTTCAATACAAAAAATGTCTCAACCGTGGGTGTAAGTAAGAGCGCGAGTCATCCGTCCAGGCTACGAGCAACGAGCCCCCAAGAGCCTGCCTTGAGTAACCGATGGGCCTGACGGCCCCACCCAAGAAGATGAAAATCGTAGCCTTGGCACTCGAACCGGCATTGGCCCAGCCCCGAAGGACGAAAGAGGTTTGTGAAAATAGCCCAGCATGGTCATTGACGGACCAGCTTAAATTCGAGTATTTTACGGCGCGGGACTTTTGCGTTCAGGTTGCAGCTTTCCGAACAAGAATGTCCCAAACAGAGACCAGAGAAAGTGAGAATCTCGAAATGAAGAAAAAGTTCCTTGTATTTGGCAGCTTCGGAGCCATGTTTTTGAGCGTGATGCTTCTGTTCGCGCCCGCCAAAGCGAGCGTAACCTCACACTGTACGAACTGTACAGGCATTGACAGTAACGGCGTTACTGTTACCTCAACCTGCCGGGTTCGTCCGATTGATAGCTGTTTTTGTCCACTGACCGGAAAAATCATTCAGAACAATTGCTTGCGTATACCGTAAAAATGGTCAATCCGGAAGTTCCAAGTTCTCCAATCACTGTCTCAAGGGAAAAGAAAGAGAGAATAGCCAGATGAAAAAGAAAATGCTTGTGCTGGGAGGTTTCGGCGCCATGTTGTTGAGCGCTGCTCTGCTCTTCACGCCGCCGAGTGCCAAGGCGTTTCCCCACCGTTGTACAACCTGTTCGAAGCACGTTAATGGTGGGACGCAAGTGGCAGTCTGCGAGCCATTAACGGCAGATAGCTGCTCCTGCCCGCTGCCGCCTCCGCTTGTTTCCAACAGTTGTTTCTAAGCCGGTCGCAGGAGTAATCATGCGCATCTATCTTCTTTTTGCCATTCTGGGTCTCATGATCGCAGAGGTGTTCTTGCTTCCCCGCGCGGCTAGGGACTTCAGAACCATGCAAAGGATGCGCGCTGAGACAAAACCAAACGAAGGTCTGCCCTTAGCGATCGGCCCTTTCGCTGGGTACGATGCGGCGGGCAGACCTTTGACGCTCGTCACCGACGATACCCGGTGGATTGTGCCCATTGTCATTCATGCGAACCGGATTTCTGCCGACCTTGACTATCTCGGTCACTTGCGAAAGGCGCTCCCCAACCGTGCTCTTACGTTGTTTGGCGTATGTGATCAGAGCCGTTGTGGGCAAACTGTTTCCGAGCTCCCCATCCTCTCTTATGGCTCCTACGCTCCCTTAAGAGATATTGCCCGTCTGGATGACCAGAACCAGGTCTTGCTCCTGAATCAATACTGGGGTGTGACAAAAGCGTTGCCGCGCGCCTCCTCCGCCGATCAATTGGCCGCAAAAATTCGGGAGGTCATCGGACAATGAAGTGGCTCAAGAGCGCTGAATTCTGGTGCCTTCTTCTGATCATTGCGAATGTGGCCACGGCGGGGGTGGATTTCTATTTCCGCCGCAGCGCCAACGCGTTGGTTCCATACCCACGGGGGCAGGTGATCTCCTCCGGTCCCCTGGGCGTCACGGTTGCCGGCAACCCTCCGTCGGCAGGCCGCGCCTGCCACCTGGTTCGATATGCCAGCATCAACTGTCGCTACTGTTCTCCCAAGTATTCCCAAGCATGGAATGATCTGGAAAAAACATCAACAGCAAGAGGCTGTGATTCGATCATTGTCAGTCCTTTTGCTGGCGATTTTCCGCTGGACGACGAAAAGACACCCAGGCAAAAGCTGGCAGGCGTCTCGCTGCAATTTATGAAGAATACCGGCTTCAACTCGACTCCCATTACGCTGCTCGTGGACCGCGACTATCGAATTGTGTGGTCGCACGTCGGTGTAGTGGAGCAGGATGATGGCCAACAGGCTTTGCAAGCCATCGAGACGTTATCGGCCATAACGGCCAGGAAGTAATAGCAGTCGTGGAATCAGCCGCACAACCACACTGGAAACGGAGTAGTAGAAAATCATTTCATTCTCCAAAGTCCAAAACGAAATAGGACGTATCCCAATCTGGTACTAAAAACAGCAGCACAGTCATTGACGGATGAACTAAAGTTCGAGTATTTTACCGTGCGGGATATTTGCGTTCGGGCAGCTTCCCGAACGAGAACTCCCGGAACGGATACCACAGAAAGAGAGCATCTTGAAATGAAAACAAAGTCCCTTGTATTTGGAAGCCTCGGAGCCATGCTTTTGAGCGTGATGCTTCTGCT
>DASZFU010000002.1:0-31556 GCA_035939495.1 Candidatus Angelobacter sp. | reverse complement strand
GCCATGAGAGATTCCATGCTGGTGCAGATCGGTTACGGTTTGCAGAAACGAATCCGCCAACCGGTTGATTTCATCTGGATTATGGATCTGGGTAGCAATATAGTCTTTCAGCGTAGCACCATGAATCCATTCCATCCGTATGATGGGGAATTCTTGGCCCCTTACCCTTATGCCCCGCCTTACATAATGGAAGTCCGCAAAATAATCGCGCTTGAGCGAAGAAAGATAACTTGTGATCTCCCGGTAGCGGACTTCTGCATCACCGACATCCGCTGTCCAGCACCGCAAAGCGAGCACTTGACGGGAAACAGTGATAGGAAATACTCGCGAGAACCCGCCTGAGTATACTTCCAGTCTCCCGTTGGCTTTTCGAGCCACGCCTCCGGTGAACTCCGGATCCAGGATGCACTGCTTGAGGTTTTGCACAGCATCCGCATAATCTTGCCCCATTGGAAAAGTCATCTCTTCTCTTCTTTCTCCTGAAAAACATCCCAAATAGAAACCAGCCGGTTACGTGGCCTAACGCCTAATGTCACTTACTTTTCGTCGGGTGAGCCATCAATTTCTCTCTCCAAAACGCGCTGTCATCCTGAAGGCGCGTTCTTTGCGCCTGAAGGATCCCGAAAATGCATAAATATTCCACGTCAGATTAAGAGGCAACTCGGCAACGCTCGATTTTTGCAGGCAGAAGCCGGTCGTTCGCAGCCGAAAGTAAGTGACATTGGGCTAAAGCCCGGCTGAAGCCTGACGGATTTTTTGATATCTATCCGGCACGACTACGCAGCCGGGGGCGGTTGTGTCACATTTTCTGGCCGGAGCTTGTCGTTTTTCAAGCGCGCATCAGTCTGGACGCCTACGGCTGCCGTCTTCGCGGCTTGGCTCGCAGCTTGGATCGCTGAAACCTAGTGCTGGCCCTCTTGCCGTTAGCGCCTGGTAAAGATCAATCCTGCCTAACCCCATTTGTGGAACCTGAACGGCATGGGCTAAAGCCTGCATCACAGAACATTGCAGACTGCTGGAATCGTGATGATTTTGGAAGAGGAGTGCGGCAGCGCCAGCGACGATGGGAGCGCTGAAGCTGGTACCCCATCCGGCAGCGTAATGGTTTCCCGGATAAGTTGAGATCACTCCTTCACCGGGAGCGGCAAAGTTAACATCGGGCGAGCCGTAATTGGAAAATGTACTTCGCTGGTCGTTATTATTGGTCGAGCCGATTCCGATTACGCCTTCATCAGCGGCAGGATAGACGGCGCTTTGCCAGCCATCATTTCCGGCCGCTGCGATCACGAGCACGCCATGATCGATTGCGTAGTCTACTGCACCCGACAGGCCGGGCGACTCTTGAACAATCTCAAAACTCATACTGATAATATCTGCACCGTGGTCCACGGCGTAGTAAACCGCGCGGATGATGTTGGCAATATCCGAAGTGCCATCGATGTTGAAAGCCTTTAGAGGCATAATTTTGGAGTCAGGCGCGATCAAGTGCACTAAACCAGCAGTCATAGTGCCGTGTCCAAAGCCCGGAGGCGTGCCATCCAAAATACCCTCAGTGGATTGAGTCAGGATTGCAAGTGTCGAGCTGCTCAATTGGAATACGTGATTGCTGTCCAAAATGCCTTCCGTGGATTGACTCAAAGAAGCAGCGACATTGGGGTTCAGATCCGCTAGTTCCGAAGCTCCGGCCTGGTTGCGGGTGAAATCGAACCCGGCGACCAAAACGGGGGCCAGCGCCGGATGATTGGGGTCTACGCCGGTATCGATTAGAGCGACAGTGCCTGCACCCGTCAAACCGCTGGCCTGCATCGCATCCCGCCAGCGGATAATGGTCGTGGCCGGCTGATCAACATAGTTACTGGGCACGCTAACGCCATTGAAGCTGACGAGCGTTCGGCCAGGGAGTGTATCGAGGATTCCCTCGGTGGATTGTGCGAGGGCAGCCGAAGTCGTGCCTGATAATTCGGGCAATTGAACAACTTGATTCGGCTCGAAAGAAATAGTGGCTGAATCGGCTTTCAGTTGAGCTTGCAATTGCGCAGAATCTCGCGAGGAAGGATCGGTCACCTGAAAAACCGCATAACCGTAATTCGGATTGTGCCATACGGTTGATTGGAAGCTCAGGCCGTGTCGATGATCCAGAGAGTCAATCGATGAAGGACTGGTAGTCACAACGTACTCAGTGTGACCGACTTGTCGCTGGGCCATAAGCGGCAGACCCAATAAAAGGACAAATCCCAAAAAGAAAAATCTCTTGCTCATATCCAGCATTCCTCGTGTCTATCGTCCACGCCGGAATACAGCTATTGGCCGCATCCCCGGGTGGAATCGGCAATGTGGAGTATAGCTTGCAATTCGAGATAAGTCAGACAAATGTCCCGTTACGAGCGTAACGTTCCGAGTTAAGAAGGGTAAAGGCTCCTCGTTTACAGTCGTCGAGGTATTGCCATCCGGTTGGGTAAAACTAGTGTCTCCCTTTCCCGCTACTGGAGCCGGAGAGACTGGAGCTGCCGCTGCTGGAGCCACCTTTGCCGGAGTCGCCACCGCCGGAGCCGCCACTGCCGCAGTCGTCACTGCTGCCTCCGCTGGTTGAAGTCAACGCTTGAAAAAGATCGATTCGACCGTGTCCCATTTGCGGAATCTGCACCGCTCTCCAAAGCGCTTTGATCACATCTTCGAGGCTGATGCCGGGTTGTTGCTGCAATATCAAAGAAGCAGCGCCGGCAACGATGGGAGTGCTGAAAGAGGTTCCCCATCCGGCGGCATAATGTTTTCCGGGATAAGTAGTAATCACTCCTTCGCCAGGGGCAGCGAACATTACGTTGGTGCACCCGACGGACGGATCGAAATTGGAGAAGGTGCTCTTGGCATCTGCATTACTGGTAGATCCCGTGCCAAAAACATTGGGCAAGCTAGCCGGAAAAATTGCGGTGGAAAAATTGTCATTGCCGGCGGCCGCGACTATCAAGATCCCTTTGTTCTGTGCGTAGGAAATCGCATTCTGCAGGGCAGGCGACGACTGGGCAATTTCAAAACTCATGCTGATGACGCTGGCGCCATGATCGGCTGCGTAATAAATTGCGCTCACGATTCCGTTGAGGTCAGAGCTGCCATCGCCGCGGAAGGCCTTGAGGGGCAGAATTTTGGCAGTAGGAGCAACCAGATGAACCAGTCCAGCGGTCATGGTGCCGTGCCCAAACTCAGAAGGTACGTGGCCGTCGAGAATGCCCTCAGTAGACTGTGTCAAAATCGCCAGGGTGGAAGTGTTTAATCGATCGACTAGAGTGCTATCCAGAATGCCTTCTGTCGACTGGCTCAAAGAGGCAGCCACTGTAGGACTCAGGTCAGCGAGCTCGGAAGCTCCGGTTTTATTGCGAGTGAAGTCGAATCCGGGGAGCAACACCGGCGACAAAGCCGGATGATTGGGGTCAACTCCGGTATCGATGATAGCTACGGTTCCTGCTCCTGTGAGCCCGGTTGCGCCACGAGCATCCGCCAGCCGAATGATACTGGTCGCCGGTTGCTGGGGATAGTTGCTGGGCACGTTTACTCCAAAGAAGCTCACGATGGTGCGGTTGGGCAACGAATCGAGAATCCCTTCAGTCGATTGAGTTAAGTTCGCTGAAGTGGTCCCGGAAAGCTCGGGAACGCCGGTGGAGCGATCGACTTCAAACGCCAGCACGCGCGAGTCGGACGTTACAGAAGCGGGATTGAGAGAAGAGGGAGCTGTGACCAGATAAACGCCATAGTTGTAGTTGGAATTACTCCAACTTGTGCTCACATACGTTAAGCCGTGACCGCTGCAAACCGAGCTGACGCTGCTCGTATAGGTCGTCAACAGATACTTCGTCTGGGCAGCCAAAGGCAAACTCAGCAGCAAGGCAAAGACCAACACATGGCGTGTTTTCATTTTTGAATTCCTCTTCTCCACGCAAATTGACGAGGTGGCAAAGTTAGAAACTTTGATAGATATCAAACCGACCTAACTGCATTGGTAGCAGCGCTTTAGTCTGCTCCGCGGTCATTCAGCACTACTTCAAGCTCTTGTCCTCTGGCTTCAAGTGGTACACGCAAATTGAGATTTGCTTGCGGAGTGTATTCCAACTGAAACTCTCCAAAGGAGTTGCTGAGGGATCGAGTTAGTTCCCGGTTTCCAGAAAAAAGAATTACGGGGATGTGGGCCATCAATTCTTCCGGCGTTCGCCGGTTAGCAATCTGCCCAACCATCACCATGCTGGCGGATCCACGCTCATGCTCGAAACGCAGATCTACGGAATAATCGCCAGCTTGAAACAGCACATGCCGGCTGATTTGATGTCCTGTCCGCAACCCTGCCGGTAGCAGATCGTTGCAGCTATCGTAAAGCGAATTTCCCAATATCCGCTCAAATAACGAGACTTTGACCTGCCGATTCAGGGCAAAAAATGCCTTGACGGAACGTTCCACATCGGCGGGCACGCGATAGCTGGTTTCGCTCTTGCAAATAACTGCAAAACGTTCCAGTAAATCCTTTGTATTCCTGCATTTAGAGCAACCAGTCTGGAGGTGGGAAATCATGGCTTGGCGCTGTTCCGGCGACCCTTGGTTACGCACGAAATCCGCCCATTCAGAGCGGTCGAAGTGACGCACGACTGGAGTCATAAAGCGTACATTATAGACGGGGGATGCAGCTTCCGGGTCCACATCCCCCTGTTCTAGCAGTCGACGGATGAGCCTGCTGGTTCTATAGAGTCATCCAGGGACCGAAAAAATATAGGTTGTTTAAAAAATTAAGAAATTTTTCCGACCATGGCGAAAGCCGCCCAAAAATAAGGATGGGGGTGCTGTTCCCTGGCCTGAAGCACCGCCTGACGCAAAGCAACTGCTTTGTTACGAGCGGTTTTACAAGCCTGATAGAAGTCGCGCATAAGTTCGGCCGTGCTCTGATCGTGAATCTCCCAGAGACTTACTAATAGGGTCTGCGCCCCGGCATACAGCAATCCCCGAACCAGGCCGATCAATTCATCTCCGCCCATCACTACATTCATCCCCGTACCACATCCGCTGAGCGTGACTAGCTCTGCGTCGAGATGAAACTGATAAAGATCAAAAAGATTTAACCACGAGGACCCCAGCCGGATGGAGGAAAACATCGGATTATCCTGCCGGAAATAGCCATGGGTCGCGATATGGATATACCGGCTTTGTGGTCCAAAGGTACGCAGGTTCTCTTCCGTTGCATCGTCGCCCACGAAAAGTTTTGCTGTCCCCAAGGCTTCGGCTACAAAGTGGGCTTCCTGCTCGATGTTCGGCGCGCGGCGGTCGGGGACAGCCATCACCAGGGAGCGGCCGGCCGGCACAGCGCTCTTGGCCTGGCACAAGGTAAAGACACTTCCGCTGGGCGCATAGGAAATGGAGTAATCGTCAATCAAGTGCCGGTCGCCGTCGGCCAAAGCATGAAACGGAAGGTAGTGCAGGAAGCCATGGGGCACGATCACCAAATGAGCGGCGTCTAAATGTTTCCTGATAGGCGCGATGATCAAAGAATAGAGTTCCTGAAGGTGAGCTTGGGTGGCCTCCAATAAAAGCTGCCGAAAGGGTCGCACATAATCTGACCCCAGACGAAATTTAGCTAATTGCAACTGCAGCAACCGCAGGTGTTCGCGTATTCGTTTGGCATCTGCAACCGGAAAGATTCTTAGGTCCCTGGCAGTGGCCAGGCACGCGTAAAACGTTCCCCGGGCCTCATAAAACTCCACCAGCATCGCATCTTCCGGCAGCCTGGATTGCATCTCTTCCACCGATGTCGTCGAAGCATTTTGCAAGCCCACAAATTCCTGGTCCACGGTCTGAAATTGCGAAAAGGCTTTCATTAAGGCATCTTCCATCTGCCGGCCTTGTTGCTTGAGCCGCTGAATACGAGCCGAAGAACGACTGGTAAGATTCAACTCCTCCAACTCGATCTGGTGATAAATCCAGGTGAGCTTTTGACGCAGCGCCCGGAGCTGTTCCATCGCCGCCGAATGTTCAGGATTTCGGGAAATCAGGGAGGGTGCGCGAAATGAAATCAGGTCGGTCAAACTCCTGGACTTGGCTCGCTCGACATATTCAAAGGTGGCCCGGTCCTGTCCTGGTCCGAAACCGAGCGAAGTAATGACCAATCCCTCATAAATCGCAAGCTTGTTTTGGAGAAAAGCAATCTTCAGCTCCTCCCTGCCGAGATGGCTGCGCAAGTCTTCCAGCTTTGCATAAGCATTCTGGTAGGCCTGGCGGGCCAGATCCACCGCTCCCACCGCCTCTTCCACCTGGCCCAGCACAAAGTAGGCTTGATAGGTGGCCGGCGACTCGGCTCCCTGGAGCCGCACGAGCGCGGAATTAGCATGATGACGAGCTTCTGACAATTCTCCTGCTCGCAGATGCATGGAAGCAAGCAACAGCTCACAAATGGCCGCCTTGGCCTGCAAGGGCGAGGACCGGAAATAGTTCAACGCTGACGCAACGAGATCATAGGCATGCTCGTCGTCTTGCATTTCATAAAGAACGAGCGCTTTGTATACGTCCATCAACGCCGGCCACAATTCGTTCTTCTCTTTAACAAATAGATCGCGGGCCTGATCAAAGATCTCCAGCGCCTCTTTGTGCCGGCCCTGCTGGCTGAGCGCGATGGCAAAGAATGCCGCGGCTTTGGCGCTTTCGTACTGCACTCCCAGTTGCTGAAAGCTGACAAACGCAGCTCGCGCAAGCTCCGCGCCGCCTTCCGTGAGGTTTAATTCCAGGTAAATCTCCGACTCATCCAGGTCGCAGAGCGCTTTGTGATATTTGTCGTCTACTTCCTCGCAAAGATTGCGGGTTGCATCGTATAACTCGATGGCCCTCAGGTACTCTCCGCGAAGGTAATAGAGATAGGCGATGTTGTAATCGGCCCTGACTTCAAGCAATCGAAAACCGTGTCGCCGGCAATGGTCGCGGGCCAGCTCATAGGTCTTCTGGGCGCGATCGAAATCGTTCAAGCTGGTGTAGCAAACGGCCAGGTTGCGCAGAATTGCAGCCACATCCTGAGCTTCACCCAAGCGCAGAAATTCCTCATAGGCAGCTTCATACAGCTCCAGGGCTGCATGAAAACGGTCCTGGCGGTAAAAGATATTGGCAATGTTGCTGTTGAGCCGGGCCAGCCGTAGCCGGTCTCCATTGGCTTCGAAGATAGCACGGGCCGTTTCGCCTAACTTGAAAGCACGCTCATATTGACCATCGTAGATCAAGCTGTGCAAAGCCCCGTTGATGGTTCGAGCAACATCTAAATCACGCCCCAGGGACTCAAATATCTCCAGCGCCTTTTCGTATTCCGCGATTGCCGGGCGATATTTTCCGTGCAGATGAAGAACATGGCCCACAGCACGGGAGCTCTGAGCAAAAGCATAGGGGTCTTTCAGGTCGGAAGCGATCCAGGAGGCGGCTTCAGCCAGCCTTTCAGCGCGTTTCAGATCAATTCCCGCCAGGCGAACCACGGCGTCGTAAAGCTTTTGGACCGACTGCCGGTCGAACGGTTCCAGCTGCTGGCCAAGAAACGAACGGCGCTCCGTCTCGGTCTCTATGAGAGAGAGAGCCGTGATCCACGGTTCCATCGCGTTAGTTTGGTTAAGTTCCGCCATCAAAAATCAAATTCCTGAAGTATGTTTTGTAAATGGTGCAAGCACCGGCTGCGAATGAAACCAATGGAACCCGTAGCCAGCCCCAAACGCCTGGCAACCTCGTTATAGGGAAGCGGAGGCTCCTCAAAAAACAGCATCTTGATCAACTCCGCGCAGCGCGGCGAGAGACGTTCCAGGGCGTCTCGAACGGCCTGTTCCCGGCGAATCTCGCTCAGCACATCGGGGGCAACGCTGGCCGCCTCGAAAGCAAATTGGGCCATAGCTTCGAACTCGATCTGCCGGCGCTGCTGTTTCTGCCAGTGTAAACATTTATGCAGGGCCACGGTGACCAGCCAGGAGCGCAAAGATTGAATCTTCCGCAGCTTTGACAAGTGAGTGAAAAGCTCAACGCAAACACTTTGAAATATGTCGGCCGAATCCTCCGGGCCAAACCTGTATTTGACCGGAACCGAGTAAATCAGGCCTTTGTAGCGATTGATCAATTCATTCCAGGCACCTTGATCGCCGGTGCAGCATTGTTGGACAAGTTTCTCATCATCCGCCGCGATTTCAGGAGGGGCCCCGAGGATGGGTTTCTTGAGAATCTTTCCCATATAAACTATGGAGCGCGCCAAAAAAGTTCGTCGGCATTCCAAAGGACATAGTTCTCGATGATCGCCGGACGAAAGTTGCCCAGGTTTCGCTGAGCGGCTACCAGGATATGCGGACTGGCCAGGCAGATGATCGGCAGCTCCCGAGCAACAATTTCCTGCACGCGGTCATACAATTTTTTTCTTTCCTGATAATCGATCGTGACCAGTTGCTTTTGCATGAGCTGATCGATTTCGCTCTCCCAGGGAGTTGCGGGTTTCTTCTCTCCGAGATGCCAAAGATGCGTCTGCCCGTTGGACATCCACACGCTCATGGCTGGAGTCGGGTCTGCATCTCCGCTGGCCAGGCCCATAAGCGCCGCATCGTAGTCATGCGACTGAAGGATACGATCATTGGTGGCGCGAGATTCCAGCGACACCACTGCAACCTTAATGCCGAGTTTCTTCAGGTCATCTTGCGCCAGAGTGGCCATCTGAGTCCGCTGGACGCTGCTGGAACTGACCAGGATGCTGAATTCCACCGGTAGCCCCTCATGGTCGATCAGGCCGCCGTCTTTGTTCCAGGAAAACCCTGCCGATTGCAGAAGTTGTCTGGCCCTCGCCATCGATTGTTGTGGGACGGGGATCGCAGAATCGAGCCATAACTTGTTGCCGGGTGTGACTTGCGCCGCCAAGGGTGCGCCGCGTCCATGGTAGACGAGCCGCACGATAGCTGCCCGATCGATGGCCAGTGAGACTGCCTGCCGGAAACGCACGTCACTGAACCATTTTTGGCGGCGCGCGACTTGCGGAAGGCGGCCCTCGGTGTCGTCATTCAAGTTGAAGACCAGAAAATTGTATTCAAGACCTGGACCAGCATCCTCAAGCCTGGCGCGCGTACGCGGATCCTTGGAAAGCGTCGCAAAATCCTCGGCGTTAACTCCGCTGATAACCTGAGTGTCGCCCGCTTGAAAACGAATGACCTCGGCATCCTGGCTGGGGACGAAGATGAACGTCAACTCGTCGAGATACGGCAACTTCTGGCCCTTGGCATCGACCTTCCAATAATAAGGATTCCGTTCCAGCACGAGCCGCTCTCCAGGCGTATATTGCTTCAACCTGAATGCTCCAAGACCGGCAATTTTTTCCCGCGCAACGGCCATGTTCCATGCCTGGTTGATCGTTCCGTCGGCGTAATCTTTCTCCAAGAGATGACGTGGAAGCATGGCCAGACTGTCGAATACCCGCTCAGCCGCGGCATAGGGCGCAGCAAAGGTAAAACGGACGGTGGCGGCGTTCACTTTTTCCACCATCATCGGCTGGCCGGAGAACAGATCGCGCTGTGGCGAGTGCACCTTGGGATCGAGATAGACCTTGAAGGAAAATACGACATCGTCGGCATCGAAAGGAACGCCATCGGAAAACCGAACGCCTTGCCGAAGCTGCAAAGTGAACTGTTTTCCATCTCGGGAGCTGGTCCATGACCTGGCCAGAGCCGGTTCTGTTTTCTGCGTGTATCGATTGATGTGGATCAGATCAGCGGTCATGCATCGGATCACGTCTCGTGAAGGACGATCAAGAACGCCGACCGGGTTTAAAGTTTTTGGCTCTGAGCGCTCGGCAATCGCCAGCTTCCCGCCCGGACGGCCGACTTCCGCCGACGATCGTATCCAATCCTGCGAAGCTGCGCTCTGGCCCCACAGAGCGGCGGCCATAGCAAACCAAAGAACACAAACCCGAGACTTTTTCCCACAGCAATGCACGTTCCCATCCGTCTTGAGAAATCTTGGAGCTTTTCAGGTAGTGGGTCGGTTTCGCTAAAACTGACAAACTACCGTATCAGCGTCTAGAGATTCGCTTGCGAATTGCGGGCCATTAGGCAGACGTTCATCGCCTGGCAGGCAGTGGGGCATTTCGATCAACCTGACCCACTACCCATTTTCAGGACACCGATTGTAAACGCGCATGAAGATAATCTGCCAATCGATGATAAGCAAGGAAAATAGGAATAGGCGCCAGTCCCGGCAGCAACATCCACCAATAAGAAACGAGAATGTGGTATTGCTGAGCATAGGCCAGCATGTTGCCCCAGCTCGGCGCCGGCTCTCCGATGCCCAGTCCAAAAAAAGAGAGAATCACTTCGGCCAAAATGAACTGCGGGATCAACACGGCCATTTGAGTCAAAACCACGCCCCAGGTCATCGGCAGGATGTGACGGCGCAGCAGGTAGAAATTCGAAGCGCCAAAACTTCGAGCCGCCAAAACATAGTTGCGCTCCCGCCCGCTCATAACAACACCGCGAACCAGCCTTGCCGGACGCCCCCAGCCGATCGTTCCAATGACAATCACTACTAGAAGAAAGGCTACAGAAGGTGGAATCTGCAAAGGCAGCACGGCGCGAATGGCTAGCAGCAAATAAAACCAGGGCACCACAATAAAAAGATCGGCAACGCGCATGATTACATCATCGATTATGCCGCCGTAGAAGCCGGCGGTCGCGCCCAGTCCTAAACCCAATCCTACTGACACGATGGCGGCCATGAATCCTGCAAACAGCGAAATGCGGCCTCCATAAAGCAATCGAGAGAACTGATCGCGCCCGAAGCCATCGGCTCCCAGCACGTAGATTCGTGCGGGGGCATCCACCCCAAACAGATGAACCCGGCAACGCCAAATACCCAGCAACCAATAGTCATCGCCGGCAACGAAAAACTTGATTGGATACATCGTGGAGTGATCCTCCCGATACTCGCTGGGATCATCGTCACCGCTTCTGAGGGCATAAACGAAAGGCCGAAGATGGAACTTTCCGTTGCTATCGACGAAATGAATCCTGGCGAGCGGGGCGAAAGAATGAAAGCGTTCCTGCGTGTCGAAACTGTAGGGAGCGACAAATCCGGCAAAGATCACCAGCAGGTGAATGACAACCAGGCAGCCCACTGGAAGCAACATGGATCGGGCGATTTTCATTTACTGCACCCTGATACGAGGATCGAAGGCATAGAGAAGAACATCTGCCACGAGATTGCCAATCGCAAGAAACAGGGTGGAGACCACCACGGTGGCAATCACCACGAACAGATCGCGGCTCAAAATAGCCTCCGTCAGCAGAGGCCCGATGCCCGGCCAGCCCACAATCACCTCCACCAGCAATGACACGCTCAACAAGCCTGCCACCGAGAGTCCAAACAAAGTAATCAATGGATTGGCGGCTGCCGGGAGCGCATGGCGGAAGAGCAACCTCTTTGCAGGGATTCCATGACCGTGAACCGCGCGCATGAACGAAGAATTCAATACTTCCACTATGCTTGCCCGGGTGTGACGCAACAGAACCGGCAAGGAACCAGCCACCAGGGCCATCACCGGCAGAATCATGTGCCATACCGTATCCAGCATGTTATTCCACCAGCCCTGCGCTTGATTCGCGGAACTCATTCCACCTGCGGGAAAAATGCCGGTTCGCAACGCAAACAACAGGATCAGCAATGCGATGAGCAGGTCAGGCAACGCCAGGAGCGTCGAGGTTCCAGCCGAAAAGGCTCGATCCATCCAACTGCCCTTTCGATAGGCTGCCCATATGCCGAGTGGAACGGCAATCATCCAGGAAATGATCAGCGCAGGAACGGTAAGCAGCAAGGTGTTGCGAATTCGAGGAGCGAGTAACTTTGATACCGGAAGGTTATACGCGAACGAATATCCAAACTCGCCCTTGACCACCGAACCCAGCCAGTGAAGATACCGCGCAGGCAAGGGCTGGTCGAGACCATACTGGGCCCGCAACCCGGCGATGGTCTCAGCAGAAATCTCGGGACTCAATCTGATGTCGCTGAAAAACTCTCCTGGAGCAGCTTGCAACAAAACAAACAACAGCGTGGAAACTCCCCACACCAAAAGCAGCGCATAGCCCAGTCGCCGGATGAGATATCTGATCATGAATTGCAGAGGGCTAGTGTATCAACAGGAGCACTCAGCATTCAGTACTCAGCACTCAGCCCGCGAACATCTTGGGCTGAAGGGATGAGGTGTTGTGGGCATGGTTAGTGTTAGAACCATTCAGCCATGAATACACGCGAATGAACACGAATTTGGAAAGTGGTCAAGCCTGAGTATTAGCTTAGTTGAATCCCTAATCAACAGGAGCACTCAGCATTCAGCCCGCGAATATTTTGGGCTAAAAACATGCGGTGTTTTTTGCATGGTTGGATTCTTGCCCACAACCCTAACCATGCCCACGAAAATGTTTCTCTTCAGCCCAAAAGCCGAGCGGACTGAACGCTGATTGCTGATTGCTTCCTCACGCCACCTTGCGCTCGGTGCTGGGTTCCAGCATTACCTTGATCCAGCCGGGCGTACGTTTGTCGAATTGCTTGTAGGCTTCGATCACGTCATCCATCGGCTCAACCTGGGTCAGAATCTCGGTTGGATCGACGATGCCGCTTCGCACCAGTTCCAGCAGTTTAGGAATGTACTTGCGATGATTGCAGTTTCCCATTTTCAGCGTGAGGTTCTTTTCCATGGCTGAGCCGATTGGGAAGGTATTGACCATCTCTCCATATACGCCCACGATCGAGAACGTTCCTGCTTTGGCGAGAGCCTCGACTGCCCATTCGAGTACTTGCGAGGGAGCATCTCCAGGATGCCAGTTGTCGCCCTTACGGTTCTCTCGCAATACCGTGGTCTTGGACTGCCCCGCCTTGAAGCGTGGAGCTTTGAACGTCCTCAGAAATCCAGGCTTGCCGTTATGAGGACGGTTGGCATCCACACCTACGCAGTCGAGCACGCGATCAACTCCAATGCCGCCGGTAAATCCGCGGATCGCTTCGAGAGGATCCTCTTGCTCGAAGTTGATGATTTCTGCGCCCTGTTCGCGCGCCATCTCCAGACGGCTGGGAATGGCGTCGATGGCAAAGATTCGCCCGGCATTCAGCAACTTGGCGCTGGCGACGGCGAACTGGCCGACCGGGCCGCAGCCGAACACAGCCACGGTGCTTCCGGGATGGATCTCAGCCAGGTCCGCGCACATATACCCGGTAGGAAAAATGTCGGAGAGCAAAATAGCTTCGTCGTCGAGTACACAATCCGGCAACTTGACCAGATTGATATTGGCGAACGGCACACGAACAAATTCCGCCTGCATTCCGTCGAACGGCCCGCTCGTCGCCGGACCACCATAAAATGCCGTGCCCGCAGCAGGTCCGTTAGGATTGGCAACATCGCATTGCGAATAGTATCCGGCCCGGCAATAGGAGCAGTTGCCGCACCCAATCGTCGAGGGTATAACGACGCGGTCTCCTGGCTTGAAGTTACGCACCGCTCGACCAACTTCTTCTACAACGCCAACGCCTTCATGTCCCAGGATCGTGCCTGGAATCATGCCGGGCATCGTTCCGCGAATCATGTGCAGGTCGGTTCCGCAAATGGCGCTGGCGGTCAGCCTGACAATTGCATCATTAGGCTTCTGAATTTTTGGTTCCGGAACATCTTCCAGGCGAATGTCCCCCACTCCACGAAAGACAACAGCTTTCATCACGGCCTCCTCAATCCTGATCATTGTGGTTTGCTAAACGTAGGTAGCCCGTGCACCACGGGGCTATTTACAGGAATTTGCAGAGATGACACTCTGCGAAGCAGCGTTGTCAAAGGTTCACTAGGCTTCCGTTAGTTTGGGATGCCGAGGCCAGAGTGACGGTGGCCAGAAATTGCAGGAGGAACTCTCGGTTTGCAGCAAATCCTTCGGGGCGGCTTGCATCTCAAGTCAAAGGTAGAAGTTGAAAGCTCCGCGGGAGCGGAGCCACAACCAAAAACCGGTTCACCACAAAGGACGCGAGGGCCGCAAAGGAAAACCAACAAAGGCAAAGCTTCAACCGCAGAATACGCAGAGACCGCAGAGAAGAATGGGATTCTAGCCAATCTGGAATTTGCGAGACAAGCACGATTTGAAAACACCTCGTGGTACTGAGAAGCAAACTTTATCGCAGAGGTGAGCAGAAACGGAGAGTGACGCAGAGAAATTTGATTGAGCTGATTCTGAGACCGCAATTTAGAGCACGAACGAGGGATCTTGTGTTTCGACGGGAAGTTGTTGAGCGGCACAAGGTCCGTCGCTCGTGCTTCTGTTATCTGGCCTTCTTCCGTGCTTCTTTCACAATCTTTTCCACCTGCAATAGATGATTTACATCATGACCGGCAAACAACCGTAAAACATGCCGGGCGGATTCCCGGCCGCGCTCCTGATGCATACCGTGATTTTCGAACAGCGCCTCAGGCACGGATTTCAACATGGCCAGGTTGTACTCACGCAAGGTGCGAAATATTTCCAGAGACTTTCTGGTGTCCTGCCGCCGGTAGTTAAATGTTGCCGCCCAGGCATTCTGGTCATAGCCGTGAATGGGTGCGCCGTCTTTGGTCAATATCTGGCGTAGCCGCCAGCCGGCCACGATTTCCGAATCGGCCAAATGAGCCATGATTTCGGCAATCGACCATTTGCCGGGCGCCGGACGCTTGCTGAGTCGTTTTTTGTCCACGCCTTTGATCAGTGCAGCCAGTTTTTTGGGAGTCTCCCGCTGAACTCGCAGCGGATCTTTACCCTCGGTGTAGCTCAGAATGCGCTGGACGTATTCTTGTGGGCTTTCGGGCATGAAGTTCCTCCTCCTTAGAGAGGATTAGCTTTTCTTAGCAGTGAGTGCCGAGCGTGTTGTTTGGAGCAGGTTGGTCAGATATTCGTGGGGGATGCTTTTTATATATGGGTTCACCAACCATGCAAAGATTGCAGGAACACTGCGGCTCAATGTAATGAATTCGACCTGGATATAAGTTCCACCGTTTTTTTCCTGATAGCGCCAATAGGTGTTAAGCCGCCAGAGGAAGCCGCGGTCGTTGCCGACCGGGTCTGGATGCTCGTCGGACCGGCCCGCGTTTTCCACTTCGACAATCCTGGTGGCGCAATGGCGGCTATATTCCCGTGTCTTATCCACGGGAAAAAACTTGATTTCGAATTGAGTGTCATAGACGACCGTAACCACGGTCTTTCGATGCAGCCGCAGATAGAGTTGGAAATCGTCGCCTTTATGGTTCAACACCTTGGCCTTGATTACGTCGGCCTTATAAATTTCAGTATGGCGCTCGAAGTCCTGCATCATGGAGAGGGTTTGCTGGAGATTTACTCCGGGGACGAACACGGTCGCCATCCAGTGGTGCACCATGCCGTCGGGAATCGGGATCTCCTTCCCGCCCTCTTGCGTTTCCATGTGTTGCACTACGACCTGCCCTTTGGACAACAACGACAACAATTCCTTCCGGCGTGCCTCCGGCTGGCGATCGACCCAGAGAAAGCTGTTGGCGTCACCCATTTCCCCTGCAATGCGCGCCTCAGTAAGCTGGACATAATGATCAAATGCGCTGCTGGTCTTCTTCTGCAGCTCAGCCGCCAAAGATGGCAAAACGAGGATAAAAGAAAACAACGCCAAGGTTCGCAAAGAAGGCTTCACAAATCTCTCCGTCTCTCTATGCAAGGTGCTTGATCAGGGCTCGCGATTCTCTGAATGGCTTTTCTACGGATCGATCTGAGTCACATCAAACGCTTTGCCCACGATATCGATCTGGGTCGGTGTTAGCGCGTCGGTTGTGGTGTCGAAGATATCCAACTCGCCGCCTTCGCACACATAGACGACGTTACGGTTTGAGATGGGCTGGATTCCGGTTACGTCGAAAGCGGTGCGTGGCGATCCGAATGCTGGGATGACCACGGCGTTGGAGCCGGTATTAAAGATGGTCAAGCATCCGGTGGTCGTGCCTGGGGTAGGGCCAGGAGAGGTTGTGCAACCCAACGATCCGATGTAAAGCCTGTTGTTATTTCCCATCACCATTCGAGTATGCAAGCCGTTGGCTATGGTGATCGGAGCCGAGGCGGTCATGGTGCTCGTATTGATGGCCTGAACGGTACCTTTGGAAGTCGAATCGGTGCCTGCGACGAACAAGGTTGAGCTGTTCAGCAGACCCACGGTTGCGCCGGATACGGTTGCCTTTGTCCCGAAAACCGGCGTCATACCGCTGAAATCTACCTGTACAACGCTGGGTGCTGCTGTGCCGCTGCATCCGGTTCCACAATTAAGGATAAACGCCTTGGTTTCGCTGCTATTGAACACACCGGTAAACGGTTGGTCTCCGGCTCCTCCGGCGATCGGAGTTGAGGTCTTGCTTGCGACATCAATTACCGTGAAGGCATTGGCATTGGCGCCCGCCTGATTCTGAGGATCATCGCTGAAGGCAAGCAGCTTGGTGCCGTTGGGACTGAGCACCAGCCGGCTCACGCTGGGGACATTGACCACGCTAAAGGTGCCATCAGCAACGTTCGTAATCGCAACAAACCCGGAATTGCGCACGGCAGCGAAGAGAGTCTTTCCATCATTGCTGATTGCGATGTCCTGCGGCTGATTTGGATAGACTGGCTGAACACCAGCCTGTTCTTTCACATCATCGAATAAACCGACATTGGTCCCACTGCTGCTGATCACGCCTGAGGTGCCGCCATTGGTAGCCATTCGAGTGGCGCCGAAGACAGTAAAGCCCGAGGTGGAAACGGTGTCCTTGGTGGCATCCAGGATGGTTACACTTCCCGTCTGCTGGTTCGAGATCAGAACGCGTTTCTTAATGCCACTCGTAGGCGTGGCAGTCGTGCTTGGAGGCTTGTATCCACCGCAGCCTGCGATCAAAGCCGCCAGCACAGGAATTGCAAATCTCAGAAGCAAGGATCTTGTTACTTTAACCAAAGCCGGTTTCATGGGGATGTCAAAAATTATAACAGAGCGGTTTGGGGTGGCCGTTTTGTCACTCAGATGGGGTAGCGGTTCGGTTTATAAACCCATCCTTCGCAAAAAGAAACGTGAGGGGTTTTAGAACTCCAGACCCTTCCCAGAGGACGAGAAGGGTGGGTGGTATCTGGTGGGCATCCCATGTGTTTGTGAAAGGGAATGGCTAACAGCTAAGAACTAAGGGCTAAAGGCTAAGGAGCTCAGCGCTAAGTGCCCAAAACTGCTTTCCACAAGAAACGGTACAATCTATTAATAAGATATGCCGCTCGACCTGCTCAGCCGCCTCAAGGAAGGTCCTGTTCTCTGCGATGGGGCCATGGGGACTCTTCTGTATGCGAAGGGTGTCTTCATTAATAAGTGTTATGACGAACTCAATCTGACCCAGCCCGATCTAATTCGCAATATTCATCAGGATTACCTGAATGCGGGGGCCGAAGTCATTGAGACCAACACATTCGGCGGAAATATCTTTCGTCTCGCCCGCTATGGTCTGGCCGATAAAATTCACGGCATAAATCTTCAGGGTGCGCGTTTAGCGCGCGAAGCCGCCGATTCATTCAACGCCAAAAAGGCTGAGTCGGCTCTGGTTGCGGGTTCCGTTGGGCCGATTGGAGTTCGCATCGAGCCGCTGGGCAAAATCTCCCGGGAAGAGGTGAGGGAAGCTTTTCGCCAGCAGGTAACAGCGTTGATCGAGGGCGGCGTTGATTTGATCATCCTGGAAACTTTTGGCTATCTCGAAGAATTGCATCAGGCGCTGTTGGCGGTGCGGGATGTTTCGCCCAAGATTCAGGTAGTGGCTCAAGCCACGATCGACGAAGAAGGGAACTGCCTCGATGGCGCCAGCGCGGAAACCATGGCGGCCAAGCTCGACGCCTGGGGCGCTGACGTGCTGGGATGCAACTGCAGCGTTGGCCCGGTGGCGATGCTGGAAGCGGTTGAGCGGATCCGCCGCGGGACAAGCAAGCCACTTTCCGCGCAGCCCAATGCCGGTATTCCTCGCAGCGTCGAGGGCCGCAATATTTATCTATGCTCGCCCGAATACATGGCAAGTTACGCGCGTAAATTCGTGAGTGCAGGAGTTGCCTTTGTGGGTGGATGTTGCGGCACAACGCCCGAACATACCAGGGCCATGAAATCCTCCTTGCGGGCGGCCGATATCAAGGGCCGGACGGCCGGATTTCAGGTCGCCACCGAACGCCAAAACCAAACCAGCCTGGCTCCGGTTGGGTTGGCCCAGCGCTCCTCGATTGGCAGAAAGTTGGCCGCGGGCGAGTTCGTGACCATGGTGGAGATCGTGCCTCCCAAAGGCATCGATTTTCGCAAAGAGATTGAAGGCGCGAAGTATCTGAAATCTGCGGGAATTGATGCCATCAATATTCCTGACAGTCCTCGTGCTTCGGCCAAAATGAGCAACCTGGCTCTTTGCATCCTGGTCCAGCAGCAGGTTGGCATGGAAACCATCCTCCATTTCACCTGCCGCGACCGCAATGTGCTCAGTATGCAATCGGAGCTGCTCGGGGCTTACAGTACTGGCATCCGCAACCTGATCTGCATCACCGGAGATCCGCCCAAGCTGGGCAACTATCCCGACGCCACCGCGGTTTTTGATGTGGATGCCATCGGGCTGGTCAATATTGTTCATAACCTGAATTGCGGCTTGGATATTGGCGGCAATCCCATCGGCGCTGGCACAGGATTTGTGATCGGCGTGGGTGCGAATCCCGGCATCCTTAATATCGATGAAGAAATTCGCCGCTTCGAATACAAAGTGGAAGCAGGAGCAGATTTCGCCGTCACCCAGCCGGTGTTTGACATCGGGTTGCTGGAAACTTTTCTGCGGCGCATCGAACATTGCCGCATTCCTGTATTGGCTGGTATCTGGCCATTGGTCAGTGTGCGCAACGCGGAATTCATGAAGAATGAGCTGCGCGTCTCTGTTCCCGATTCCATCGTTGAACGTATCGGGCGCGCTCCCAGCGCCGAGGCCGCCCGCCATGAAGGCATTCAAATCGCGCGCGAGATGCTCCAGCAGGTGCATGGACTGGTGCAGGGCGCACAGGTCTCGGCGCCTCTGGGACGCTATTCTTCAGCCATCGAAGTGCTCGAAATCGAGAGTCCGGCCTCGGCGGCTAAATAGCAAGCCGCCGGTTTTGCAGTACAATCCTCATTTAAATCTATGCGCAGCTTTGACAGTCTTTCAGAACGGGAAATACTAGCTCTAGCCATTTCGTCCGAAGAAGATGACGCGCGCATTTATGGCGATTTTGCCGAAGGCTTGCGCCAGACATATCCGGCCTCGGCTGCAGTATTCGAAGGCATGCGCGAGGAAGAAGCCGGCCACTTAAACCGGCTGATTGAGCTATACCGCGGCAAATTCGGCGAACATATCCCGCTGATTCGCCGCCACGATGTAAAGGGCTTCGTGAGCCGGCGTCCGCTGTGGCTGGTTCGTCCTCTGGGCTTGAAGGCTGTGCGCCAACAGGCCGCTACCATGGAGGCGGAGACGCGGCGTTTCTATGAAAAAGCTGCCGCGCGTACTGAGGACGCCGGCATCCGGCAGCTCCTGAATACCCTGGCCGAGGAAGAACGCTCCCATGAAACCCGGGCTGGGGAATTGGAGCGCGACAAACTCAAGGACGAGGTTCGCGAATCGGAGGACGAGGCAGGCAGACGGCTCTTTGTTCTGCAGATCATTCAACCTGGCCTGGCTGGGCTTATGGATGGCTCAGTATCAACGTTGGCCCCCGTGTTTGCCGCCGCCTTTGCCGCTCGTGCCCTGGGATCGGAACATGCCACGCACACAGCTTTTCTGGTGGGGTTGGCTGCGTCGCTCGGTGCAGGAATCAGCATGGGATTTGCCGAGGCACTCTCCGACGATGGGAGCCTTACCGGGCGTGGACATCCGTGGATTCGTGGCTTGGTCTGTGGGCTCATGACCGGCCTTGGTGGCATTGGCCATACACTGCCCTTTTTGATCCCTCAATTTGGCGTAGCCACAACGGTTGCTGTAGCCGTAGTCTTGGCAGAGTTGGCCATTATTGCCTGGGTCCGGCATCGTTTCATGGAATCACCTCTGCTTTCCGCCACCTTGCAAGTGGTGGTGGGTGGCTTGCTAGTGTTTCTGGCCGGGGTTTGGATCGGGAGATCATGACTCAAAGCTGGCAGCAACCTATTTCCTGATCGCCTCCGCGCAGGAGCAGAATGAAAGTCCTTATATTTGGCGCAACCGGCATGATTGGTCAAGGCGTGCTGCGTGAATGCCTGCTCGATAACGATGTCGAATCGGTAGTCTCTATTGGCCGCTCGGGAATAGGACAGCATCACGAAAAACTTCGAGAAATCCTGCGGAACGATTTGTCGAATTTTTCCGATATTGAGTCCGAGCTGGCGGGATTGGATGCCTGCTTCTTCTGCCTCGGCATCGCATCCAGCGGAATGAGTGAAGAGGCATATAACCAGATCACCTACGGAATTACGCTGGCCGCAGCCCAGGTCCTTGCCCGGTTGAACCCTCGCATGACATTTGTTTATGTTTCGGGAGCCGGCACTGATACTTCAGAGCGTGGGAGAATCATGTGGGCGCGAGTCAAGGGAAAAACGGAAAATGCATTGTTGCAATTGTCATTCGCAGCAGCTTATATGTTTCGTCCCGGGTTGATTGAGCCCTTCCATGGTGTGAAATCGAAGACCAGGTCTTACCGCATCTTTTACGCGTTGACCAAGCCGATTCTTCCGCTGTTTCGACTGGTCTTCCCAAACTACATCCTCACAACCGAACAAATCGGTCTGGCTATGTTGGCTGCCGCCAGGAAAGGTTATAAAAAACGCGTCTTAGAAAGTAAGGATATTCGCGAGCTTACTCGACCCTCATCAGGCTAAGTCTGGGCTTCACCTCCAATGCCGATGCCATCCGGAGAGTTTCATGCTATTCTCTGAAGCCTCGCAGAGTTGTCACGGCACATCGTTCTGAACGGTCGCAAGGAAGGTCCAGAATGCCGGTTTTGCCTATCGAAGAGCGGGCTGCTCTTACTCCCGAAGAGTTCAATTCCTCTTTTCTTCTCGACCATCGGCCGGTCATTATTCGGTGCGCAGTCGCACACTGGCCGGCAGTTCATAAGTGGGCGCCGGAATATCTGCGGCAGATGGTTGAGGGAGCGAAGGTAGTCGTCAAGTCGAAATCGGACTACGGCATGAACGGATCGAAGCGTCACGCCGAAGAGAGCAAAGAGCTTGACTTTGCCGAAGTTGTGGACATGATGACCGACGATCATGCTCCTGATATGTCCTATGTGCGGCAAACCAAAGTATGGAAAGATATCGAACAACTGGTCGCTGATGTTGACCGCCTGGAATATGCGCCGGCCAACGTTTCCAAGACCGATGGGAACCTGTGGATTGGCCCGCCTGGAACCGTTGCCCAGATGCATTGGGACCCGGCGCACAACCTGTATGCGCAAATCCGTGGAGAGAAGAAATGGATCGTCGTCTCGCCTTCGGAGTCGCACATGACCTACGGCAACAAATTTTCTCTTGCGGATATCGTTCAAGACGCGCGGATACGCGCCAGATTCCCAGGATTGATTCAAACGATCGAGAACTTCACGCATTCTTCAGGCAGTATGGAAGACTTAATCCATACTCATCTCGACGAGTCGCAACGAAGCCTGATCCACAGTTTGCTGGCTCAAGTGAACAACTGCGATGTGGACGCGGAAAACCCTGATCCGCAGAGGACGCCGCTTTTCCTGGAGGCCCACCGCTACGAAGCAACGCTCACCGCCGGAGATCTGATGTTCATTCCCTACAGTTGGCGGCATTACGTGCGCGCCATCACTCCCAGCGTGTCATTAAATTGGTTCTTTCGCCCCGAACACAGTTCAGCTACGGCCCGGAGCGTCAATCAGACACTTCTGGAACACCTCATTTGCGCCTCTTGAGATCATTGAATCAGCGTGATGGAGCAGCCGGCATAGTGAACGCGGAATCCTGGATCGGCACGTTGATTTCAATCTTTTTCAAATAGGTGCTTTGGTTTTCTTCATCGCCCGCCTTGCTCTCCACCAGGAATGGGAATAGTATCCCCTGGACTGGGCGGTAGTTTTTGAAAATATTCACGAAATCAATCTTCTTGCCTGCTTCTTCAAACGATCCGGTTTCTTTGACTTCAAGAAAAGTTCGCGCATCCAGATAGAGTTCTCGCACCTGGCCTTCTTTCAAGGTGAGCTTGAGATGATAAACGTCTTTTGCATTGAGTTTTTCTTTGCCGGCCAGTGCGATGGCGATGCCCTTTTCCTTGTAGTTGACCAGTGGTCCGTCGATATCGGCCTCTTCTTTCAGTTCGCGCGCTAAATCGGCAGGTGCGGGCGATGGACCCTTTCCGTGGGAAGAAAAGGACTGCCAGGCGGTCTGCTGGTCATAGGCGAAGACGATCTTGTTTCCGCCGGTAAAGAGATTACGGCGCAACTTCTCAGGACGCTTTCGGAGTTCCTCGATGCGGACCGGCTTGCCATCTTCTTCGGTCGCATACGTGGCTCGAATCGTCTTGATGCCAGAGAGCTTGTTCATGCCGCCACGGGCCTGGATATTTTTGGCTACGACCTCATCGGCCGAAAGCGCATTCTGAGAAAAGCTTTGACCACAGAGCAGAACCAAAATGAAAATCCAGCGCATAAAGTGAAACCCTCCAATAGAACCGGGAGCATAACGCTTCATTATTGATTCGGTCAACCGGAGAACATTGGGATTTAGTAATTGGGTAAGTTGGTAATTGGGTAATTTGGAAAACCGAAAAACCGAAAAACTGAAAAACTGAAAAACTGAAAAGAGCTTGCCATAGGAGCGGTGGTAGTATTCAATGTCCGCGTTCCCGTGCGTGGATTGCGCAATTGTTGGGAGTTGAATTGATTCGCGTCGATTCGTGGCTAAACCTTGGCTAAAGCGTTTTTGATTCGGCTGGGTGCGAGTGGCTGAATGCTTTGCTGTTGAATTACAAATTATAGATTCTCAAATTTCAAATGCATTTCCTTCAGGACCTACGGCATGCCCTGCGGCTGATGCGGAATTCGCCGGGATTTAGCCTGGTGGCGGTTCTTACATTGGCGCTGGGCATTGGGCCTAATTCGGCAATTTTCAGTGTTGTCAATGCAGTTCTGTTGCGGCCTCTTCCTTATCCTGCTTCGGAAAAGTTGGTGGCCGTCTATTGTGCGGCCTCCGACAATCCTCATTTTGGTTCCTCGCCGCCTGATTTCCGCGCTTTGCGCGAGCAGAACAAGACTTTCGAAAGCATCTCATCCTTTTATACGACTGCATTCAACTTGACCGGGGACATACAACCCGAACGCTTGCTGGGCTTGACCGTTTCGGCAGAGTTTTTCCAAACCTATGGTGTGCAGCCGCTGAAGGGAAGAACTTTTACCCCGGAGGATGAGCAGTGGGGACGCCACCAGGTTGTACTGCTGAGCGAGGGGCTATGGCGGAATCGTTTTCATGCTGATCCTGAAATTGTGGGGCAGAGTCTCAGATTGAATGGCGAACAATATCGGGTGATCGGAGTAATCCCGAAAACCTTCACCACCTCGGCCCGGACGCAGCTTTGGGCGCCCATGGCGTGGGCACCAAAGGACATAAGGAACTCGCACGAAGCCTATTTCCTCGACATGGTGGGCCGGCTGAAAACGCACGTCACACGCCAGCAGTCAATCACTGATTTGAACGCGATCATGTTGGCGATTGCCCAACAGTTTCCTGAGAACAAAGGGATTGGAGCTGACGTGCAGCCGTTGCAGGAAACCATCGTCGGGAATTCACGCGGGGCGTTGTGGATTTTGCTGGCGATGGTGGGCCTGGTTCTGATTATGGCGTGCGTAAATGTTGCCTCGCTGCTCTTGGCTCGTTCTGCAGGACGGCATAAAGAGGTGGCCATCCGGCTCGCGCTTGGCGTTCATCGTAGCCGGCTCATTCAACAATTTCTCACGGAAAGCGTTGTCCTTGCGGTAATTGGAGGGGGTTTGGGGCTGTTCCTGGCGCAGGGCTGCCTTCGCCTCGTTCCGCTGGCCGGAAACACCTTGCCGAGAGCGCAGGAGATCCACCTCGATACTGCTGTGCTTATTTTCACCTTTATTCTCTCTATCTTGACAGGGCTTTTGTTCGGCTTGATTCCAGCGCTGCGAAACTCCCGGATTCCTCTGAGCGAGACGCTTAAGGAAGGCGGGCGAATGGCGGAGACAGGCCGCGGGGCAAATCGCATGCGCTCCATGCTGGTTGTGAGCGAGATTGCCATCGCGTTGGTGGTGCTGATCAGCGCCGGTTTGATGCTGAAGAGCTTCCAGCGCCTGCTGCATGTGGAAGCAGGTTTTGATCCAGCCCATGTTCTCACCTTCCGGCTGGACATGCCGCAATCTTACAGCGACGGGCACGATGCTGCGCAGGACGGCGCTCCGCCCCATCTGGCTGCATTTTTTCAGCAACTGCTGCAACGCCTGGAATCGTTACCGGGAGCAAAATCGGCGGGAGCAATCTCCGATCTCCCGCTTCAAGGAGAGCGGTGGAGCAAGCAGTTTACCCTCACCGACCGGCCCGCGCCCGCCAGCCTCGATGATGTTCCCAGCGCGCAATATCGGCCGGTGAGCGGTCGTTATTTCGAGTCCTTGAAAATTGCTCTGCTCAATGGCCGCCTGTTCACAGAGCAGGACTCGCAGAGCAGCCCTCCGGTGGCGATTGTGAATCAGGTCATGGCCCGGCGTTTCTGGCCAAATCAGAATCCGATTGGAAAAGTGATGACATTGTTTCCTCCGGAAAACCTCATTCCGCCCGGGCAACTTCCACCTGGATACCATATTCCCCGGATTACGGTGGTAGGCGTGGTTGCCGATGTGCACTACGGCAGCCTGGCTGCGCAGCCTGCTCCGATCATCTATGCGCCCTTTGTGCAGAACGACTGGACGAACAGCATGGCCGTAACCCTGCGTGTTGACGGTGATCCGGCCAAGATGGTTTCCGCCGTCCGCAATGCGGTTTTGGAGCTAGACAAGAGCCAGCCAATTGCTAATGTGCTTACCATGAGCGAAATTGTTGCAACCTCTGTGGCTAACCCGCGATTGCAAGGTTTGCTCGTAGGAATTTTCGGCGGACTTGCGGTGCTCCTGGCGGCGGTTGGCATCTATGGGCTGATCTCATACTCAGTCGCGCAGCGCAGAGGTGAGATAGGGTTGCGAATGGCCCTGGGAGCAGGCCGTTCTACAGTGCTATGGCTGATTTTGACCCATGTATTGTCCTTGTTGGCTTCCGGGTTGATGATCGGCCTGGTTGCTGCCGTGATCTTCACGCGCTTGCTCCAGAGTGTTCTGTTTCAGGTGAAGCCGGCCGATCCGCTTGTCTTTGCCGCTATCGTGGTCCTCTTGGTCGCAGTTGTGTTCCTTGCAGGATTTATACCGGCCAGGAGGGCAACCAGGGTTGAACCCAATGTCGCGCTGCGCTATCAATAATTCTCAATGGCCGTCATCGTAATTGCTCCGCTGTATTGGCACGCGAACATGAATGTCACCTTCGCTTTGGCTAAGAAGCTGCAAAGCCGGGGCCATCGTGTGCATTATGCCTGCATTCCCGAAATGGAACAGCGCGTTCGATCTCAGGGATTTGACTTTGTCTCAGTCTTCTCCAGTGTTTTTCCCTTGGGCACGCTGGCGGCGCAATTTGCTGATGAAGCCAGGGGAAAATATCTCGGCGTGGCTGGAAACAATGCCCGGGTTCAAGCAATGTGTGAGCTTTGCCGTGATGGAGAACTCGCCCATGCCACCCGCAGCCTGAATCCTGACCTTTTTTTGGTCTCGAACCACATGCCCTGGTCGGCAATCGATGCCTGGAAGACAGGCAAGCCGGTCGTGATGTTCAGCAGTGTGATCGTATCCACACAGGATTCCATGTCGCCCCCGATTCATTCCGATACGATTCCATCGTCGAACTTGATTTCCCGTCTAGGCGTGCGGTGGGAGTGGTGCAAAGCGGAGTTGCGGAGAAAAATTCTGATGAGAACTTCGGGATGGAAGGCGTCTTCTTATCTCAAAGCTCTGGCGGTCGCGGTTGGCTATCCCGCGAACAAGATTGATTTTGATGTATCGCCCTGGCCTCGGTTGTCATTTCCGGAGTTGATATTTGTCCCGGAATGTTTTGATTTTCGGCGAGCGCGCCCCATTGAGAATGCATTTTATGTAGAGCCTTCCGTAGATAGTACGAGAAAAGATAAAGACTTCCCATGGGAAAGACTCGACGGACGGCCGCTCGTCTATTGCTCGCTCGGCAGCGTCATTACGTTCAAATATCTTGCCTTAGTCAAACGTTTTTTTCATGTATTGCTGCAGGCGATGGAGCAGCGTCCTGATCTGCAAGCTGTGGTTGCGATTGGGAATTACCTGAAAGCGGAAGATCTCAGGTGTCCTCCGAATGTGATTTTGACCGATGATGCTCCCCAGGTTGCCTTGCTGAAGCGCGCACGCTTGATGATCGGCCATGCCGGCGGAGGCGGCATTCGAGAGAGCATACTTCATGGCGTCCCCATGCTATTGCTCCCTATGGGCTTCGATGCCCCTGGGAATGCTGCCCGGGCGGCTTACCACGGACTGGCATTGCGGGCTGATTTTCGCAAGGTTTCAGCGCACGAGCTACAGAAGGCAATAGCTGAGCTATTGGACAATCCATCTTATTCAGATTCAGCGAAACGCATGTCGCAAAAATTTGTGGAGCTTCAGGAACAAGCGCCGAGCGTGGCCATTATCGAGAAGGCGCTTGCAGGCCAGCTAGGCTGAGGAAAATCGAACCTGGGAAGATCTTGATCGGCCAAAGCCACTCATTCCTCTGCAATGCTAACAATCGAATTCGTGCCAAGGCGTGAAGAATTTCATCAAGCCGCTTCAGATCAGTGGCGTCTGTGGAGATCAGTGGTAAAGCAAGTATTGATCCGCGTTCTTCCGCGTTAATCCGCGGTAAAAACGGGTTCGGTTGTGGCTTTGCTACTCTGCGATCTCTGCGGAAAACTTTGTTCCGCGCTGCAATGTCGTGTTTTTCTCGCAAATTCTAAGATTGGCTTAAAAATCTCCATTCTTCTTCTGCGATCTCTGCGGTTGACATTGCCCTATTGATTTTCTCCGTGTCTCCGTGGTGGGTTTTGTTTTTGTTTTGGTTGTTGGTTTTCCTTTGCGGCCTTCGCGCCCTTTGCGGTGAACCGGTTTTTGGTTGTGGCCCCGCTACGCTGTGCCCTTAGCGGTTATTCCCCACTTACCCTCCCACATTAAAACTCTGTTAAAATCTCCGCCGATGATTCGCCGACATATTTTGCTTTCCCTTGCGCTGGTGTGCACCGCATCGGTCTGGCTGCATTGCGCCGACCTCGAACAGATTGCCCGATCCGTCACCATCTACCGCGACAACTATGGTGTTCCTCACGTCTACGGTCCAACAGATGCCAGTTGCGCTTTTGGCTACATCTACGCTTCTGCGGAAGACAACTTCTGGCAGATCGAAGATAGCTACATTCGCGCTCTGGGCCGTGCCTCAGAGGTCTACGGCGCGCGTACCCTGGAAGATGACGAACTGGTTCGTGCCCTGGAGATTCCCCGGCTGGCCAAAGCCGAATATGAACGCTCCTCGTCGAGGTCCAAAGAACTGCTCCAGGCCTCGGCGGATGGTCTCAACTACTTTCTCCAGCGCAATCCCCAGGTGAAACCGCGGCTCATCACCAAGTTCGAACCTTGGCACATTCTGGCTTTCAACCGCTATGCCCTCTATTACCAGTTCATCTACAGGCGCAGCGGACTGCGGACGGAAGAAATCAAAACCGTCACCGAACCGCAAAACGCCAAGGCAAGCGAGTTACGTAGCAGCCTCGCTGACGACCCGGCAGATGACTTCAAGAACCTTCTCGTAGCCCAGGGATCGAACATGTGGGCTGTAACCCCCGCCAAGAGCGCATCCGGCCACGCGCTGTTGTTTATCAATCCCCATCAGCCGTTTTTTGGCACAGGTCAATGGTATGAGGGCCATGTGCATAGTGATGAAGGCTGGGACATGTCGGGCGCATCGTTCTTTGGATCAGCCTTTCCCACCCTCGGACACAATCAGTTCCTGGGCTGGAGCCACACGGTGAACGCTCCCGATATCGTCGATATCTGGGAAGAGGCCTTCGATAAGCCCGGCGATCCGCTTGCCTATCGCTACGATGGCGGTTACCGCCGTGCCACCGAGTGGACTGACACCATCAAGATCAAAACCGACAACGGATTAACCGACCGAACCTTCACCTTCCGCAAGACTCATCATGGCCCGGTTGTTGCCAGGCGTAACGGCAAATGGCTGACTGTGAGGATGGCGCAGTTCGAAGAGGGCGGACAGGTAGACGAGTGGTATGCGATGACCAAATCGCGCAACCTCGAAGAGTTCAAGAAAGCGATGTCAGCCGTGGCTGTGCCGATGTTTAATGCCATTTACGCCGACCGTGAAGGGAACATCTTTTACGTCTACAATGGCGCGGTTCCTCGCCGCTCCGAGAAGTTTGACTGGTCCAAGCCTGTTGATGGCAGCACTTCGGAAACCGAGTGGCATGGTTATCATGCATTCAACGAACTTCCACAGATGACCAATCCCAAGACCGGCTTCCTGCAGAATTGCAACTCCACTCCGTTCACGACTACCATCTTCGATAATCCCGACCCCGGCAGTTTTCCAAAATACATGATTGGCGAACCCGATACGGCCAGGGCGCGCGTCTCCCGGCGTATCCTCTACAACAAAGACAAGTTCACCTTCGATGAATGGGCCAAAGCGGGTTTTGATACCTATGTGATCCAGGCCGAGACCGAGATTCCAGAGTTGCTCAAAGCCGCAGAGAAAACGCCAAGCAAGAAGGTTGCCGATGCCGTAGCCGAATTGCAGAACTGGGATCACATCAGTCGCGCCAACTCCGTTCCCATGACATTGTTCATGCTATGGCATGAAAAGCAATACGGCACAGCCGTCATGCGCCAGGATAAAGCCCGTCCGGACCCGGTGCAGTCGCTCGAACAGGTAATCGACGAACTCACCACCACATTCGGAACCTGGCAGGTGGCTTGGGGTGATTTGAATCGCCTGGAACGCCGTGCCTCCAGCGGCGAAGAGCCATTCAGCGACGACCTGAAGAGCCTGCCGGTAGCCGGAGCGCCCGGCGATGTCGGCATCGTTTTCAATTTTTACGCTCGCCCTGAGAAAAAACAGAAGCGTCGCTATGGTGTCGCCGGACACTCCTTCATCAGTGTCGTGGATTTTGGTCCCGAACCGAAGGCCCGTTCCATACTGGTATTCGGCGAAAATTCCGATCCATCATCGCCCCATTATTTTGACCAGTCGGAACTCTACGCAAGGCAGGAGTTCAAACCCGCATATTTCACCCTCGATGAAATCAAAGCCCACCTGGAAAAGACCTATCATCCCGGGGAACATAACTAAAGCAGGGTTGGCAAATGCGGAAATGTCGCACAGCGCGGCAAGCCGCCAAACAAAAACTTACCGCAGATTGACGCGGATGCCCGCGGATTGCGAAATCGAAGCCCCGAAGAGACTGTCCTGAGGCAACGCCGAAGGAGGCGGAATTATTGAGCCCCAGCCTTCCTTGACGCCGAGCCAGCGAAGCTGGCGATCATATCTGTAGCCCACAGCGCAAGCTGTGGGTAAGATATGGCAAGCGTTCCTAAGCCCCAGCGGGGCGACATAAGAATGAGTCGAACCTTTAGTCAGCTTTTTTCACATCTCGTCTTCAGTACGAAACAGCGCGCGCGGTTGATTGTTCCCGATCTGAATCCACACCAGGAAGAACACCATCGAAAATTCAGCTATGAAGAGGAACTGGTGGCCTTGCTGCACAAGCATGGGATTGATTACGACGAGCGATATCTCTGGGACTGAAAATCTTATGCCTCCCGCGATCCGGGCTTTGGGTTTCTTTGTACCAGTACCCACAGCTCGCGCTGTGGGCTACATGTCTGATCGCCAGCTTCGCTGGCTCGGCTGTCTGAAAAAACGTAAAAACTCCGGGGCCCACAGCGCAAGCTGTGGGTGGTGGGTGCGGTTACCCTCCAAAGCCCGTGCAGCGGGCGGCATAGATAGGGTGGGCTGTTGTCACTTCCCCAATGCATACATCCTGAGCGTCTCCCCTTCCAGCACTGCGGCCAATCCTGCCCGAGAGATGTCGCAATAAATCATTGTTTTAGTAAGGGGAATGGAGATGAGGCCGGCGCCCCGCTTCACATCGAAAGAATCGAGACGCAGCGGTCGTAGCTTGGTATCTTGAAATCTGGGCATAGCAACAAACTCTACCGCAAGATAATTTCCGGAACTGACGACGGAAACAGGTACTTCATCCGATTTGACTTTGGTGGAAAAGACCGGGTCTCCCGACTTCGACAGCACGACAACGCCGTTACAGCTATAGGCTGCTATCAACTCCTGATCGAGCGCGTCCATGACCGGAGAGCAATGTGCTTTGCCGGAGAACGTAGCTTTCAAGTTCTTCCACTGTCCGTCAAAATCGAGAATGCCGTACTCCTCCGCATGGTAGGCCTGGCTGGCATGGTTGCCGACCAGAAAGTGGTCGCCCATTGACCAGTGTGTCAGGTAATTCGAAACCTTGAATTGACTGAGGACTTTCAGCGTATCCGGATCCAATATTTCCACTTCTACGTCGGACTTCCCGGTACTCGCCACGGTCCCGTCACCCAGCACCACAGGATGCGCAAATAATTGCTGATGGACAAGAGCGATCTCCGCGTGCGAAGGCGGTACATCCACTTTCCAGCTTTCAAAGGGAGCTTTTCTTTCAAGCGGCAACGGTCTGGAAGCAATTATTTTGGAATCGGGCGTGATGAGGTAAAGAATATCTCCTGTGCGAACGATCAAATTTCCATTCCGGGCCGCCAATACTTCGGAAAACGCGCCGCTGGTCGGAAAGCGCATGGATTTGAGTATGTGTCCATCGTGCGCATCGAGAATTTTCAGATCCAAAAAGAAATTACCGGCTCCGCCGTTAGGACCGCGCTGCCCAAGTGGCAGCGGCGAAAGCCGTTGATTAACTTGGTAGACCGCTAGCCAACCAGGCGTAACAAATACCAAACCCTGCTGTCTAAGCCACGTCGCATTGTTCGCCCGCTCGAAACTCTGAAAACCATAACTGTCATGAAGGTTGACACTCCATTGCGGCTGCGGCCCGGAATTCTGAGCAAGCAAAGGGCAGCAAACAGCCAGCAGCAGGACGAACCGAATCATGGGAGTTTTAGAATAGCACTCAGCGAAGTAGCACTCAGCATTTAGCACCAATACTGTTCACTTAAAGGAAGTGCAGCATGTTTGGAGTTGAGGTGATCAGCCCCGGCAGGGGCGGCAAGTTAGCACCAATACCGTTCACTTAAGTAAAGATGTTGTTGAATTAACAACATGGTTTACCTGCATGTTTCATGAGGCTAGGCAGGTAGCCACCAGCGCCGCAGGCGCGGCTGAAAGTAGCCCGGCATGGAGCGTGAGCGGAATGCCGG
>DASZFU010000001.1:0-72740 GCA_035939495.1 Candidatus Angelobacter sp. | reverse complement strand
TGCATCATCACAGCGCAATTCTTTGCCGCTCTGAATGCAAAGCCCGGTGAAGGTGCCCTCGACACGCAGAGACGTACCAATATCTGGAGCGCTGGAACCGCTGCGTGCACGGCACACAATCTCATCTTCGACGCCTTCACTTAACGCGATTGCAGCGCCGGAAGCATTGGTAAAGGCCTGGGCACGCTGGGCAATGACTGCCAGTTCATCGCTGGGAGATGAACGCGGTCTTTGCTTCGCTTGGTCGGAAGGTTGAGTTGCCATAATTACGCCGTCCTACTAAGTGATAAATATCGAAATGATGCGGTTCACCCGTCGGAAAACACGCATCGTCACGTCGCGCACCCGCTGCTTGCGTTGCGGGCTTTGATCAAATTTTTCCAATAAACTGGTCGGACGAAAAAGCCAGGTGTCCTAAAGCCATACGCGCGCGGGGGAAAATCAGACCCATTTGTGGGCGGGGACATCGCCTACGGCGGAGCAAAGCCTGCAGTTTACGGCCAGACCCTCTTTTTCTCAGCTCCCGCGCTTGCACTATTGGACTGCACGGCTACCGGGCGGTTGGCCTCTGAGGACATGGCGCTGCCTCCCTCAAGAATTCTGGCCGCTACGCGTAGCGCCTCAATTTCAGCCTGCAGACCTGAAATCTGTGCCTGAAAAATAGCAATTTGGTTTTCTTTCTCTTTGATTGCGTCGTAAATATTTGTCATAGTGGGTGTCGCCTCGCCGTTGTCGAATATTACCAATTACTCACCGAAAGTCAACTAACAGATTATGTCCCTCGGATCAAAGTCTGAGGTATTGGGATTGTACTTTAGGACCATGAACTACCAGACGATCAACTTTATGCTCCAAGAAAAGCCAGAGGATACGCCTATGAAAAACGGAGAAACCGGTATGAATTCCGGTATTGGAAAGCTTCAAGACATTAGGAGTTTTTAATGTAAAACCCTCTCCTGCCAGTAACCACTAAAGTAACGTCCTTTCGTGAAAAATTTATTATTTGAGTTAATGCAGTTGGACGGTTTTAGGAGGCATGAATCTGGTGCGCAAGATCACTGAAAACCGTTACAGGGTTTTGAGCAGAACTATTCCCAATTCTGACCTCGCGTTTATCATCGGTTGAGAAAAGTTTCAGTTGCAGCGGAGACAAATCCAAGACTCGGATTGGTTGAGGCGAGTTGTTTGATCATCCTCATCCAGGAGAACACCAGAATGCAGCCAATTAGAATCAATCCTACGCAAAGGCCGGTCCATAATCCGATTGCGCCCCATCCGGTCTTGAAGCAGAGCATGGCTCCGATTGGCAGACCGATGATCCAGTATCCGAAAAGATGCACCACCATGGGAGTTCGCGTATTCCCTGCCCCTCGCAATGCTCCAGCGATCGTTACTTGAAGGCCATCGAACAACTGAAACGCTCCGGCCACCAGCAGCAGTACGGCTCCCGCGTGGATGACCAGAAGATCAGAGGTGTAAATGCGCGCAATCATGGTAGGGAAACTAAGCAGAATCAAAGCCGAACAGCACTCAAAAGCGATGGCAAACAGGATTGCCATCCATCCCGAACGAATTGCTCCTGGAAAATCGTTCGCCCCGATTGCATGCCCAACGCGCACGGCGGCCGCCGACGATATGCCCAGCGGAATCATGAACGTGAGACCCGCCACGTTGAGTGCAATCTGATGGCCGGAGAGGGGCAAGGCTCCCAGCCGGGCAACAAGTACAGTCGCGGCTGTGAACGCCGATATCTCCAACAGGAACTGCACTGCGGCCGGCAGACCCAGGCGCAACAATTCGCGAAGGCGCGCGATTTCTATTCTCCGGGAAGCGCGCCAGAGTCCGCTGGACCGCTTGTGGTCGTAGTACACAACTGCACCGGCGAGGAGCACAACCATGTAGATGCGGGAAACGAAAGTTGACCAGCCGCTTCCAGTGACGCCAAAGGACCTGAATCCAAGGTGGCCATAGACGAACACCCAGTTGCCAAGCAAATTGACAACGTTGGCCGATACCAGAGTGAAGACCACAGGCTTCACGATGCCCATTGCCTGCAAGTAGCGGCGCAGCGCAAAGTAAAGCGCCAGGGGCAAAGTGCTCCAGGTAAGGGCCTTCACAAACGGAATCGTGGCCTGCACCACCAGGGGATCCATGCCCATGCGGTGCAAGAGCGGCAGGGATACCAAAATCAAGATGATCATGGGTGGCGACAAAGCCAGCGTCAGGTAGATGGCATGGAAGAGGTTTCGGTGGCATTCTTCGATGCGTCCTGCTCCAAATGCCTGGGAGACCATCGTATCCAGTCCCAGAAGCAGATTGCTGCCAAAAATCGCGATGCAATAAAACAAGATGGTGCCTACGCTCACGGCCCCAATAGCAATGGCGCTATTGGGCAGATGGCCCACCGCAATCGTGTCGACGAAGTTCATGGCAAGCCAGCCCAACTCGCTGAGCGCCAGAGGCACAGCCAGACGCAACATAGGCCGGAACTCCTGCCGTATCTCGGAGAAATGGACCATCCTCTACAGATTTATCACATCTGGAATTTTAGCTGCTGTATGCGAGGTACTCCTTGCAGCAATGACTGTCTTCGGCAGTTTTAAGCTTGCTTGGATCCGGCGAGGCCGCAATAAACAAGCCGCATAGAGGGCACCAGGATTCAATCAGCGCCGGATGTGCCGGCGATGTGATACGGCGATATTGAAGTGGCTGCAAATCCATATTGCACCAAAATCTTTATATTTCTCTCTGATGCAGTGGGACACGCCTAAAATGCAGCGCGTAAGGTTAAATTGCAGAGTGTCTCGTCCGTTATGCCCGTTGAAACGTGAATTTTGTTCTCGTTGGCAAACGATTTTACGAATTCTGACTTCTTGGGATATCAAGGGCGAAGCCCTTGTCTAGGTTAGAGTCTAACCGGCTACCGCTTCCGGCGTATCGTCTTCTTCCTCTTCAAACACCGGTAATTCGTAGACCACCACGTTGAACCCCGGTTGGGCCTGGATGTGCGAAGCGTGCCGTATCACTTCGAATTGGACACGATCTTTGCACTTCGAGCAGCGAGGGAAGATCTGGCGGGCAAGCAAGGTCACTTCATGCGGAAGCCGGTGGCCTTCGTGCATGACCCGATAAATGCCGCTGTCGGGCACAACTTCGCCGGTACTGAATTTCTGGGATCTCACGAAGCCCGTTTCTGCGCGCAGGTGCTTTTCTAACCAACGTGTCTGATGCCAAAACACAACGGATAGTTGCACATAGCACGCATTTCAAGCGCGAATGGTTTCCCTCCCCCCGTTTCGTTGTTGCAGCCCAATATCCACGAAGGTGTTTTGAAATCGTTGCTTTTTCTCGCAAATTCTAGATTGGCTTGAAATCCCATTCTCCATCTGCAGTGCTAACCTTGAAAATCTTGTTTTCCCGCGAAGAATTTCTTTGCTTTTTTTCTTCGTGTCCTTGGGTTTCTTTTCGTGTACCTTTGTGGTTAAGGTTTTGGTTTTCCTTTGCGGCTTTCGCGTCCTTGGCGGTGAACCGGTTTTTGGTTGTGGCTCCGCTACGCTAAGTCTTGGAATCGATTTGACAAACCATAAGTCTTCGTATACTATTCGCTCTTAGTAAGCTTTTTGAGCCCAAGGCGCGAGGCGAAATCCTGACCCTGAGCGGAGCGAACGGGGAAGGATCATTTACAACACGAGTCATTCGCGGGGACTCTAACTTCCGTGGCTTTTTTTTTAGGTTGGCGTAGCTCTACCCAAAATCCAAGCGCCAAACTGCGACCATGATAATTGCTTTGCGAGGCTTTTTTGTGTCTCAGAAGGATCATCCAGTTGACAGATTTCCGATCGCCCGATCCAGACAGCCCCCTATAGGTACCTTTTAACCACCCTTGAACCACCTTTTTCAGGAGATTTCCATGCTGTGCAAACGCCCAATTAGCCCTGAGGACTTCGGTCTTCCGATCACCCGATTCCCGATCATCCGATCCAGACAGCCCCCCCCTTGGTACCTTTTAACCACCCTTGAACCACCTTTTTCGGAGATTTCTATGCTGTGCAAACGCCCAACTGGAGTTCGGAGGTCTTCCGATCACCCGATCACCAGATGTCCCGATCTAAAGACAAGACTGAGAGTTGACATCCCTCACCTGATTTCATACCATCAAAGTGCAATGTTTTACTTGGCCCGCCATCGGCAGCATCACCATCATGAGACCAACATGTCGGCGGGGGCCTGCGAGATTTAAACCAGCGCTATCATAAAGAAATCAGACCCGCCGACCAAGATCGGCGGGTTTTGTTTTGCGCTTAAAAATGACAATGACGAGGAAAGAAACCATGAACATTGACTTTGACAAGATGGATGGACTGGCGCCTGCCATCGTCCAGGAAGATTCGACCGGGGAGGTGCTCATGGTGGGTTTCATGAATGCCGAGTCCTATGCCATGACCGCTCGTACCGGTTATGTGACTTTCTATTCCCGGACACGGCAAAAGCTTTGGACCAAGGGCGAAACTTCGGGCAATCGCCTGCGGGTCATCTCGGCCCTTACGGATTGCGACCGCGACACGATCCTTCTCCGCGTTTTTGTAGAAGGCGATGGATTGGTCTGCCACACCGGAACCAAGTCATGCTTTACCGAACCGCTGCCCATCAACCATGCCGAGGTGGCGCAATGAAGCTTCGGGCCGGCATTCCCAAAGGCAGTTTGCAGGATTCCACGGTTGCCCTTTTTAAGCGCGCCGGACTCAACATCTACACCAGCAGCCGCTCTTACTTCGCTCATACCGACGATCCCGAAATTGAGTGCATGTTGATCCGGGCCCAGGAGATGTCTCGCTACGTGGAGCACGGTGTGCTCGATTGCGGCCTTACCGGCAGAGATTGGGTCATTGAAAGCGGTCTGGAAGTTGTAACAGCCGCCGAACTGACCTATGCCAAGCAGAGTACCGGTAAGGTTCGGTGGGTGCTGGCGGTGCCCGAAGATTCGAACTTTCAAAACGCCGAAGACCTGGCTGGAAAGATCATCGCCACAGAGTTGGTGAATGTAACGAAAAACTATTTTTCCAGTCGCAACGTTCCCGTTAAAGTCGAGTTTTCCTGGGGAGCAACCGAGGTCAAGCCGCCCATGCTCGCCGATGCCATTGTCGAGATCACGGAAACTGGAAGCTCATTGCGGGCCAACCGGTTGCGCATTATCGAAACCATATTGGAATCGAGCACGCAGCTCATCTCCAACAAAAGAGCCTGGGAAGAGCCGTGCAAGCGGCAAAAAATTGAAAACCTGGCCCTGATGCTCTGTGGCGCGCTCTATGCCCAAGGACGTGTCGGGCTTATGCTCAACGTTCGCAAGCACGATCTCGAAGCCGTATTGGCTGTGCTTCCCGCGCTGCAGAAACCTACTGTTTCCGCGTTGAGCGATGGCGAGTGGGTTGCGGTGAACACTATTATCGAAGAGAGCACGGCTTGGAGGATCATGCCTCAACTCAAAGCTGCGAAAGCTGAGGGCATTGTAGAGTATCCATTGAACAAGGTGGTGATGTGATGCGCATGGTTGCCGGCAAGCAGGCGGAGGCGGCGGTGCGGAAGCTGGAAAAACGCGGCGCGACCGATCTGGCGCGAGTCGAAACGCAGGTCCGCAGAATTGTAGAGACGGTTCGCAAGCAGGGCGATCCGGCCTTGCGTCGCTATGCGGAAAAGCTCGATGGACTCGCGCCCAGGCAGCCCTTCCTGGTTGCAGGGCACGAACTGGAACATGCGTGGACCTCTGTCCCGGAAGAATTTCGCCAGGCATTGCAGACGGCTGCCGCGAATATCCGGCGCTACTGCGAATGGCAAAAGCCGCAGGAGTGGCGTCGGTCGATTCAGCCGGGAATACAAGTCGGCCAGGTTGTGCGTCCCTTGCAGTCAGCGGGTTGTTACGTTCCCGGTGGAAGGTATCCGTTGCCCTCCACCATGCTCATGACGGTGATTCCGGCACAGGTAGCGGGTGTGAGGGATATTCGCGTCGTCTCTCCGAGGCCGGCGAAAGAAACGCTGGCCGCCGCGTTTTTTTTGGGAGTCAAGGAGTTCTATCGCATTGGAGGCGCGCAAGCGATTGCCGCCCTGGCCTACGGAACGAAATCCATTCCTCGCGTGGATAAAATCGTCGGTCCTGGAAATCTATTTGTTACCGCCGCCAAGAAACAGGTGGCGTTCGAATGTTCAATTGATTTTCTCGCCGGGCCTACCGAGGTTGTGATTGTGGCCCATCGAGGAGAGCCTCGTTTCATTGCTGCCGATCTCGTCGCCCAGGCTGAACACGATCTCGATGCCTTGGCGATCTTCATTACGACTTCGCCGGAATTGGCCCAGGCGGTTGCGAAAAAGATTGCACGCTGCTCCAGAGAAAACAAAACCGCCAAGGCATCCTTGAGCCGCAACGGCTCCATTCTGGTGGCTGCCTCACGCCAACAGGCAATGGAATTCGCCAACCGCATTGCTCCCGAACACATCACGGTCGAAGAAGAAGACCTTTTGAGCGTCCAGAACGCCGGCTCTATTTTTGTGGGTGACTATTCCCCGCAGGCGGCCGGCGACTATGCGGTGGGACCTAACCACGTGCTGCCTACCGGGGCCGCGGCTCGCTTTCGCGGCGGACTAGGCATCAACGACTTTGTGAAAACCATCTCGCTCCAACAGCTCTCTCGCGACGGCTTGAACCAGATCGCTCCCGCCGTGGTAACCCTGGCGGAAGCCGAAGGACTTAAAGCCCATGCCGACTCCATTCGTGCGAGGTACGCCCATGCTTAAACTTCGCAGATGTCTTGACGAAGTACGCGAGTATCACTGTCCGGCGCCCGAACCAAGCCTGGATTTGCGGCTCGATCTGAACGAGAGCACTACAGGCTGCTCGCCGCGTGTCCTGGCCAAGCTTCGCACGCTCGACGCCAGGAAACTTGCAGTCTATTCCCCCCGCGAGCCAGGTGAACAGATGATTGCCGAGTTTCTGGGAATCAAGCCTTCGGAGGCGCTGCTCACCAACGGCGCTGATGAAGCCATCGATTTGCTCTGGCGCGCGTTCCTGGAGCCAGACGACGAAATCATGATTGTCGTGCCGGCCTTCAACATGTACGAGATTTTTGCCCAGGGCGCCGGGGCAACCACGATACGCATTCCTGCCGGCCCGGACTTCAGCTTCCCAGTCGATGAGATGGTGGCGGCCATCACGCCTCGAACGCGAATCGTCGTCATTACGAACCCTAACAACCCTACGGGGACGGTTGTCCAACGAGACGACATCTATAGGGTGATCAAGGCTGCTCCCGAGGCCGCTGTCTTGCTGGACGAGGCCTACTTCGATTTTTGCGGCGAGACCATGATGGATGAGATCGGCAAACTACCCAACCTGTTCGTTGCCCGCACGTTTTCGAAGGCTTACGGTTTGGCGGGCATACGCCTGGGAGTGTTGGCCGGGCCTGCCGAGCATATTTCTGTCATTCGCCGGATGACTTCTCCCTTCAATGTCAATGTGTTTGCCCTTGAATGCCTTGCCGAAGCCTTGGCTGACCGGGAGTTCATCGCGGCGCAGGTAAAGCAGGTACGCACGACTCGCGCATGGTTGCAGCGGGAATTGGATCTGTTGGGTTTCCGCACCTGGCCCAGCGCGGGAAATTTTGTGCTGGTCGATTTTGGCGATCTGCGTCCCACAATTCTTACCGCGATGATCGCCCAGGGAATCGCCTTGCGCAACCGGCCTGACATCCCGGGCTGTGTGCGCATCAGCATCGGGACGCAAGCGGAGATGGAGCGCGTGGTTGCTGCACTGAAACAGACACTGGTGGAAAGCCCAGTCGCACAACAGGTGGTCCGATGAGAAAAGCCAGGCTCCACCGGAGCACGACGGAAACCGATATTCAATTGGCGCTCACCATCGAAGGCCGAGGCCGGTATGAGGTCTCCACCGGCATACGCTTCTTCGATCACATGCTGGAGCTGTTTGCCCGTCACGGTGCTTTTGATCTCAAACTCAAAGCCAAAGGCGATCTGGACATAGACCAACATCATACGGTCGAAGACGTGGGAATTGCGCTGGGAGAGGCTTTTCAGAATGCGCTCGGCGATAAGCGCGGCATTCTGCGTGCCGGTTATTTTGTGATGCCTATGGATGAGACCCTTGGCTTGGTCGCCGTAGACTTCAGCGGCCGCGCCGCAGCGGTGATCAAGACACAGGTGCGTACGCGCGTAGTGGGCGATCTACAATCCGAACTTGTCCATGATTTCTTTGAAGGCTTTGCCCGGGGTGCGCAGGCCAATGTTCACGCCCGGGTCCTTTATGGACGCTCCAACCACCACAAGATCGAGGCACTCTTCAAGGCATTTGCGCGGGCCTTGCGCGTCGCCTGCTCGCGCGACCGTCGCCTGGCGAAAATGCTGCCCAGCACCAAGGGGCTTTTATGATTGCCATTGTGGATTACGGTGCAGGCAATATCAGCTCGGTCAAGAAGGCGCTGGAGCACGTAGCGCCGGAGACTCAGATCCAGGTCACCAATGATCCCAAGGTGGCCGCTGGAGCCGATAAGCTGGTCATGCCCGGCGTTGGACACTTCTGCCGTTGCGACGGCCTCCACGGCAACCTTGGCGACGCTGTCCTCGAAGCTATCTCTCACGGTATTCCCTTTTTGGGAATCTGCGTGGGCATGCAATGGCTTTTTGAGGGCAGCACGGAAGCTCCGCAAACTCCCGGCGCGGCCCTCTTCCCCGGACAATGCTCCAAGTTCCCGCCAGACGTTAAATCCCCGCACGTAGGCTGGAACAGAATCTCACTGCGGCATGATTCCCGGTTGTTGCGCGGCATTGAAGACGGGGCCTTTGTCTACTACACTCACTCTTTTCGCGCTCCTGTGGTCGAACAGACTTCCGCCTGCACTCGTTATGGCGGTAGCTTTTCCGCAGCCGTGGAACGTGACAACGTTTTCGGCGCACAATTCCATCCGGAAAAATCCGGCCCTGCAGGATTAAGGATCCTTGAAAACTTCTGCGATCTCTGAGCTGTTGACCAAGCGCATCATTGCCTGCCTGGATGTGGATGCCGGACGTGTCGTCAAAGGAATCCAATTCCAACAACTTCGCGATGCGGGCGATCCGGCCGAACTGGCGCAACTTCATGCCGAAGCCGGCGCGGACGAAATCGTGATGCTCGACATCACCGCCACCGCCGAAGGACGTAAGACATTGGTAGACACTGTCCGTCGCGCCGCCCGCCATCTCTTTGTTCCGTTCACCGTCGGCGGAGGAATTCGAACTTTGGCGGACGCCGCCGCCATCTTCGAAGCAGGAGCGGACAAGATCAGTATTAACTCTGCTGCCATCGCCAATCCCGAACTGATCGGCGAGATTGCAGCCCGCTTCGGATCGCAGGCGGTGATTGTCGCAATTGATGCACGGCGCGGTGTGAATGAAGTAGACGCCGCTGAAGTTTGGGTGGCCGGCGGGCGCAAGCCAACAGGGAAAAAGGCGCTTCAATGGGCACACGAGGCCGAAGACCGAGGCGCAGGCGAGATCCTGCTCACCTCCATGGACCGCGATGGAACCGGCGTAGGCTTCGACTGCGAATTGACCGCGGCGGTCGCGGGTAAGGTTTCAATCCCGGTGATCGCTTCGGGAGGAGCGGGCAATGTCCAGCACTTCATCGAGGTTTTCTTCGCAGGCAAAGCGGATGCGGCTTTGGCTGCCTCGATTTTCCATTTTGGGACTCATGCTGTGGCCGATCTGAAACAAACTCTGTTGAATGCCGGAATCCCCATGAGGTGGCCATGCTGATTCCGTCGATTGATCTAATGGGCGGAAAAATCGTACAGCTTGTTCAAGGCGAACGGAAGGCCCTTGAGTTTGACGATTTCGATTATTGGATCAACCGCTTCTCTCAATATCCACTCGTACAACTCATCGACCTGGACGCCGCCATGGGTCAGGGCAACAACCATGAACTCATCGCCATGATCTGCACGCGGCTTCCCTGCCAGGTAGGCGGCGGTATCCGCAACCGGCAACGCGCCGCTGAATTGCTTGATCTGGGAGCGAAGCGGGTCATCTTTGGCTCTGCGCTGCTGCAAGATGGCAAGATCAACATCCCGCTCGCTGAAGAATGCTCTGCGCAGCTAGGTACTGAGCAACTGACATTTGCAATTGACTCACGCGGCGGCAAAGTATCCATCAAAGGCTGGAAAGAAGACACCCAGATTGATCCTGTGAGTATGCTCCGCGCTCTGGAACCTTATTGCAGCGCCTTCCTCTACACCCACATCGATACCGAAGGAACTTTGTCTGGCTTCCCTTTCGAAGTAGCCCGAAGTCTGCGCCAAGCGACTTCAAAACAACTGATCGTTGCCGGAGGCATTCGCTCCATGGAGGAAGTAGACGAATTGGATGCGATTAGAGCAGACGCCGTAGTAGGAATGGCGATTTATACGGGAGCGATTGGGAAGTAGTTGTGCGATCACGGACAGACCCACTTGTCAGCTTTCAGGATAGAAATGGCGGCGCTGTCAACGCTAACCTATGTTTCCCTACCGCGCAAAATAGCTGCCATAACGCGGGGACTGCGGCTGCCGTGGATTATGGCGATGACAAGCAGGGGCTTTTCATCGGGCGCATAGGCGATTACGTAGTTGCGCACAACTTGAAACCGTAGCGGGCGTGACGTGAGATCTGGCCGTCTGTGGCCCTGGTGAGGAAATGGCACGAGCTGGCGGATGGCATCCAGAATGTCTTCGCGCACACGCCCGGCAGCAAGAGGATTGCTCTCCGCAATGTATTCCCAGATGTCGCTAATGTCCCGCGCTGCCTCTGGATGGAGACGAAAACCCTCCCCGGAGGTCATTTCAGATTGCGCTTCTTGAGTAATTCGTCTTCGCGCTGACGCAGGCTCTCAAAAAAGGCTTCGCCGTCGACAGGTGTGACTCGACCACTTTTTATATGGTCGTAGCGGCCATCAAGCATTCCGCGCACTTCCGCTACTTCTTGCAGATAGCCGGCCATTGCGTCTTCAAGCAAATCATCTGTAGCCCGGCCTGTTTTTGCAGCAAGTTCGACGAGACGAGAGGCTGTTTCGGGTTTCAGGTGTACTTCCATAATCTCCAGTGTAGGCCAAGAGATTAGGGCTGTCATCTGGAATTTAGCCTCGGTATTTAGCCTCGGTAGGTGCTGCGGAAACAGGCAGGGGGGACGGTCTAGATTTCCAACCCACAACTTCAGCTCCCGATTTTCCTTTGCGGCCTTGGCGGGCCTGCGGTGAAATCTTCCCTACAGCCTCACGCTTACCGCCACTCCATCCCGCAAAGGCAAGATCGTGGTAAAGAAATCCTCCATCGCATAGAGCTTCCGGTTGAACTCCTGAATGGCTCGCGTGCTCTCTTCCTTAGGTTCTTTTTGCGTGACCCTGCCGCTCCACAAGGTGTTGTCCGTAATGAATAGGCCGCCCCGGCGAAGACGCGCCTTCACCAAGTGGAGTACGCGAGGATAGTCTTCCTTATCAACATCGTTAAAGATAATGTCGAACTCCTGCTTCTGCTCGGAGAGCAGTTCCAGTGCGTCCCCGACAGCGACTCGTATGCGGCCTTCTACGCCGGCACGGCGAAAATAACCACTGGCCTCATCAGCTTTTTTCTGGTCACCATCGGTGTAGAAAACTTCCCCGCCCTCTCCCACAGCTCGCGCCCACCACATTGTCGAGTATCCGATGGCCGAACCCAGTTCAAAGATCTTGCGGGCGTTGACCAGGCGCGCGTACTGGTACAAGACCCGTCCCACGGCTGGACCTACAATCGGAATATCGCGCTTACGTGCTTGTTCTTCCATCTCTTCGAGCACAGGGTCGCGCTTGGGCAGCAAGTCGTAGAAATATTTTTCAACTTCGGGGTCGGTGATTTTCATCAGGAAATTGTTTCTCCGGGTTTCATGGTAACCAATTCAACATTGAGGCCGGCAGCCTTAAGCTCTCGCCCGAACTCTTCGGAAGTTCCGGTCAACATGGGAAAAGTGCCGAAATGCATGGGGATGACAGCTTCGGGTTTCAGCAGGCGGCACGCGTAAGTGGCCTCTTTCGGCCCCATGGTGAACCGATCGCCGACCGGCAGCATGGCAATATCCGGTTGATAAAGGTCATGGATAATCGCCATATCGCCAAACACGCAGGTATCACCGGCATGATAGATCTTGATGCCGTTCTCGAACTCAATCACATAGCCTGCCGGGTCGCCTGCATATACAAGAGATTCTCCATCTTCAAAACCACTGGAGTGAAATGCATTGACCATGGTGACTTTAATGTCTCCAACTTTTTGCGAGCCGCCCTTGTTCATTGGGGCAATCTGTTTGGCCCCCTTCTTCTGCAAAAGCAGGCAGAGATCATAGATCGCAACCACCGTAGAGTTGTGTTTCATTGCCAGGTCCACTGCATCGCCTACATGATCGCTGTGACCATGAGTGCACAGCATTACGTCGATACGATCAAAGCCCTTCCAATTCGCCGGTTTGGCCGGATTATCCGTAACCCAAGGATCGATAATCACCTTCTTGCCCCCAGGAGTCTCAATCAAAAACGTCGCATGTCCCAACCATGTAAGCTTGATTCCGTTCAGTTTCATACTCTTTCCTCGTTCAAGAGACAGAAGATTCTAGTTGGTAACACAAGCATTCAGCAATCAATAGCATTCAGCAGTCAGCGCTCAGCGCTCAGCACTCAGCACTCAGCCCGCTCGGCTTTTTGGGCTGAAGGGAGACAGCATTGTGGGCATGGTTGAAGTTCTGAAAAGCGCTCTCAACATTCAGAACCCAGAATTTCGCCCTCAGCATTCGAAGGTGTGAGTTCAAACATGCAACCATGCCCATGAGTATGTATTCCTTCAGCCCAAGATGTTCGCGGGCTGAATGCCGAGTGCTGAGTGCTGAATGCTCTTCTGCTGAATGCTAAAATCCTGCCATGCTCGAGATACTCCTGAGTCGCCAACAAATTGCCGGACGAGTCGCTGAAATCGGCCAGCAGATCACCACTGATTTTGCCGGCCAATCTGTGCTGTTGATCGGCGTGCTCAAGGGCGCTTGTATGTTCCTGGGCGATCTGGCACGACAGATCGAGTTGGATGCCACCTTTGACTTCCTTGCCGTCCGCAGCTACGGAAACCAGCGGCAGAGCACCGGTGAGGTGCAACTCATCAAAGACGTCACGATGCCGCTGCGCAACCAGAACGTCATCCTGGTCGAAGACATTTTGGATACGGGCCTCACTATGACCTTCCTGAAGAAAATGCTCATGGCCCATCAGCCGCGCGTGCTCAAGACCGCCACACTCCTCGATAAGCCGTCGCGCCGGGTTTTGCCGATTGAAGCGGATTATGTCGGCTTCCTGATTCCCGATAAGTTTGTAATCGGTTATGGCCTCGACTACGCCGAGCGCTACCGCAATCTACCCGACATCTGCGTTCTTGCGGAAGCACCGAAGAAATCGGGGGATCGGGACATCGGGTGATCGGGGGATCGGAAAAACATGCTGGCTCAGGGTTTTCCGATCACCCGATTTTAGCGAAGACGTTTAAACTTCAAAAGCTCTTCCCCCCGGTGTTACAATCCGATTTGGAATGTCACAGGTCATTTCTGATTTTCAGACTAAGGTCAGGAACTGGCAATCCATCGCCGGTGCCATCGACCACACCTTACTTAAGCCGGAAGCAACCCGCGATCAAATTGTAAAGCTTTGTGAAGAGGCTGCTTATTATAGATTTGCCGCTGTATGCGTAAATCCCTGTTGGATCAGTCTGGTTGTGAGTATCCTGCGTGGTACGGGCGTCAAGATTGCAACCACTATCGGTTTTCCTTTAGGCGCAAATCACATCAACGTGAAACGTGTTGAGGCGGTTGAGGCCATTCGTGTCGGCGCACAAGAGCTGGATATGGTGATGAACATTGGAGCGCTCAAGTCCGGTGATCGCAAGCTGGTGCAGACCGATATTGCAGCGGTAGCCAAGGTTACGCACAGTCACGGAGCCATCCTGAAAGTGATTCTGGAGACACCACTGCTTACCCTCGACGAGAAAATTCTGGCCAGTGAGCTGGCAGTTGCGGCCAAAGCCGACTTTGTAAAGACTGCAACCGGTTTTTTCGGCGGAGCTACGGTAGATGACGTCGCTTTGATGCGTGGCGTAGTCGGCGATCGCGCCCAGGTTAAAGCTTCAGGCGGAATCCGAACTGCCAGCGCCGTTAACGCGATGCTCGATGCAGGCGCAGATCGCATCGGCGCCAGCGCCAGCGTTGCCATCGTCCAAGAATTGGGCGCGCCGGGGTTGGGCGTTTAGTGGTCCACTCCCCGAATGAACCCTGACAATTTCTCTCCAGAATCCGAATACTACCAGCGATTGAGCAACCGCGAATCTACTGCCAGGCGGCTTCATCAGAAACACATCTGGCTTGGCAACGTCCGCATCGTTTTGTTTATCGTAATCGCGGTTCTGTGGTGGGTGGCCGGTACTCGAGGGCGTTGGTATTTTTCCTGGCTGGCAGCGGCCATCTTGATATTCATCGGCCTGGTCTTTGTTCATCGCCGCATTGTGCGAGCCATGCAGGCTGCCAGACGTGCTGTTGCTTTCTATCAGCGGGGGCTGGCGCGCATCGAAGACCGGTGGTTTGGCAGCGGCGACACTGGAGAGAAATTCCGCGCTCCTGACCATGTTTATGCCGAGGACCTTGACATCCTGGGAAGCGACAGCCTGTTTCAACTGTTATGCTGCGCCCGGACCCAAATGGGAGAAGCCTCCTTGGCCCAGTGGCTGCTCGCGCCCGCCGGCTTGCCAGTGATTCTGCAACGCCAGGCAGCAGTGCGGGAACTCAAGGAGAAACTCGACTTTCGGGAATATCTGGCGGTGGCCGGTGAAACCGATAAGATCAAAGCTGATGCTGCGAAATTGACGAGTTGGGCCAATCGCGATGCCATGATTGCTGCTCCGCGATGGTGGCCGGCAGCCATTATCATGGCTGTGATTACAACGGCTGCTCTGATCTACGGATTCATTCGCTTGTGGTTTCCTCCCTTCCTTTTCCTGGCCCTGGTTAACTTTGTGGTTCTCTATTTTCTGCGTCACAAGTTGGCAAAGGCGTTTGAGGGTCTCGATGATGCCAGCAGCCACCTCAGCGCATTGGCGGCCATGCTGCGGCGCATTGAAACCGAAAAATTCGAGTCTCCCTTGCTTCAAGCTTTGCAGGCGCAGCTTTTCACTCATGGCAACTCTTCCTCGGAAGGCATTGGAAAGCTCAGCACGCTCTGGGATTATGAAGAATCTCGCCACAACATGATGGTAAAACTGCTCGAATTCATCGCGCTGTACTCCATCCATGTTGCTTTCCTATTGCAAGCCTGGCGTAAACGGTATGGCCACAGCATCCAGGGATGGCTCAATACGGTCGCTGAGATGGAAGCGCTGGTCTCCCTCAGCGCCTATACCTACGAACATCCTGCAGATAAATTTCCGACGTTCACAAGTCCTGAAGATTCACCCCGTTTCGAAGGAGAGGCGTTGGGGCATCCCCTTCTGCCGAGCGCAATCTGCGTGAGAAATAGCGTCACTTTGGAGCTAAGCAATCCGGTGCTGATGGTGAGCGGATCGAACATGTCCGGCAAAAGCACGCTGTTGCGCACTGTGGGCATCAATACTGTGCTCGCAATGATGGGAGCGCCGGTGCGTGCGGAGCGCCTGTTTCTCTCGCCGCTTCGTTTGGGGACATCGATGCGGCTTTCCGATTCGTTGCACAAAGGTGTCTCGCACTTCTACGCGGAGATACAGCGCATTCGCGATGTCGTGGAGCTTTCACGAACCGGGCCGCTACTCTTCTTGTTCGATGAAGTGCTTCAAGGAACGAATTCCCACGACCGCCGCGCCGGAGCTGAAGGCATCCTGAGGACATTGCTTGAGCACGGCGCACTCGGGCTGGTCACGACACATGATCTGGCGCTGACATCCATCGCCGACGTTTTCCCTGGACGGATTCGAAATGTTCACTTCCAGGAAAAACTGGATGCTGGAAAACTCTCTTTCGATTATCGTCTGCGAGAAGGGGTTGTGACCACCAGCAACGGCATTGAGTTGATGAAATCGATTGGGCTGGAAGTGTGATGTTCTTCTATTTCGCTATGGCAACCAAGCCACCCAACAAGGTCTTGCCAATCTTCAACGCCTCGCCAAAGTGCTTCTGATATTCGACAAACTGGCGATTCAATTCCAGGGACTGTTCCGGCGCCAGATGAGCACGCAACATCATGTCGCGGACAAAAACAGGATTAGGCAGCCGGGCCTCTTCGTTCAACTCTTCTAAAGCAACGGCGGGATCAAAACGGTCCATAAGCATTCCTCATGCTAATGTTAACTCTTCTGTGCGGAATGGAGAGCAAGGCTCAATGTTTCATTTTGCAAAAGGTAAGTTTTCAGGTTTTCCGATCACCCGAGGAAAAGCCTGCACTGAGGTGACCACGGGAGCCGAAGTGATCTCCAGATCACCCGATTCTACCGGGCTACCGGCTCGCCATTGCGCAAATACGCGTCCGACTTGTTTAGCCAATCCTGACGTGGAGGATAGAAGACATCGAGATCAACCGTATCTTCAATGGCTTCTGCCTTGTGCGGCATGTGGGGAGGAATGCAGAGCACCTCGCCTGCCGAGACCACGATCTCCTTGCCATCGATCCAGAATTTCAAGGCACCCTCCACAATATATGTGAGTTGCTCGTTTTCATGGCTGTGCTCGGGCACCACACAGCCTTTCTTGAGCAACACGCGCGCCAGCATCAGATTTTGGCCGGTGACCATCTGCCGGTCGAGAAGAGGATTCAGATGTTCGAGTTCAACATTGTTCCAGGCAATGTGCTTAAGCATAGGGAGACATTTTAACACCGTGTTTGCGGTTCGAACGTGGATCAAGGCGGATATTCGCATCAACCACGGAGACGTGGAGACACAAAACAAAGAGCCTTTAACCACAGAGGGCACGAAGAAACACGAAGGAATTCCAAACTAATAAGGTCCAACACCAAAGCCAAAAAACTAAGGGCTAAAAGCTAATGGCTAATAGCTAAAACCCAGCATCTAATGGCTAGTAGCTGGCACGCGCTTGCCATTCTTGCGGCAATCTTCACAAATACCGTAAATCTGGAACGTATGCCGGGTGGCATCGAAGTGGTATTTGCGTCCGATCTCCTCTTCCAGCTTGCCTACTTCCGGAGAGAAGAATTCGACTGAGACTCCGCAATCGGTACAGACCATGTGATGGTGGCTGCGGCGATTGAACTGATGTTCATAACGGGCTACACCATCGTGAAAAGCCACTTCGCTGGCCAGACCGCACTCTGCCAGAAGCTTGAGGGTGCGATAAATGGTGGTAAACCCAATCTTCGGATCTTTTTGTCTGACCAGGCGAAACAGCTCATCGGTGGAAAGATGATCACGGGTTTCCAGGAAGGTGCGCAAGATGGTATCGCGCTGCTCGGTGTGCTTCAGGCCAACACGCTTGAGGTGTTTGAAGAAGATGTCCTGCGCTTCACGCATGGCTTCGCGTGTGGGCGGGGCATGATCGTCGATTCTTCGCTGCAACATAATCGGCAGTCAATCAAAGGACCTGAGCTTGGTCTTGCGTCTGAAAGCCGGCAGAGTCACTGGAATGGCTCTGCTCTCAGGTTTGATAAATGAAATTGAATTTCATTTTCAAGTGCTCATCCTAGCGGTGGTAGCGGTTGGGTGTCAACCATTTCCGAAATCCCTGTCAAACCTCGTTAGAAATGTCCCCATTTCCGAAACCCCATCCTTCGCAAAAACCGCGAAGGATGGAACACCCGAGGATTTCAATTTGCCCACCTCTTCCGATCTCCAGATCTCCCGATCTCCAGCCTGCACTGAGGTGACCAACGGGAGCCGAAGTGATCATCCGATTCCACGGGTTTACCTGATTGAGAGTCTCGAATCCTTCCCTTACAATTTCCTCCCATGGCTACCTCTACTGCCGCTCCTACAACTGTCCCTGCTGCCCCTCCGGTGCGCCGAAAATCCGGCCGCCGGGTATTACGACTCGTCTTAATCCTGGTTGCTCTTATTGTGCTGGCTGGAGTTGGAGTGTCGTTGTACGTTTATCGAGTGCTGCGTTCTGCCCTGCCTCAGCTTGAGGGTAGCCTTACAGTGGAGGGAATCCACGCGCCGGTTTCAGTGATTCGCGATGCCCAGGGTGTTCCCCACATCACTGCCTCTACCCTGGAAGATCTCTTGTTGGCCCAGGGTTACGTAACTGCCCAAGACCGCCTATGGCAGATGGACCTCACACGACGCTTTGCTGCCGGCGAGACTTCAGAGATCCTGCCACAATCTTCCGCAGCCGCAACCGGACGCAACCGCACGGCCGGTAGAGCCTTGGGCCCGGTTACCTGGCTCGACCACGACAAACAACAGCGGATTCTCCGGCTCAAATCTATTGCCTACAAATTGGCCGAGAATCTATCTCCACGAGACCGCGCATTTTTCGAGGCCTATGCCAAAGGGGTCAATACTTACATCGAACAGCACCGCAACAACCTTCCGGTTGAATTCCGAGTGCTTCGGTATTCGCCCAAACCCTGGTCCGTAGGTGATTCTGTTCTGGTTGGGCTCAGCATGAGCCAACTGTTGAACCCGCAATATGGAATGGAATACTGGCGGGAAAAAATCGGCGCCCGGCTTTCCCCGGAGCTTATGGCGGATTTGTATCCAGCCAGTTCGTGGCGTGACCGTCCGCCGGCCAGCGCTGCCGACGACGGAGCACCCACGCTTTCGGTTCCCGAGCCAGAGCAGCCGGCGAATGACGAGCATAGCTCGACCCCAAGCACCCTGCCCTTTGCAAAGCCGGGAAATGATCGCGAGTGCGAGGCGTGCCTGCCCGGATCGAACAACTGGGTGGTTTCCGGGGCGCACACGGTAACCGGGAAACCGCTCCTGAGCAACGACATGCATCTGGGCCACCAGCTTCCCGGAGTCTGGTATGAAGTCCAACTACACTCCGGTGATTTCAACGTGGCTGGAGTCAGCCTGCCGGGAGTGCCATTTGTAATCGTCGGCCACAACCAACGCATCGCCTGGGGCTTTACCAACCTGAATCCTGACGTGCAGGACCTGTTTGTGGAAGAGTTCAATTCTTCGGGCGAATACCAGACTCCAACGGGTTGGCAGAAACCCGAAATTGACCACCAGATCATTCACGTCAAAGGACGCCCCGATGTGGCATTAGACGTGGTTATCACCCGTCACGGGCCGATCATCAATGACCTTCTCCCAGGCGAGAACCGCAAGATTGCCTTGGCGTGGGTGATCTATGACAACCGGGATTTCGGCATTCCCCTCTACGATGTGGACGCCGCGCAAAACTGGGAGCAGTTCCGGCACGCATTTTCGCTGTACGCTACGCCATCACAGAATGTTGTCTACGGCGATGTAGATGGACACATTGGATATCAACCGATAGGCCGCATTCCCATCCGCGCCTCCGGCGATGGCACCGTGCCGGTTTCCGGAGCCGATGGCAAGCATGACTGGACCGGCTACATACCGTTTGACGAGCTGCCCAGCCTCTATGATCCACCTTCGGGCATCATTGCCACTGCAAACTCCCGCATCACGCCCGATACTTACAAGCCCTTGCTGGCAACCCAGTGGTATCCGCCCTATCGCGCCGTGCGTATTTACCAGGTGCTCGAATCGCCCAAGAAAAAATTCAGCGCCGCCGACATGCTCGCATTGCAGACCGATATCACTTCGGAATATGACCGTTTCTTTGCCGATCGGTTTGTATACGCTATCGACCACAGCACCAAGGCGAGCGCCCGCACGCGCCAGGCCGCAGACCTCCTGCGCGGCTTTGATGGACGCATGACGGCCTCCTCCGTCGCTCCTACGATTGAAACCCGTGCCCGCTTTGTTTTGTGGAAGAGATTACTTGAATCCAAACTCGGCCCTGATTGGGATATGTATGCATGGTCGGAAGCCGCCGTGGCGTTTGAAAACATTGTGCAAAACCAGCCGGCGCGCTGGCTGCCTTCCGGCTACGACAACTTCAACGAACTGTTGACCGCGGCCGTCGAAGATGCTTTGAAGGACGCTCCTTCCGATTTGAAGGCGTGGAAATATGGCGAAGAGTATCCGGTGGAGATCAATCATCCTCTATTTGCAGGCATTCCCATATTGAATCGCTGGACAGGGCCGGGCCAGCACCCACAATCGGGTGGGGGCTATACCGTCAAGCAAGTTGGCAGGCGCTTTGGCCCTTCCGAGCGCATGACTGTAGATTTCTCTGATCTGGATAGGTCCACTTTGAACATCGTGATTGGCCAATCCGGCCAGCTCCTCAGCCCTCATTACATGGACCAGTGGGACGCCTGGTATAACAACAAAACGTTTGCTCTTCCCTTCTCCGATCAGGCGGTTCGGTCGGCCAAGGCGCATGAGCTTACGTTGACGCCCTAAATAGCAATGGCAGCGTTGGATGCTCATATGTATTCAGATACCATCATTGATTGCCATACAGAGTAGAATTAGCGCCGCCTGTTATGGTGACTATTAATGACACAATATGAACGATCCGCACAGATTTGGTCCTTGTTGATATTCGCAGCCCGCAATCAGCAAGTCTTGAGTTATAGTATGGTAGAAAAGCTTACTGGGTTACCGAAAGTAGGCTTAGCTAATTTTCTCGGTCCAATTCAAGACTATTGCAAGAGGCACAAACTGCCACAACTTACAGCTCTTGTGGTCAACGAAAGAACAGGCATACCAGGCGAAGGATTTCACACTTTGGATGATATTTTCAAAGCACAGTCGCGTGTATTTGTATACGATTGGCTCAAAGACAATGTACCAACTCCGGACGAACTAGAAAAATCGGACCACCACAAAGAAGACTAATTCCATTTTTAGCGATGTCCTTATCCCCTGTCATCCTGAACGGAGCGCGGTAAGAAACTTCAAATCACGAAGATGATAGGCGCGTAGTGAAGGACCCCGATAATGTTTCAACCTAAATCGCTGATGCGGGGTATTTGACCGAGATTACAAGTCTTATCCAGCATTATGCCATCCATCTGCAACCCTGCTCGCGACACAATCCTGTTAGAACACCTCGGATCTGCAATTAAGCCTCAAACCTGATCGGGGTCCTTCACTCCGCGCCGATCATATTGATAATCGTGAAGTTTTTTGTCGCGCTACGTTCAGGATGACAGGGGGGTACAGAACGGAGGCAACTCTAAACGCCGATTTTACAGTTTCGCCCCACCGCTCGTGACCTGTGCGTCAAACACGCCGGTTTCTACCTTGCCTGCGTGCCTGACCTGGACGAATAAGCGATAGCGTCCTGCTTCCGGGAAACCGTAGGGAAAGACGATTTCTGGAGACACTGCGCCATCGCTCGCATGATCCATCGACTTCATCGCTGAAGCTCCGCTGGCCAATTCAACCGTCGCCATAGGCGCTGACCAACCAGGATGGAGATGAGCAAATACCTGACAGTCTTCGCGGACCACGACTAAGTGTCCTGCCATTCCCATATAAGGTTCGAGATCGGTCGCAGGTGCTCCGGCAGCATCCTCGACCCGAAAACGCAATCCTATTGGTTCGCCTGCGTGGAAAGAAGGTTCATTAAGCCAGCGCATTCGCATTCCGCCATCGAGAGTAGCTGTTTGCCCGGCAGCACTTTGGTTAAGCGGCGCAGCCGAGACGGAAGAATCGTCGCCTTGTGGAGTGCCCGACTGAATTTCCGGCAGCACAATTTCGCTGATCTGGGTCTCGGGGAAACCGGTGGAATGAACAATGTCGGCAAATACCTGATAGCGTCCGGCAGGCATCGCTGGCAGAGTTTGAAGAAACTGGCCTTCAGCACCAGAGCCGTCGCCGCCGGGATGCAGGTGCACCATGCGATCCAGTTGTGGCACTCGCACCAGAAAGAGATGCACCAGGTGACCATGATCCGGTATAAGATCATTCAGTTTTGTGCGTTGGGCCCAGCCGGCAGTATCCGGTTTCTTCAGCGTTATGGAAAGTGCGTTGGGTACAACCAACGAAGCTTTCACGCGCGGCACAGAGTAAATCCATCGTGAAGTGTCTGCAGCTTCCGATTTCCACCAGATTCCGCCGAGGGTCAGCACCACAACAACAAACAAGGCAACAAATACCATTGCCTTGCGCGCACGATTTGAGCTGGCTGTCAGAGCCGTTGCTCCCGGCGTTGATATGCCTTCGCGCACCGCAGCACCAGCCATGCCCACAAACCCCACTGCCAGAATCGTCATCAGGATGCCCAACAACCACCGCAACGGCCACTGCATAGGACGCATTATGGTGGGTGCAGCCGCAACCGGGATCGACAGCTCGCCGTGTCCAAGGTCTCCTTCAACCGTTACTTGAACCTTCCAGGCGCCGCGTTGCATCAGCCACAGGCCGGCGTGAAATGAGCGAGCATCGTCAAGGGAACGCTGGCCGATGTCGGCTACCGGAGCAAGCTCTGCTCCCAACCCTTGAATGCGCAATGGCACCATGCGCACGGTATTCACATTGCCGGAGAGGGTCTTTACCTCGACCTCGGCTACGCCAGGAATTACCGGTGGAACACGCACCACAACCTGCACTGAATAAGGACCGGCCTTGCCTTCATAGTAGACATCCGGACTTCCTACGTGCGCGACAGCAATGGCAGGAAACAGCAGGAGGATCAGAATTTTCGAGAGCGTCTTCATCTTGATCTTTAACGCTGCACGCGCCGCAGCCATGTGCCCACAGTGAGACCGACACGGCTGGTGAACATCGCCGTGATCAACGCGATCCCCATGCCAAGAGCTAATTCAGCTCTGGATTTCTCGTAATCGAAAAACTCAGGCGTCATTCCCGGACTGCCCGGAGGTGCCATATAAAGTTGGTAATGAGTTCCGAAGACCCAGTTGGCCGACCACGATGACATCAGAAAATTTGCAAACAACCATTGGGCTGCCACAAACGCAACGAAGATACTGGCGCCCAGGGTGATTCCCTTCTTCCAGCCGTTCCAATCCTTGAGCTTGGCCCACAGCAGATCGACAAGCAAGGCAGGAACAATGATCAGCACCGGGAACCCCAGTGGGACCATATAAGGCACGCGCTGATACACCGGACCCAATTTCTGCTCGGCATAGAAAAGCGGCAGCACCCACTCCTGGGCCATGGAGAGCGCCATGTAGACGGCCGCCGTGGTCGTGCAGGCCCAACGCCGCTTGACTACGCTGCGCACAATCATCAAATAGACCGGAAATGGAAACATGAAACAGCGATAGAAAATTGAGCTGTGCATCAAGGCACGATTGGAGCATTCAATCAAGTCAGCTTGCGCGCTCAGCAAGATGAAGCCGATGAGAACCATAAATACTGTTTCAAGGCGGCCCGCGAGCGCTGCCGAGGCCCGATTGAGCGGAGCCATGATCAACAGGAACCCGCCAAAGATCACAGCCACCGCGCCGATGCCAAGCACCGCATGAGGTGGACTGAGCACCTTCACATCCAGGCCATAGGTTTCATGCCACCAGTTATCGAATGGCGCAGAAGCGAGCATGGTCAATGCGCCCCAGCCGCACAAGAATGCGCCCAGCGGAGCACGCAAGCCAAACAGGCGCACGGAATTGGCACGAACGGTCTCATCGCGTGTAAAGGTTGTGCGCAGGATCAGGTAGAGGGATGTCAGCCCACCGATGGCCGCACAGAGTTGGATGAGCATGTGCGGAGGCGTCCAGAAAGTATCGCGGCCAACGGAGATGTGCCAGGAAATATCCCAAACGGCTCCCGTGACGACGGAAATGGTGGCAATGGCCGAGGTCCATACCGTCCAAGGCACGCGGTCTACCGCTGATTGCTCGACCGCAACAGTTCCAGCAAGGCTGTGCGCAGTGGTGGTCACAATAGCGTCCTTGTCGACCTGATTTCTTGTTACTTAGAGTTTGGCGACACCAGGCATTGCAGTCAAGTAGTATTTGGGTTACGCCTTCCTTGCTGTCCTCCGCCGAGGTGATTTTCTAGGCCTCTCCACCGATGAGATATTCCGGGGCTTGATTGGTTTTGCATCGACAACCTCAGTCGTCGCACCTTCGGCAAATTCTTGCAACGATTCAATTGGTGGCAGTTTCTGCTTCAGCTTGAGCACCGGCTCAAACAGATCGCCCATCTCTTCGACACGTTGGAGCACCTGGTCCGAGATAAACCCCAAAACTTGCGGATCACTTTTCTTGAGGCAGGTCTCGACCTCGCTCCAGGTTACAGGCGTCGAAACCGTGGGCTGATCCTTGGCGCGGAGAGAATAGACACAGATCGTCGTTTTATGATCATCGTTCTGGCTCCAGTCCACAAATACTCTGTTGGTCCGCAAAGCTTTTTTCATATCCGAAACAACCTGATCCGGATAACGTTCCTCCAGCAGACGCGCGACAGCATTGGCAAAGGTCTTCGTCTGGTCAAAGTTCACCGAGGTATTGAGCGGAACATAAACCTGCAAGCCTTTGGAGCCGGAAGTCTTAGGGAAAGCTTGCAGGCCAAGCTGAGCAAAGATATCGCGTATCCATAACCCCACCTGGCAGCATTGCACGATGTTCGCGGGAGGTCCAGGGTCAAGATCAAAGGCAATTACCGTTGGTTTGTGTATCTCGGGCACAACGGCAAGCGAGGTGTGGAGCTCAAGGTCAGCGAGGTTGGCCAGCCAGACCAGGGTTGGCAGTTCGTCCACGACGCAGTAATACATGTAACGGTTGTTGCCTTCGCTCCAGACCTTGGCAGTGTTGACCCAGTCCGGCCGGTGCTTGGGACAGTTTTTCTCGTAGAAAAACATCCCTTCGACTCCCTCGGGATAGCGCTTCAGGGTCAGCGGACGGCCAGCCAGATGCGGCAGCAGCACAGGAGCAATGCGCACCATGTAATCCACTACTTGACCCTTGGTAAAACCAACTTTTGGATAAAGGACTTTGTCCAGGTTGGTTAGCTTGATCTGCCGCCCGGCTACCTGAAGGATTGATTCCTGCTTGGCCATCCTAATTAGATGTTACTCCACAACAGGAAAGCTGCATTTGTCATCTAATCTCCCGTGCCTATTGAAGACCAAAAACCGCCATTGGTTAGCTCCTCGCGGCCACCGATCTTTGCCCCAGACCAGGAGTCGTTGTTCCGGGAGGTGATCGAACTGATGACCCGGGGCAAGGTCCAATTCGTGATCTCAGGGGCGTTCGCGTTGCATGAGCACACCGGAATCTGGCGCGACACCAAAGACCTCGACTTTTTCCTTCCGCCACAGGAAGTACCTCGTGCATTAGATCTGCTGCAGCAGGATGGCTTCGCCACTGAGATCAAAGACCCGGTCTGGCTGGCCAAGGCGCGCCGGGGCGACTACTTCGTAGACCTTATTACCGGCATGAGCAATGCCGTGGTTCGAGTGGACTATTGCTGGATCCAGCGGGCAGCACTTTCGCAGGTGCTGGGGCTTCCCGTCCGTGTCCTGGCTCCCGAAGAATTGATCGCCTCCAAGGTATTTGTGACTTTTCGCGAGCGCTTCGACGGCGCTGATATCTGCCATGTCATCTTTGGCGCCAAGGGCAAACTCGACTGGCAGCGTTTGATGCATCTGTTGGGCGAGCACTGGGAGATGTTGTTGTGGTGCCTGGTGCTCTATCAATACGTATATCCGGCCTACAGCAGCTATGTGCCGCGCGAGATTTGGGATGAGCTGCTGCAACGCTTCAAGGTTGAATTGGAACATCCCAATAAGAATCTGCAATTCAGGGGCAGCCTCGTAGATGAAAAGATGTTTGCCATAGATGTAACCGAATGGAACCAGCGCAACATACTGGAAGAATGCCGAAGCAAAGCACAGATCATCCAGCGTAACCGGAACAAGGCGGCTTGACACACCAACCCATGAGAATCGCAGCCACCGCTGATATCCATTTTTCGCCACAGAGCTACGACAGAATCCGTGAGCCTCTCTCTCGTGTGCGAGACCATGCCGATGTCCTGGTCATCGCCGGCGACCTTACGAACTATGGCAAGCCGGAGGAGATGCATTCCCTGCTCAATGCGCTGGTTCGGCTGCGCATTCCGATTGTCGCCGTCCTGGGCAACCACGACTATGAGAGCGGCCAGGAACACGAGCTAATGAAACTCATGACCGCCGAAGGCATCAAGGTGCTGGATGGCAGCAGTTACGAGCGCGATGGAGTGGGCTTTGCTGGAGCAAAAGGATTTGTGGGAGGCTTCGGGCGCGGCATACTTACGGCTTTTGGCGAGAAGGAGATCAAGGCATTTGTTCAGGCTTCCATCGATGAGACCATGAAGCTGGAACGCTCTCTCTCCATGCTGCGAACACAAAAGACAGTTATCGTGACCCACTACGCCCCAATCGCGGATACAGTTAAAGGTGAGCCCTCGGAAATCTGGCCTTACCTGGGAAGCTCCCGCCTGGCAGAGGTGATTGATCGGCATGGGGCTATACTTGCCCTGCACGGCCACGCCCATCTCGGAACCCTGGACGGCAAAACTACTGCCGGGGTCCCCGTCCACAACGTCTCTCTTACATTATTAATGTCGCAGGAGCCGCCTTGTCCTTTTCGCGTGTTTGAGGTGTGAAAGCTCTGCTGTTGAGGCGCTCTCGGGGCAACGATCCGGCATTCAGTTGCGCTGTCTGCCTCCAAGCACTGCCTTGCCGGGAAAGACTCCTTCCATGAATCTCTCTTGATCCACCAGCACGACGCCGCCTACCAGCAAATACTTAACGCCAACACTTGCCTCCATGGGATGTTGAAATGTCGAGCGGTCACTTATGGTTTGGGGATCGAAAATAACCACATCGGCATCGGCTCCCTCCTGCAAGCGGCCCTTGAACCGGGCAGAAGGAGTTGAGCGCTCCAACATCTGAGCGGGCATGAGCGACATCTTCCTGATGGCATCCATTAGCGTGAGCGTTCCCTGGCTCCGTACGTAACGGGCCAGGACGCGGCAGAAAGTTCCCGAGTTTCGAGGGTGGCCTTTATCGCCATCGCTGGCAACCATTACGAGAGGGTTACGAAAAATAGAATCAACAACTTCCATCGAATTGTTGAAGAGGATCGTCAAGTGCGGTTCGCTGGAGTTGTGAAGCTCCTCAAAGCGCTCTTTTGTTAGCCGTTCTCCAGTTTCGGGCAGCATCAGGTCGTGGTAGCTGGCCCCCACCTTTTCCTGCCAGCCGGGATTGAACAGAGCAGAATTGAGATACGTCATGCCCGCTTCATAGGGATACGCTTCGGTGGTTACATCCAAACCACGGGCACGCGCGCCTGCGATCAACGTGAGACATTCTTGCACCCAAGAGAGGCAACTGCTGTTAATGTGCACGATGTGCAGCGGAGCACCGCTGACCGCGGCCGCGCCAATTACTTCATTCACCGACTCGATACTCGATCCAAGTTCTTGCTTGCCGCTGCTGCGGACATGCGTGTAAACGGGTACGGAGCGCTCGGCTGCCAGGCGAAACATCTCGATCACCTCCCAGCGTGTAGCTCCAGGTGTGTATTGAATTCCCATGCCTACGGCCAACGCGCCTCCATCCAGTTCATGCTGGAGCCGCGCCTTCATCTTCTCGATCTGCTCCTGAGACGCTGTCTGGTCGGTGCTGGGGCCCGATTTCGGCAATAACCCACCTGCGGGAATCGGCGCGCCGAACGCAATGGATCGCGCCGCCGCATGGCTTGCCGCAGTTCCATAATTGATGAGCGAGTGCCCTTCCTTGGATTGCAAAAAGGACGCAACGTCGGGTTTTCCGATTTCCAGTTCCAGCGCAGTGGTCACGCCGTCCAGCGCCTTAAGGCGCTGGCTCTCGAGGTCCTGTCCGTGCTGGTGAAGATCGATGAACCCTGGAGCAACCACCAAGCCCTGGGCGGAAATTACCTTCTTGCCGGCCAGCGCTTCAGTGGAGATTTTCTTGATCTTGCCTTGGATGATGCCAACATTGCGAACCGCATCCAGACCCGTTTCGGGATCGAGCACCCGGCCTCCCTGGATGACAAGATCGTAATTTTGAGACCAGGCCAGCAACGGCCAAAGAATCACCGCCAAGTAATGAATGCGCAGCCTCATTTTTATGAACCCCCAGGGAAGGATAGCGAGCGTTCGATATTAGCATTACGCGAACTACGAACTGAAAAACGCAAGGCGCCATCCCTGAAGAAAATGAATAGTCTTCCCGACCGCCTACCGGCGCGCCAGCGCTGGTAGGTGGGAGGAGCCTGCCCTGACGTCAGTGAAAGCGCCACAGGTGAAGAGAACACGATGGCGATCAGGAAGTGCGGCGAGAATCTGCCGTACTTCGTCTGTTGACCAAATGGATTTCTCAGTTCGAACAACTTTTGGTTTGTGTTTCGAGCGAACCGGGAGCGAACGATCAGGTCATTTTCGGCAGCCAAGCCCGAAATGCTCTGGAGCAACCGCAGCTCGTTCAGCATGGTTTTGGTTGAAACCTTCTTGCTTCTGGCATGCAGCACTTGCTCAATGTGCAGCGGCGTTACCTTCGCGAGGGAATTCCGCCAACAATTGGAAGCAGATTCTTGAGAATACAGGCATACGACTTCCGCGTGGAAGGCTTAATTTAGCCTCCCTCCTGTCCAAATAGGGATTCCAATACTGGTTTACGGTTTACAAACGCCTGCACTGTCAGGTCCTCTTGAGTGATAATCTGGCTTGACGCTCCACGAATTCTGTTTTCGAGCAAGAACACCGGCGGGAGAAGTTTGTCCTTGACAGAGCCTTCGCTCTTATCGAGGGCCACCCCTGAAGAGTAGTAGTTAGTGGCTTAGGCTGGGCCAGCCCCCTGACGATCTCCGTGATGAAACAAAATGAAAGACACTGGAGGTCAGGCCACGGCAAAACTGAGCCGCCCGATGGTGAGGGCGGCTCTTAGTGAATGTTGATAATAGTTTGCCTTACGGAATACAAGTGTTGCTGCCCCAGCCTTCATCCCTCGCAAGGAGAATCAACGGCTGCTGGGATACGAGAATTGACCCGCCATTTGTAGTAGCGATCGGGATCTGTTTCTCACATCCGGTTAGATCTTGGTAGAGGTGATAAGTGCCCGTCGGCCAACTCACACTGCCGGACGGGGGATACCAAACGATTTGCGCCGAATCCCCGTTCCGTAGCGTTAGATTGCAAGTCCATACGTTATTGCCAGTGGATGGCTCCGGAGCGCAGGGCGATACGAAAGTCGATCCTACGAGCCACTTGGTGAGCCAGCCGAAAGCGAGGCCGGAGCCGTAGTGCGAAGTCTGACCAGCCACTCCAAAAGGCCAAAGGTCACCGCCTGAGTGAACGTACCCCAAAGTGCCCCAGCCTACGGCGAGACAGGTGCCCGGGTTTTTGGGTGAGTTCATGTATGAATCACAGTCTGGGTCCCAATCGAACCAGGAAGCGGCTTGAAGATTAGATTGCGTTGTTGCATACTGCGCCGCTTGGAGTAGGTACCAGCGCGCCATCCAAGCGGTGTCGAGGGGTACGGTTTGATTTTGATCGTTGGCGCCGCCTTGTCCAAGATCAAGGTCAGGCGTGCCCCAACTCCCTTCGGTGTCAAACAGCGGTAATGTGGTGGCCCCAGCAAGATTGGCTGCGCTTCGAATAGTCGCTATCAGCGTATCGATAGGACCGAAGCAAGTCGTGTTTGCGGGACATACGCGGTACGCCGGGCCAGCCCAGCAGATGGTGCCAAGATTACAGGTCGGCCTCGGAGGAATTGTGGTATACCAAACGGATTCCGGCCAGGCATGTCGCTCATATCCGTGGAAGGCAATGCCGTCGGCAAAATCCCTCCCAGAACCCCCGCCTGATGGGGCTGCAGTCGCCAAGTACCTGCGGATCCAATCGGACACAATGTCATCATGATCCGATCCCGGCGTACCCGTGGTTGCGCCTGCCGCGGACGGGGTCAGTACTAAAGGACAGCTCGGGCTGCAGGCTGAGTAGTTGTGGATGATGTTGTATGCCGTTTTCGCCATCTCGACTAGAATAGAGAGGCCTAGGCTAGGATCCTGAGTTTTATCAGCATGGCCCCAAAAAACCGGGAGATTTGCCTCGTTCCAGAGTTCGATGGCCCTAACCGTTCCGAGATAGCCGGCGCTGCTGAGGTGATCCATCAGCCCCTGAATGAAAAGACCCCAATCCGAGGTGCTACCGATATAGCTCGCCGGAGCAAATGTGCACCCCGTTACTGGAGTCCCCTTGCAGGTGTGGGATAGGCCTCCGCACTTTCCCGGGCCAGGGTTTATTGGATCGATGGCCCAATTCGGGGTATCGTCAATCGTCAGAATCATCTGGAATCCCTGCGCCTTAGCGGCACTCAATTCGGAATCCAAGACATCCCATTCGAAGATCGGAGGGCTATGTCTTGCGGGCTCGACTGCAGCCCACAGGGTGAATCGGCTTGGGTCGTGGCCCATAAAACCAACGGCCCGAGAATTTGAGAAGTTGCTATCCACATTTCCGAGCGTGGCCTCGGGGTACTGGGTCTTGGTTGGACATTGGCTGCTGCTGGAAAGAACAAGAACCGGGTTGGAGTTCATGCCGAAAAAGTTGGATGGGATTGCATTTGAGAGTGATGGGGGTGGTTGTATTGATAGTGAGGTCTGCGCCTGCAGGGAAATGCAGAGCGCCAAGGATGCGTACAGAAAGCTGATCTTCATCGTGAACCTCATGATTTCCTCCTGATCTGTTGGTTTCCCGCCGGTCTGGCCGGCTGTTCGTCGGGGTTAACTGCTCAAGAAGCTGGCTGCAAGAAGCTCCGCTTTTGCTTGACTCATCGACATGTTCACTTCAGCCAAGGTCACAGTCAGCGTGGACTACTATGTTTTTTGGCGTTCGAACCGGGGCTGGTTCGGTTGCACCACATCAAATCAGAAACTCTGCGAGGGTACCTGTCTCGAGGTTAAAGACTTTTGCAGTTAGGGTTGTTTGTTACCGCACTTCTGAGGTTATCTGAAGTGCTGGCCTTGACTGTGTCCTGGTAAACCAACTTTGCGCTGCTGCGCTAAGGCTCAACAGGAGGGTTAGGCTTAAGGACTGGACTAGCAGTAGCTTTTTCATTCTTGACCTCGTTTTCTCGAGTTGCCGCGCTACGAGTGCGCTCTAGCGCTCTAATGTTGAAACTACCTACTCATTAATACGATGGGGAACCGGTATCCGTGCCAATGGCAGAATTGCTAGTACAAATGATCACACGAGCGATCTTCATTTCTATCTCTGCTTAGTCGACTATAACTGAATTGATTGTGATTGGCGCCTTGACGATCTCCGGGTGCTTCTCGTTTGAAAAACGCGCGAGGGCGAGTTCAAGCACGCATTTCATCCTCCCACGTGCGACTCTTATCGTGAAGTTACCAACCGTGAATTCACCGTTAGCTGTGATTGTGTGCACCGACAATCACGTGGCCCTGCTCAGTTTGAAAAACGCGCGAGGCGAGTTCAAGCACGGATTTCGTCACCCACGTCCGACTCTTGTCGCGAAGTTACCAACTGTGAATTCACCGTTAGAGTTCCGAGCTTATTTAATCTGTGTCTCCCCAAATTCCGGTCTCTAACTGCATGAGGAATCATTGGCTTTCGTGAGACTCCAGTTAACAAGGAATATCTGCAATCCACGACCCGACAAACTCATGGCCGAGCGGGTCAGAATCAGAGTCCAGTTTTTGAAATTCGGTGTGCTGGCCGAACGAATGAACCAAGCATATGCAACCTCGCCAAGAATGCAAACCAACTTTTCCGCCACATCGTCCCAGAGATACCAACGCTGTCGAGACGAACTGTGGCTGTTCTCGGGCAAGAAGATTCGTGATCTGTGTTGGGTCCCGGCATGAAGCACACGGGACACGTACCGAACAAGAGGAGTTCGAACCATCACCCAATAATTTCCAAGCCCCTACCCCGCAGAACCTCGATGAGGTGCTGGCGGCATTCGAGTAAAGCTGTAAGGATGCGGAAGAATGTTTCAATAGTATGAGCGAGCAATCGGCTCAGGCAAACTGGCGACTGATGGTGAAAGGAAAGCAGGTCTTCAGCAAACCTCGCATTGCGGTGATGAGGTCCATCATGATGAACCACTGCTACCACCATCGCGGACAGTTATCGGTCTATCTCCGCTTGTTGGAGGTGCCGGTTCCAATCATTTATGGCCGCAGCGCCGATGAAAGTCCGTTTGATTGAATATGGCAATGAAGCCTGCACTGAGGCGGGCCGAAGTGGTAATCCTGGGCTTCCAGGTAAAAAACCTGGAACTCCTCCCTTCTTCTTTGCGTACCCATAAACGCAGGCAATCAAATCGCTGCACACCAAGGCGTTGATTCGCATCAGGAGGACGCATGGAACCCGTTGTCGGCATCAGTTGCTCGGTTGATGAATGTTGTTCGTTTACACCCAGTGCTCCAATTTGGCAGGACATCCTGGCGCAGGCGATGACCGGCGAACTCGTCGCTGCGCTCAACTACGGCGCTTTAGCAGAGATGTGTGATGATCCCGAAGAAATCGCCGAAGCGCTGGAACATGCAGCGGGCGAGCGCGGACACGCGGCTGCATTTGCTGCTGAGGGCCGCAAGATTGGAGTGGAGGTCGCCAATAATGTGGACGCGAAACATTGGAAGCGCCTCCGCGAAGCATTCATGCAATGTATCGCCGAGCGGGATTTTATCGCGTGTCTGATCGTCCAGGAGATCATGCTGGAATCATTCGCTGTCGCCAGCTATGCCCGTGTCGGGAAGGTAGCGCCGGGAAGTCTTGGCAACACTTTTGCCGCCATTGCAGCTCAGGAAGAGGAACACGTCGATCACGCGATGGAGATTCTTAGAGCGGAGCGGACCAAAGACACACAGCGCTTCGATGACAAGGTACATCGGCTGCATCTTGAGGTAATGACCACTCTAGCCAAGATGCTGGCGAAGGAATGCAAAGACGGGCATTGTGAAGTTTGCCACGGCAACTGTGTAAAGCCATCGCTGTTCGATGTCAGCTTGAGCGCAGCCGAACTTCGCGGCGCGTCGCTACAACAATATTTGAAGACGCTCGACCGGCTGGGGTTACCGGGGGAGGTCACGCTCGCATGGATATCACAGTTGCCAGTGTAGTTAGGCAAGCGCGAACTACCGGAGTCGATTTCGCGCTCATCGGACATCAGGAAAGTTGGACAGCCGCTTCAGACGTACTCACTTTCCTGCGCGGGCCGGAGCATTCTCCGCTGCCGGAAGATGAGATCAAAGACATTCTGCCCTGGATTCCGCCCCGAGTTGTCTGCCATGTCGAGATCGAATCGATCACAGGCGCAAGGGCACGCGGTCTCTACATCGACTCGTTTATTCCTCCCGATCGCCTGGATGCCCTTTACATTCACGACAACCTCTCCCGCGTTCGAGGAGCTGCCGCATGCGCGATCAAGGCAGGCGCGGGAATTGTGAGTCTCGGCGGATTCAGTTCTATCCTGCTCGAAGGCAACTTCGACCAGCTTCCCGAAAGACACGATACAGTCTTCACGACAGGCAATACTTTGACGGTCGGTTTCATCGTTCAGGGCATCAAGAAGATGTGCGACCTGGAAGGACGCAACCTCCGCACATCAACACTGCTCATTGTTGGAGCCAGCGGAGATGTGGGTTCGGGCTGCGCCGGTTGTTTGGCGCCTCTCGTAAGGCGAGTGTTGCTCAACGCGCGCAACCCGGAGCGGCTGCGCCGGCTTGCTGCGGAACTGGAAGCCACTGGAGTTGACGTGGAGATCGCAACCGATCTCCAACAATTCTCGACACAAGCTGACGTGGTGATCTGCGCGGCGAGTCTGGCGTCTCCCTCGCTCATGTTAGGCCGGATCGTTCCCAATGCACTCATTTGCGATGCAGGCTACCCCAAGAACCTTTCTCCAAATGCTCAAATGCCTAACGCCACAATTTTCTTTGGAGGCCTGGGCCAGATCACCGGCGGATTGAAGTTCACGCCGGATTTGCATGGAATCCTGAATCGTCACCCGTTCCCCGATGTAGTTCATGGATGCCTGCTTGAAGGCATGGCTCTGGCTCTGGAGCGCCAGTTCGAACCGTTCTCTCAGGGAAGAGGGCACATCACCCAGGATCGGGTTGAGGAGATTGAGACCCTTGCTGCGCGACATGGGATCTATCTCGCGCCACTTTACAACGCCAACGGACCTATCGAAGATGGAATTCACTGCCAACTGACAACCTAAGGGTGTCGGCCATTTTTCAGTTTTCCAACGTTTTAAGCGTTCATGCTGCGACTATTGTCCTTTACGGTCGTCTTGCAGATTAACTGACTGAATATGGTATGTTTCCTCTAGGATTTACCCGCTTATGAGAAACAACGAAACGACCGGAACTCCACAGGATCACCGGTTAAGAATTTTTCTTTGTTATTGTTCCACGGATGGGACTGCGGCACAAGATTTGTACCGTCGTTTGAAACTGGATGGATTCGCGCCTTGGCTTGATAAAGAAGAATTATTGCCAGGGCAGGATTGGCACACTGAGATTCCCAAAATAGTACGAGCTTCCCACGCAACGATCGTGTGTTTATCCAAGGATTTCAATCAAGCGGGCTATCGACAGAAAGAGGTTCGATTAGCCCTCGAGGTAGCCGAGCAACAGCCACATGGAACTATATCCATCATTCCGGTACGTCTGGACGACGTAGAGATTCCAATGCAATTGAGTCAGTGGCATTGGGCTAATCTATTTGAAGAGAATGGATATCAGCGATTGATAACTGCGCTAACCGTGCGCGCGACTGAACTTGGGTTGGCGGCCGGTAAATCTAGGCAAAATGTTTTCAAAACAGTAAAGATGGCAAATAGAGCAGCAACGAAGAACGGTTCAGCAGAAATCCGGGAAGGTGAGCCACCTAAACCAGTGGCATCAATATCCAAGCAAAAGTCTCAACTGACGTTATATGTGGCTGCTCTTGCCACAATCTTGCTTTTGATCGGAGTTCTATATTTTAAGCTGAGCATTCGGCAGCGCGAAAATGTAAAACAAAAGGAGCCTCCGCCCCAAGTTAAGGTCGAGCAACCCGCCACAACTGGCAACGGCAGCCCGATTTTCTCTCATTCGGCAATCAATGCCCCGACCACCATCAACATCGACGCCAGCCATGGCCATGCAGGGAGCGACGATAAAGCTGGTGGTGAAACGAATTCGGTTCACAAGGCGAAAGTTAAAAAATGAAGTCGATCTTAATCGCAATATTTTTCGCCACAACGATGCATGCTCAGACCACCTCTGGTTGGTGCAGCCCAATCTTCATCGATAGTCCTATCAATGCGCCCTTAACAATCAACTGCAATGGAGTAGATCCAGGCATTGTCGCCGCTCTGAAGAAAAGGCTTGCTCGCGAGCAGATTACAACAAGAGATGTAAGGCATCGTTATGAACAGGTTCAGCAGGAAATCAATACGTTCATTTTGCAGTATAGAGAACTTGCAAAGAAGCTAAGCCAATACGAACTTCTCCCGGAGGAGAAACGGAGAGCGGAGGAGTTACTGCGCGATGGCAAACTGGATGAAGCTGGGGCGCTGTTCGACCAACTGATTCAGCAGCACCACAACAATCTGATTCAGTTGGCTCAATTACATTATCTGCGAGCAAAAGTCTATTTGCTGGAGTCTGATGAAAGAAATAAGCGGGCCCAACTCGAACGTTCTCACGCCCTCGATCCAGACAACCTGGAGTATGCCAACGATTACGGTGGGGCACTGGCCGAAGTGCAGCAATTCGATGAAGCACGCATTGTATTTCGACGGGCCCTCGATTTAGCGCAAGACAATGCAGCTCGATCATTTGAATCACAGTATTATGAAAGCCAAATAACATCCAACCTTGGAGTGCTTGAGCTCGAGCGGGAGCATTGGGATGACGCACAAAAATATCTATCGGCTGCGAATAACATTTTACGAGCGCTCGTAAAACAGACTGAAGAACCCAAATATCTTCAACTGCTTGCCCTGAATCTGGTGCGCCAAGGCGGTGCTTTCGCAGATAAGGAGGATTATACAAAGGCCGACGAAAGCTACAGCGAGGCATCCATCATTCAGAAGACATTGCTAGACCGCGGAGTTATGCCACTGGGTCAATATGCGGGCGCGCTGCTCAATATGGCAAACCTAAAACTGAAATCAGGCAAAGCTCTCCAGGCTGCCGGGCCACTGTATCAAGATGCCATAGGAAAATTTCGAGAACTCATCAAGCTTGACCCTGATCCTCAATGGAAGAAAAATCTGGCTGTGGCGCTGCAAGACTATGGAGCCTGGCTAGCGCGGCAAGATCACAAAGAGGAAGCCCACAAACAATTCAGCGAAGCTGTCGGAATTTTGCGCGCTGCCTGCGCTCTTGACCTGGGTTTTTATATTCGCGCTTTGTCGGATGCCCTGAGCAATTTGGCGCATTGTGAAGCCGTAAGCAACAAAGACGACCAGGCAAAGACCGATTTTGAAGAAGCCATCAGTTTGCGCCGGCGAGCTGTTGATTCCTTTGCGAGTGATGAACGCACTGATCTGGCAGCTTTGGCGCAACTTGAACTGGATTTGGCCGCTGTCCTGCGAAGTGCAAAACGTTCGGCGGAAATGGCCCCACACTGTGCTGCAGCAGTTCAACTTTATAAAAAGCTGGCCTTGCACGAAGATGCAGAAATGATTCAGAAGCTGGGCTTTTGTGATCTCCTGTTAGCTGAAAGATATGAGAATGAGCATCAATCGGATAAGGCAATGGAAGCCTACAACGATTTCGTGGACGCAGCTCGAAACGGTGTTCGCCTTGATCGAAAGAAATATCTCGAGGACTATGGAAAAGCGCTTATTATTCGTGCGAGGTACCTGGGCATACGGCATCAATATGATGACGCGCTGACGGATGGCGCAGAGGCTGAAAAAATTTTTCGCACCTTGGAAAAAAACCCTGAAGTTGGAGATGAAATAGCTGCGGCCATAATGATTCGATTGAATGTCTCTTTGAATACGGATAAGAGGAATTTGTGTCAATTATCGTCAGAAGCTTTGAAATATGCTGCTGATGCTGAGATCATTCAGCAGCTCACGATTATTAAAGGTATGTGCAAATTCGTCGAAGTTAATCATTAACGACTGAGTGGCTAGGATCATCAGAGTGCTTGCGCGCTTTGGTGCGAGGCCGAGAAGCCGGTGCTGTAACGGCGTTCGCTTACTCGGCGTCGTTTTCCAGTAAATCAACGATCTCTAGGAATGTAACCAGCCGAAACAACCGGGCTGTCTTATCGTCGCTTGCCGTGAGGATACGTGCGCCATCGGGCGAGAACGCTGCTCGCTCAACGGAGCCCGAGTGACTTTGCACCGTGACAATGAGTTGACCTTTAGCGACGCTCCATACCCGTGCTGTGTGGTCAGAACCGGAGGTAAGAATCCGCTGGCTATCAGGTGAAAACATCGCGCTCAAAACCGGACGGGGGTGGTGGAGCACGGCGATGGGTTCGCCACTAAGGGCATTCCACATGTTTGCTACGCTGCCGGCAACACCTGCAGTCACAATACGCTGGCCATTAGGAGAGAATGCGACGGTTGAAACCGGGCCCTCATGATCACGCAGGGTGAACAATAGTTGTCCGCTAACCGCGCTCCACATTCGCGCCGTTTGGTCTGCACTAGCTGTGAGAATACGTTGCCCATCCGGCGAGAATACGGCACTTATCACGGTAGCCTCGTGGCCTCGTAGAGTAGTTAATACTTGCCCCTGGATTGCATCCCAAACGCGCGCCGTCTGGTCTGCACTGGCAGTAACGACATGTTGACCGTCAGGCGAGAATACCGCGCTCCAAACTGGGCCAGCGTGCCCCTGAAGAGAGACTATCAGTTGGCCGCTGGCGGCGTTCCACACTCGCGCTGTGGTATCGCCACTGGCAGTAACAACGCGCCGGCCATCGGGAGAGAAAACCGCACTGACAACGCTGTCTGTGTGGCCTTGCATACTGGCCAATAGTTGGCCAGTGGTAGCGTTCCACAATCGTGCTGTGCGGTCATCACTTGCTGTAACGATACTCTGGCCGTCGGGAGAAAAAACAGCGCTAACAACATGGTTTGTGTGGCCTCGGAGGCTAGCCATCAGTTGGCCGGTGGCAGCATTCCACACACGCGCTGTGTGGTCGTTACTTGCGGTGACGATATGCCGGCCGTCGGGCGAGTAGGCGGCGGTGTTGACGCGGTCAGTGTGGCCTTGGAAATTCACTAGCAATCGGCTACTAACGAAGTTCCATACTCGCGCCGTATGGTCGAAGCTATTGGTAAGGATGCGTCGACCGTCGGGGGAGAACATAGCATCGTCAACGGAGGCGGAGAAAGGATTTTTGTCACTACTCTCATTTGGGCCTCGCAGGTTGGCCAGAAGGTGTCCATTAGCGCCATTCCATATCCGCGCCGAGTGGTCGCTGCTGACTGTAAGGATGTACTGACCGCCAGGAGAGAACACTGCACCATTAACCCGGCCAGTGTGGCCTTGTAGCGTGAACAGCAGTCGGCCGCTCGTAGAACTCCAGACTTCGGCTCTGTGGTCGCCACTAGCGGTGAGAATTCGTTGGCCGTCAGGAGAGAACACTGCGCTCCAAACGTCATTGTTCCAAATATCATCGGATGGGCGTTGCAATGTTTCCAGCAGTTGGCCGTTAGCAGAGTTCCACACCTTTGCAGTGCCGTCAGCGCTGGCGGTTACGATGCGCTGGCCGTCGGGCGAGAAGGCCGCGCTCCAGATAATGAAATGATGACCTCGCAGCACAGCTACCAGTTCGCCGCTGACTGTGTTCCAGACTCGTGCCGTATGGTCATTGTAACTAGCGGTGAGAAATCGCTGTCCGTCGGGAGCGAATGCCGCAGCCGTGGCAAACTCAATATGGCCCTGCAAAGTAGTTAGTAGTTGGCCGCTGGAGGCACTCCAAACCCTCGCCGTGTTATCGCCGCTGGCAGTCAGAATACGTTGGCCGTCCGGAGAGAATGTTGCGCGATCAATCGTCTTGGTGTGGCCCTGAAGAGTGGCCAGCAGCCGGCCCCTGGAAGCGCTCCAGATCTTTGCCGTGTTGTCACCGTTAGTGGTTAAAATGCGTTGGCCGTCGGGTGAGAACACTGCGGTCCAAATTGCAACCTGATCTTGCAGGGTAAACTGCAATTGGCCGCTGATGGAGTTCCACGCTTTGGCTGTGTGGTCGCTGTTGGCAGTAAGGATGAGTTGGCCATCGGGAGAGAAGATCGCGCTATTAACACCTTGCAGGATAATGGATGATTGCGGCCAGGCATTGGCTAAAGCAAAGCTTGCTTCCACAGTATTAGCGCGGTTCCGGCCACGCATGGCTAGGTCGAGCGCGGCAGCCTGGTCACGGGGCAAGATCTCTTCAGCTTGAGCGGCCAGCGTGCGGGATTCCGCCAGGGCTGTTTCATGTTTTGCTACGTTTCTTTGATACCACGCTATTGCGGCGAGGATGATAGCAACGATCAAGGCAACGCTCACAGCGCCTATAGTGATATGCTGGCGTTGGATAGCATCACGGCGGCTGGTGCGGATATACTCGCTATGAAGCGATGTTGGCTTAGGTTCCTTCGCGCTACCTTGCGCGAGCCAATCCTCGGCTTCCGCAAGATCGTTACCGCGAAGAATCAGGCTACTATCGTGATTTCTATCTTCCCATTCTCTGGCTCGCACAAGCAGGCGAGTATGAAGCCGCTTCCATTCCAAATCCGTGTCAAGCGCCTCGATCAGTGACAACAAGGTAGAGTCAAAATCATCTGACTCTCGCAAGAAGACGAAATTAATTTTGGCCAGAGGCTTAGGAATATCGGCGGAAGAAACGGCCCGCCGTAGAATTGGGATCAACCGCTTGTTGTTTTTCACCGCGTAATCGAGCTCGCCCCGGCAAGAGTCCGAAACTACCGATTCAGGACTTATCACGAAAACGAAGTCATCAGCCGCTTCAATACCAGCATAAACCTCTTTAGGCCACTCGGCGATTAACGGAACATCATTCCAGTCTACCCATGTTTCTCGTTTCGCTTTGTGGAACGCATCGCAAAGCTGCCGAACAAAATCTCCGTCCACGCGGGAATACGAAATGAAGACCTGGGCCATTGGAAGGATTTCGAGCTTCTTTCCGCTAATTCAATATTGATCGATTCGTACCAAAGATAACAGGAATTCTCGCGTCCATGCCCGGGCTTGGCGAACACTTCTGATGTCCAGATGGAGAACCATATAATCCTGGCTCCCGAATTCTATTGCCAATAATCCAAAACTGTGGCATCTTGAAATCATCTCCTTACGAAAGGACGCTCAAATTGGCGAATTTCAAAACTAAAACGCTGAGTGGGCAACATCGGCGGCTAACCCACCCGAGTTGCTATAGGGCGTTCCTCCGCTTCCGTTAAGCGGATTCTCGACGCTTTCCACAACACATAAGTAAGCGCAGCCTACACTCTTATGGGTGTGTTTCCGCTGCTCTACCACGATCTGAGCGTGTGCGCGCTCGGGCATTTTTCCGCCGTGGCTCTATGCTTCAAATGCATGAACCGCGATGCGAACACGCTTGTGCGAAAGAAGTATTCACTCCGGCCTCGCGCCGGTTAGATGAGAAGATATGTTTGAAATACTGAAAAACATTCTGAGCGGCCACAACGACTTCGCCTCCGGCGGACTGCTGCTCATGATCATTGGCGGGTTGAGTGTATGGCTGCGAGCTGTGCCCGAAAGACTCTGGCATTGGCTTGTCGGCCAAACCACCATGATCATCACTGTAAAGGATGATGACGCTGCGTTCATCTGGGTCAAGGAGTGGTTTCTGGAGCAGAAGTTTCTCCGGAGAATTCGCCGCGTGGATCTGGATACCACCCTTCACAATGAACGAATCGCAATGATCCCAGCGCCTGGAAAACACTGGTTTTGGTATGCGGGCAGGCCTTTTGAAGTGTGGTTCTCTCGCACCGAAGGCACTCGTGAACAATTTGGCAAGCGGGTCGAATCGCTCACCTTCCGAACGATTGGAAGGAATCGCGCTTTCCTGCAAAAGTTTGTCGATGACGTTGTGCAGTCCCATATCAGAAGACTAGGTGTGCAGTCGTATCTATACACCTACAACGATGGCTGGGACTACGTATCCGGTTATTCCGCACGTTTGTTGGATTCGGTGGTGTTGGAACCAGGCGAGAAGGAGCACCTTATGGAAGATGTGGCGCAGTTTCGCACATCAAAAGGCAGATACCAGCGTCTGGGTATCCCTTATCACCGCGGCTATCTGTTGTATGGGCCGCCTGGGACAGGCAAGACTTCACTCGTATCGGCATTGGCAGCGCACTTCGGGTTGTCGATCTACACGCTCAATTTGACCGAACTCAACGATCGCAGTCTGATGAATGCAGTGAACCATGTGCCTGCAGACTCAGTCCTGCTCTTCGAAGACATTGATTGCATGAAAGGCAGCCAGTCCCGAGCCAGAGCAGGTGCGGGTGCCGGACAGGATGCAAAGGAGAACACAACGCCACTACTGGGAGTCACACTTTCCGGATTGCTCAACGTGCTGGATGGTTTTTATGCACCCACCGGCGTCCTGTTTGTAATGACGACAAATGATGTTGAGAGACTCGACGCAGCGCTGCTACGTCCAGGCCGGATTGACTACAAGCTTTATTTGGGAAGAGCGAGTAACCATCAAAAAGTGGAACTATACCGCCGGTTTTTCCCAGAATCGTCGGAAGCCGAAGCTCGGGAGTTTGTCGAAGCCTCACGATCGGCGGAAACGATGGCAGAGTTTCAAGGTCTGCTCTTGGCCTTGGAGCGAGGAGATCGCTCGCATCACGTTCGCGACAAGTTGCATACCCTTGCCTCAGACGAGTTGCAAAATCATGGTTATTCCTGACGGATTTTTTCAAGCTGCAATCTCGTCAAGATCTACCGCCATCTTTGGTGTGTCAAAACTGACGGTTTTCGTCTTCTGCTCATCACTCGCCCGGAGCAAGGTTCGCAACTTCAGGCGGGCTTTATGGAGCTGCGACTTGGTGTTCCCTATCGAGCATCCCAGCATCTCCGCAATCTCATTGTGCTCGTATCCCTCCACGTCATGGAGTATGAAGATCATCCGATATCCTGGTGGCAGGTCTTGAATGGCGCGATCAAGAGCGAGACGATCAATGGAGCCTTGAAGCCTGGAATCACTCGCTCCAAACTCTTTCGGCGGTTCACCCGCATCCTGTGGGTCCATGCTCTCCTCCAGCGAGACTTCCTTGAGGCCTTTCTTGCGGAAGTGCATCAATACTACGTTGACTGAGAGACGATGCAACCAGGTCGAAAAGGCAGATTCCCCGCGGAATAGCGTAATCTTGCGATAGAGTTGAAGGAATATCTCCTGCATGAAATCTTCCGCCTTACCATAGTCGCCGGTCATACGCAGGCACAACGAGAAGACGCGACGTTTGTGGCGGGCGTAGAGCGCTTCAAAACAAGACACATCGCCGGCCTGGGCCTTTTCGACTACCTGGGCCTCGGTCATCCCTGCAAATACAATTGATTTTTTTGCGATTGGCGTAACTAGGCCAGATTGGAACAACGTTTCAGCACGGTCGTGTAATTCCAAGACTTGGGGCAAGGGTTCTCTTTTCCTGACAAAGTTTTACAGACTGCAATAAGATGCCGGTAACTGCCTTGCTGTTGTAGTTGCCTCGACCTTATCTTTTTCTTTGCCCCGCCCGATAGATCACCACACCTATGATGTTGGTAATCACAACCACGGCACAGATTTTTGCAGCGTACCACCCGCGGCTGGTTACGTCTACGACTGGATAGACAGCAATCACCAACGAGACCACACTCGAAATCAGCCCTGCCATGGCAGCGAGCTTCACCCATGTGGGAAGCGCGTTTCGTAGCGCCCGGCTGCCCAGCAACGGCAACGCGAACAGAGCAACATATGCGATGGCGTAGAGCGCGATCGAGGCCGCTCCCAGGAGTTGGCTTGCCTCCTGTTCGCCGACACCCAGCATGCTGAGAAAGATGAACACCATGACCAGCGCAGCAACGAAGAGAATTGAATTCACCGGCGTCTGCCAACGCGGATGAAGGCGCGAAAACCAGCGAGGCACCAGGTTGTCCCAGCCTGCGGTCATGGGGAGGCGGGTAATGCCGGTAAAGATCAGGCTGGCGCTGGCCACTGCTCGCATCATCAGGAGCGAAATCGCCATCGGCGCTACCCAGCCTGCAGCGCCGAAGGCCAGCCGCATGGTTTGGGGAATCGGTCCGATGACGTTGATCGGCTGATCGCCGACAAAGGTCAACACTGAACTTGTTCCCAGGATGAACATCAGCGCGATGATCGGAGCTGAAATCACTACCGATTGTCCAATGGTGCGGGCGGCGCTCCGGCATTCTCCTGCAAGGATTGCGACATATTCGAATCCACTCAGCGCGCCCACGGTCATCTGTCCGAAGATCGCAAGGCTGAACCATGAGGGCTTCGGCGGTTTCCAGGGAATCGGCTCGTAATGTGCAATCGAGTGGCGCATCAGGGCCCACACTGGCAGCACCAACAAAATTACATAGGCCGTCATAATTCCTATGCTGCCCACGTTGTGCAGCCACTTTCCGATATTGAGGCCGCGAATCGCAACCAGGGTAATGCCAACCATCACAACACCGGTCAGCAACAGCGTGACGAGCCTGCTGGCAGGAATCCAAGCTCCGGCAGTCCCCAGGATATAGGCTGTATCCGTAGGAATAACGAAGATGATCGCGCCAGTGACAATGACCGCGTAGACCCACAGATTCCAAGCCGTCAGAAAGCCTGCCATCTCACCAAAACCGGTCTTCGCCCATTGATAAAGGCCACCTTCCAAAGGCATCATGCGGTTCAGATAGATGACGACCACCGCGAGCGGCACATAATAGAGGACGATCCCTCCCAGCCAGAAGGCAACGTGGGCGCGTCCCAATTTCGCCGCTATGCCAACCCAACTCGACCCAACCACACACAAAACCTGCGCCATCACGAGATCGCGAAGTCCGAGTTCTTTGCGCAGGCCAGCTTGTTCAACCGATGCAGTGGCAGCCATGGGTCAACCATGATGCCATATTAAGGTGATCGTGGTCTCCCCGACATGGGATTACCCCAGTGATTTGCGACGGGATTTAAGCTTCAGAGGATGCCGCCACCAGTTCATAAAGGTCTTACCATTCTCGCAAGTCAGAGAAAAGTTGTATTGGACGTGGCCGACCCGTATCTGCCTTTCAACACTCAGCCATCTCCAGTGCCGATCTCGGATGGTGAGGGCCTCTGCTCTGCTAAGTTCAACAAACACGTTTTCCGGCGATCCTTCAGAAGCCAGCGCAATCTGCAAATAGTGTCCTGAGTCTATGGGAGTGTACTTTACACCGATTCTAACTTCGACGAAGCGGTCTTCATCAATAGAGTCGCGAACAACTCTGGTCATCTCCTGGTCTTCAGGAGAAATGATGAAAGAGACGATTTCATACCGGCCCGACCTGAACGACTTGTCTTCATCGTAGTAAGAACCGAGCAGCGCGCATCCGTCACCACGATTCAGCCGCGACTCATTCTCTTTGAGCCACTTACGTAAATCAGTTTTTTTATCCCAATAGATGAAAGGAATCGAAGCCTTCCCTTGGCTCTCAGCCTGTGGAGTTGTCTGAGGGGGCACGAGAATTGCAGCGAAAATCGAAACCCCCAGGACCGCTATTGCTTTTGTGATCGGCATCGTTGTCACTTTCTAGGCTGCTTGTTTGGGACTGTGTTTCAGAAGCCCAAGCCGCACCAGGCTTTCGGCAGTAGCAACGACCGAATCCGCGTTCGGGCGTGGCGCCCAGGCCAACATCCGTTTTGCTTTTTCGTTGGTGGCGTTTTTCTTCTTTCCCAACTCAGGCGTGATCTGCTTCACCGCTGGATCGCGCAACGATGCGAGCCGCACCAGCCAGTCGGGCAGATGCCGGGTCGGGACTCTTTTGGCAGAGGCGCCCATACGCTCCTTCAGCACCTTGGCAATATCAAGGATCGACATGAAATCTCCGGCGACAGAGAGAAAACGTTCGCCTTTGGCGGCGGGATCAGTCATGGCGCGGATGTGCAAATCCGCGACATCGCGCACATCGACTACGCCAAAATAAAGCCGGGGACAGCCGGGCATCGCGCCATCCATAAGACGCTGCACCAGGAGGATCGAGGTCGAATAGTCCGGGCCTAGAACCGGACCAAAGACACCTACCGGATTGACCACGGAAAGCTCCAGGCTCCCACCTTCTTTAGCGATGAAATCCCACGCCGCCCGTTCCGCCAGAGTCTTGGATTTTACGTAGGCGCGAACGTCGTCTCCATTGGGGTCGGTCCAGTTCGTCTCATTGAATGGAGTTTGCTGCGGCGCTTGGCCATAGCCGATGGCTGCGAACGACGATGTCAACACTACGCGCTTGACACCGGCCTTGCGGGAGGCCCGCAGAACGCGCAGCGCCCCTTCGCGCGCCGGCACAATCAGCTCGTCCTCATGCTTGGGAAGAGTTGCAGGAAATGGTGATGCCACATGGAGCACATACTCGCAGCCGGTGACGGCTTCCTTCCACCCAGCATCGTTTTCGAGATCGGCAGCGGAGAACGAAAGGCGGTCCCCCGGCTCGGCACCGCCTTCCTTGAGCATGGCCCGCACTTCAGGTTCACGCTTGATGTTCCGCACCGTAGTACGCACCTGATGCCCCGCTTCCAGAAGTTGCAGGATGCAATGACTTCCAATAAAGCCCGACCCGCCGGTAACCAGAACTTTGCTCATCGACCGCCTCCTTAAACTATCGTGATCTACACTAAATCTAAAATGCTCCAAGTTGCGCTCGAAACCAGTCTTAATTTTGACCTCGTATATTTGTCAGGGCTCAAAATTATAGATTTTCTCGCGAACCTTTAAGGATCACATTAACCCAAACCCTCTCTGCGCCCTCTCCAATCTCGCCCCCTCTGCGGTGGGCTTTGACGGTTGACTTCGGCTATTTCGTACTGCCATTTCTTTTCTGCGGTATCTGCGCACTCTGCGGTTTTCTTTAGCTTTGTCCGGTTTATGGTAACGGTTTGCGCATACCTTCGCTGGCGAACCAGTTGACTTTTTGGTCGGCGGGGCGTCAAAAAAACTGGACTACTGAATCTCTTTTCCGCGTGAACCGGTACGATGCTGCTCTTGACTCGATATAAACGCGAATACGTTTGTTCCCTGTTCATCAGTCTTCTAGTATCAACGTCCTTGCACGTAGCTGTGCTTGCATTGATCATTGTGATAGTGGGTCTAGCGCCCGTGTTTGTTCCGCCACCAAAACAGCAGGCTGCGCTGAGAATCTCAGGATCAGCGGTCTATCTGCCCCAAAACTCTAAGCATCTTCGACCACAAGTTCATCCAGTCCGCGTTCATCGAAATCCAGCACAGGCGGTCGGGAACGAATCCGCACCTAGGTCCAGTGGTACGGCCACCGAGAAGCTGAGGCAGGAAGCGCGACGGGCGACGGCAGAGATCACCATGAGTATCAAGTTTCGCCAGATTTACGGTTTCAATCGAGACCACGAATATAAGCTTGCGGTTCAAACCGTAGGGGAAATTCCCTCAATTTCCGCAGATCAGGTTCCACCGCGTTTTGAGCAATACGTCATCGTGGAAGTTACAATCGATACTGAAGGGCACGTGGCCGAAGCGCGAATCGTGGCCGGCGTTGTAGAACCTGCAATTGAGCAAACACTGCTTTCTGCCATCCGTGAATTTATATACATTCCGGCGCAAAGGGATGGTGTTCCGATACCATCCCAGCGAGATATCGTCATCCACATCCCAACTTAGCGATAAACTAAACTACATTCCAACCAGAAGTTCTGTTGCATCGTCATATATTCGCTCGTTGCGAGCTCCTGATCCGGCCAACTTATCGCTGCTCAGCCGCACCTAAGTTAAAAAGGGCATATAGGCAGAATCAGGTCTCATTCAATCGACACTACGATTCGTGCGAACTGCGTTGCTGATTGATCAGGCTTCCCAGAGAGTTTTCCCTGCAATCGCGCAATCACAGAGTCTTTCAATGGCATTTGCCTGAATTTGCTTTGGGTGTCAGCGACAACTTTGGGAACAAGGAGGTAACAGCGATGCGCAACATAATAAGATTTGGAGTGGTAGCGCTCATCACCATGGCTTTCTGGAATCCGGGAACAACCCTCTCCGCACAGGGATTCCCGTCTGGCTCTTATCAACAAACCTGCCGAAATATAGGCGTAGATGGATCGACACTGCACGCCACCTGCCAGGATGGAAATGGCAACTGGCGAAATAGCGAGATAAATTTCCAGCGCTGCGGGAACGATGTTGTGAATGACAATGGAAATCTCCGCTGTAACAGCAGCTCCGGTTATAACAACGGCAACAATGGATACCGGCGCGGGGACCGCGATCGTGATGATCGCAACGGGAACGGCGGGTACGGACAGAATGGTGGACCGGGTGGGTCGTACGTCCAGACGTGCCGCGACATTCGCACGCATGGAAATACGCTGGAAGCCGATTGCCAAACCGGGAACGGCCAGTGGAACCGGACCTCGCTTCGTAATTACAGCAGTTGCAATGGTGGAATCGTGAACGACGGCGGAACGCTTCGCTGTGGCGGCGATGGTGGAGGCAATTACAACGGCAACCGCGACCGAGATAGAGATCGGGATTGGGACCGCGACCGGCAGGGCAGTTACCAAGGTGGTGGAAATTACCAAAATGGCGCGCCTTATGGCTCTTATCAACAGACCTGCCAGGATATCCGGATCAGCGGCAACACCCTGAAGGCGAATTGCCGAAAGGGGGATGGCCACTTCAAACAATCATCGTTGCGCAATTTCAGTCAGTGCAATGACATCATGAACGAGAATGGCAACCTGCGGTGCAAGTAGCGTTTTAGGTAAAATGAAAATGGCGTCCTTGAGGGGACGCCATTTTTTGTTTTGGTAATTTGACTTTTTCCTTGAAATTCTTTTTCTTCATTCCCTCCAAAATTTTCCCCTTCACGAATTTTCTTGGTTGTTGGGCCTGTTTTCGTTTACTGTTTGCAAACCAAAAGGTTTCAAACAATGCACAAATTTATATTTGCAGCGGTTGTGCCGTTGCTTTTGCTGATCTGCTCTGCAACTGCTCAGAACGCGATCCCTAATCCATGCCTTAACGCTCAGCCCGTTCCTAAGGAACTACAGATTCCAGCGAAGCTCCAGCCTGGCGAGCCATTTGATTTCGAGAAGCAGGTGCTTGCCTACCTGAGCACACTCGGCTATCGCAAGCTCGGCTGGTGTGAAGACAAATGGGTCCGCGATACGGGGCCTCACATAAACGGCGCGGACGCGATTGTGCATCCGCCGGTTCGCATCTTTTATTCGCCGGAGGTCTCCAACTGGCTGCTCAACGGACGCCAAGGCGCAATTCCTGATGGCGCGGTGATCATCAAGGAGCAATTTGCACCCACACCGGCGGCGCGCTATCGAGATATTCCAGCGGATAAGCTTGGCTGCTCCAACGACTGGTCGTTCATGATCAAGAACTCGAAGGCATCGAGGGACGGATGGTTCTGGGGCGAGGTATGGAACAGCGACACCTTTCCCATGAACTTTACCGATCGGTTCCAATACCCCAACGCGGGCTATGGACTCTACTGTCTGCGCTGCCATGCTTCAGCGGAGAAGGAGCATATCTTTTCAACTTTGAACAACATCAAGGGCGCTCCCGGATGGCCTTTGCAATTTCGCGTGGATGATTCCTGGTTGACGGTTCCCGCAAAAGCGCCGGGCGCATGTGGCCACGGAAAGAGCGCTGCCGACCCCGTAGCCGGCGCTGCGTTTCCGATGCACGCCCAAAACGCTGCACTGGCGGCAGAACCGGTTCGCCAGCATCTCGTGCGGCTGCTGTCGGCCCCGGTGATTCAAAATATGCCGCCTGAACCTCTGGATAACGTCGCGGCGCCTCCTGAAAAAGCCGGAACTACGATTGATCCATTCAAGTCGCCTGAGTTCGTAACGTCCTCACAATGCTTGGGATGCCACAGCGGTCTGGCCAACGCTGGTCTTGGCCCCAGCATGGTTATTCTCCCGGACATCAATGTCTCTCCGTATGGTGAGTGGCGCTGGTCACCGATGGGGCTCGCTGGGCGGGACCCGGTCTTCTATTCTCAGCTCGATAGCGAACTGTCCTTTCTCGACAAGCAGCCGACCAAGCGCCAGATGGTTGTGAATGTCTGTATGAATTGTCATGGGGCGATGGGCAAGAAAGCTTTTGCCGCTGAATATCCAAACCAGAATTTTGAAGTGGACTTCGTTTACAACACCGATCCATCTACAGCCGGCTTCAAATACGGAGGTTTGTCCCGGGATGGCATCAGTTGCATGGTCTGCCATCGCATGGCAGAACCCAAGAATGCCAGCCTGGCGAATTTTCTGGAAAACAAAATCAATGGCGATTTTGACCTGACGCCACCCGATCACCTTAATGGACCTTTCAAAGATGAGGTGATCACAACTTATCCCATGGATACGGCGCTGGGCGTGAAGCCGAAGTACGATTCCTATATACAGTCATCGCAGATGTGCGGAAGCTGCCACACCATCCGGCTCCCTGTATTGGATAGTCCAGACCCCGCAAAGACATCGGTGGAGCAGGCGACTTATCCGGAGTGGTTGAACAGCCAGTTTCGGAACGAATACGGATCCGTGGGTGCGACACCCAAGACCTGCCAGGAATGCCATATGCCTACGAGCTACACAAATGCTGCCGACAATGTAGGTGTGCCGCGCATTCAGACGCGCATGGCGATCGTCCAGGACCTGACACTTCCGGCAACCGAGCACCTGGCAACCCCGGACCAACTGAATGTAAGGTTCCGCAACGAAGGCTTCCGGCGACATGAGTTCCTGGGGACCAATGGCTTTCTGCTGCAAATGTTTCTGCAGCCGGTCAACAAAGAGGGGAACAACGAGACCCTGGGAGTTCGGATGAAAGACTACATGAGCGGCTTCACTACCGACCTTGAAAACGCAGTGGACAATGTGGTGCAGCAGGCGCAATACGGCACGGCAACTGTGGCCATTACCAGGTTCGAAGTCAGTGGAGGAAACCTGATTGCCGAGGTTACCGTTTCAAACCGTGCCGGCCATCGCTATCCCAGCGGAGTGGGTTTCCGGCGCGCTTTCATCGAATTTCAAGCTCTGGTGAACGGAAAGCCATTCTTTACATCGGGAACTACCAACGACAAAGGAGAAATCACCGATTTCAGCGGACGAGTCCTGCCGACAGAGTCATTTGCCGGAGGCAAGTACCAGCCGCATTTCAATCGGGCGAACCCCATCCGGATTTCCGATCAGGTGCAGATTTACGAAGAACTGGTGCAGGACGTCAATCATCAATTCACCACCAGCTTTACGCGGCGCGACTTCGACATCAAAGACAATCGCCTGCTTCCCGCCGGGTGGTCGCTGCATGGCCCTGCTGATCTGAAGATTCCGGAACCATTCCTCCATGCCACATTGCCTGTGGGCGAAGCGTTGAAGGACCCGGTCTACCTGGCCGGAAGAGGAGAGTCGATTGTTCGCTACGAAATCCGGTTACCACCGAACGCAAAAGCTTCCGATGTCAGCGTGCAAGCGTCGCTTTACTCGCAGACGATACCGCCGTACTTCCTGGCGGACCGCTATCAAACCGCAACCCAGGCCACAGCCCGGTTACGGCATCTGGCTACATCGCTGGAAACTTTGCAGGATACAGATTTTGCCAACTGGAAACTCTTGGTTGCGACGGCAAAACGGAGTCAATGAAATTTCCTTTACGTCCTGTATTCTTATGACACATGAAAAATCAAATCGAGAGTGCAGACTTGCAGACCTTGATGTCGGCTGGAGTTGCCTATTGGCGAACACTGGGGCTTGAACTGAAAGAGGTTACTCCAGGAAGAGCAGTGTTTGAATGTGAAGTCCGCGAAAGCCTTATGCAGATGCGCGGGATAGTTCACGGAGGCGTCTTGGCTTCTATCGTGGATTCGGCTTGCGCCGTCGCCGCGATTTCTACCGTCTACCCCAGGGCGAATGCTACCACCATCAGCCTGCGCGTCTCATATCTGAAGCCGTTGTCGCAAGGAATCTTCCGCGCCGAGGGAAAATGTATTAAGACCGGCAAGACCATTTGCTTCTGCGAAGCCCAGGTGTTCAATGAACGTAATGAGTTGGTGTGTACGGCGTCGTCGGAATTGATGATTGTGGCGAGTTAGCTATTAGCTGTTAGCTCTTAGCCATTATTTTTTGGCTTTCAGCTTGATTCGGTGATCGTTTGGCAAGAGCTAAAGGCTAAGAGCTAATGGCTAAAAGCTGCGTTACCAGAAGTACATGCCCTGAAAGCCTCTAGATGTTACTCCTTAGACAACAATTCTGGATTGACAATTTATGTCACCCAGCTTACGATTCGGGCAGGAATCAATTTCTGCGATAGGCCGTCCCCCGAGCCATGCGTGTAGCGCTTTTTTTCGGTTAATTTTCATTGCCAGGAATCATTTAGCTTTATGTCTCAGCGACTAGGCGATCTTCTTGTCCGAGAGAAGATCATCACTTCGGACCAGTTAGAGAAAGCGCTGAAGGCGCAACGAGACGCCGGGCCTAACGCTCGTTTAGGCGCGGTGCTGGTGAAACTGGGTTTCGTAAGCGACGAAGAGGTTACAAATTTTCTTTCCCGCCAATACGGCGTGCCCGCCATTAATCTCCAATACTTTGAAATTGATTCCTCGGTCGTGAAGCTGATTCCCGAAGAGACGGCCAAGCGCTACCAGATCCTGCCGCTCAGCCGCGTGGGAGCATCGTTGACGATCGCGATGGTCGATCCCACCAATGTGTTTGCCATGGACGATATCAAGTTCATGACCGGCTTCAATATCGAGCCGGTGGTGGCTTCGGAGTCAGCCATCATGGATGCCATCGACAAGGCTTATTCCTCTCCGCAAGCAGAAGAAAACGTAGATGAGTTGCTGGCCTCCATGGGCGATGAGCCGGATGTCGAGTTGCAGACGGAACAGGACCAGATGGACCTCTCGGAGCTGGAGAAATCCGCCGATGAAGCGCCCATCGTCAAGCTGGTGAACATTATTCTGACGGATGCAGTCAAGCGCGGGGCCAGCGACATCCATGTTGAACCTTACGAGAAGGAATACCGCGTGCGATTTCGCATTGATGGGGTGCTGCAGCACATCATGTCGCCACCCATGAAGCTCAAAGACGCCATCACTTCACGCATCAAGATCATGTCCAAGATGGACATCAGCGAGAAGCGGCTGCCGCAAGACGGGCGCATCATGCTCAGGATGCAGATTGGCGGCAAGAAGAAACAACTCGATTTTCGCGTAAACTGCCTGCCAACGCTCTGGGGCGAAAAAGTTGTTCTGCGGCTGCTCGACAAAGAGAACTTACGGCTCGACATGACCAAGCTGGGTTTCGAGCCGGAATCGCTGGAAAAATTCCAACGCGCGGTGCTTAAACCTTACGGCATGGTGCTGGTGACCGGCCCCACGGGCTCGGGCAAGACCAACACCTTGTATTCTTCGATCTCTCTGCTCAACAAGCCCGACACCAACATCCTCACGGCGGAAGATCCGGTGGAGTTCCAGTTGCACGGCGTGAACCAGGTGCAGATGAAGGAATCCATTGGCTTGAACTTTGCCGCGGCCCTACGGGCTTTTCTGCGGCAGGACCCCAACATCATCCTGGTGGGCGAGATACGCGACTTCGAGACTGCGGAAATCGCCATCAAGGCTTCGCTGACAGGCCACCTGGTACTATCCACGCTTCACACCAATGGCGCTCCCGAAACGATCAGCCGTCTGATGAACATGGGCATCGAGCCGTTTCTGGTGGCCACCGCCGTCCACTTGATCTGCGCACAGCGACTGGTGCGGCGCATCTGCCAGGAATGTAAAGAACCGGTGCCGCTGTCGCCTCAGGGGCTCATGGAGGCAGGCTTCACTGCCGAAGAATCAAAGACGGTGAGGGTCTACAAAGGCAAAGGCTGCGGCAGTTGCAATAGCAGCGGATACAAGGGGCGCGCCGGGCTGTACGAGGTGATGGAAGTGGATGATGAAATCCGTGAGCTGATTCTGATTGGGGCCTCCTCGGCTGAATTGAAGAAGAAAGCCATCGAACGGGGCATGCTTACGTTGCGCCGCAGTGGCTTGAGAAAAGTAATGGACGGAGTGACGACTTTAGAGGAGATTGCAAGAGAAACGATTCACTAGATTGAGTAATTGGGTAATTGAGTAATTTGGTAATTGGACAATTGAGAATCAAATGCGAAAGTTTGCACATACCGAAGGGCGAAAGGACGAGTCCTAGGTTTCTTGTTAATTTACCCAATTACCAAATCATCCAATTACCAAATCTGGTTAACTGAAGGGATTGCCGCGAACCATGAACGTAACCTTGAGCGATCTGCTGAAGAAGATGCTGGAGATGAACGGCAGCGATCTCCACATCACCACCAATTCACCGCCACAAGTGCGTGTCCACGGGCATCTCCAGCCGCTGGACATGCCTCCGCTGACGCCCGCTGAGACCAAGCAACTGGCCTACAGCGTATTGACGGACGCCCAGAAACACCGCTTCGAGGAAAACCTGGAGTTGGATTTTTCCTTTGGATTAAAAGGGCTGGCTCGTTTTCGCGGTAATTGCTTCAACCAGCGAGGCGCAGTCGGGGCCGTCTATCGCGTGATTCCGTTTGAGATCAAGTCTTTCAACCAGTTGAATCTGCCTTCGATTATTTCGAAGCTGTGTGAAAAACCCCGCGGCCTGATTCTGGTGACTGGACCTACAGGCTCGGGCAAGTCCACGACCTTGGCCGCCATGCTCGACAAGATCAATTCGGAGCGGCACGACCATATTATTACCATCGAAGATCCGATTGAGTTCGTTCACCAGAACAAGAGCTGCCTGGTGAACCAGCGCGAGGTCCATTCCGATACCAAGTCGTTTTCCGACGCTTTGCGCGCCGCCTTGCGTGAAGACCCCGACGTGGTGTTGATCGGTGAAATGCGCGACCTGGAGACCATCGAGTCGGCATTACGAATTGCCGAGACCGGCCACCTTACCTTTGGCACCTTGCACACAAACTCAGCAGCCTCCACTATCAATCGTGTGATCGACGTATTCCCTTCGCATCAGCAGTCTCAGATCCGGGCCCAGCTTTCGCTGGTGCTGGAAGGCATTCTGTGCCAGGCGCTCTTGCCCAAGGTGGGCGGAGCCGGCCGCTGCATGGCCATGGAAATCCTGGTGCCTAACGCCGCGGTCCGCAACCTGATACGCGAAGACAAGATCCACCAGATTTATTCAGCAATGCAGTCTGGTCAAGACAGGTTTGGCATGCAGACCTTCAACCAGTCGTTGGCTACGCTTTACTACCAGAAACAAATCACGCTGGAGACCGCGCTGGCGCGTTCGTCGTTTGTGGATGAGTTGCAAGACATTATCAATCGCGGCGTGATCGCAACCAAAGCGGCTGGAGCGCCAGTACGAAAATAAAGAAACGCAATGAACCGTTAGGCAGCAAAGGACGAGAGGAGTTTAGATATGCCGGTATTTACATATAAAGGAACCGATGCGCAGGGAAAATCGATCTCTGGTCAACGAGAAGCCGATAATAAGGCCCATTTGCAGAACCTGTTGCGCCGCGAGCGCATTACCGCCAAGGCCATCAAGGAAAAGGGCAAGGAATTCAACCTGCCTACATTCGGTTCCGGAAAAGTCGCCACCAAGGACATCGCTATTTTCTTCCGGCAGTTTTCGGTCATGATTGATGCCGGATTGCCGCTGGTGCAGTGCCTGGAGATTCTCGCCGGCAATCAGGAGAATGTCGCCTTCCAGAAAACCCTTAACGGCGTTCGAAATAGCGTGGAAGGCGGCTCTACTCTCTCGAATGCCATGCGGCTCTATCCCAAAATTTTCGATGATCTCACGACCAACATGATCGAAGCCGGTGAAGCCGGCGGTATCCTGGATATCATCTTGCAGCGGCTGGCGACCTACGTAGAAAAGGCCGTAAAGCTAAAATCTGCGGTGAAGTCGGCCCTCATCTATCCTGTCTCGGTCATCAGCATCGCTACCCTGGTAGTGGGCCTGCTGCTCAAGTATGTCGTGCCCATCTTCGCCAACATGTTCGCGGGTATGGGCGTGGAATTGCCGTTACCTACCAGGATCGTAGTGAACCTGAGCAACCTGATCCAATGGGGCTGGTGGATCATGATTCTGCTCATGGTCGGTATCGTTGTAGGCATCATTCAACTGCGCAAGAACCCCAGAGGCCGCTACCTCTTCGATAAATTCCTGCTGAGCGTGCCTATTCTGGGCGATGTGCTGCGCAAGATCGCTGTGGCGCGCTTCACCCGCACGCTGGGAACGTTGATTACTTCCGGTGTTCCCATTCTTGAAGGCCTGGCAATCACCGCTCGCACTTCCGGCAATGCCGTCCTGGAAGATGCCCTCATGAAGGTGCGCAAGGCCGTAGAAGAAGGACGAACGATTGTCGATCCTTTGAAGGAAAGCGGCGTCTTCCCGAACATGGTGACCCAGATGATCGGAGTAGGCGAAGCTACCGGCGCGATGGACGCCATGCTGCAGAAAATTGCCGACTTCTACGAAGATGAAGTCGATGCCGCAACCAAGAACATGCTGACCTTGATGGAGCCGCTCATGATCGGCTTCCTGGGAGTCGTCGTAGGCGGCATCGTGATTTCGCTGTATCTGCCGTTGTTCTCAATGATTGCCAAGATGTCAGGATAGGCACGAGCAGGTATGGAAGAAACCAAGTTCAACGAGAGATCATGGCTGGCATGGCTGGTAAAAGTCCGTGTCATCATCATCGCTTTTCTGCTGGCTGTTGAACTGCTGATCGTCAACTTTACTCCGAACCGGGTACCGGTCACGACTTTCGTGACCATCATGATGGTCTGGTTCACGGTATCGGTCTTCCTTACCTTTCTTCAATCGTTGTGGAGGGAATACAAGGCACAGGCCATTACGCAACTCTTCGTCGACCTGGCATTCACGACCGCAGTCGTTTATGTCACCGGCGGGATCGATACGTTTTTCAACTTCCTCTATCCGCTGGTGATCATTGTCGCCAGCATCCTGCTGCCCCGCTATTGGGCCTACCTGACGGCCGCCATTTCTTTCATCCTGTTCGGGTCTCTGCTGGAACTCTCGTATTTTGAAAAAATCCCGTCGTTTCAAGTCACGCTTCACGTCGACCTGAAGTGGCTTCAGGCCGTGATTCTGATCAACTTCTTCGCCTATCTTGCCGTTGCTCATTTGGCCAGTGCGCTCACGACCAAACTCCGGCAGACCGGGCTTGAACTCGAAGACAAGAGTGGAGAGTTGATGAGTCTGCAGGCGCTGCACGAGAACGTGATCCACTCCATTCGCAGCGGCCTGATTACAACCGACCTTCAAGGAAGAGTGACCCTGTTGAATGCGCCCGGAGAAAAGTTGCTGCAACGCACCGGCGCAGCTACCTACGGAAGATATATTTCGGAGCTTTTTGTAGATCGCCTGCCGAAAGTCGATTCGGCGTCAGCCCAGGGCGAGGTACGGGGACTTACTCCCACCGGGGAGGAAAAGACTTTCGGCATGACTGCAACTTCGTTGAGCGTGCCGGGCCGCGGAACCATCGGTTACGTGTATACCTTTGAAGATCATACTGAAATTCGCCGACTAGAACGCGAAGTCCGTATGAGGGACCGGTTGGCTGCGGTGGGCCGCCTGGCCGCGGGCATTGCCCATGAGATTCGCAATCCTCTGGCTTCCATCTCCGGCTCCATCAATGTGCTTTCGCGCGTTTCGCCTTTTAATGAAGACCAGAAAACCCTGGTCAACATCATTACCCGCGAATCGGAAAGGCTCAACCACATCATCTCCGATTTTCTCGTCTACTCGCGGGAGAAGAACTTCAAGTTTGTACGCACCGATTTGATTCCGCTTTTGGAAGACACGTTGATTCTCTTGCAGAACCGGTCGCAGGTTACCGGCTTGAAGATCGTCAAAGAGTTTGCCGTATCGCACGCGGTGGCTACAGTGGACAGCGACAAGATCAAGCAGGTGTTTTGGAACCTTCTCGAAAATGCGGTGCGAGCGATCGCCGGAGAGGGAACCATTACGGCTTCCGTGCGCTCCCACGCGGACAAGTGGAAGATTGGGATTCGTGACACGGGAGCCGGCATTCCAGCGCAACAGATGGAAAAAATTTTCGAGCCGTTCCAATCCCAGTTTGAGGGTGGAACCGGTTTGGGGTTGGCGATCGTTTATCAGATCGTTCAGGCGCACGGAGCCAAGATCTCGGTCTACTCCGAACCAGGCAAAGGCGCGGAGTTCATTCTGGAGATTCCACAAGCCGCCAAGGCGGAAGAAACTGAGCCTTCGGTAACGGCTGCGGCGGGGGTCTCGCATGGCTAGCATCCTGGTGTGTGATGACCAGCGCTCCATCTGCGAGATGCTGGATATTTCCTTGCGCCGTGAAGGCCATCGGGTAGAGACCGTCAACGCCGGAGAAGCCGCCAAGAAAAAGCTAGGCTCCGCCAACTACGAGGTTCTGATTACCGACATTAAGATGCCTCAGACGGATGGGATCGAGGTGCTGCGGTTTGCGCGGCAGGCTTGCCCTGAGACCTCGGTGATTCTTATTACTGCGGTAGAAGATTATGAGGCCGCGGTCCAGGCGGTGAAAGGCGGCGCCTTCGACTATATCCATAAAGGTCCGGGGTTGCTGGAGGAGCTGAAAATCTCCGTGGGCCGGGCTGTGGAATCGCTGCTCCTTCGCCGCCAGAACCTTGCCTACAAGCGCGACGCAGCAACACGCAATTCCCTCGATAATATAGTCGGCAACAGCGCCGCCATCAACAAGTTGAAAGAAACCATCCGAACAATTGCCACTACCAACAGCACAGTACTCATTTATGGCGAAAGCGGCACTGGGAAGGAGCTGGTGGCGCGGGCTGTCCATGCCTGTTCGGCAAGGGCATCGGAGCCGTTCGTTTCCATTAATTGTGGAGCGTTTCCTGAAACGCTGCTGGAGAGTGAGCTGTTTGGATATGTGAAGGGCGCGTTTACCGGGGCCAGTCACAACAAGCGGGGTCTATTCGAAATCGCCACCGCAGGCACTGTATTCCTCGACGAGATCGGCGAGATGAGCGTAGCCATGCAGGTCAAGTTGCTGCGGGTGCTTCAGGAAAGATGCATCCGTCCAGTGGGCGGCACCCAGGAAAGCCCTATCGATGTTCGCGTGATTGCCGCCACCAACCGCGATCTGAAGCAGATGGTTGCCAATCACGAATTTCGCGAAGACCTGTATTACCGGGTGAGTGTGATCCCTATCTCTGTTCCTCCATTGACGGAACGGCGCGATGATGTCTCGCAACTGGCTCATTACTTCCTCAAGAAATATGCGGCGGCCGCGCACAAGGAGATTGCCAGGATCCATCCTGGTTCGCTCGCAGCGCTGGAGTCTTATAGCTGGCCCGGCAATGTGCGCCAATTGGAAAATGCAGTCGAACGGGCTGTTGCCATGGAGACAACGCACGAACTCAATATCGATCTGGAGCCTGCCCCTCCTCGTACCCGCGCTGCAGCCGCCGGAGCCGGAAATGGCGCAACGACAAGCGTGCCAGCCGAAGGGCTTGATTTTGAAACTTATGTTGCCGGTATTGAGCGCTCATTGATTCGATCTGCCCTGGAACAAGCCGGCGGCGTACAGACCCGGGCCGCCGAGCTGCTGAAGGTATCCTACCGGTCATTTCGGCATTTGCTGAAGAAGTACGATATCTAGCTATTTCTTCTTGAGTTGCTGCTTCCAGCCTAAGATACGGGCCTGGTTAGCTTCGGCTTCGGCTTCGGGAACCATTCCCTTTTTCTGGAAGAGAATCGAAAGGCTGGTGTGGCCCAGAATATCTTCAGGGTCATGCGCGGTAATCATCCTGGCTACGCTGATGGCTTCATCGAGCCGGCCCATGTCTTGATAGGCGCGAGTTAGTCCGTGCATGGCATCGGTCAAGGTGGGATCGAGTTCAATGGCCTTCTTATATTCTTCGACGGCCAGTTCATGTTGGTTGTCGCTGAAAAGATCCAAGGCCCGGTAATAATGGTCCTCAGCGGTGTGTTTGGGATCTTCGACCATCGGCAGAAATTTTAACATCCTTGGCATTTCAAAACGGATCAGCAGCTATACTCGTACAGATCATGCGCCGTGTGCTCCGTTTTTTGTGGAACGCAACTCGTGGACATCATCTGACGCCCTGGCGCAGCCCTTATCTTCGCTGGCGCATGGAAACCTATAGCGGCCTCAAAATGGATAAGATCGGCTTCCTGGAATTCTGGGGCTTTTTATTGCGCGAGCGAAAACAATTACTACGCTTTCTAAAGTGGACCGCACAGATGGAAAACTACGCGCGCCCCCGGCCCAAAAACCCGTAACAGTGAATACGCAGAAAGCGATGAGGCATAAAGTTCAAATCTCTGGTTGTACAACGCCGTCACGTACTGCAGATACTGGAAGTTGAAAGCCCATCCGGATTTTCCGAAGCAGTGACTGCTCTGGGTGTTTAAAAGCATGGACGCGGTACGCAATTGGCCATTCCCGGTTTTCATCGCGCTCTTCTGGTCGCTTACACCGGTGCTGGCGGTGGGCTTCGCTGGCAGTCGAATCATCCGCAGCGTCGAGCGCCTACCTGTGGCCATGCGATTGCTCCTCCCGTGCCTCTGCGGGGTTCCCTATCTGCTGGTGGCGCTCTCGGCCGGTACGTTCCGTTGGGAATGGTGTGCGCTTTACTTCGCATTACCTGCGCTGATTGCGCTGCTCCTGTGGCGCACACGGCTGAAGGACACACGACAGAAAGGTACATGGCTCGATGCGATCATCCTGCTCTGTTTGGGGTTGGCGGTTGACCTACGCCGGTTCGAGGCGGCGTGGCCCCATTCGCTTACGTTTATCGGCAAGCTGGTGCTGGTTGATTGCGGCTTGTATGGCTTCATGGTCATCCGGCAACTGGGCGATGTTGGCTTTGATCTGCGGATTCGATGGCGCGATTTATTGGTGGGGCTGCGGGAGACCGTATTCTTCGCGCCTATTGCAAGCGGGCTGGGATTGGCGCTGGGATTTCTGGAATGGCATGGCAAGCTTCCGAGCCTTGGCGAGATCGGATTCGCCTGGATGTTTACTTTTTTATTTATTGCCATTCCCGAAGAGCTTTATTTTCGCGGATGGGTGCAGAACCTGTTGGAACGCCGAGTGGGACGACGGCCCGCACTTTTCTTGACAGCCATCATCTTTGGTATGGCCCATTTCAACAAACGGGCAAGGTTCTTCAACTGGCGTTATGTGCTGCTGGCGGCACTGGCCGGCATTTTCTATGGCAGAGCCTGGCGGCAAGAGCACCGCCTGGCTGCGTCGTCTATAACCCATGCCACCACAGATACGGTCTGGTCGATCTGGTTCCGGCATTGAGAAATTGAGCCAACATTTGTGCCCTACTCCCCCTGTCATCCTGAACGGAGCGCGTCGAAAAAGGTGAGTCTCGCGAATAAAGATTGGCGGAGTGAAGGACCCCGATAATGTATCAATCTTAATCGCTGATTCGAGGTATTCGATCCGATTGCGAAGCCTCTGGATTCAGGTCTAGAGTGACATTATGGTCATTCCTTCAACCCGCTGGTGACAAACTCTGGGTAGAGCACCTCGTATCAGTAATTCAGTCCCAAACATTGTCGGGGTCCTTCACTCCGCGCCGATCATAAACGTAGTTTGTGGGTTTTTTCACGCGCTACGTTCAAGATGACAGGGGAATAAGGGCATCGCAAAAACGGACCATTTTCTAAAAGTAAGTGACATTGGGCTTTAGCCGGCTTTAGCCCCTGAGGAGTCAAACGCGCGGAACAGCAAGATATTTTTGAAACACGCTCTTGTGGTAACGGGGAATCCTTCAATTTTTCGAAGAATCGGCATAGCCGGCCGCTGCACCGGATAGTCATGATGATAACGGATGTATCCAAGGCCAACTCTCATGTGATGGGTGCGCGGTTGGAAAGCGTGAGCCAATCGGGTGGGATTCCGCTTGGCACAACGGGTCAACGTATGTTATGCTTTGTTTGCGTAGATTTACCAGTGGTTTACCGTCTTTAAGTCATCTTGCCTTTCGGACTCCCACCTCTAAAAATCAACGTAATTCAAAGAAAGTTAGTGTGAAATCACAACATGGAACAAGGAACAGTAAAATGGTTTAACGATGCCAAGGGATTTGGTTTTATCTCGCGGCAGAGCGGTGAAGATGTATTTGTCCACTTTAGCGCCATTCAGGGGAACGGATTCAAGAGCCTTCAAGAAGGCCAGGCAGTCCAGTTCAACGTGGTCAAAGGGGCAAAGGGATGGCAAGCTGAGAACGTTCAGCTCCTGTAAGTCTAACAAGCTCAACACAGGCGGCTCATGCTGCCTGTTTGTTTTTTAGGTTGAAGCGTCTTATTTATCGTTGCGATGGCCAGCAAACTTTCCATGCTGATCGTTGACGACGAGCCTAGCGTCTGCTTTACCTTAAAGCTCATCTTTGAGAATGAAGGATTCGCGGTTACCAGCGCAGGCAGCGCCAGGGAAGGCATCCAGCTCCTGCAATCCAAGCCAAAATTTGATGTGGTACTTACCGATCTCCACATGGAGAAAGAAGATGCCGGGTTGGAGTTGGCCCGGCAGGCGAAGGAAATGAAACCTGGTCCCCTGCTGGTGGTTCTAACCGGATATGCCAGCATGCACAATGTGCGGGCTGCCCTCGATCTCCACGTGGACCATTTCGCGGTAAAACCGATGGAGCTGCCGGAACTTCTGGAGGCAGTCCGGCGGCTTGTGGGCTGGCGAATTGACGCTCGCTCTGCGGGAACCTAGCGAGCTTTGCCTATGACAAAGGTTGAGTACTTTCCGCTCAGGAGCAACAACGGTCTGATTGTACATCCGGACCTGGCTGTGCTCTCGGTTTTGCAGCCGGTCCTTTCGAAACATGGCATCGCTCCCATCGTGGCGCGTGACCTGCCGACTGCTCTGCTCGCCATATCCCAACACCGTTTTGATCTGTGCATCCTGTCGATGGCGATCAGCGAAAAATCCGACGGCTGGGCCCTGGCTGCGGTGCTTCACATGTGCTTGCCCCACGCATTCATCGCCATGATTGCCTCGAATCCAGACCTTTTGATGCTTCAAACCGCGATCAATGCCGGTGTGACTCAACTCTATCTTGCCAGCGAATCTCCAACCGCGATCGGCGAAGCCATCCTCCGCGATTATTCAAAATGGAGTTCCGCGGACAAAGTACAATAAGAGAACGCAATAGCACCGCAGGGTAAAACGCGACGAATCGAAACCCACAAAGCTTAACGCGGATTTACGCAGATACACACGGATTTGGTTTGCCGGATCCCCAACGATGTTCCCATGTATCGTTAAATCGCCACCGCTTTTTGTTCACTCGTTCCTGCGGCAAAAATCTGGCGTAGCATGTTGTTCATCTGCGTGGTAGCGGCGCGCGCGACGGGAGTTTCCGCTAGAGCATTGATGCCCATGAAACCATGAATTGCCCCCAGGTAGCGGGTACAGGTTACGGGTACACCGGCCTGCATGAGCTTGCGGGCATAGAGCTCGCCTTCATCGCGCAAGGTGTCGCATTCGGCCGTAATGACGAGCGCTGGAGGCAGGCCTTTCAATTGATCTATCGAAGCCTTCAAGGGACACGCCGTGGCTTCCGCGCTCATTGCATGGTCGGGAATATATTGCTGCCAAAACCAGCGGGTGGCATCGCCTGTAAGGTAATAGCTACGGGCAAACTGCTGAAATGACGGTGTGTCGAAAGCATTGGTTGTAGCCGGATAGAGCAACACTTGAGCTTTGATCGACGGGCCTCCACGCTGTTTCGCCAGCATGGTAACGGCTGTGGCAATGTTGCCGCCGGAGCTATCGCCGGCAACGGCAATCTGATCGGGCAGGATCCTCATGTCGCCTGCATGGTCGGCCACCCATTGCGTGGCGGCGTAACATTCTTCCAGGGGAACGGGATATCGCTCTTCAGGAGCGAGGCTCATTTCAACAAAAACCACAGTTGCGCCGATTCCATTGACGATATCGCGCACCAGCCGATCGTAAGTTTCAACATCACCGAGCACCCATCCGCCACCATGAAAAAACATGGCCACGGGAAGAGCCGAGCGATTGCCAGCCGGACGAAAAATGCGGAGTTCCACCTTGCCTTTTGGGCCAACAGGGATTGCACAACTTTCAATTTCAGCCGGCAACTTGTTACCGGCAAAGAGTGCCTGAGCTGTGGACTGCATTTTGCGCACTGTCGCCAGAGGCATTTCAAAAACATCAGGACCGCGTTGATCGCGAATCAGTTTGAGAAGCCATTCGGTTTTGGGGTCGAGGACTGGGGCTTCAGGATTCAATGCCGGCTCCTTTCGGGACATCAATAGTATCAGCCTTTGATTATTTTTTTGGCGCGATCATGCGCCAGGCTTCCACAATATGTGAAGTTAGGTCTTCAAAATCGATCTTCGGGTCGTACATTTTTTTCTTTTGGCCGTTAATGATTTTGGCCGCCAATCGTCTACATAGTAAGATCGAACCAGAATTCGGAGAAATATTTGACTGTCAACGGAACTGAAGCGGTCCGAACCGAGTCTCTTGTCCGGCATTACATCCTGGGGCATTCAACCATTCGCGCTGTGGATGGGGTTTCCATATCCATCAAGCAAGGTGATTTTGCCGCGCTCCTTGGCGCATCCGGGTCAGGCAAATCGACTTTGTTGAACTTGATCGCCGGACTCGACCGCGCGACCTCCGGCTCTATTACAGTCGATGGCCAAAACCTTGCCAATCTTCTCCCTTCACAACTGGCGCAATACCGCAGGCACACCGTGGGCATGGTTTTTCAAGCATTCAACCTGGTGCCCACGATGAGCCTGGAAGAGAATGTCGAACTGCCCATGCGTTTTGCTGAAGTCGAGCGAGCTGAGCGCGAGGCACGCGTGCGCGAAGCGTTGACTCGAGTGGGCCTGAGCGCCCGCCTGGAGCATCGTCCGAGCGAGATGTCGGGGGGCGAGCAACAGCGGGCCGCCCTGGCACGCGCATTGGTCAACCGTCCTAAACTATTGCTGGCCGACGAGCCTACAGGAAACCTCGACAGCAGGACCGGCGCCGAGATCATGGAGCTTATCCGCGAATTGAATCAGAACCTGGGAATGACCGTCATCATGGTCACTCACGAACGTAACTTGGCCGAACGTTATGCCAATCGCATGATCTTTCTCGGCGACGGCAAGCTATTGAGCGAGAGCCCCAACACACCCGGAGGGCAGCAATGAAAGCCTATGACCTTGTAGAGCTTGCCGGACGCAACCTGCGGGAAGCCATATTACGCAACTCGCTCACCACCCTGGGTATCGGAGTCGGTGTAGCTTCGTTGGTTGCCATGCTTTCTTTGGGAGTCGGTTTGCAGAGGCTGGCCACACGGCAGCTTGGACGCTCCGGGTTGTTTGATTCGATCTTCGTGAGCCCCGGCGGGGGTTTTCGCAACGGAGGGCGCGCCAGATCGGTGCTGGTGCCTGCGACCTACAAGCCTCTGGACGATGCCGCTCGCAAAACATTAGAAAAAATTCCCTTTGTTGTTGACGTCTACCCCGACATCCGAGTGCCCTCGGAATTTCGCTTTGGCGTTTCGGGCAAACCGGAATCAGCTTTTTTTGCGCTGATGGCCGGCCAGCCGCCTTCTTCGAGGCGGAGCGAGGCGTTTGACGATTTGCAAGGCAGCTTCTTCTCTGGCCCCAAGGTTGCGGAGACAGTCATCCTGGCCGAATTTGGGCGCGAATTGCTGGACGTTCCCTATGATCCTAAAAATGCTGACCAGAAACTAACGCCTGAACAAGCCAGCCAGCTTCTAGGAAAAGAACTGACATTACGCTACCGCGAACGCCAGTCAATCCAGTCGCCTACCGGCGATTCACAACCCGCTGATTCCACCAACTTCAGCGTCCTCACCAGAGAGCAGAAACTCAAAATTGTCGGCATCGTCGCCACCGAACCGAATGGCGGCACTCGCGGGAACGCCCGCGTTCTTGTTCCCACCGACTTTGCCGACTCGTTGAATATGATCATGCCCGGGGATCTCCGCGCCATCATACGGCCTTCGGAAGGCAAGACCTATCCTTCCCTGGTGGTGCGCGTTACCAAGAGCAAAGACATTGCGGGCATCGAGGCGGCAATCAAGAAGGAAGGGTTCTCGGCTTTCTCAATCGTCGACGCATCGAAAGGTATTGCCAGGTTTTTCACCTTCCTCGACCTCTTTTTAGGAATCTTCGGGAGCTTGGCCCTGGCAGTAGCATCCCTTGGCATTGTCAACACTTTAGTCATGGCCATTCTGGAGCGCCGCCGCGAGATCGGGATCATGAAAGCCATCGGCGCAAGCGATGGCGACGTGAAAAAACTGTTTTTTGTGGAAGCCGGATGCATGGGGGCACTCGGCGGCACGCTGGGCGTGGCCATGGGATGGACCATCGGCAAGGTCATCAATCTGGGAACCAACATCTATTTACAGAGACAAGATCTCAAGCCGGAAAACTTCTGGTATGTGCCCTGGTGGCTGGTCGCTGCAGCGCTCGCCTTCTCGGTGGTCGTTAGCCTGATTGCCGGACTATACCCAGCGGCTCGGGCTGCGCGCTTGGACCCAGTAGAGGCGCTCAGACAGAATTAATCGGGTGATCGGGACATCAGGTGATCGGGTGATCGGTTTTTGAGCGTCGTCATCCCGAGAGGTGTCCGCGAAAGCGGAGACCTCGAGGGGCCTGGCGTTTCGGGTCTAATTAAAAGTGGGAGTCAATCGTCAGGCTACGAGAAACCAGCCCCGGAGGGGCGGCCGAAAGTAGCCCAGTATGTCGAGCCAGCGTGGGCGCGGTTTTGCGCACACGCTGGCTCGTAAATGCTGGGTATAGAAAGGACCAACCCTTTTCCTTGCGCCGCAGAGCCTGCCCTCGAGATGAGCTGCAAAGCAGCGAGTCGAAGGGCTTGCGCGCAGCGAAGCGGAGCGCAACAAGAAATGGTTTGATGCCGGGAGCACGAAATACGAAGCTCAACCTCCGTAGTCAAAATGCCATGCACAGTGACCCTCACTTTTAATTACACCCTGGCGTTTTTTACGTGTCGTAAAAACATGCGATACTTTTCAAAGCGAATACCTTGTCCAGCTACTCCGAAAATGATTCATAGACTCATCGTCTTTCCATTTCTACTACTCATCACCTTGCCCTCTCTTGCCGCTGGGCGAGTTGAATGCAGTTCACTCAAAAGCCGGTATGTGCCGGAAGCAGTTGGCTTTTGCGCTTTATTGCCGCCCAGCTATGATGCTCAGCCAAACAAGAAATTTCCGGTATTGTATTTTCTGCATGGCCTGGGTGGCGATCATACGTTTCTAATTACCAGTGGCGCGTGGAACATCATCGAAGACCTTCAAGAAGAAAAGAAGATTGGCGAGTTCGTGGTAATTGCTCCAATGGCCTATACCAGCTTCTACATTAACTCCAAAAGTGGCAACATGCGGTACGAAGATTTTTTTGTGCGCGACTTCATTCCTCAAATGGAAAAACGTTTTCGTCTGCTTGGTGTTCGCTCAGCCCGCGCCATCACCGGAGTCTCCATGGGAGGCTACGGAGCTTTGCGTTTTGCCTTCAAGTATCCGCAGATGTTCGTCTCGGTCAGCGCTCATATGCCAGCGCTGATGGAAAAGTTGCCTCACGCAACCGGTCCTATGGCTCTCAATGTCTTTATCGGCCCAGCATTCGGCCAGCCGGTGGACGAGGCTTTCTGGAAATCCAATACGCCATTTGCGTTTGCCCGCGCTTCCAATCTGCGTGGACTCAAAATCTATTTTGACTGCGGCGATCACGATGACTACGGCTTCGATGGCGGCTCACGCGAAATGGATAAGCTTCTCACCACTCGCCACATTCCTCATACCTTCCACATCTACCCCGGACGACATGATGCAGCATTCGTGGCACAACATCTACCCGAGTCTCTGGAGTTCGATTCGAGCGCGCTGGGATCGAAATAAGGCGAAACCCACCACGGAGACAGCGTAGCAGAGCCACAACCAAAACCATTAACCACAGAGGACACGAAGGAACACAGAGGAAGTCAAATCAAAACCAACCGCAGAGATCCACAGAAGCCTCAGAGAAATCCCTCTCTGCGGTTTCTGCGTACTCTGCGGTTGACTGTTTCTGATTTTCTCCGTGTCTCAGTGTCTCCGTGGTGGGTTTTGCTTTTGGTTGTGGCTCCGCTACGCTGCGTCTGCGCGGTGGGTTTTGGTTCTTCTGTTACGGTGAACTAAGTGTGTGTCAATGAAATGCAGAGACCCTGAATCTTTCCCCACACCGCTGAGCCGGGATCGACGATTTCGAAGTGCCCCGTCTTGTCCAAGGTAACCAATTCAACTTTCTCGCCCGCTTTCTTCTTTGCATCAGCATAGCCTTTGCCGATTTCATAAGGGACAGCGGTGTCCGCTGTTCCATGAACAATTTTTTGGGTAGCCTGGGGAATCGGCCGTTCAGCAGGTGAGGCTTCCCGATAGTGTTCAGGGACCTGCTCGGGCGAGCCTCCAAGAAATTCAGAGGCAGCATCGCTGCTCAAATGCAATTCCCAGGCGCGATGCAAATCGATAACCCCTGCCAGTGAAATAACACCTGTCACAGTTTTCTCAAAAGCAGCCAGACAGGCGGCAAGCTGGCCTCCGGCAGAGTGTCCAACGATGCATACTCGTCTCAGATCAAATCTGCCGGCATCCTTGTTTTTTTGTTCCTGGTGGTTGTGGCCGCGCAACAGGCGGTAGGCAGTGCGTACATCTTCGAACGTTCCCGGCCAGCCGCCTCCAGGATTTCCAACCCTGCGATATTCCACATTCCAGGTAGCGATCCCAACTTTTGCCAGGGCTGCACAAAAATGGCCGGCGTAAGTCAGATCATATTTGGCGCGCCAATAGCCGCCATGAATAAAAAACACAACCGGATGAGGCCCTTTACCCGCCGGAATTCTCAGATCAACAAATTGATTCGGATCTTGCCCGTAGGGAATACGCGCATCAGCCTGTGGAGGTTTTTTGGTCAGAATGTCTTCGCTCTGCACGCAAGTAGTATAAGTTCCGAACGAAGATACGGCAAAGGGCTGGCAGCGAATCATAATGGGCCTCGCGGCTGCAAGGCCCATCAAGAGTTCCCAAACCCCCTGAAGTCTAACGGGCCGAGACGAGTTCCTTGTCTTGTAGTGCGAATTTTTCAAGCGTTGGCACCGGCGTAAACGTCCAGGCTTGATTGGTGTTGCCGCCTTGGAATTGCCACAACTGGATTTTGTTGCCTGGCTGTTGGCCACCGTTACTATTGTCAACGACAAAGCCGGGTGCCCCCAAACTATTGATGTCTGGAGGATTGCCGACCCAATTCCATCTCTGGGAGGGCGCACCCAGGACAATTTGGGCAACAATCAGCGGCGTTCCGTTTCCGGGGCTCGTTCCCGAGTAGGCCAACGCCAGGTTTGAATTGCCGACCAAGGTGATTAACCCGGACGAGGGATCCACATCCCATTGGGTGTTAGGGTTCCCCACGCCAGCCAGAAGGTTTAAAAGTACCGGAGTACCTGCCGTTGCAGAAGACACTCCAAGACAGAAACTTGGGTTGATCTGATACTGAATCACATATTTCATACATTTATCCTCTTTCCTCGTAGATTACATTGTGATCTACGCCAGGAAAAACGCGAGATTCAACAGATTCCCTTCATGCGCAAATCGAATATTTGAACATTGCTTGTATGGGTATAGTTTTGGAGAATTCAGTTCCATTTTGGGAAAACTGTTTCAATTCAGCTTGGATGTGATGCTTTTAATAGAGAAGAGTAGCATGAGGAAAGAGTTACCTACTGAAGTTCACTGTGACGTGCCCTCCGTGCGGAACTTTAGCGCCGGGTGGCGGCAACTGCGACTGTGCGCGGCCGCTGCCGCTAACTTCCAACTCGATTCCTTCTTTTTGCGCTTCTTCCAAGCTACTGCGTAGCGATTTTCCAATGAAGTTGGGCACGACTACGCCACCGGCTACATCGATAACAACGGTTCCCTGCGTTTGAGCGGGAGCCAGCGGAATTGTGGCCGCAGGATTAGCATTTGTGGGCGCGGCATTCACAGGAGCCCTAGCGGGTTTGAAAGCGACGGGAACAACATGATCCTGTCCTTGATTCGTATCCTGCGGCTGAGCAGGCGTTTCCACCGGTTCAGCCTCAGACAGGATTCGATCTTGGGCGCCTTCCACCAGGTCCTCAGGCTTGGCCTGAGCGCGGAGCGTGAACTGGCGTTGATCCTGGAATTCCAGGTCATGGGGCACATTCAGATAGCTCAGGATTTGCTGTGTGAGGCGAGAAAAAGTGGGCGCCGCAACCGCGCCGCCATCTTGTGGACCAACCGGTGTATCCAAAATCACCAGCACTGAAATTGCAGGGTTGTTGATGGGCGCAAAACCTGTGAAAGAGGCGACATGCTTTTTGTGAGAATAGGCCCCCGTTACCGGATCAACTTTCTGCGAGGTTCCAGTCTTGCCCGCCGAGCTATAACCATTGAGTACGGCCTTTTTCCCTGTTCCTCTCAGCACCACTCCCTCCATCATCTGCTTCATCCGGGCGGCTGTGAGCGTGGAAATCACACGCTTCCCTTGTGCCGGATGAAACGTGATGTACTGCGCGGTGCTGCGCGGCGGCGTAGTTCCAGCAATGATTCTGGGTGGAACGTAGACGCCGTCGTTGGCAATCGTAGAAGCCATCGAGATAAGCTGGACCGGAGAGACACCAATCTCCTGGCCCATGGAGATGGCCCCAATGCTGACCTTCGACCACCGGCTTACCGGCCGGGTAATGCCTCGGGTTTCGCCCGGAAGCTCAATTCCGGTTTGCGAGCCGAAACCAAAAGCGCGAATGTAGCGATCGAACCTCTCTTCTCCCAATCGTAATGCGATCTTGATCGCGCCTACGTCGCTCGATTTTTCGAGAATCTGCGCGACCGTCAAGGTTCCATATGGATTGTGGTCGTGAATCTTCAAGCCATTCACGACGATTGATCCGTTTTGGCAATCAATCGGTTCGTCCGTCTTGGTCAGATTCTCTTCCAGCGCAGCCGCCAGCGTTACCAACTTGAACGTCGAGCCCGGCTCGTAGATATCGCTCACTGCCCGGTTTTTGAAAGCTTTGACGCCCGCGGGAGTCATGGCGCTGGGATTGAATGTTGGCCGGTTGGCGAGCGCCAGCACCTCGCCGGTATGCGGATTCTGGACAATTATTGTGCCTGCCTGTGCTTGGGAATCGCGCATGGCCTGGTCGAGTTCGCGCTCTGCGATGTATTGGATTTTTTCATCAATCGTCAGCACAACATTTTCGCCAGGATCGGGATCTTTTTGCACCCGTCCGAACCAGCGGCGATGCGCGTCCATGGAGATGAGCATGGTGCCGGGCTTGCCTTTGAGCCGGGGTTCGAACTCGCGCTCGATTCCTCCGACGCCGACATCTTCCGAATCTACGAATCCAAGTATCTGGGCCGCGAGTTCATTCTTCGGGTAGAAGCGCTTGGACTCCTTCTGGAAGTAGATACCTTTCAAGTTAAGGGAACGAATGCGGGTGCTGGTCTCCCTATCGACTTTTCGCGCCACCCAGGCAAACGCCCGCGAACCGCCCAGGCGGTTCTCAAGATCAACAGGATCGCTGTGAAGAATCCTGGCAAGCATTGCGGCGGCGCCATGCATGTCGGGAATCTCGGAGGGAACTGCAAAGATTGAATCGAGCTTGACCGTCATGGCCAGTTCGTTCCCATTGCGGTCGTAAATGTTGCCGCGAACCGGAGAAACTTCGATGGTGCGTTGTTGCTGGCGCGCGGCGCGCTGGGCAAGATCGCCGTATTGGATGAGTTGAAGCCAGACCAGGCGGATACAAATGGCAAGAAACCAAAACCCAAGGAAGCCGGCCAGATAGTACAACCGGGTGTTTCCGCCACTGGAAGATTTAATCATTGTCAAAGATACATGGCGGCCCGGCTGTTTTTCCGGCGCCGCCATCCTTAACCACCAACCAAATGGAAGCGGTTGAAGCTCAACTCTCAAAACCCTTTCCGTCATCCCGAAAGCCTGCCCTTAGGTCACGCCTTCTACAATCCCATTCTGCTGCTGCGGCCTCTGCATTGCTAACCTTGAAAATCTTGTTTTCCCGAGAAGAATCTCTTTGCTTTTTTCCTTCGTGTCCTTGGTTTTCTCTTCGTGTTCCGGAGCCTGCACTGAGCGGAGCGAATGTGTGGTTAGGATTTTGGGTTTCCTTTGCGGCCTTCGCGTCCTTTGCGGTGAACCGGTTTTTTGGTTGTGGCTCCACTAGGCTGCGTACTCTGCGGTTTACTGCCCTGGAATCACCGCCACAGTCGACAACTGAGCAATCACCGGGCCTCGATTGGCGGGGTCAGCATCCATTCTGAGCACTTGCCCTGGATGGGGCGATTCCAAACCCATCTTTCGCGCCAGGTCATCGATTCGTTCTGGATCGCGTAACGAAGCCTCTTCCACTTTAAAGGACCGGTTCTGCTCCACCAGGATGTCGCGCTGCGCTTTCTGGTTTTCAATCCTGTAACCATATTCGATGGCGCTGAAATGCTGCCATGCATAGACCATGATCAATAGAAACAGGGCTGCAACACTTGCTGAAAACATGCGGATCTCACGTTTTCGCCGGGGATCAGCCACTTTCACCAGCCGCGAATTATCAATCGTCTTCTGGAAATAAAACTCCGGGGTGATGCCGGCCACAGCGCGGCGGGCCGGTGAACGAAGATCGACCGGCGTGATCATTCCCGTAATGTGCATTGCCCCTGCTGCCATCTATGCCACCTCAATCATCTGATGGTTATTGGTCCTGTAAACCAGGTAGTTGTTGCCTTCCAATTGTTTTTCTTCCCACATCATCTGCAACGCACGCAGTTCAACCCGCTCTACCGTGCGCAACAGGTTCTCAATCGTTGTTCCGTTAAACATCACAACAGCCTTCGCTTTCCCGAGGGACTTGTATTCGTAGATTCCTGCCAACCTGGGCCTTTCCGATCACCCGATGATCCGATCACCCGATCTTTTCCACTACTCTCATCTTCGCGCTGCGCGATCTTGGATTGCGCTCGATCTCCTCTTCATCTGCGACCACTGGCTTTTTCGTCAGCAGCCGGTACATGCCGCGTTGTGACCCTTCGCGCATGGCATCTTTCACGATCCGGTCTTCCAGAGAGTGAAAGCTGATGATGACCATGCGTCCTGCCGGCTTGAGCACCTGAGGCGCTGACGCAAGCAGCGCCTTCAGGTCGTCTAACTCACGGTTTACGAAGATTCGGATTGCCTGGAAAGTCCTGGTCGCCGGATGAATGCGCTCTCGGTTCATTGGCCGGAGCGCAGCCGATATGACTTGTGCTAGATGAGCGGTATTTCGTATCGGCCGCGCTCGGACAATGGCTCTGGCGATTCTCCGCGACCTCCTTTCCTCACCGAATTCGTAAATCACATTGGCGAGATCTT